>CAYOHP010000107.1:0-21334 GCA_964403795.1 uncultured bacterium | reverse complement strand
CCTCGGCACCGCTCGCCGCCTCGGCCGCCGAGACCGCTTCCCGGATCGGGCCCGCCTGGGACCGCTACCGGGAGCTCGCCGGGGAAGCCGCCGCCGGCCGGCTCGAGACGGTGCTTCGCGAGTTGGAGCGGCTCTCCGCGGCCCACCCGGGCTTCGCCGAGCCGCTGCTCGCCCGGGCCGTGCTCGAGCTCGCCGCAGGCGATCCGGATGCCGCCCGGGAGCCTCTCCACCAGCTCCTCGACATCCGTCCCGACGACGCCCGCGGCCACCTGGGGCTGGCCTATGCCTCGATCCGGAAGGACGACCCGGCACCGGTGGTCCGGGCCGTCACCCGGCTCGCCGCCAGCCCGGCCGAGCTCCCCGACGACCCCTTCCTGGCGGCCCTCTCTCGCCGCTGGGACCAGGTGCTGGACGTCGATCCCTTCCGCCCCGAGGCCCTTGCCGGGCGCGGCCTGGTGCGCCTGTTCCGGGGGCGGACCGCCGAGGCCGAAGCCGATCTCGAGGCCGCGGGAGGGGTCCCCCAGGCCCTCTCCGGGGCTGCCCTGCTCCGGCTCTGGCGCTACGCCACCGGTCGGGACGAGGCCGAGCTGACCCGGGCCCGGGGCCTGCTCCAGAACGCCGGGGCCCGCCGGGTCGCCGCCCGCAGCGACGAGCTGAGGCGCGAGGTGCTGAGGGCCGACGAGCGGATCGTGCACGCCAAGGTCCATCCCTTCGACTGGGACCGGAACACCATGAAGGCTTACCTCCACGTGAGCCCCGAGATGCGGGCCCACATCCTGGGCAACGCCGTCGATGCCATCGACGCCGACCGGGCCGGCCTCACCCGGGAACCCTGGAACAGGGTCGACGGCTACCTCACCGCCAAGAAGAGCCCGACCGTAGGCCCCGGCCCCCGCCGCCGGGAGGGCCCCGGGCCGCTCGACTACGACGTGCTGGTGGGTGCCAAGCCGGGTCCCACCGCCTTCCCGCCCCCGGGGCCGGCGTCCCGCATCCCCTTCGACCTGCCCGAGGGCCCGATCCTGTCGGTGCCCACGCCCCGGCTCACGACCCCGACTCCGGGGCCCGAGGACGACGGGCTCGACGACCTCGAGCTCGAGAACTTCTCCGAGGCGGGTGGGAAGGCGGAACGTCCCGCCCCCGACCTCCTGGCCCAGGCGCCCTCCGCGGGAGCCGCGCCCGGGACCGGTCGCGCCCAGGGGACCCCGCGGATCCCGGACCCGGTCGCGGCGGCGACTCCCGTTCCCGGCCGCGGTCGACGCCCGGTCCCGGCGGCGCCCACCCCGGACCCGGGACCCCCGGGCGGGCTCGCCAGCCTGGAGGCGGCGCTGGGCCCGGTGCTCTCGGGTCGGCCCGACCTGGCCCGCGGGGCCTTGGAGGCGGTGGTGGCGGCCCACCCGGACTACGAGCCGGCGGCCCGCGATCTGGCGCTCCTCTATTCCGACCTGGGAGACGACGCGGCTGCCCGTCGCCTGGTCGAGACGGGTCTCCGGCGCTTCGGCGAGGCCCCGGGCTGGAACCGGCTGGCGGCCCTGCTCGCCTCCCGGCGGCGGGACGCCCGGGCCGCGGCCCGCTTCTCGCGACCCGGTTCGGAACAGGGACGGGCCATCGAGAGCGCCTACCTGGGGTTGGCGGCCCGGGCCTGGGAGCGGGTCCGGGACCGGGGCGGCGACGAGACGCTGTCCTCCTACCACCTGGCGCTCTTGGCGTACCATCGAGGTGCCTTGGACGAAGCGAAGACCCATCTGGCGGCGGCCCGGGAACTGCCCGAGGCGGCCCCGCTCGCGGGCCGGCTGGCGGCTCTCGAGGCCCCGGCCCCGGTGCAGGGCGGCTGAGTCCCTTGGGACGCCTCGGCTGCCTTGCCAAGGTCCTGGCCGGGGCCCTGGGGCTCGCGGGTCTCGCCTGGGGCGGGTTGTGTCTGTGGGTCGGGTCGGGTGCCCTCGACGGGCGGGTCTCCGCCTGGGCGAGCCGCGAGGCGCGGGTGCCCGTCACGATCCGCGGGCTCTCGCTCGGCTTCTTCGGCACCCTGGCCGCGGCATCGGTGGAGGTCCGGGATCCCCGGGGCGAGCTGGCTGCCTCGGTGGGCCCGGTGCGGGCCGGGTTCGGGGGCTTGGCCGCCGAGGCGCCGTGGCTGGCCGTGGAGGTCGCCGGGGGAGCCGTCCACGTGCGCACGCCCTCCTGGATCGGCTATCCGCCGGCGGGCCCGCCGGCTCCTCCCGGTGCGGGTGCGGTCCCGGATCGACCGGCCTTCGGGAGTACCGGTCTGGCGACCCGAGGCGTGCTCGAAGTGGACCCGAGCTGGCTCGTAGCGGTGACGGTGGTCGGGCTCGCGGGATCGGTGTCCTGGCCCGAGGTCGGCTACGAAGGGGGCTACCGGGAACTCACCGGCGAGCTCCGGCTGGGATCCGACGGCCGGGCCCGGGTGACCCGGGGAGGTCTGCTGGTCTCGGAGCGGCTCCGCTTCGCGGTCGGGTTCGAGGGGGATCCCCAGCGGGCCCGGCTGGCGGTGGGGCTCTCCGAATGCGAGGTCGCCGACCTGCTGGTGGTCCCGCCGCTCTCCGCCATCGCCCTGCAGCTCGGGGCCAGGGGGGTCGGGAAGGTCAGGGGCGAGGTGGTCTTCCGCACCGCGGTAGGCGGTCCGGGGCGCCTGGAGGGACAGGTGAGCCTCACCGGCGCCGGGATCGAGGCCGGGGGCGAGGCCCTGGCCGGGCCGGTCACCGGGAGCTGGACCTTTGCCGGGGACCCCGGGACCGAGGTGCGGGGAGAGCTGGCGCTCGATTCCCTGGCGGCGCCGCTGGTCGGACTTCCCCTGGTCCTCACGGCCGCCCGGGGGGAGCTGGCCATCGGGCCCGAGCGGGTTCGGGTGGAGCGGCTCCGGGGCCGGACCCGGCTGGGGCCGACGGGACTCGGCCTGCTGCTCGATTTCGGCGCCCAGGGGCGCCAGGAACTCGCCCTCGAGCTCGGGGGAGGACCCGGTGCCTGGCTCGCCTCGGCCGCCGTCAAGGGCAGCCTCGGGGAACTGACGGTCCGGGAGGCGGTGCTCTCGGGGGAGGGGACGGACTTGGTGGTGTCGGCCTCGGTGCTCCCCGACGGGGTGGATCCCCCCACCTGGAAGGTGGAGCGGGCCAAGGTGAGCGGCCGCCTTCCCGACCGCAGCGTGAACCTCGAGAACCTCTCGGGCCTCCTGTACCTGGACGCCGAGGGCGGGTACAGCTTCAGCCTGGCAGGCCCGGGAGGGACCGCCTTCCGGGGGCAGCTCGATGGTGGGAACCGGCTCAGGCTGTGGATCGGCACCGGGGCCGGCGGTCTGGTCGCGGTGGTCCTCGGGTCGGCTTGACCCTCCCCCCCCTCCCGTTTACAGTGGACCCGTGCCGTCCCCCCCAGCGGAGGCGGTGAGGTACGGCCGACCCCCCGACCGTGTTCCGTCCCCGGGGTCAGGCGTCCGAGGAAGTGCGAGGACCATGGCTCGTTCGAAGCCCAAGGCGAAGCCGGCCAAGGCCAAGAAGGCCCCGGCGGGGGGGAAGAAGCAGAGGACCCAGGCCACCCGGGTCCGAACCCGCTCCACCAAGGGAGCAACCCCCGCGGGACGGCCTTCCAAGGCCGCGGCCCGGTCCCGGCGTCCGGCCGCGGCCAAGAAGGCGCGCCCCAAGGTCCCGGCCCGGGCTCGCCGAGTGGTCGCCAAGGCCGCCCGGGCTGCCGAGCCGGATGCGGCCCGGCGGGCCGCGGTGGCCTCCAGCCGCACCCAGCCCGCCTCCCGGGCCCTGATCTCGCGGGCTGCCAAGGCCGGGAAGGCCGACGCCCCCAAGCGCCAGCCGGTGGCCGCCAAGGCAGGACCCGGACGGGATCCGAAAGGGTCTGCCAAGGCGCCTTCGGCGCCGGTGGCGAGCCGGGGAGGGACTCCGGTCGAGGTCCGCGCCCCGACCCCGGTGCCGCCCCCGGGCGGTGTCGAGGCGGTGGTGGGGGACGACGGCAAACGCCGCAAGCGGATCCGCATCAGCGAGCGCAAGAAGCCCAAGGCCCCGAGGCCGCGTTCCTCGTCCCGGGCGAGCGGACAGGCGATCACCGCCCAGCCGCTGGTCGAGCATGAGGCCCTGCGCGGCGTGCTCCTGCCCGAGGAGATCCGCGACGTCCCCATGATCGAGGATGCCATCACCCGCTTGATCGAGCGGGCCGAGGGCGAGGACGAAGGCAGCGTGGCGCTGCTGCTCGACGAGATCGGCGCCGAACTCCCGCCCGGGCTCACTCCCAAGCAGGTCCGGGCCGTGATCAATTTCCTCGAGGCCTCCGGGGTGGCGGTCCAGGAGCGCGACGAGGAGAAGATCGAGGACGCCGAGAGCGCCGGCAGCCGGAAGAAGGGGAAGGCCGACGGGGCCGAGACCCCGAGACGGGCCGGGAGCTTCGAGGAGGAGGTCTCCTCCGACGATTCGCTCAAGGCCTATCTCCAGGAGATCGGCTCCATCCCGCTGCTCACCGCCGAGGACGAGGTCGAGCTCGCCAAGCGGATCGAGAAGGGCGACGGGGTGGCCCAGGCCAAGCTGATCGAGGCCAACCTGAGGCTGGTGGTGTCGGTCGCCAAGAAGTACACCCGGCGCGGGCTCTCGTTCCTGGATCTGCTCCAGGAGGGCAACCAGGGCCTGATCCGGGCCGTGGAGAAGTTCCGGTACAACAAGGGCTTCAAGTTCTCGACCTATGCCGTGTGGTGGATCCGGCAGGCCATCACCCGGGCCATCGCCGACCAGGCCCGCACCATCCGGGTCCCGGTCCACATGAACGAGACCATCGCCAAGGTGAAGAAGACGGCCCGCATGCTGACCCAGCAATTCGGCCGCGATCCCACCTACGAGGAGATCTCCAAGGAACTCGGGATGCCGCTCGAGAAGGTGAAGGAAGCCTTCCGCTCGGCCAGCCATCCGATCTCGCTGGAGACCCCTCTGGGCGGGGACTCCTCGGACTCGGCGCTCGGGGACTTCGTGAAGGACCCGAATGCCGTGGCGCCCCAGGAGATGACCAGCCGGAACCTCTTGAAGGAGCAGATCGCCGAGATCCTCCACACCCTCTCGGAACGGGAGAGCGAAGTGGTCCGCTATCGCTTCGGTCTCGAGAACGGCTGGCCCATGACCCTCGAGCAGGTCGGGCACAAGTTCGGCGTGACCCGGGAGCGGATCCGCCAGATCGAGGCCAAGGCGCTGCGACGGCTCCGTCACCCCAGCCGAGCCAAGCGCCTCGAGGACTACTACCTGGAATAAGCGTCGGACGCGGCTCTTGCCTGAGGCCGGAGCCGGCGACCGGGAGGAGCTTCCCATGGCCCTGAGCGAGGACGAGAAGAAGCAGCAGGTCTTCATGGGCCTGGTCAGCATGCTGGGCGAGAACTGCATGTTCGCCATGGGCAAGATCGCCCCGCCCGACGGCTCCGAGCCGCAGCTCCAGTTGCCGCTCGCCCAAGCGATGATCGACATGCTCGGGGTCCTCGAGGAGCGCACCAAGGGCAACCTCTCGGACCGCGAGGCCCGCTGGATCGGCGCCCAGTTGACCAGCTTGCGGCTCACCTTCCTGGAGACCGCCAAGAGCGCCGGGGCCGCGGGCGGCCACGTCCATGGGCCGGGCTGCTCCCACGACGAAGCGGGCGACGAGGACGACGAGGACGACGACCAGGAGTAGGAGCCCGGCGACCGGCGCCCCAAGGCCCTCCGCCTCCTCGACACCCGCACCAGCGAGGCCGTTCCCGGCGCCCGTCCTGTGCGACCGGGTTCCGGCGTGGCGGGAGGGATGCGGCTCGGGTACGCTCCCGATCGAGGAGGCGTCGTGCCGCTGATCGGACCCTGGGCCTACCGTGGCCTGCAGCTCGTGATGCTGGGCCTGGTCGTCCACCTCCTGACCACCCGGTACGAGCGCTTCCTGCAGGTCAACAAGTGCCCGTACTGCAAGGAGGACGTGCCCGACGGGGCCGACCTCTGCCCTTCCTGCTTCAAGAACCTCCTCACCTACCAGGAGATCGACTTCAAGGCGGTCCTCGAGAACGCCATGGTCGTGTTCGTGTTGCTCCTGGTCGTGGTGTTCGCGCTGGTCCCCTATCCGGTGCCCGCTTCGTAGCCGGGCCGGCTCGGCCCCTTGGACCGTGGTAGCGTGGGAGTTCGGCCATGCATCCCGGGCACGTCGTCCTCTATCGAGACAAGAGCGCCATCACCCTGGCGTGGGTCCGGCGCGAGGAGGGCAAGAGCCTCCGGCTGATGTCGGAGAAGGGCAAGGAGTTCCCCTTCCCGCGCGACCGCGTCGACCTCGACCTGGGTCCCGGCGGCGACGGTGGAACCAGTCCGGAGGCCGCCCGTCAGGCCCTGGCCCGGGTTCGGGGCGACCTGGACACCACCCGCATGGGCATCGATCTCGAACTCCTCTGGGAGTCGACCCGCGAGGAGCTGCCCGAGGGAGGACCGCTGGAGCGCCTGGCCCGCCTCTGGTTCGGATCGGCGGCCAGCCCGGTGCAGCTCGGTGCCCTCCTCGCCCTGCTCGAGGAGGATCGCCTCTGGTTCAAGCGCAAGGGCCACGACCATCTCCCCAAGGATCCGGAGGTGGTCCAGGAGACCCGCCGCCAGATGGAGGAGGCCGACCGCCGCCGCCGCCAGAAGGAAGAGGCCCTGGCCTGGTTGAAGGCCCGCATGCAGAACCGCTCCGGGCCGGACGCTCTCGATCCGCCCGGCAAGCCGGCCATGGTCGAGCTGCTGGTGGCGGCCGCCACCCTGGGCGAGGAGGGCCCGCGCTGGAGCGAGGCGGCGGCAGTGCTCCGCAACTTCGGAGAGCCCACCAGCGAGACCGCCTTCCGGATCCTGGTCCACCTGGGGGTCTTCGGTCCCGACGAGAACCTCTCGCTCCACGAGCATGGGGTTCCGCTCCGCTTCCCCGACGCCGCCCTGGAGGAAGCCGCCCGGCTGGTCGAGACCGGGCCGGTGGCCGAGGACCGGCTCGACCTCACCGGCCTTCCCACCCTCTCGATCGACGACGCCGACACCACCGAGGTCGATGACGCCCTCTCCCTCGAGGCCCGCGACGACGGGAGCCTCCGGGTCTGGATCCACATCGCCGATCCCTCGGCCTTCATCCCCAAGGGGAGTCTGGTCGACCGGGAGGCCCTGAAGCGGGCCACCACCTACTACATGCCCGACCGGACGCTGCCCATGCTGCCCCCGGTCCTGTCCATGGACCGCTGCAGCCTGGCTCCGGGAGTGGAACGGCCCGCCCTCACGGTCCAGGTCGACCTGGATGCCGAAGGCGAGGTGAAGGCCGCGGCCTTCGTGGCCAGCCGGGTACGGGTCGGCAAGGCCTGGACCTACGAGGATGCCGACGCAGGCATCGATGCGGACCCCCAGCTGGCGGCCCTCTTCGCCCTGGCCGAGAAGCTCAGGAAGCGCCGGGAGGCCGACGGGGCCCAGAGTTTCGAGCGCCAGGAACTGCGCATCAAGGTGGTCGACGGGGAGATCTCGGTCCGGAAGCAGGTCGGCGACACCCGTGGGCAGGTCCTGGTCTCCGAGTTCATGGTGCTCGCCAACCGACTGGCCGGCCAGAGGCTGGCCGCGGCCGCCACCCCGGCCCTCTACAAGCGCCAGAACCGACCCGAGGAGGCGACCCCGGGCTATATCCCCAAGTCGACCCTGAGCCTGGAGGCGGGCGAGCACTACGGGCTGGCGGTGCCGTTCTACTGCCAGATGACGAGCCCGATCCGCCGCTACGGCGACCTGGTGATCCACCGCCAGCTGGCCGCCTCCATGGGGAGGCCCATCGAGGGCCATTCCCGGGAAGAGCTCGAGACCGTCCTGGGGATCTGCCTCGACCGGGAGGCCGCCAGCCATGCGGTGCAGCGGGAGGGGCGTCGCTACTGGCTGCTCCGCTACCTCGAGCGGCTCGACCCGCGCGAGCACGATGCCACCGTGGGATCGATCCGCCGGGGCGGCCTCATCCAGGTGCGCCTCGACGAGTTCCTGCTCCCGTGCATGCTGCCGATCCCGCAGGGGATCGCCCTGGCGGAGGGCGACCGGGTCCGGGTTGCCATCCAGGATGTGGACGCCCGCCGCAACCGGACCCGGATCCAGTTCCGGGGGATGATCCTGGCGCCGCTGCCGGCGTGACCCCGAGGCACCTGCTCCGGCCGCCGCTGGCCGCAGGGCGGAACCTGGCGCGGAAGTACCCGAGAGTGGCGGTCGGCCTGGTGCTGGGCGGACTGGCGCTCCTCCTCGGCCTGGAACTCCTCACCGAGGCCATGCTGCGGCGGCTCCACGAGGTGGCGATCGGGACCCTTCTCAGCCATCACCTGATGTCGATGTTCCTGTTCTCGCTCCAGTTCATGCTGGCCTTCTCGGCCCTGATCAACGCCCTGGGAGCGTTCTACGTGCGCCGCGACCTCGACCTGGTGGAGGCGTCCCCCACGCCGCCGGGCGCGGTGTTCTGGGCCCGTACCGCGGAGACCGCCGTCACCTCGGCGTGGATGGTCGAGGCGCTGCTCGTGCCGGTGTTCTTCGCCTGGGGCATGGAGCGTGGAGCCCCGCTCGCCTACTTCCCGTTGGCGGTGCTCCTGCCGCTGCCCTTCCTCGGGTCGGCGGTGCTCGTCGGGGTGGCCGTGGCCCTGGCCCTGGCCGCGCTCCTCCCGGTGCGTCGCACCCAGGACCTGATGCGATTCTTCGGGATCATGGGACTCGCCGTGCTGGTGGTGCTCTTCCGCATGCTCCAGCCCGAGCGGCTGGTCGAGCCCGGGAACTTCGAGAAGCTGGCCGGCTACCTGGCGAGCCTCCACCCCGAAGCCCTGAAGGAATTCCCCAGCTACTGGCTGACGGGACTGGTCCACGCCTTCATGGCCTGGGACTTCGAGTTCCGCTTCACCGACTTCGCGACCCGCTACCTGGGCGTGTTCGCGGCCCTGCTCGTGGTGGTGCGGCTGGAGTTCGCGCTGCTCTACCGGAGGGGATTGGCCCGGTTCCAGGAAGCGCCTCCCCCGCCACCCCGGGGAGCCGGCCGGATCCTCGGATGGATCGCCAGCCCGCTCGGCCGCCTTCCCCCCGACCTGGCGGCGGTGGCGGTGAAGGAGCTGAAGGTCCTGGCCCGCTCGCCGGTGGTCTGGACCCAGCTCTGCCTCATGGTGGTGATCGTGTTGATCTACGCCTACAACCTCTGGATCCTCCCGCTCGCCACCCTGGAGGCGCTCTCGCCCGGACTCTCCCTGCTGGTCGCTTTCGCCAACGTGGCGATGTGCGGGTTCCTGGTGGTGGCCGCGGCCCTCCGGTTCGGTTTCCCGACCGTGAGCCTGGAGGGCGAGGGCTTCCTGGTGATCGCCGCCTCGCCGCTGGGGATGCGCCGCTATCTGGCGGTCAAGTACTGGATGTCGGCGGTGCCGCTGTGTGCCCTGGCGGCGCTGCTCACGGGACTGGCCCAGGCACTGCTGCGCCCGCCCGCGCCGCTCGCCGCGGTGCTGTGGCTGGACGCCGCCATGATCACGCTGGTGGTCGCCGACCTGGCGCTCTGTTTCGGGGCGGTCTTCCGCGATCTCCGGGCCACCAATTTCGCGTACCTGCCCTCGGGACCGGGAGGGGTCGGCTTCCTGGTGGCGGCCATGGGCTATGTGTTCGCGGTGGTCGGCCTGCAGGCCTATCCGGCCTGGCTCTACCGGAGGTGGGTGCTCGGGTGGGGCTCCCCGAGCGGGATCGAGGCCTGGCTGTCGGTGGCGCTCCTCACCGCCTCGGTGGTCGTCTCGGCGGTGGTGTTCCGGGCCGGTCGCCGGAGGGCGCTCGCCAGCCTGGAGTCCGGCCTGGATTGAGGGACAGCCGGCCTCCGGACGGAGCGGGGCCTCTGCTACCCTCGGAGCGGGACGGTCCCGGTGATCCGCTTCGAATCGGTCTCGAAGAGCTACGGGGCACTCGAGGCGGTGCGGGATCTCGACCTCGAGATCCGGCCCGGCGAGGTGTTCGGGCTCCTGGGTCCCAACGGCGCCGGCAAGACCACCACCATGCGCATGCTGGTCGGACTTCTCTTCCCGACCCGGGGGACGATCCGGGTGGCGGGCCACGACCTGGCCGAGGATCCCCGGGCCGCCAAGCGCCGGATCGGGTTCGTGCCCGACCGTCCCTACCTCTTCGATGCCCTCACCGGAGGCGAGTACCTCGAGTTCGTGGGTGGCCTCTGGGGCCTCGCCCCCGAGCTCTGCCGTCGGCGTGCGGGCCCGCTCCTCGATCGCTTCCGGATCGCGGCCGCCGTGGATCGCCTGGTCGAGGGCTACTCGCATGGCATGAAGCAGAAGCTGGCGCTCACCGCGGCGTTCCTCCACGAGCCCGAGGTGGCCGTGATCGACGAGCCCATGGTCGGGCTCGACCCGCACTCGGCCCGGGAAGCCAAGGCCCTCTTCGGTGAGCTCGCCGATGCCGGCCGCACGGTGGTGCTCTCGACCCACCAGCTCGAGGTCGCCGAGCGGGTCTGCGACCGCATCGGGGTGATCTCCGAGGGCCGGCTGGTGGCGCTGGGGACCATGGACGAGCTGCGCTCGGCGGGAGGCGGGGTGGGCATCGACCTGGAGGCCATCTTCCTCCGTCTCACCGAGGAGGCGGCGGAAGAGGCCGTGGAGACCGCTCCCTCGGTCGGGGAGCCGGCGTGAAGCTTGCCCGGCTGATCCGGGGCGAGCTCGGGCGGGCGCTCAGGACCCCGGCATGGTGGGTGCTCCTGGCGGCCCACTCGCTGCTCTCGGGCCTGTTCCTGGTGGCCCGGGTGGCGGCCGGGGACGGGGGCGACGCCGCCGGCGTGCTCCGGGAGGCGGCGGCCGCCCTGCTGCCGCTCGCCACCGTGGCCGGCGCCGCCCAGGGGGGAGCGGGTCCCCGCCACGAGGGACGCATGGCGCTGCCGCTCGGGGCGCTGGCCCAGGCCCTGGTCGGGGTCTTCCCGGCACTGGTCTGGGTGGCCATGGCGAGCTTCCTCTCGGCGGCGGCGCCGCTCTGGCTGGCCGGCAACCTCCCGGTCGACGGGGGAAGGTTGGGAGCCGCCTTCCTGGGCCTGCTGGCGATCGGCCTCCCGGCGGCCCTGCTCGGGGCGGCCGGGGCGTCCCTGGTGGGGCACGCCGGAGGCGGCGGCCTGCTGGGTTTCGGGGCCGCCCTGGCCCTCTTCGGGGCCGGCGGGCTGGCCCGCGCCACCGGGCTGGCGGGCCTCGCCGCCTTCGACCTGTCGGCTCCGCTGGCACCGGCCGCCGCCGGCTGGGTGGCGGTGGCCCCGCTGGCGCCGGGTCTGGCCATCGGGGTGCTGGCGTGGGGCGCGGCGGCCCTGGGCTTGGAAGTGGACCGCTGGTGACCGGCCCCGCCTATCCGTGGCTGCTGCTCTCCGGGCTCGGCCTCGGCCTGGTCGGGATCGGCGAGCTCATGGGCGGGACCGACTGGCTGGGCGCCGGGTTGGTCACCGGGGCCCTCACCCTGGTCTCCGCCGGCCTGGTGTCGGTCCGCCGCAGCTTGCCGGAGCCGGAGCTCGCCCGGGCCGTTTCGCTGACGGTGCGGGCTGGCCTGCTGGTGGCGACTGCCCTCGGCCTGTCGGCTTGGCTGTCGGGAGTGCCGGCGGGGATCCTCGTCTCGGGGCGGGACGAGGATCGGATCGACGAGGTACTGGCCTGGGCCCGGCGCATCCCGGGACCGCTCGGCTTCACCGTGGTCGGGCGCGGAGCCAGCCGCTCGAGCCTGGCGGCTTCCGCCTGGCTGGAACGGCTGGGGGCGGCGCGGGGCCAGACCCGGGTGGTCATCCGGGACCCCGATGCGGACCCGGCCTGGGCCGCGCTCTCGCCCCGGCCACCCCGCCCCGGCGAGGTGGAGATCGAGGCCGGAGGTCGGCGTACCCTGGCACGGGACGCCTCGCCCCGGGCGCTGGCCGGAGCGCTGCGCGCCCTGGCCGATCCCCGGAGCCGGAGGATCCGCTTCGTCTGGGGGACGCCAGGACCAGGCGCCCCTCCCGGCTACCGGAAGGCCGCCGCGGCCGCCGCCGCCGAACTCGGCGTGGACGCGCTCTACGGCCCTCCCGATCCCGGAAGTCGGGTCTGGGTCCTGGGACTTCCGGGAAGTCCCGAGCCGGAGACCTCGGTGCTGGAGGCCCATCTCCTGGCGGGCGGCTCTCTCCTCTTCCTGGCCGAGGGTGTCCCCGGAGCCGAGCTCAAGACCTGGCTCGGTTCCTATGGGATCCAGGTGGGTGCGGGGTTCTTCCGGGACGTCGAGGAAGGGCCCGGACGGCCGGCCGCAGCGGTGCGGGTGGGTTGGTCGCTCTCGGTCGGGACCGGCGCACCGGAGGCGCGGCCCTTCCGGCCGGGTCCGGATCTCGCCCTCCTTCCCGGGGCGCGGGTGGTGGCGGGGCCCCCCGGCACCGCGGTGTTGACCGTCGCCCCCGGGGCCGACCTCACCGAGGGCGAAGGGTCCGTCCGGAGCCCGGAGCCCGGCGAGAGCCCGGGGCTCCGCCTGCGGGGCGTCGGCAAGGGTGGTTGGCTGGCGGTGATCGGCGACGCCGGCTTCGCCTCCGATCCCATGCTCGGGGAGGCGGCCAACCGCGAGCTCTGGCTCGAGCTCTGCGCCGAGGCCCTCGACGGGGAGCTCGGACTCCCGGCCTCGGTCCGGGCGCCCCTCGGCGGCGTCGATCCGGCCCTGGACGCGTCCGCCTTCGCCCGCTTCGCGTGGTGCCTGTGCGTGGTCCAGCCCGGCTTCCTGCTGGGGTTCGCGGTGGCGCTGGCGGCAGCCCGCCGGAGACCCGTCCCTGCACCGGTGGCCGGGGAAGTCCCGGAGTCTCCCCTCCCGGGTTAGAGTCCTGCCCATCGTGGCGAAGCTCCCGGAGCCGCAGGTGCTGGTCTTCGTGAAGGACCCGGAACGGGCCCCGGTCAAGACGCGGCTCGCCGCCCGGATCGGTCCCGCGGCCGCCCGGGCCTTCTACGATGCCTGCCTGGAGCGCCTGGTCGGACACCTTGCCACGGTGGCCCTGCGAGGCCTCCGCCCCATCCTGCTCGTCGATCCCCCGGACTCGGTGGCGAGCTTTCCGGCGCGGCTGGGATGGAGAGGCGACGCCCGGCCCCAGGCCGTCGGTGACCTCGGGGTCCGGCTCCGGGAAGCCTTCCGTGAAGCCGGGGGCCCGGCGATGGCGATCGGCTCCGACTGCCCCGAGGTCACCCCCGGCCGGCTGCTCGAAGCGGCCCGCCGCCTGCATCCCGGCCGGGTGGTGCTGGGGCCGTCACCGGACGGGGGCTACTACCTGATCGGCCTGGCGCAGCCCGAGCCCGCGGTCTTCGTGGACATCCCCTGGTCCACCTCGGAAGTGGCCGAGGCGACCTGCCGGGCCGCGACCGGCGCCGGCCTCGAGGTCGAGAGGTTGGAGCCGCTCCCCGACATCGACGAGGCCTCCGACCTGGCGGCGCTCGAGCTGCGCCTGGCCTGCGACGACCCGCTCCGGGGACGGATCGCCGCCTGGCTGGAGGACGCCCGATGGCCCTGATCGAGGTCTCCGGCCTGACCCGGGTGTTCTCGGTGACCCGGAGGGCACCTGGTCTCTGGGGCGCCCTCCGCAGTCTGGTCTCCCCCGAGACGAGCGAGGTGCGGGCCGTGTCGGAGCTCTCGTTCTCGGTGGAGGAGGGCGAGTTGCTCGCCTTCATCGGGCCCAACGGCGCCGGCAAGTCGACCACCTTGAAGATGCTGACCGGGATCCTGTTCCCGACCTCGGGAAACGCCACGGTCTCGGGCCTCGTCCCCTGGGCTGACCGGGAGCGCCTGAGCTACCGGATCGGCAGCGTGTTCGGGGCCCGCTCCCAGCTCTGGTTCCACCTTCCGCCCCGGGAAACCTTCCGGACCCTCGGCACCCTCTACGACCTGCCGCGCCGGGAGATCGACGCCCGCCTGGCCGAGCTCTCCCCGGTCTTCGACCTCGACGAGGTGATCGACATCCCGGTCCGCAAGCTCTCGCTCGGACAGCGCATGCGCTGCGAGCTGGCGGCGGCGCTCATGCACCGGCCCCGGATCCTGTTCCTCGACGAACCCACCATCGGGCTGGACGTGGTGGCCAAGCGGCGGATCCGGGAACTCATCCAGGAATTGAACCGCGAGGAGGGGTTGACCATCTTCCTCACCTCCCATGACGCGGGCGACATCGAACGCCTGTGCAAGCGGACCCTGGTGGTGCACCACGGGCGCGTCATGCTCGACGAGTCGACCCAGGTCCTGAAGCGCCGGTTCTTCCATTCCAAGCTGCTCTCGCTGCGGGTGCGGGAGCCCCCCGCCACCCGGGACGAGGTGGCGATCCCCGGCGTCGAGGTGCTGAAGCTCAAGGGGCCCGGGCTGAAGCTCCAGGTCGACCTCCGGGCGGCCTCCATCGAGAGCGTGCTGGGGGCGGTCATGACGCGCTACGGGATCGAGGACGTGACCATCAAGGATCCTCCCCTCGAGGACGTGATCGCGGCCATCTACGGGACCGGCGACGGGGAGCCCGGCGGCAGCGGCCAGGAGCTGACGACGGGGAGCGGGGCCGGCGGGTCGTGACCAAGGCTTGGGAGATCTTCCGGATCGGGATGCTCCACCGGCTGACCAGCCGGGGCGAGCTCTTGGGTCGCGGGTTCTTCCTGCTGGTGCTGCTCTTCATCTTCCGCGAGCTCTACGCCGCGGTGCTCCCGGCGGGCGGCGGCCAGGCCGGCTTCGACGCCCGGCTCACGCTCTGGTACCTGGTCGTCACCGAGGCGATCATGGTCGGCTCGCCCCGCCTCCAGGGCGTGGTCGACGAGGAGGTGAAGAGCGGAGCGCTCGGGTCCTACCTGCTCCGGCCCTTCTCCTACGTGGGATACCACCAGTGGCGCTTCCTGGGCGAGGCCGCGGTCTCGGTGGGCTCGGCGCTCGGCTGCGGGATCCTGTTGGCGTCGGCCCTGGTCGGCTTCCCGGAGCTTCCCTGGGCCGCCTGGGCCAGCCTGCCGCTCACCATGGGGCTGGCGCTGGCGCTCCACTTCCAGGTGGCCATGGCGCTCTCGCTGGCCGCCTTCTGGATCGAGGATGCGGGTCCGCTCTTCTGGGTCTACCACAAGACCCTGTTCCTGCTCGGAGGGCTGCTGGTCCCCCTCGACCTCTACCCCGACTGGCTCCGGGCCATCGCCTCCGAGCTGCCCTTCGCCCAGACCCTGTATGCCCCCGCCAGGCTGCTGGTCGGGTTCGAGGTCCCGCGCCTGGCGGCGGTGGTGGGGCGGCAGGTGGCATGGCTTGTGGTCCTGGGACTCGCCACCCGATTCCTCTTCCGGATCGGGGCGCGACGGGTGGTGGTGCAGGGTGGCTGAGCCTCGGGGGCCGTGGGAGCGTTTCGCCAACCAGGTCCGGATCGTGGTGCGATTCCTGGTGCTGAACCTCGAAGGCGCTATGGAGTACCGGGTGAGCTTCGTCATGAACGTGGCCTTCATGGCGCTGAACAACCTGATGTACCTGGGCTTCTGGTGGATCTTCTTCCAGCGGTTCGATTCCGTGAAGGGCTGGCGGCTCTCCGACGTGGCGGCCCTGTTCGCGCTGGGGGCCAGCTCCTTCGGGATCGCCAACGTGGTCTTCGGGAACGGCTCCAAGCTCTCCCGGGTACTGGCGGAAGGCGGCCTCGACGCCCACCTGCTGGTTCCCGGGGACCCGCTCGTCAAGGTCCTCGCCAGCCGGAGTTCGGTCTCGGCCGTGGGCGACATCCTGTTCGGGCTGGTGGTCTTCGCCCTCGCCGAGCGCCCCGGGCCGGCAGGGCTCCTCCTCTTCGCCTACCTGTCGATGCTCTCGGCCTTGGTGTTCACGGCCTTCGGCGTGCTGGCGCATTCCCTGGTGCTCTGGACCGGCGGCCTCGAAGGACCCGGCGCCAGCCTGCACGAGGCGATGCTCTCGTTCAGCATCTATCCCGAGACGGTGTTCTCGGGGCCGGTGCGGACGGTCCTCTACACCCTGGTCCCCGCCGGCTTCATGACCTACCTGCCGCTCGCCCTGTGGCGGGAGCCGGGGGTGGCGGGACTGGCCGGGTACACGCTGGTGGCACTCGGCTTCGTGGCCGTGGCGCGAGCCGTCTTCGCCCGCGGCCTCCGGCGCTACGAGTCGGGGAGCCAGGTCCTGGTCAACGTGTGAGGGCTCCGGGACCCTGGCCGGTTCGGGGTCAGGGGCCGCGCCAGGACACGACCGGCACCGCGGGCAGGGAGGGCCACCGGGTTCGGACCTCGTCGGCGAGGCGGGGAAACTCGGCAGCCAGCCCGGCGGCGAGGCCCGGACCCCAGGCCGCGGTCCGCACGAAGCGATCGGTATCGGGAATCAGCGTGGGGCCCTGGAGGCCGCCCAGGAAGAGCCGGAGCAGGTGTTCCTGCTCGCGGGGATCGAGGCCGCGGGAGGCGGCGACGATCTTCCCCAGGGTCGCCACCGGCGAGAGTTCCAACCAGGATTGGCGGAGGTATCCTCCGCATTCGTAGGCGACCAGCGCTCGAAGCCTGAAGGACGGCTCGCCGGGATCGCGGAATCCCAGCACCTTGATCCCGGCATCGACGGTCCGCCCCCCGATGGCCCGGGCCAGGTCGCCCGGCACCTCCTCGGTCCCGAGTCGGCTCGTCCCGAGCCGAAAGCGCGAGAACCAGGCTGTCGGACTGTCGGGCATGCCCGGCATCAGGTCGTCCTCGTGGGCCAGGAGTCCGGGGCCGAGCGCGGCGACACCGAGGCCCCCTCCGTCGGTCACGCGCCGCAGCAGGGCGAGGGCTTCGACCGCCGACCCGGGCACCTCCCGGAGCGAGAAGGCCAGTGCTGCCAGAGCCCGCCGCCAGGCCAGGTGGGCGGTTTCGAAGGCTCCCACCAGGGACAGCCTGGTCCCCGGGGTGTAGACGCCCCTCCCGAGGACCGCCATGGTCACCACCGGGAACACCTTCGACCGGTGCGATCCCTGGCCCATCGCCAGGTAGTCGATCAGCGAAGCAGGCAGGTCGGGGTCCTTGCGCCGGGCGATGGCCCGCTCCAGCCGGACCTCGAGATCGCCGAGCGCCCGGGCCAGCCGGCGGGTCTCGGAAACGGCTGTGGCGAGCCAGCCGGCGACCTGGGCGGGAGCATCGTCCTGCCCGAGTTCCTTCAACAGGAACCGCGGCACGTCGCCCTCCTCCCATGCGACCGGGGCGGAGGCCGGAGCCAGGTCGACGAGGTGGGCGAAGGGGGTGGGAAGTCCGAGCGCCTGGAAGGCCGCGTCCACTCGCGCCAGTTCCCGGAGGGCCGCGGGAGCGAGCCGGTCCGGCGAGCCTCCTGCCTGGAGCCAGGTCCGAACCTCCGCCAGCCCGGGGAGCGCACCCGGTCCCTCGGGGAAGAGGAGCGGATCGAAGCGGACCTCGGCTCCGTCGGCGGGAGGCAGGCGATCGAACCAGACGTCGAGTTCGGTCTCCACCCTCGAGGCGAGGCCGGGCCACGGTTCGATCCCGGTCGCCTCGGGCGTCGGAGCCTGCGGATGTCCCGCAGGGCTGGCTTCGACCGATTCCCCGGAAGCGGCCCGGTCGACCTCCTCCCCGCCCGGGCCCGGTCCGGGGAACCAGAGCACCCCCAGGACCAATCCCAGGATCGCGACACCGGCCACCAGCGACGAGATCGGGCGACCGGGGCGGCGAAGGGGCACCTGGGTCTCCGTGACCTCCACGGCGTGGGCCTGGGTGGGGGGCGGGAGCATGTCCCGGGGGAGCGCCGAGCTCGAGTCGTCGGGGGCCGCGGCGCGCAGGCGTTCCCTGGCCTCGGCCGCCGAGCGGGGCCGGGCCGTACGGGCCTTGGCCATCAGCGAGCGGACCCATGCGCCGACCCCCTCGGGGACTCCGGGGATGACGTGCTCGAGGTTCGGGGCGTTCTGGAAGAGCTGGCGATCCAGGATCTCTGCGAGCTCAGAGCTCCGGAAGGGGTGGCGACCGGCGAGCAGCTCCCAGGCCAGCATCCCGACCGCATAGAGATCGTCGGAGGGATCCGGGGGCTTGCCCTGGACCTGGTCGGGGGCCATGTAGAGGGGCGTCCCGACCACCCCGTCGCCGGTCAGGGTCGCCGATCCGTTGCCGAGCGAGGCGAGTCCGAAGTCGAGGATCCGCACCGCACCCTTGGAGGTGAGCAGCAGATTCGAGGGCTTCAGGTCACGGTGGACGACGCCCTCCGCATGCACGGCTTCGAGGCCCATCAGCACCTGGTCGAGGAGCGGTGCCGCTTCCCTGAGGAGCAGCATCGGCCGGGGCGTGTCCTTGCGACTGGCGAGCAGGGCGGCCACCGTCCGTCCCCGTTCGAAGGGATAGACCATGTAGGACTCCTCCTCGGTACGACCGAAGTCGAGGAGTTCCACCACGTTGGGATGACGGATCTGGGCCAGGATCCTGGCCTCCCGGAGGAAGCGGGCCTCGGCGTTGGGATCCCCGGCGCCCCGGCTGCGGAGCAGCTTCACCACCACTTCGCGATCGAGGGCCTGCTGGCGGCAGCGGAAGACCATGGCCTGGGCCCCGCGCCCCAGGACCGCGAGCGGCAGGTAGCTCCGCTTCAGGGTCTCGGGGAACTCGGCCATGGCCGCGGGCTCGACCGAATTGGGCTCGGCCATCGCCTGGGAGCGTGCCACGCTGGTACCCGGAGGTGCCCGGTGGCCCGTCGGCTGGATCGGATCGTGGTGGTGGACCTCGAAGCCACCTGCTGGGAGGGCGCTCCTCCCGAGGGCGAGGAGAGCGAGATCCTGGAGATCGGGATCTGCCTGCTCGACCCGGACACCGGTGAGCGGTCGGCGGCGAACGGGATCCTGGTCCGCCCCGAGGTCTCCCGGGTGAGCGAGTTCTGCACCCGGCTGACGACCCTGACTCCCGCGATGGTCGCCGAGGGCCTGGGCTTCGCCGAGGCGATCGCCCAGGTGAAGCGGGACTACGCGCCCAAGGACCGGATCCTGGCGAGCTACGGCGACTACGACCGCAAGATGCTGGAGAAGCAGTGCGCCGCCCGGGGAGTCACCTACCCGTTCTCGTCGACCCATTGGAACGTGAAGTCGCTGGCCGCCATGGCGCTGGGTCTGGACCGCGAGGTCGGACTCGACCGCTGCCTGGAGCACTTCGGCTTCCCCCTGGAGGGGACCCATCACCGGGGCAAGGACGACGCCTGGAACATCGCCCGCATCCTCGGGGTGCTCCTGGAACGCATGCGGACGAGCCCGGGGAAGGCCGGTAGCCTGGGCAGGACCCCCGCGGGAAGGCCCGAAGGGACGACCTGAAGCCATGGGAATTCCTACCCACCCCGAGGTCCCCCAGGTCCCCAAGTGCCCGGTCTGCGGCGAGCTCTTCGCCCGGTCCAACCTGGTGCTCTGCAAGGCCTGCCAGGCACCCCACCACCGCAAGTGCTGGACCTTCAACAAGGGCTGCGCCACCTACGCCTGCCATGGGCGGACCTTCGTCCTCCCGCCGGTGGCCTCGGGCGACGAGCTCGAATTCTCGGCCCGGGGTCGACCCAACATGCTCTGGGTGATGGTGCTGGTCCCGACCTTCCTGGTCGCCCTGATGGGGACCACCGCCCTGCTCCCCAAGGCGATCGCCGAGATGGCCCTGGCGGTGCTCGTCCCCGGGTACGTGGCCGCCATGCTCGGGGCCACCCTGGGACCGCTGCTCACCGAGTGGAGGTACCGGCTCGATTCGACCCGGGGGACGATCGACCGGGAGATCCACTTCGGGCCAGTCCGGGTCCAGCTCACCCCGGGATGGAAGAGCTTCCAGGAGGTCGAGGAACTCGAGGTGACGAGCGCCAAGAGCATGGCGCAGAAGGGCGAGGGGACCATCCACGAGCTCGAGGTATGGCTGCGCGACAAGTCCGGGGCGCGTCACCTGCTGGACCGCTCGCCGGTCACCGACAAGGAAGGCGTGCTGCTCCGGGCCGAGGCCGCGGCCGAGGCCCTGGACACCACCCTGGGCCTGCCTCGCGACGTGGAGCCGCCCCGGGCCCTGCCCCCCGGACTCGGGAGGGCGCTCCGGGCGCTGCCCAAGGAACTCGATGGCGACGGCGCGCTGCCGGCTCCCGATCCCCGGGACGCGCTCCCGCCGGGTCCCGACGACGACTCCGGATAGGGGCCTCTCCGCAGGGGAGTAGACTTGGTGGGTCCGCACCGGGGATCGCCCGGACGACAGGACCGCGTGCCTCCGTAGCACAACTGGCAGTGCATCGGATTTGTAATCCGAGGGTTGGGGGTTCGAGCCCCCCCGGAGGCTAAGCCTGTGTTTTGTTTGGTTTGGGGGGCACCCCCCCCAAACCCCCGGGGGTGAGGGGGATCGTCCCCCTCACCAAGCGCAGCAGTCCGCAGGACTGCCGCTCCTCGGGGGGCCCATCGGGCCTCCCGAGGAGTGCGACTTCCGCTTGGGAAGCGGGGGAACCGGGGCTAGACTGGGTCCAGGAGCCGATCCGCATGCGAGAGACCCCTCCCGACTCCGCGCCCCGGGGGTTCACCTCCCGGCTCCTCACTGCCCTCTTCGACGAGGTGCTCTGCGTTTCCGCGGGATTGGCGGCGCTGGGCGGCACCGCATGGCTCTGCCATCGTCCGCCCGAGAGCCCGCTCCTCGCCGGGGTCCTGGGCTTCGGTCTGGTCTGGGTGGTGGTGGGCGCCTACACCGCCAGCCGCTACGCCGAGCACCGGGTGGTGGAGCTCCAGATCCTGTTCGGGGAGGGGGAGCGTCTCCGGAATCTCTTCCGGGTGGGCTGCGAGGTCCAGAAGCTCACCTTGGTCGAGCTGGCGACCCTGGTGGCGGAGGCCGCCAAGGTGGTGGCTGCCCTGGCCTGTTTCGCATGCTTCCTCGCCCCTGAAGGATGGATGGCGGCGGCCGGGTTCGTCTCCTGCGTCTACCTGGCCCTGCTCTGCGACTCCTTCGCCGGTCACCTCCGGAGCAAGCTCGACCGGTTCTTCCACTGGGACGGCGTGATGGTGGTGAGCCCGGTCGCCGAGAGCCCGGGAGCCGGCCGACCCGGCGCCGGGGTGCCAAGGGGTCGCCGGAGCCTGGCCGTCCGGCTCGATGCCGCGCTGGATGCCTTCCTCTACCCTCCGATCACCGTCGACGAGGTCGAGCTGCTCGAGCTGTTGGCCGCCGAGACCCGGGTCGATCCCGAGCAACCCTGTCGGGTCTGTGGCGAGGGCCTCGGCCGCGAGGCGCCGCTGGTCGCCTGCCGGGGCTGCCAGACGCCCCATCATCGGGACTGCTTCGAGTACCTCGGCCAGTGCTCGGTCTACGCCTGCGGGTGCACCGGATCCGAGCCGGTCAGCGTGGCGGGAGGCGGCTCTGCAGCCGACGAGCCTGCTCCCGGGCAAGCGGCAGGGGGGACTCCGCCGGAGCCTCGGCAGGATCCATGAAGCGGATCACGCT
>CAYOHP010000106.1:0-21484 GCA_964403795.1 uncultured bacterium | reverse complement strand
CGGGACGGTTGACAGCCGGAGGCCCTTCGCCGTTCACGGAACGGGCTTCGGATTTCCCGGGCGAGGACCGCACCGATCCCTTCGACGAGCCCTTCGTGCTGCGCTCCGCCCTGTCCGTGGAGGCCGCCGGCGAGATCGCCCGCGTGGAGTCCGACCTGGGCGAGCTGCTGGAGCTGGGCTTCGAGGTCTCGGCCGACGGCGTGGCAGGGCCGCTGGCAATCTGGCTCGATCCCGACGAGGCCGGGGCCTCGACTCTCAAGGTCGGGGAGCGCAGCGTGGACGGGCGCAATGGGGACTGGCTCTATGGTTTCGACCACGCCGCGCTCTCGCCCGAGGGTCGGGTGGAACTCGTGGTCTACGCCGCCCGCACCGCCCGCTCGGCCGCCATGGGGCGCCCTCGGGACCACCTGTTCTTCGGTCGCACCGCCGATACCATGCTGGTCGCCAACGGCCTGGACCTCGGACCCTCTGCGCTCCTGGGCCGACCCATCGGGTCCTGGGTCGATGCCCCCGCGGGGACCGCCTACGTGCTCCTCGAGGACCGCTACGGGCGGCTCCGGGAGGCCAGCGTGCAGACGCTGGGCGCCATCGCCCGGAGCGGCGTCCCGCTGCCGCCCTCGGTCCGGTCCATCGAGTCCTCGGAGTGGGCCGCCCGGGTGGCGACCGGGAACGACTCGGGCGGATTCTGAGCGGGAGCCGGACCTCGGCTACGGGATGTGCGGCCGGAAGTCCGGGCTCGAGATGGTCACGCTCCCTGGGGTGCGGGTCACCGCGAAGGGCGAGACCAGGGTGGTGCCGACGATCTGCGCCACCACCAGTTCCCGGTTCCCCTCAGGGTTCTGGCCCCCGGGATTGTCCCGGGTGGTCCATCCGAGGAGGGTGCCGTCCAGGCTGACGGTGGGCTCCCGGTCGTCGACGAAATTGGCGGTCAGCTGGACCTCGGCGGTGAACTGCTGGGCGGTGGCCACGAAGAGCTGGAAGAAGCCGCTCGCCTGCTTGGCGTAGAAGATGGTCGTCGAGTCCGGGTGCCAGGTCGGCTCTCGGTCGTCGAGCAGGTCCTGGGTGAGGACCACGATGGGACCCCCGTCCACCCGCACCGAGACGATCTCGTAGTCCCGCTGGTCGATCGGGGCGGCTACGTCGGTCCGGCGCCGGGCGAAGAGGATGGTGACCCCGTCGGGGCTCCAGGCCGGATCGCGGCTGTCGAACCGGGCCCCCCCGGCCGGGACGAAGTCGTCGACCAGCAGGGTGGGGGCGGTGCCGTCCCGTTGGATCAGCCAGATCTCGAAGTTCCCGTCCAGGTCGGTGTCGGCGGCGTAGACCACCCGGTTGCCGTCGGGCGAGAGGTCGGGGTGGGTCTCGGGCGAGGCGGTCTGGATCACGGTGGTGGCGCTCCCCCCTGCCAGGTCGGCGAGGAAGATCCCGGAGTTGCCCCCGGGGGCGGCCTCCACCACCACCTCGGTGGGCACTGCCCGGTTGAAGCGGGCCTTCACGATCGGGGGGGCGATCCCGCCAGGGGTGATGGAGGACTGGTCGGTCCCGGTCTGGCTCGAGAAGAAGATCGACCCGATCCCGTTGGAGGACAGGAACATGACCTGCCGGGACGAGGCCACGCCCGGACCCGCCCCGAAATCGAGGTTGGCCTGGAAGACGTCGCCGCCCTGGATCACCGCGTTGGCGGCCACGTGGTTCACCGGGTTCCCGGGTCGGAGCGCGGTCACCTTGTAGGTACCCACCGGCACGTCCCGGAACTGGTAGAACCCGATCGAGTCGGTGACGGTGTTCTGGACCGAGGGGGTCATGGAGACCGTGATCCCGGGCAGCACCGGGGTACCCGGGAGGTCGATGTCCCGGACGAAGCCCTGGATGATCCCCACCGAGAACTGCCGCTGGGTCACTCCCCCGAAGTCCTCGTCGCTGCATGCGGCCAGGAACAGGAGTGCGGTCCCCAGGGCCGCGAGCGACCGGGCGCGGCTCGGGAAACCGAACGGTCCGGGCATGGGCGGCGGCACGGAGCACCTCTTCCCTCCTGGCTATCGTCCGGCCGGGCCGGGGAGCGAAGCCGCGAGCAGGACGGATCCGGGAGCCGGTGCCCCGGTCCTGTCTCCGGCCCCGGCTGGGGAAGGCTGGGACGGCCTGCCCCATGCAACCCGTCAGGGCCAGGCACCGTAGTACTCCTCGGAGGCATGGGCGCCGGCTTGGATCGGCCCCCGGAGCCCTCCACCGGAAGAAGAGATCGATCGGCCCCCCGAGGGCCTCGGAAGGACGTGGGAGACGTGACCCGACAGGATTTCCCGGCCCGGAGGCCGACGACCGCCACCAGGTCCCCTCGCTGGCTGGCCATCGCCCTCATGGCGAGCAGCCTGGGCTTGATGGGGGCCGATTGCCTCGGTCCCTCGGGGACCGGCAACGGGGGCACTCCCTCGGGGACCGGGTCGGGCATGGGCACAGGCTCCGGGAACACCGGCAGTACCGGGAGCGGCTCCGGTTCCTCCGGCTCCGGCTCCGGCTCCGGCTCCGGCTCGGGCGTCTCCAGCCCCGGCAGCGGGTCCACGGGCAGTGGCCAGCCGGGTGCGGGTTCCACCGGCAGCGGCAGCTCCGGCAGCGGCTCCACGGGGAGCGGGAGCACCGGGAGCGGATCCAGCGGTAGTTCCAGCACGGGTTCCGGCGGACCGGCCTCGGGGACCTCGCCCCGTCCCCCGACTGGTACCGGCTCGGGAACCTCGCCCTCGGGCACCGGGAGCGGAGCGGCTCCGGGCGGCAGCGGGAGCGGGAGCGGCAGCGGTAGCCCGTCGGGGTCGGGGAGCGGCGACCTGATCGACGGCTGGAACGACCTCGGGGGCTCGACCGGCAGCGGTTCCTGAGGACCTCCGTGGTCCGGATCCGGGACTTGGTTCCTGGATCCGGACCGGTCGGCGTCCGAGGGGATGGAGAAGGACCCGGGAAACTCCGGGCCGGAGGAAGAGGAAGCGATCCCATGCGACCGAGCATGAAGTCGAAGGCAAGCCTGGCGACGGTCCGACCCTGGGCCGTGGCCATCCTGTCGCTGGCCCTCCTGTTCAATCCCGGCTGCGGGGACGACGACGAGGAGGACTCGGGCGACGCCCTGGACCGGTACTCCGACGACCGCGACCGGGACCGCGAGCGCCGCGAATTCGACCGGGCCGGCTTTGACCGGGACGGCTACGACCGCAAGGGTTTCGATCGCAAGGGCTTCGATCGCCGGGGATTCGACAAGGACGGCTACGACCGCGACGGGTACGACCGGCGCGGCTACGACCGCTCCGGCTTCACCCGCGACGGCTACGACAAGGACGGCTTCAACCGGCAGGGCTTCGACCGGGCCGGCTTCGACAAGGACGGCTACAACGCCGCCGGCTATGACCGGGAAGGCTACGACCGGAGCGGCTTCGACAAGCGCGGCTTCGACCGGGACGGCTTCAACATCCACGGTTACGACCGGAACAACCGCTACGAGCGCCAGCGGGACCGCGACGGCTCGGCGACCGGATCGGGGTCGGGTACCGGGACCGGCTCCGGATCGGGGAGCGGTTCGGGGACGGGCACCGGATCGGGAGGCGGTTCCGCCGGCTCGACCGACCCGACCACCGGGAGCGGGACCGGGACCGGGTCCGGCAACAGCGGAACCTCGGGCTGCGGCGGGGATCTCGAGGCCCTGCGCCAGGCCTACGTCGACGCCTACCGGCGCTACGTCGAGGCCATCGCCCAGGTACCCCCGGTGGCAGGAGCCGTGTCCGGGGCCTTCGCGGCCTACCAGGAAGCCTTCCGCAAGTACAACGAGGCCCAGACCTGCAGCCAGGGCGGTTCCACCGGTTCGGGCGCCGGCTCGGGCTCAGGCGCCGGCAGCGGATCCGGCTCGGGCTCGAGCGGCGGCAGCGGCTCGGGGACCGGGTCCGGCTCGGGCTCCGGCACCGGGTCGACCGGCTCCACCGGGACCACCACCGGGACCACCACCGGGAGCGGCACCGGGAGCGGCACTGGCACCGGCTCCGGTTCCGGGGGCAGTTCCGGGGGCAGCACGGGCGGATCCGGGAGCGGATCGGGTGGCGGCTATGACCGCGACGGGTATGACCGGCAGGGCTACGATCGGCAGGGGTATGACCGGGACGGCTACGACCGGGCAGGCTACGACCGGGACGGTTATGACCGGGATGGCTACGACCGAGAAGGCTATGACCGGGACGGCTACGATCGCGAGGGCTACGACCGGGACGGCGCCGATGTCCACGGTAACCGTGGCGGGGGGCGATCCCGGCACGGCCGACGCCACGGTCGGCGCCACGGGTCGGGCGGCTCCCAAGGCGCCTCCGAGAGCACCTCGGCTGCCGCGGCCGCCGACACCCAGCCCGACCTCGGGGACTCGAAGTAGCCTCCGGGCCGGTATCGACCGGGATCAGCCGGCGGCGGGGATCGGATTCCGGCGGAGCTCCGCCAGGATCTCGGGCAGCCAACGGAGCACGTACTCGAGATCGGTGCGGGTGGTGCTCCGGCCTAGGCTGAAGCGCAGCGACCCGTACCGTGAGGTGTCGGTGCCCAGGGCCCGGAGCACGTGGCTGGCCTCGGTCGCGCCGGAGTGGCAGGCGGATCCCGACGAGACGTAGACGCCGATCCGGTTGAGGCTTAGCAGGGCCGAACCCGAGTCCACGCCCTCGAACCCCAGGTTCAGGCAATTCCCGACCCGGTGCTCGAGGGAGCCGTTGACGATCAGCCCGGGCTCCACCCTCCGGAGCTCCGCCAGGAACCATTCCGAGAGCCCGCGGAGCCGGGCGCTCTCGGCATCCCGCTCGGCCGCGGCCAGCTCCACGGCCCGGGCCAGGGCCAGGATCTGCTCCACGGCCTGGGTCCCCGAGCGTCGCCCCGCCTCCTGGCCACCACCATGGAGCATGGGCACGAGTCGCATGCCCTCCCGGACCACCAGGGCCGCGATGCCCTTGGGTGCGTAGAGCTTGTGGCCGGAGATCGAGAGCATCGAGATCCCGAGCTCCGCCAGCGGGAGCGGGATCTTGCCGAAGGCCTGGATCGCGTCCACGAAGAGCGGGACCCCGGCTTCCCGGCAGACGCTCCCGATCCCGGCGAGCGGATTGACCGTCCCGATCTCGTTGTTGACGGCCATGACCGAGACCAATCGGGTGTCCGGTCGCAGGCTGTCCCGGAGTTCCTCCGGGTCGACCCGACCGTCACGTCCCACCGGGACCACCGTGAAGGTGAATCCGAGACCCTCGAGCCACTCGCAGGTCTCCAGCACCGCGGCGTGTTCGGTGGCCGAGGCGACCAGGTGGCCGAGGCTTCCGTCTGCCAGGTGGCGGAAGGCGATCCCCTTGATGGCGGTGTTGTTGGCGGCCGTTCCGCAGCTGGTGAAGAGGACCTCCTCGTCCCGGCACCCCAGGGCCCGGGCCACCCGGGCCCGGGCATCCTCCACCAGGGCCTTGGCCGTCCTCCCCGGCTGGGACAAGGAACTCGGATTCCCGAACAGGCCGGGCGAGCGGTAGTGGGCGATCAGGGTCTCGACCACTTCCTGGCGGACCGGGGTGGTGGCGTTGTGGTCGAGGTAGACCTCGCGACGGTCCTCCACCTCGATCTCCGCGCTCGCCTTGCAGGGATCCACGGGCGCTCCTCTCGGTCCGGGGAGTTTCGCACATGGGAGGGACGCTGTCGAAGCACCCCGGGAAGTGCCCCCGCCCCCGGAGGTCAGGGCCGCTTTCCGGCCGGAGCCGCCGGACGCAGCCGCGGCAGCCAGGGCGCCACCCGCTTGTAGAAGACGAAGGTCAGGCCTCCCGAGACCGTGCACTTCACCAGATTGAACGGCACGATGGCACCCCATAGGAGCGCCGGCACCCCGGCCGGGGGAAGGCCGTAGAGGGGCATGGCGATCGCCGCGGCCGGGATGCAGACGAGCACCTGGGCGATCCCACCCAACACCAAGGCTTCGGCCGCGGCCCGTCGGGTGAGCCGGGACTGGTACCACCAGGCCGAGACGGTCACCATGGCGACCCCGGCCACCGTGTTCATCCCCAGGCCGATGGGGTCCGGCTTCACCAGCAGGCCGCGCAGCAGGTTCCGGAGGACCACGATCACCGCCCCCGGGATCGGACCCAGGGTGAAGCCGCCGACCAGGGCAGCGATGTCGGAGGGGTCGTACCTCAGGAAGGGTGCGAAAGGGGTGGCCACCTCCAGGAACATGAGCAGGAAGGACAATGCCCCCAGGATCGCGACGCTGGTCGCGAGTCGGGTACGCATCGGGCCGGCCACCGTCATGGCGGGGGAGTCTAGTGTCCCCGGCCCGCAGCTCGTCCACCTCCGGAGCCTTTCAGGGGAACCGGGGCCGTGCTACGGTTCGAGGAACCGGCTTCGTCCCGCTGGGAGCCCCATGCGAACCCTGTTCCCGTCCTCCCGGCTTCGTCTCCCGGTCCGGGACCGTGTGAGCCTGCGGCTCGGCCACGAGGGCCTCGCCAGCGACGGGCTACACCTCCGCTGCTCCCCCTGGCGGAGCCAGGGGCGCTCCGGCCACGCCCGGGTCGCCGTCTCGGCCGTCCTCCTGGCGATCGGCCTGGCGTTGCTGGCGGGACCCGCGGCCGCGGGGAGGCTGGCCGCCCGTACCGCAGAGTCCGAGCTCGAGAGCCTCCTGGTTCGCCTGGCAGAGCTCCGCACCGCCAGCGCCAAGGTGCGCCTGGTCCCGGGTCCCGCCATCCGGGAACTGACCGAGGGGCTGTGGGTCCACGACCTCCGGGGCGAGTTCTGCTTCGACCTCGCGGCCGGGGAGCCGGATCGGCACCGCTTCCGCCTGGTCCTCTCGGAGGCCGGAGGTGGCCCCCGGGGACCGATCACCGTGGTGGCCCGGGACGATCGGGTCTTCGTCCACGCTCCGGTCCCGGGCGCCGAGGATCTCGCCCTGGAGGTCCTGGCCCGCCGCACCCGCTCCGGTGCCGGCACCCGGGCAGTCCGGGCGGATCGGTCCCGGCGGGACGACCCGGAGGCCGATCTGGCCCGCCGGATCGTCTCCGGGCTGGTCGCCTCCGGGACCCGGATCGTGGGTTCTCCGGGTCGGATCATGCTCCACCGTCCCGACCGGGACGAGACCGTGACCCTCGCCGTGGATGCCCGGGGCCTGCCGGTCCGCCTCTCGGTCTTCCGGGACGACGAGGCCGTCCTGGGCCTGGAGTTCGAGGACCTCGTCCCGGGAGCCTGCGAGACGAGCCTTCCCGAGGTGGCGGCGGGCTATCGGCCCGGGGGGGTCGCGGAGCTCTTCGCCCTGGCGGCCCTGGCCCTGGGTCGCCCAGAACTGGCGCGGCTCGGGACCGCCTTCGGTAGGCCCCCGCCGGGAGAGGGCTCCGGGACCGATCCTTCACCCGGCAGGGTTTCGCCGTTCGCCCCCACAGGGAGCCGCCCGGAGTCGCCTCGGGGATGGCTCGATGCCCCTGGATCCCGGGCCCCGTGAGCCTGCCTGCCCTGTCTCCGGGTCTGGGCCGCGCGGTTTCGGCCTTCCAACGACGTGATCTCCTGCGTCGATCCCTCGAGGGTGCGCTGCTCCTGGTGGGGACCCTGGCCGGGATGCTGGCGGCCTTCGCCCTGGCCGAACGCGGTCTCGATCCCGGGGAGGCGCTGCGGAGGTCGATCGGTGGCCTGGGGGCCGCCTCGATCGGGACCGCCCTGCTGCTCGCCCTGCTGCACCTGGCGCGGGGACCCGACCGGAGGCAGGCCGCCTGGGCCATCGAGCAGGCCTCCGGAGGCGCCTTGGCCGCCCGCCTGGCGACCTCGGTCGAGCTCGCCGAGACCGGGCTCCCGGAGGGCGTCGACCCCCATCTGGTCGAGGCATGTTCGAGCCAGGCGGAGACCGTCCTGGCCGGGCTCGACCCGACCACCGGGGTCGCCTTCGAGGGAGTCCGCCGGCTGGCGGTCCAGGGCCTCCTCCTGGCCCTGCTGGCGGGCGGGACCGGTGGCTTCGAGCCCCGGCTCCACCTCCACCGCTCGCTCCGCTTCCTGGGACCCGCCCTGGGCCTGAGTCTCCCGTTGCCGGTCGACTTCCGGGTGACGCCCGGAAACCTCCGGGTGCTGGCGGGCACCGGGGTCGAGGTCGGGGTCGAGGTCCTGGGGGAGGTCCCCGGTGAACTCGTGGTGGTGCGGATGATGGCCGGTCGGATCGTCGAGCGGCTCCCGGTCGGGCAACCCGGCGCCCGCGGCGGCAAGGTCGACCTGGGGGCGGCGCACGAGAGCTACGGATATCGATTCGAGCTCGGACCCTACCGATCCGGGGAGTCCCGGGTCGAAGTGGTGGAGGCTCCCCGGGCCAGGGACGTCGAGCTCCGCTACCGGTACCCCGCCTACACCCGGCTTCC
Organism: uncultured bacterium; assembly: GCA_964403795.1. Classification (GTDB taxonomy): domain Bacteria; phylum Muiribacteriota; class UBA6191; order CAZXTJ01; family CAYOHP01; genus CAYOHP01. The sequence continues at coordinate 13,130 of CAYOHP010000106.1, read as the reverse complement.
GGACCGGATCCAGAAGGGCGGGGACCTGGACGTGGTGGCGCCGATCGGCACCCGGGTCGAGGTGGTGGGACGGTCTCCCGGCCCGGTGGCGAGGGCCTGGCTCACGGTACGGGGCCGCGATCCCTCCGGGGCCCGGGAGCTGGATGCCCGCCTGGAGCAGGGGGGAGCCGCCTTCTCGGTGGTCCTGCCCGTGGATGGTGCCGGGACCTGGACCCTCGAACTCGAGGACCGGGAGGGCTTCCGGGATCCCGCGCCGCCGGTCCACCGGCTGGTGGCCGAAGGCGATCCCGCTCCCAGGGTCTTCGTGCTCGAGCCGGGGCGCGACCTCGACATCCCGGCCGGGCCCGGACCGAGGCTCCCGGTCAGGATCCATGCCACCGATGGCTACGGGATCCGGAGCCTGGCCCTGGAAGCCATCGTGGAGACCCGCCGCGGCTTCTCCGAGGACAAGGCCAGGCGACGGGTCGAGGTGCCGGTCCCGGCGCTCGCCACCCAGGTGACCACCGAGTCCTTCCTGGATCTGACCGATCTGGCTCTCGAGCCTGGCGACCAGGTGTCCTACCATGCGGTCGCCTCCGACGCCCGTCCCGGCGCCGGGGAAGAGGGCATCGGTCGGAGCCATGCGCATCGCCTGCGGGTGCCCCATGCCCGCGACGGGCATGCCAAGTTCGAGAAGAAGGAGGCTGAGACGGCCCAGACCCTCTCCGAGCTGCAGGATGCCCAGAAGGAGTGGGAGCGCCGGCTCGATCGCACCCTCCGGGACGTGAGCGCCGACGGCGAGATCACCTGGAAGGAGCGGCGCGAGCTCGAGAGCCTGGTCCAGGAGGAGAAGGAACTGCGCAAGCGGACCAGGGAGCTTGCCGCCGAGATGCGGGAAGCGATGGAGGAGGCCCGGAAGTCCGGAGTCCTCGACCCCGAGGTCGCCGAGAAGATGGCCCAGGTCCAGGAGCTCATGCGTCAGGTGGCGGACCAGAAGATGCACGAGCTCCTCGACGAGCTTCGGGATCTGATGAGCCAGGTCAAGGTGGATCCGGGGAAGGTCAAGGAGCTCCGCCGGAAGCACGATCGGGAAGCGCAGTCCAAGCGCCTCGAGCGCATGGTCGAGGCCCTGAAGAAGCTGAAGGCCCTGCAGGACATCGAGCGGGTGCGCTCCGAGACCGAGAACCTCGCCAAGGACCAGGAGAAGCTCGAGGCCGAGACGGGTCGCCGGGAGGAGTCCGGCGAAGCGACCGCACCCCTGGCCGAGGAACAGGCCAAGCTGGAGGAGCGCACCGGGAAGCTCCTCGAGGAACTCGACAAGGTGAAGGCGAGCCTGGGGAGCGAGAGCGCCTCGGCGGAGAAGGGCCTGGAGGACGCCAAGGCGGCGTTGGAGCAGGGGGAGGACTCGGCCAAGGAAAGCATGAAGAGGGCCCGCGAGAAGCTCGGGGCCCAGGAGAGCCGGGAGGCCCGTCGCCAGCAGTCCAAGGCCGCCCGCCGCATGCGCCAGGCCCAGGACTCGCTGAAGCAGGCGTCCAGCACCTTGAAGGCCGACCGCAAGTCGATCGACCTCGAGAAGGTGGTCGCCATGGTGCGGCTCGGGCTCCGCATCAGCGAGGGCGAGGAGCGCCTGGTCGAGGAATCCCACCGCGACGACCTCGACCTGAAGAGCGTGTGCCGACGACTGGCGACCGACCAGGACGTGCTCTATCGGGGTGGCGCTCGCTTCGAGGGCCGGTTCGACGATTCGCTCGAGGACAGCCTCGAACTCAAGGAAACGTTCATGACCGCGGTCGGGGACGTGGTCGAGAACCTGAGGGATGCCAAGACCGGGTTCGAACAGCTCCGGCCCTTCTCCGCCCGCCAGCTGGCCAAGACCGGGTTGGAGAAGCTGAACCAGATCCTGGCGAAGCTGCTCGACGTCCAGGAGGAGATGCAGGACGAGATGTCGGCCGCCTCCATGGACCAGATGATGGACCAGCTCCAGCAGATGATCGAGCGCCAGAAGCGGCTGAACGACCAGGTGGCGCGCCTGCCCCGACCCGAGCCCGGCAAGGAGCCGGGCGAGGAACAGAAGGGCGACATGCAGGAGATGTCCGAGGAGCAGGCCGAGCTCCGCCGCCAGCTCGAGGCGATGAAGGAGGCTGCCGGGAAGAAGGCCGACGGGATGCTCGGCGACCTGGGACAGGTCTCCAAGGACATGCAGCAGGTGGAGGAGGCGCTCCGGGCCATGGAGGCCACCGAGGAGGTGCGCCAGCAGCAGCGCCGGATCGTCACCCGCATGCTCGACATGGCCCAGTCCATCCAGAAGCAAGGGGAGTCCAAGGAGCGGGAATCGAAGGAGTCCGGCACCTACCGTACCCTCGAGCCGCCTCCGGCTCCTCCCGACCTGGCCGAGGTGCGACGGCGGTTCTTCGAGAACCGGGAGCGCGACGGCGTGCCGATGGAGGACGAGGAAGCGGTCGAGGGCTACCTCGATTCGCTGGCGGCCGAGGGAGGGGTGCCCGACGCCTTCCTCCACCCCCAGGACGGGACGGGCCGCGCCCCTTCCCGGACGCCGATCCGGGTCGGTCCTCCGATGGAGGATCTCCTGCCGCCGCCAGGGGACGGTCCGGGTGCCCTGGACGGGGACCCGTTCGAGGGCAGGGATCCGTTCTCGGGAGAGGATCCCGATGGCGAGCCGGAGGAGCCTGCCGGGATCCCGGATCCCGACGAGGGGTCGGACCGCTAACGCGGCTCCCGGTGGCCGGTCCTACCGGGCCCGGGTCACCACCGGGGGCAGGTGGAAGCTGCTGCCGTCCCCGGCACTGGCGGCCGTGAAGGCGATCGTGCCGACCTCGATCGAGCCGCTCGAGGGATTCTCGACCACCACCTCGAGGGTCAGTGGCCGACCCACCGGGACGCCGGTGAGCACGAAGGCGCCGTTCACGATCGGGACGGCCCGACCCAGCTCCACCAGGACCGCCTGGGTGATCCGCCCCCCGGTGGGGATGCTGCCGTCCGAGGACACCACGGCCCCCGCCACCTCGGTCTTCTCCGCCTCGAGGAAGACCGCGCCCTCGACGGTCCGGGCCCCGGCCCGGGGCGAGACCACCCCTGTCAGGGTCGCGACCCGGGCATTGCGGAGCACGAACTGGAGGTCGAAACTCCGGGCCCGGGAGGCCGTGGAGGCCGGGACCTGGATCTGGAAGAGCCCGCTCGAATCCAGCACCCGGCCCTGGGCGAGGGCGTCGGGAACTCCCGAGGCCAGGACCCGGATCTCCGTGGCCTGCTCGGCGGGCAGGGTGGGATCGAGGGCCACGAACCCGGTGAGGATCGCCAGCTGGGGCTGGAGGGCGAAGGTGAAGCTCTGGGTCGCCTCGGGCACCACCTTGACCTCGCCCTCGAAGGTCCGGAACCCGTCGGCCTGGACCACCACCGGTACCGGTTGGAGCTCGGTCCCTTCCCGCCGGGGAGGTACCGAGAGCCGAAACACCCCATCGGGCCCGCCCGCGCGGGTCGCCACCGGACCGATCACCAGGGTGGCGTCGGCCACGGCCTCCCCGGTCACGGCGTCGATCAGTCGGGCCGAGACGTCCCCCGCAGCCGCCGAGGGCAGGGGCGTGAGGGGGATGTCCTGGACCACGCTGTTCCGGCCCGACTCCACGAAGGCCCGGACCTGGGCACCGAGGGCGGTCTGGTTGTTCGGGTCGCCCTGGGCCGTGTCGACCGTCTCGAAACCCGCATGCGAGAACCCGAGCAGGTAGCCGCCCAGCGGCAGGCCGAGGTAGTAGCGGCCCGAGGCATCGGTCCGGGTGGAGCGGATCACCCGGGGCTCGGCGTCGGTGCGCTGCGCCACCACGAAGACCCCGGGCACCGGGCGGCCCTCGGCATCGACCACCACGCCCGAGATGCTCCCGTCCCTGACTCCTGCGGAACCTGCCCGGAGCCGGGGAGCGAGCCCGGATCCCAGGACGCCGACGACCAGCAGGGGGACGCCCAGGGAACGGAGCTGCATGGATCTCCCTCCAGCCGACCTGCCTACGCACCAAGGGTGCCCGGCGCGGCAGGCGGAGCGAAATCCGACGAACTGCCCCGATCCGACGAAGGGAAGGTCTTCCTCCCGGACGAGAGGCGGGAGGCGGGGAGCCGGCTCCCCTACCTGAGACCGGCGGCCCGGGCCCGGGAGAGTTCCTGGTAGGCCGTGGTGTAGGCGGCCCGGGCGGTCTGGATCTCGTCCAGATCGCCACCCCGGAGGGCGTTGCGGTACTCGGTGAGGGTCTCGAAGTAGGCCGTCTGGAGGGCCGAGAGTTCCTGGGAGGAAGGCGGATTCCCGGGGTCCCCGGAGGGGAGACCGGTGCCCTGGCTGCCCGGCCCGTAATACGAGTCGTAGTAGGGGTCGGTGAAGGCCGAGCCCTGGTAGCGCTGCTCGTGGCGGTAGGGGAAGATCTCCCGGGCGATCAGATAGGCGATGCCGGCTCCCAGCGCACCACCGAGGAGGAACCCGATGGGACCGAAGCTGTAGCCGATGAGGCCGAGCGCCAGGCCACCGACCAGGGTCGCCACCGTACGGGACATCTCGGGCCGGTCGGAGCGCGGGGTCCGGGAGTAGAGACGATCTCCGTCCTCGTCGTCCTCGTCCTCGTCTTCGTCGACCTCTTCGTCGTCCTCGTCTTCGTCCTCGTTGCTCGAGGCCTGGGCGGAGGTCGTGGTGGTCTCACCCTGGAGTTCGCCGCCGCTGGTGCCGGACTCGGTCCCGGAGGTGGTGGCGCCGGGGAGCTCGGGCTTCCCGGTCGTCTCGGCCAGGGCCGGGGAGCCGAGGCAGGAGATCTGGACCAGGACCAGGAGAAGGGTGAGGAGCCGGGCGAAGCCGGATCGACGTCGAAGCCAGAGGGTCATGGTTCCTCCTGGCAACCCTGCATGTGGGCGGGGCTGTCGGCGACGAAGATAGGGACGAACCGGGGGAGTGTCAATCCTGCCTGGAAGAACCCTCGGCCAGGGCCCTGATTCTCTCCATGAGCTTCCCGGGGGCCACTTCCGAGAGCAGCTCCCCGGCCATATCGGGATCGGCATCCAGCTCCACCAGGAGAGAGACGGCGCTGGCGGTCCGGGCCGGCGGGGAAGGAGTCGGGGTGAGGATCGCACCTTCCCCCGAGTCCTCCCGCTTCCAGGCACCCGCGAAAACGTAGTGGAGCCGGTCTCCGGCGACCTCGCCGCCGGCGGAGATCCCCTTCTCGGCCGCCGCCAGGAAGACTCCCGGGATCTGGAGGGGCCGCATGGGCCCCACGAAGACCGGATGGTCGGGGTTCACCACCACCGAGATCCAGAAACTCCGTCCGGAGGCGGTCTGCGGCTCCTTGCCGGTTGCCGGTGCCGGCGTCTCTTCGTAGTACTCGGCCTCGAGTTGGAAGCGGAACGGCTTCTCCGGCACTTCGGCGCAGAGTTGGGCCGCGACCTGCTGCGGAAAGGCATCGAAGCCGGTCCGGCTCCACCCCTCCTCGACGATCGGGAAGCTGGCGAGCAGGGTCCGGTGGAGCTCGACCAGGAAGCCCGCTTCCTTGGGAGTGACCCGGCGGCCCCCGGTGGCCTCGCAGGGCGGAGGGGGCGTTCCCTGGGCTAGCCCCGCCGACGCTCCCAGCAGGATCCCGACCACCGCCCGAGCCGCTCGACTCCGCCAGTCCATCCGGACTCCCGTTCCGGGGCTCCCGCGCTCCATGGGGCAGGACCCCTCTGGAGGCAGCGTACCCCGAGGCCGCCTGCGCTTCGTATCCGCCCGAGGTCGCTGGGAACCGGGGGCTACGCCCGGGTTCGTGTCCGGCCGCGTGGACAGGTTGCGCACCCCCGTGTTACATGGTCGGGCGTCCCGCCCGAGCCGCCAGGAGGCCAGCATGGTCCCCAACCTCCCCCATGATGCGAGCTGGAGCGAGTTCCTCGACGCCTTGGCCGAGGCCGAGGGCGAGGGTCCGGCCCGCCGCGAGATCCTCCTCAAGGTGCCCGCCGAGGGCAGCCAGCCCGCCGCCGACGTGCTGCTCCACGCGCTCACCTCGGTGGAGCGCCCCGAGCTCCGGTTCCGGCGCCCGGTCGAGGTCCGCAAGGCGGCGGCCCAGTGCCTGCTTGCCTGGGGACCGCTCCGCGGTCTGGTCGAACTCTGTGCCTACCAGCGGGAGCACTGGTTCCTGGAGGGAGAGACCGAGGAGATCTCGGAGCTGGTCGACGAGTTGATCCAGCAGCGGTTCCGCCCCTTCCTCGGACTCTCCGAGGAGGAGCTCGTTCCGGCCGTCGAAGAGTCCCTCCGGGGCGAGCGCTCGCCGCCCGAGACGGTCCTGTCGGCCCGCGACATGAACCGGATCCGCCTGGTGGTGTTCGCCATGAAGGACCTGGTGCCGCTCCTGCCGGTGCGGGGCGACGAGACGCTCGGCTGGCTGGCCCTGGAGGCCCAGGGCCTCGAGGGCTGAGTCCCATGGCCAGGATCGGCCGCCTCACCCTGAGGGGCGAGGACTGGTGGCGCCGCGGCCCCTTCGAGATCGACCGTCTCCGCCCTCCCCAGGAACTCCCCGCCTGGGCGGAGGCCTTCGGGCGCCCGGGACCGCTGCGGGTGGAGATCGGACCGGGCAAGGGGGAGTTCGTCATGGAGCTCGCCGCTCGGCATCCCGACGGGAACCTGGTCGCCATCGAAGTCAAGCGGGCCCGGGTCATCTGGATCGAGGAGAAGTTGCTGCGTGCCGGGATCGGCAACGTGCGCCTGGTCTTCGGGGACGCCCTGCAGAAGCTCCCGACCATGTTCCCGCCGGCGAGCCTCTCGGCGGTGTACGTGAACTTCCCGGATCCATGGCCCCGCGACCGCCACACCCATCGACGCATGGGCGGCCGCGGCCTGGTGCTGGCGGTGGGACAGCTGCTGGCTCCCGGCGGGGAGATGGTCTATGTCACCGACCGGTTGGACCGGGCGGGGGAGGCCAAGGCGGCCTTCGACGCCCATCCGGCCCTGGTGGCGACCCACGACCTCTCGGGCGGGGAGCGACTGCCCGGGTACCCGGTGACGGTGCATGAGGCCAAGTTCCGACGCCGGGGCCGGGACATCCGCTTCATGCGGTGGGTGAAGCGGGGCTGAAGCCGGCGGGGCAGGCCGCACGCCTGGGGCATGGCGGCACCCGTCCGCGGCACCCTTCGGCACCGGGCGGACGGGTCCGTTGTGCCGCGTCGCGCCTATGCGGGCGCCTCCTGGAAGCCTTCCTGGAGCGAAATCCCACCTTGGATACGAGTCCTCTTGGCGCGTTGCGTCATCGTTCTGCTACGATGCGTCATGCGGGGGTTCTGGGTCGGCGGCGCGCCGCCCCGAGGCACGAGGAGCCGGGATGATCAGCTTCGAGCTCAGCGAAGAGCAGGTGATGATGCGGGACATGGCCCGCGATTTCGCCCGTGATCGGATCCGCCCGCTGGCGAACCAGTATTACCGCCACGGCAAGGACGTGCCCCATGAGGCGCTCGAGGAGCTGGCCGCCGAGGCCAACGAGCTCCGCCTGCTGGACTACAACTTCGCCGAGGAGTGGGGCGGCCTGGGGGTCAAGGACAAGCTCGTTCCCGTGCTCATCAACGAGGAGCTCTCCTGGGGCGACTCCGGCATGCTGGTCCACCTGGTCGCCTCGCTGCTCGCCGCCAAGGCGGTCGAGCAGATGGGGACTCCGGACCAGGTCAAGCAGTGGCTCGGACTGCTCTGCAATCCCGACAACAAGCGGGAGGTCCCCAAGCGCTCCGCCTTCTGCCTGACCGAACCGGATGCGGGGAGCGCGGTCACCGAGCTCTCGACGTTCGCCAAGAAGGTCGGCGACGACTACGTCCTGAACGGGTCCAAGCAGTTCATCACCAACGGCGGCATCGCCGACTACTGGGTGGTCATCGCCCAGACCGACTCCGAGGCGTCGAGCCCCCAGGAGAAGGCCATGGGCCTCGCCGGGTTCATCGTCCCCAAGGGCACCAAGGGCGTGACCGTGGGCGAGGAGTACGAGAAGTGGGGCGTGCGGGCCTCCAACACCACCCCGGTGATGTTCGACGACTGCCGGATCCCCAAGGCCTGCCGGCTCGGCGAGGAGGGTCCCGGAGGCATGCTCGGGGTCTACGGCACCCTCGAAGCGACCCGCATCGGCGTGGCCGCGGCCTCGCTCGGGATCGCCCGGGCCGCCTTCGAGGCCTCGGTGGCCTACGCCAAGACCCGGGTCCAGAAGAAGCCGCTCATCCAGTTCCAGGCCATCAGCCACAAGATCGCCGACATGGAGACCGAGATCCAGTCGGCCCGGATGATCACCTGGCGGGCAGCCTGGATGGCCGACCGCGGCATCGAGTTGAAGCGCGGCGAGGGCAGCCAGGCCAAGCTCAAGGCCGGCGACGTGGCGGTCCAGACCTGCCTCGACGCGGTACAGATCCACGGCGGTTACGGCTTCATCAAGGAGTACGACGTCGGCCGCTGGCTGAACGACTCCCTGGTGTGGCGCATCTGGGAGGGCACCGCCGAGATCCAGCGCAACACCATCGCCCGCTATCTGACCGAGCTCGAGGAAGTCTGAGCGAAAGACCCCACCCCCCGAGGAGGTTCCCATGCACGAGGCCTACATCGTCGGGGCCGTGCGCACGCCCATGGGGCGCGGCAAGGCCGACGGATCCCTGCACCCGATCCATCCGGCCGACCTCGCCGCCATCCCGTTGCGGGAGGTCGTCAAGCGCGCCGAGATCCCGCCCGAGGCCGTGGAGGACGTGATCTACGGCTGCGTCACCCCGGTCGCCGACCAGGGACTGAACGTGGGCCGCAACGCGGTGCTGGCGGCCGGGCTCCCGATCTCGGTCCCGGGCGTGCAGCTCAATCGCATGTGCGGTTCCGGCCAGCAGGCGGTCTCCTTCGCCGCCAGCTCGGTGGCGGCCGGGACCTACGACCTGTGCGTGGCGGGCGGGGTCGAGAGCATGAGCCGGGTGACCATGGGCAGCGATGCCGGACCGATCCCGGATTCGATCCAGGACCGGTTCGATATCATCCCCCAGGGCCTCTCGGCGGAGCTCATCTGCGAGAAGTGGGGACTCACCCGGGAAGAGATCGACACCTTCTCGGCCGCCTCCCATGCCAAGGCTGCCAAGGCCCAGGCCGCCGGGTGGTTCGACCGCGAGATCGTGGCGGTGGAGCTCCCCGACGGCAAGGTCTTCGACAAGGACGAGACCATCCGGGCCTCGACCACGGTGGAGAAGCTCGCGACCCTGAAGCCGGCGTTTCGGGCAGATGGCCGGATCACGGCCGGCTCCTCCTCCCAGCTCACCGACGGCTCTGCCGCAGTGCTGCTGGCCAACGGCGAGGGGTGCAAGCGCTACGGGCTGAAGCCCCGGGCCCGGGTGGTGCGGACGGCCGTGGTCGGCTCGGACCCCACCATCATGTTGACCGGTCCCATCCCGGCGACCCGCAAGGTCCTCGAGAAGGCGGGCCTGGGGGTCGCCGACATCGACCTCTTCGAGATCAACGAGGCCTTCGCCCCGGTGGTCCTCGCCTGGATGCGTGACCTCTCGATCCCCGAGGCCAAGGTCAACGTCAACGGCGGGGCCATCGCCCTGGGGCATCCCCTGGGGGCGACCGGCGCCCGGCTGGTCACCAGCCTGGTCCATGAACTCGAGCGCCGCAAGGCGCGCTACGGGCTCATCACCATGTGCATCGGCTTCGGACAGGCCACTGCTTCGATCATCGAGCGCGTGAGCTGAGGCTCGCGCCCGCCAGCCACTCCCGGAACCACGAGGAGGATCCCATGGGTCTCTTGGACGGACGAGTCGCAGTCATCACCGGCGCCGGAGGCGGCCTGGGCCGCTCCCACGCCCTGGCCATGGCCCGGGAGGGCGCCGACATCGTGGTCAACGACCTGGCTCCTGCCCGGGATGGGGCCAAGGACCGGCCCGCGGAGCTCGTGTGCCAGGAGGTCCGGGCCCTGGGACGCCGGGCCGTGGCCAACTACGACGACATCTCCTCCATGGAGGGCGCCGCCAAGCTGGTGGCCCAGGCCCGCACCGAACTGGGCGGGATCCACATCCTGGTGAACAACGCCGGGATCCTCCGGGACAAGACCCTGAAGAAACTGACCGAGGCCGAGTGGGATCTGGTCCTCAAGGTGCACGCCAAGGGCACCTTCGCCTGCTCCCAGGCGGCGGCCCTGGCCTTCGCCGAGCAGGGCAAGGGCGGGCGGATCATCAACACCTCCTCGGTGGCCGGCCTGCGGGGCAACTTCGGGCAGACCAACTACGCGGCGGCCAAGGCCGGCATCTACGGCATGACCCGGGTCCACTCCATGGAACTCGCCAAGGACGGGGTCACCGTCAACGCCATCGCCCCCATCGCCAAGACCGACATGACCAAGGACCTGGAAGCGGTCGCCGACGAGCTGAAGCCCGAGATGGTGAGCCCGCTGGTGGTCTTCCTGGCCTCCGACCTGGGGGCCGACGTGACCGGCCGGGTCTTCGGCTGCCACGGCAACCACTACTTCGAGTACGAGGTCCGCATGTCCGAGGGGGTCAAGCGGAGCGATCTCTGGACGCCCTCCGAGGTGGCCGCCAAGCTCGCCGAGATCGGGCGCTTCGAGGCCCCGCCGGCAGCCTCCGGGGGCGCCGGGGGAGGCGGAGGAGGCCCGGCCGACCTGGTCGAGGCGGCCTTCGCCAACATCGCCCAGGCCTTCCTCAAGGACAAGGCCGCGGGCTGGAACGCGGTGGTGGCCTTCGATCTCGCCGGGGGCGGCCAGTACACGGTCCGGGTCAAGGACCAGACCGTGGCCACCGAGAAGGGCAAGGCGGCCGACGCCACCTGCGTGGTGACCATGGACGTCGCCACCATGGCCGGGATGATCGACGGCTCGGTGGACGGCAACCAGGCCTTCATGAAGGGGAAGATCAAGGCCACCAAGCTCCCCGACCTCGGGAAGTTCGGCAAGGTCTTCCAGTTCCGGCCGGCCTTCGTGGCCGAGTTGAAGAGCAAGGGCGGCGGCGGAGGGGGTGCCGCGGCCGGCGGCGGCGCCTCGGGCGGCGCCATGGGGCCGGCCCAGCTGGTGAAGGCCACCTTCGACAACCTGGCCTCGGCGTTCAAGCCCGAGAAGGCCCAGGGCTGGGCCACGGTGATGAGCTTCGTGGTCGACGGCGGGGACGCCTTCACGGTGCGGGTCGCCGACGGCAAGGTCGCGACCGAGGCCGGCAAGGCGGCGGACGCCACCTGCGTGGTGACCACCGACCTCGCCACCATGGCCGGGATGATCGACGGCTCGGTGGACGGCAACCAGGCCTTCATGAAGGGGAAGATCAAGGCCACCAAGCTCCCCGACATGGCGAAGTTCGGCAAGGCCTTCCCCTTCGATGCGGCCTTCCTGGCCCGGATCAAGGGCGGCGGCGCCCCGGCCGGAGCCTCCGGGAGTCAGCCCGCCGCTTCCCAGGGTCCCGACCCGGCGATCCGGCTCCGGGCCCTGGTGGCAGCCCTGCCCAAGGCCTTCGAGGCCGACAAGGCCAAGGGGTACAAGGGCAACCTCTGGTTCGAGGTGGCGAGCGGCGACTCCTTCGCGGTGCTGCTCGACGACGGGACCTGCAAGATCGAGGCGACCCGCCCCGACAAGGTGGCCTGCACCGTGAACGTGGATGCCGCCACCTTGGCCGGTGTCTTCGACGGCTCGATCAAGGGCGAGGATGCCCTGAAGGACAAGAAGCTGGTGGCCAAGCCGCCGACCGGGCTCCTGAAGTTCCGGCAGTGCTTCCGGTTCGGGCCCGAGCTGCTGGCCGAGCTGGCCGCCGCCGCGGCTCCGGTCGCCGCCGAGGCGCCGGCCGAGGAGGGCGAGGGCCTGGTCAATCCCAAGGCCGTGGGCAAGAAGTTCCGGGGCAAGGCCCGCTTCGCCCGCCCGGAGGCGATCCAGGGGTATGCCGACGCCACCAACGACCGTAACTCCCGCTACCGGATCGAGGCAGGAGAAGCCCAGATCGGCTCGCCGCTCTTCCCGGTGACCTTCGTCATGGACCTCTTCATGGAGGCCATGACCGACAAGGACCTGGGCATCGACATGAGCCGGGTGGTCCACGGCGAGCAGGAGATCCGGTACCTGAAGCCGGTCAAGGCCTGGGACCTCGTGAATCCCAGGGCCAAGGTGACCTCCATCCAGAAGAAGTCGAGCGGCTGGCTGGTGGACGTGACCCAGACCCTGCTGGTCGACGGCGAGCCGGTGGTCGAGATGGTCTCCGGGATCTTCGTCCGGGGCTTCAAGAAGGGCGAGGACGGCAAGAAGTCCGAGAAGACCCAGCCCGAGGCCCTGCCGCAGCCCAAGTACACCCGGGACTCCAAGGTCGACGCCGACCAGAGCGAGCGCTACGCCAAGGCCTCGGGGGACGACAATCCGATCCACCTGGACGCCGAATTCGCTCGTAGCGTGGGTCTGCCCGACAGGATCCTCCACGGACTCTGCACCATGGCGATGGCCGCCGGCTCCCTGGTCGACAGCGCCCTCGGCGGCGACCCGGCCCGCCTGAAGTCCATCAAGGTCCGGTTCTCGAAGCCGGTCCTCATGGGGGACACCCTCACCACCAACGTCTGGGAAGTCGCCCGTGCGGACCGCCGGGTCACCCTGGGCTTCGAGGTGAAGAGCCCCCGGGGCGATGCCGTCATCACCAACGGCCTGGCGGAGATCCTCGACTAGGCGTCGGACGCCAGGAGGGCCGCTCCCATCCCGTGTTCCGGCCGTCGGGGGAAACCGGCGGCCGCCGAGAGCCGCGAGGTGCGTCGAACAGCCCTCGCGGCTCTCTCTTTGTAGCGGCCACGGGAAAGGAGTGGCTGCCTGCCGGGGATGCCGTCGCCTGAAGCGTCGCGAGATGCAACGCCTGGAATCCGACGGCGGCATTTTTCTCTCGCAGTCTTGTGTCCACCGGGCGAACACCCCTAAGGTGTAGCCTGCCGCCCCAGGCGTGAGATTTCCCGCTTCGGGAACCAGACTCTCCAGGGCCGGTCGAGCGAGAGGCAAGCGCATGCAGATCCAGATCCGTGAGCAGGGAACCGTAGGCAGCGTCGAGCGGGTTCTGGCAGCCGGGGACCGGCTTTCCGTAGCCGAGCTCGAGGGCTTGGTGCTCTCGCTGGCGTCGCTCCCCGAAGGCGCCGAGCTCGAGGTCTCGGGCGTGGATCTGGTGATCGTGTT
>CAYOHP010000105.1:0-21811 GCA_964403795.1 uncultured bacterium | reverse complement strand
ACCAACGTCGACCTCGAGCGGGAGGTGGCCGCCGGTCGCTTCCGGGCCGATCTGCGGTTCCGCCTGGCGGTGTTCCCGGTCGAGCTGCCCCCGCTCCGGGACCGGGGCCGGGACGCGGTGGAGCTGGCCCGTCGCTTCCTCGAGGAGGCGGCCCGTCGCCACGGACGCCCGGTGCGGGCGCTCTCGCCGGAAGCGGAGCGGCGGATCCTGAAGCACCGCTGGCCCGGCAATGTGCGCGAGCTCAGGAACGCAGTGGAGGCCGCGGTGATCCGGGAGGACGGCGAGACCCTGGGGGAGGCGGCGCTGGCTCCGGTCCTGGCCCTGTCCCTGTCCGGGCCGTCGGGCCCGCCCGCGGCCTCGGCGGCGACCGCCGCCGCGTCCGGCCCGGGCGAGCCGGATCCCGGGGCCTCGGGGACCCGTTGGCCGGGCCGCCTCGACGAGGCCCGCCAGGCCTTCGAGCGCGCCTACCTGGTGGCCCGGATCCGGGAACACCAGGGGAACATGAAGGCCACCGCCGAAGCCATCGGCCTGGCCCGGCGCCACCTCTACGTCCGCTGCGAGGAACTGGGGATCGACTACCGGAGCTTCCGGTGACGGCTCGGGGGGCCGCGCCACCCGACCCCACCACGGTCCTCTCGCCGGTGGATCTCCCGCCCGACCTGCGGAGCCGCTTCCTTCCCCGTCGGATCCTGGGAGCCGGTGCCATGGGCAGGGTGATCCTGGCCACCGACCGCGAGCGCGACCGGCTGGTCGCCCTGAAGATCGTCCACGACCTCTCGGGGGCCGCCGCCTGCGAGCGCCTGATCCGGGAGGCCGACACCCTGGCCCGGGTCCGACATCCCCGGGTGGTGCGCCTGGTGGACCGGGGCACCTCGGTGGGCGGTCCCTGGCTCGCCATGGAGTACGTGGAAGGAGAGGACCTCTCGCGATCCCCTCCCGCCGACCCGGTCTCCACCATGCTGGAGGTGGCCGAGGGCCTGGCGGCGATGCACGCGGTCGGCCTGGTGCACCGGGACGTGAAGGCCCAGAACATCGTGGCCTCGCCCGATCGGGGGGCGGTGCTGGTCGATCTCGGGCTGGTCCGGGACCCGACCCGCACCCCGCTCACGGCATCGGGCGAGGCGCCCGGGACGCCCACCCACCTGGCTCCCGAGATCCTCCGGGGCGGTCCGGCTTCCCCGGCCTCCGACTGGTATGCCTGGGGGGTCTGCCTGTACCGGATGCTGGAGGGGACCGTGCCCTTCCCGGCCCCGGAGTTGGCGGCCTACCTGGGCGGGGCCCCCTTCCCTGGCCTCCGGTACGTCAAGGTGGCGGCGGACTCAGGTCCCGGGGTGTTGCTGGCCCTCTGCCTCTCGGACGTGCCGGGCGAGCGTCCCGCCGGTCCCGCGGCCATCCGGGAGATCCTGGCGTCCCCGTCCCGGACCACTCGGGTGTCGGGTGTGACCCCGCTCCGCACGCGAGTGGCCCACCGACCCTCCCGGGCCGCTGGCGTCCCCCTGCTCCCCGGCCTGGCCCTGGCCCTGGCGAGCGCCCTGCTCGTGGTGACGGTGCTGGGGCCGGCGGGGTCCCGACCGGTGGGACCGGAGGCGCCGGATGGCGGCGGTACTGGCCCGGAGGAACCGGGTCCCACCGCGATCGAGAGGGTCAGGCGCTTCGAGGCGGAGGCCCGCGACCTTCTCCTGGCGATCCACGGATCGGAGCCCGAGGGGGAGTCCGAGCCTCCCCACCTCGAAGCGGTGGCGGAACGCCTGGCGGACCCCGGTACCGGACTCAAATGGGCGCGGCTGATGCGGTCGGTCTCGGAGCACCTCGGGGACCTCTCCCAGTCCCGCCCCGGTCGGGAGGCGCTGGTGCGCACCCTGGGAGGCGCCGGCGGCCACGTCCTCCGGGACATGCGCCTGCTGGCCGCCTGTGGGACCGATCCGGCGCGGCGGTTCGAAGCCGGGCCGGCCGCCCGGGAGTGGTCCGGGGCGGTCGGCGAACGCTTCGCCGAGGCCCAGCTCGCCACCCAGGACATGCTCGCCCGGGCCCGGAGGCGCCGGGTCGATCCACCCTCCGAGGTGGTCGTGGTGCTGGCCGACCTGGCCGCCCAGGTCGCATGGTTCGCCCTGCCCGGGATCCTGGACGGGCTCGCCGAGGCCAGGGAGCTGGCGTCGTCGGAGGATCGGGCCCGGGCCTGGATCCTCTTCGACATCGAGCTCTCCTACCACCTCCGGGGCGATGCCGAGCTGCTCCTGGGGCCGGACTGGCGGGGCCGGTCCTGGGAGCGGCTGGTCCGCTTCCTGGAGGTCCATCCCCATCCCGGAGGGGGCCCCCGGGCGAGGCGGGTGGAGCGCCTCCGGAAGGCCCTGGACGCCTTGGTGCTGCGGGATCCCGAGGCTGCGGCCCTGGCCTCCCGGCTGCCGTCCCTGTGGCCCGTGGACGGTGCGGTCGCTCATGGTGGCGAAGGCCCCGACAAGGGGTAAAGTCCGGGCGAGATGGAGACCTCCACCCCGTCGATCGTGCTGGCGGTGCGCGACACGGCCGACCTGCAGGATCTGGAGCGGCGACTGGCGTCCCGCTTCACGGTCGTGGGCAATGCCGGGAACGGCGGGGACGCCATCCGCATGGTCGGGGAGTTCCGCCCCGACCTGGTCTTCATGGACGTCGACCTCCCGCTGATGGGAGGGATCCCGGCCTGCGAGTCGATCACCACGCTCTTCCCGGGAACCCTGGTGGTGCTGGCCTCCCAGGGTGCCGACTACCCCCTGGCCCAGAGGGCGCTCCGGGCGGGTGCCCGGGGCCTGATGGACTCCTGGGGTGCGCGGGAGGAGCTGCCCGAGACCCTGGCCTCGCTCTGGAAGCAGGAGTGGTACCGCAGCCATGTCGCCGACCGGGCGCCGCCCTCGCTCGGCGGCGGGATCTGGTCGTTCTGCGGGGGCACCGGGGGTGATGGACGGACCACCCTGCTGCTCTCGGTCGCCTACGAACTCCTGGCGGCCGAGCGTCGGGTGGCGGTGGTCGACCTGGACCTCCTGTTCGGCGACGTCGCCTTCTACCTGGCGATCCCGGCGGCTCCGCCGGACCTCTCCACCCTGCTCGCCGCCGAGCGCTACCTGGAGCCGGCGGTGCTCGCCTCCCACCTGCGGACCCACCGCAGCGGCCTCCACGTCCTGCCCGCGCCCTTCGACCCGGAGTGCGGCGCCGGCATCGATGCCAACGTGGTCGGAGGGGTCCTGGAGGCGCTCCGCCGCCTCTACGACTACGTACTGGTCGACTTCCCCCAGGGTCTGGAAGAGGGCCACCTCCCGCTCCTGGCGATGTCCCGGCTGGTGTTCGCGGTCGGCAGCGCACACCCCAACAGCTTGAAGGACCTCGAGGTGCTGCTCCACACCCTCCGCTCCTCGGCCGTCGAGGAGGACCGCTTGCTGGCGGTGCTCTCGTCGGTGGAGAAGCCCGCGGCCCTGGCCGGCTTCCGGAAACGGGTGCCCCAGGTCGTCCACGTCCTGCCTCGGTCCGGCGCGGCCTGCGACCAGTCCCTGCAGGCGGGCGACCCGGTCACCTGCGCGGTGCCTCTCGATCCCTACAGCCGGGAGGTGCGGATCCTGCTCGAGGCCGTGCTGCAGAGGATCCGGACGAACAACCTGAAATCCCATCTCGCCAAGGAGACCGCCGATCGGGAAGTGGTGCCGGCGCTGCGCACCGATGCCGATGCCGAGGCCCAGGCCGGAGCCAGGAGCGACGAGGCCGAGCCGGGCCTGGTGGAACCGGACCCCGAGCCGCGACAGAGGCCCCCGCGCAACCGAGGGAAGGAGGGTCTCCCCGGTCCGGTCCCGGATCCTCCCGATCCGGCCAGGGATACCGAGCCATGACCCGCCCGCTGCCGAGGACTCCTTCGCCCCAGCCCTTCGCCCGGGCGCTGGTCGCCCAGGGCGACTCCCGGACCCGCGACCAACTGGTCGAGATCCTGGCCGAGAACCTCGAGGTGGTGGCCGTGGCCCAGGATGGCCGGGCGGCCATCCGGCTGGCCCTGGAACACCGGCCCGACACCATGCTGGTCGACGTGGAGTTGCCCATCCTGGGTGGGGTCGAGGCCTGCCGCCAGATCCTGGACGAGGCCCCCGAGACCCGGGTGGTCCTCACCTCCCGTCACGAGAGCCCGGACCTCGTCCGGGTCGCCATGAAGATCGGGGCCCGCGACGTGCTGGCCGCACCGTTCTCGCGGGAGCGGGTGCAGGAGACCCTGGTACGCCTGGCGGAGAAGGACGGGCGCCGCTCGGCCAGCCTCCCCCGGGAGCGGAAGCCCGGGCAGGGGATCTGGTGCTTCGCCGGACCCAAGGGCGGCGAGGGAAGGACCTCGCTCCTGCTCTCGATGGCCTCCGAGCTCCAGGCCCTGGGACGACGGGTGGTGGTGGTCGACCTGGACGAGCTCTACGGGGACGTGAGCTTCTACCTCGGCCTCCTCGACGATCCCATGAACCTGGCGGCCCTGGCCGACTCCCCGCATTGCGACGATCCCGAGGTGGTGGCGCAGCACCTTCGAACCCACGAGACTGGACTGGTGGTGCTCACCGGTTCCGGGGGGGAGCACCTGGGCGGAACCGATCCCGACCACGTCTCCCATGTCGTAGGGCGGCTGGAGGAGCTCTACGACTACGTGCTGGTCGACCTTCCGGTCGGGGTCCCGGACCGCTGGTTCCCGCTGCTGGACCGGGCCCGGCTGGTGATGGTCGTGACCCGGGACCGGCCCATCAACCTGAAGTCGGCCCGGGTCCTCCACTCGATGCTCCAGCGCTGCGGCTACTCGCCTTCGAAGCTCCTGGCCCTCCTCTGCCGGCCCCGCGAGGATGCCCGGGGCCCGCACCTCGAGGTCCCGGAGCTGGTGGTGATGGCCAGCCGGTTCCCCGACGACCGGGCCGCCGCCGAGGCTGCCGTCAGCCAGGGGCGACCCATGGCTACGGTGGCGCCCAACTCGCCCTACGGCGTGGCGGTGCGCAAGTTCGTGCGGCGCATCCTGCGCCTTCCCGAATAGTTCCTCTGCAGCTCACCCCAAGGGGGTCGCTCGCGGGCGGGCTTCGCCTCCGCGGCTCCCCCGGGGTGAACCCGGGGCGCTCCGGCTTCGCCCTCAGGCCTGCCGGTCATGGCCTGGGCTTGCGGCTACTCCAGGAGTTCCCGGAAGACCAGCGGCTCGGCGACGTTCTTGGCCTTGCCCGAGCCCTGCTCCCCGAACCGGAAGCGTCCGGCATGGGCCGGCGAAGCCTCCAGGGCCTCCACCACCGGCTTCATGGCCAGGATCCGGCCCCGGCCGGCCATCGACTGGAGCCGGGCCGCGTTGTTCACGCCCGAGCCGAAGACCGTGTAGTCCTGGTTGGAGCCGAAGCTCCCCACTGCGGCGCGGCAGAGGTTCACGCCGGTGGAGACGTCGAGCCCGCCCCACCTGGCGATCCGGTCCCGGAAGGGGGCCAGCTCGGGGTGGTCGAGCAGGTCCCGGGTGGCCTGGCGCATCTCCTGGCAGGCCGTGAGCGCCTGGGCCGCCAGCTCGGCCGGGGCGGCCTCGAAGAAGGGCGGACCGAAGAGCCCGAGCACGCAGTCCCCGATCAGCTTGTCGAGGACCCCCTGGTGCTGGAGCAGGACCCGGGTGGTCTCCCCGGACCAGAGGTCGATGAAGCGTCCGATGGCGTCGGGCTCCACCAGGATGGTCTCGGAGAGCTCGGTGAAGCTGGCGACGTCCATGAAGACCACGGCCAGGTCCTGGACCCGGGGAGCCAGCAGGCGGGTGTCGTACTCCGGGGTCCGGAGCAGGCGCTGCACCACCCGGGGCGCGAAGTACCGCTGGAGATGGCGGGTCTCCCGCGAGTAGTCGGCCAGCCGCTGCAACACCGCGGTCTGGAGCACCTCGCACTGGGCGATGGCGGCCGAGCGCGGCGCACCGGCCCTGAGCCATGCGAACAGCTTGCCGACGTACTCCACGTGCTGGCCGTGGCGAACCAGCGGCAGCACCACCGGCTCTTCGGGCGACACCTTGAGCCTTCCCCCCAGGTGGCCCTTGCCGAGGGCTTCGAGCCGGGTGTCCCGGAGGCTGGCCTCGAAGGCTTCGTCGCGGTTCTCGAACCCGTCGGCGACCACCTTGCCGGTCCGGTCGTAGGCCCGGTACACGACCGCCTCTGGATAGAGCAGGTGGCGGCTCGAGTAGAAGAGCACGAAGCCCTCGACCGGGGCGCCGGCCATCAGTACCCGGACCGCGGCGTCGAGGCCCTCCTCGAAGACCGGGGTCTCGAGGCACTTCTGGATCCGGAGGCCGAGGCGATGTTGGGAGCGGGCCTGGTGGACCTGGTGGACGTAGTTGTCGACCTGTTCCACGAAGGCCTCGGTGTACCGGGCGGTCCACTCCTCGGACAGGGCGCCCCCGCTGCGGACGAAGACGGTGGCCGAACCGAGGACCCCGTTGGAGATGTCGAAGAGGGCGTCGTAGGCCCGGAACCCGGATTCGAGGTCGCGCCAGCCCGCCTTCTGGAGGCGTCCCGTGGCGGCGGAGAGCGAGCGGGGCAGGCCGTCGCCCACCACCAGGATCCAGTCGTCCTCCTCGTCCTCGTCGAAGACGTGGACCCGGGTCCCGACGGCTGCCAGTGCCCGGGTGAAGGAGCGCTGCAGGTCCGAGAGCAGGTCGGAGAGGTCGCTGCCCTGCTCCTGAAGCTCCTCGAGTCGATCGTCGAGGGCCTGGCGGAAGCGGTAGAGCGCCTCCCAGCTCGCCTCGGGTCGGAAGCCCTCGAGCACTCGCCCTCCTTCGCCTCGTCGCATCGGGGCGAGAGTAGGCCCGCTCCCGGGGGCCTCGCAAGCCGCGGCAGCCCGACCTCGGCTACCGTAGGTTGGCGCTCCCGAGCGTGGGAGCAGAGAACGGTTGGTGCGACGTGCGGAATCTGCTCCTTGCCCTGGGCCTCTCTGTGGTCGTGGCAGCGGCGGTCCTGGCAGACCAGTCCCTGGAGGAATCCATCCCGCCCGAGGAACTCTTCTGCGGCGCGCCCAGGGTGGTGGTGGTCGAGATCCAGGCGGTCTCGGCGGGGCGGGCGACCAGGGGCGAGCCCGCCCGGGTCGAGGCCAGGGTACTCGAGACGGTCTCGGGCGAGGGGATCCCGGGGGTCGAGGAGGAGTGGACCTTCTCCTGGCTGCCCCCGGGCCATGGCGTCGACTGGGGTGGGGCCGAGGCCGAGGCCATGATCCGACGCCTCGAGGCCGAGCCCTACCCGGGACCCGAGGTCGGCAGTCGGTGGATCCTGGCTGTTCCCGAGGAGGGGACCGGGATCGGGTTCACCCCGGCCCGGCGGAAGCCGGAGGCCGAGCGCGCCTGGGCGGTGAAGGCGGCGGCCTGCGGCAACGAGGAGGAGGACGAGGGCGGCTCCGGGGACGGCGACGGCGACGGCGAGGAGGAAGGGGAGGACATGGAAGCCGAGGAGGAGTCGGCCGAGGAGGAACCCGTCGAGGAGGTGTCGATCCGACCTCCGGTGCCGGGGGGCAGGTCGGGACCGGCTCGGCCCGGCCGAGGCGTCGATCCCGGGGAGTGGGACGCGCTGCTCCGCCAGGCCCGGGGGACCCTCCGGGTCTGTCCCGACCAGTGGATCCAGAACCGCATGCCGGGGATGGTGCCGTTCGGGGGGGACCGGTCGGAGCCGGCCCGCGACTACTTCATCCTGGGCGGACGCCGGCGGGAGATCTCCGAGTTCGACGGGACTTGGCTCGGGGAGAACTGCGACCTCCGGCCCCAGAAGGTCTGGTAGCGAAGGTCCCGCGGCGTCCCGGCGAACCGGTCGAGACGCGTGGCCGGGCGATGGCTCGACCTACCGGGAACTCCCGCGCCGCAGCGCCGCCAGGTCGACCTCCCGGCTCGCCACCTCCCGGTAGCGCTCCGGGAAGGCCGTGAGCACCAGGATCTGCAGCTCCCGTCCGTAGACCTCGAGCAGCTCGAGGGCGCGGTCGGCCCGGATCCGGTCGGTGTTCACCAGGGGGTCGTCGAGGACCACCAGCCAGGGATGCCCCTCCTGACGGGACAGGAGCCGCCCCAGGGCCAGCCGAAGCACCAGCACCGCCTGCTCGCGGGCGCCCCAGGAGAGCTCCTCCCAGCCGCCCCCGGCCAGGTCCTCGCCGGCCCGGTGCAGCGCCGCCTGGGCGAGATCGGGAGAGAGCGCCAAACGCCACCCGGGGTCGCCGCCTGCCAGGTGGGCGAGCAGGCGGCGGACCTCGCCCTCGACCGGGGCCACCAGGGAACGTTCCGTCTCCTCGCCCAGCGCCCGGGCGGTCTCCGCCAGCAGCCGGAGGGCTCCCACCCTGGCTCCCTCCAGGGCCCTCCGGGACCGCACCCGCTCGAGCTCCTCCTCGGCGGCCACCAGCGCCGACCGGACGTTGCCGGCCGCGGTCTCCTCCAGGCTGCGGCGGTCGGCGGCGAGTTCCTCGCGCCGGGCCGAGAGCGCCTTGCCGACGCTCTCCAGGGAGGCATCGAGGCGCTGGCGCCGTCGGTCGGCCCGCTCCTCGACCGGCGGCAGCTTCGATTCCAGCCCCCGGACCGCGTCCTCGGCCAGGGCGACCTGGCTGGCGAGCTCGCTCGCCTGGGCTTCCAGGGCGGCGTCCTCGCCCCGGGTCCGGCGGGCCCGGTCGGCCTCCTCGACGAGGGCCGCCAGGCGGGCCGCGATCGCGCCGCCCTCCTGCTCGAGCGAGCTCCGCTCGGCCTCGGCCTGGTCGCGTTCCTTGCGCCGCGCCTTCACGGCCTTGGCCGCCTCCTTGACCGCCCGGGCCGCGGCCTCGGCAGCCGAGGCAGTCCGCTCGATCTGGTCCGGCAGAGGTCTTTCCAGCGCCGCCTCGGGGTCGAGTCCGAGCCGGGCCCGCAGCTTGGCGAGCTCCTCGTCGACCCGGGACCGTCGGTCCGCCCATCGCGACCGATCGCCGAGGTCCTCGGGGAGCAGTTCGGAGATCCGGGTCGCGAGGGTCTCCAGGGCGCGCCGGCGTTCCTGCCCGACCTGGACCAGGGTCCGCAGGGCCGCCAGGTCGGAGACCCGGAACCTCGCCAGCAGCGCGACCCGGGCCTCGGCGGCGCGCTCCAGGGCCTCCCGGGCGCGGACCGCCCCGGCGGCCCCGGCCCCGGCCGAGACCTCCAGGGTGCCGACGCCCTCGATCGCCAGCCGGGCCCGGGCCTCACCCAGGAAGGCGACCGGGGTGCCGGGTGCGGCCTCCGCCTCCCGGGTGGTCCCGCTCGATTCGAAGCGGAGCCGATGGCGCTCGGCACCAGCGGTGAACCGGAGCTCGAGGGCCTCGGCCTGGTGGCGGGCCCGGGCTTCGGTGTAGGCCGTCTCGAGGGCTTCGGCCTCGGCGAGCTGGCGCGGCTCCGGGCACGCCTCGACCTCCAGTCGACGCTCCACCTGGGCGCGTTCCTCCTCGAGGGCGGACCGTCGCGCCTCCAGTCCGGCCAGCCGGGCGGCCTCGTCGGCCAGCGCCGCCACCTGCGCCAGGCCGCGGGCCTGGAGGTCGGCGGCACGGGCCCGTTCCTCGTCCTGCTGGCGGGCGCGCTCGTCTTCCTCCGCGGCACCCAGGGCGGCCGCCGTCTCCCCGGCGCGCAGCGTGGCCCGGGCGAGCCGGGGCGCGAGCTCCTCCCGGCGGGTCTCCTGGTCGCGGATCGCCTGGGCCCGGGCCCGGCGGTCCTCCCGCTCCCGGACCAGCTCGGCGTGACGCTCTGCCAGCCGCTCCCGGTCCTTCTGCTTCTCGAGCAGGGTCCGGGCCACGGACTCCTCCTCGGTGCGGGCGCGCTCCACGGCTTCGATCCGGTCCCGGATCCCGGCGGCCTCCTCCTCGAGGCCGACGAGGGCGAGTTCGGCGGCCTCCACCGCGCCCGCGGCCTTCTCCGCAGCCTCGAGCCGGGACGAGGCCGCCGCGATCTGCGCCTCGAGCTCCGCGATCCGGGCGTCGAGCTCGGGGAGCAGGCTGCCCTTCTTCGCCTGGACCTTCTTCCCGGTGAAGTGGGCGGCGGCCTCCTGCTCGAGGCGTTCGATCAACGTCTTCTCCGGGACCGAGAGGGCGGCGCCGCCGAGGACCCGGGTGAGGTGCCCGCGCAGCGCGTCGTCGGTGCCGGGGAGCCGACTACGGTCGGGATCCTGGACCAGCCAGAGCACCCGCGCCAGGCCCCAGTGCTCGATCCGGCTGGCGCCCTTGCCCGACCCGGGCGCGGCCAGC
This sequence comes from uncultured bacterium, assembly GCA_964403795.1. GTDB lineage: Bacteria > Muiribacteriota > UBA6191 > CAZXTJ01 > CAYOHP01 > CAYOHP01. Next base: position 11,620 of record CAYOHP010000105.1, on the reverse strand, counting down.
AGGTCGCGCACCCGGAGGTCGGCGTCCTCGCCCTCGGCGAGCCGCCCGTACCGCTCGCCGCGCCACTCCCCGAGCTCGCTCCCGGCGCCCTCGAGGAAGCGCTTCTCGAGCCGGTAGCGGGTGCCCCGGACCGAGAACTCGATCTCGATCCGCGGCGAGAGGCTGGTGCCCCAGGGGCGATGGCGCAGCATCTCGTCGCCCTTGGTCCGGTAGCGGTCGAACAGGCCGCGGGCCAGGGCCAGGAGCAGCGAGGACTTGCCGGTCTCGTTGGGCCCGTGGAGGACCACGACCCCGGGACCGAGGTCGGCTTCCTCCCGGCCCGGGACCGTGACCGGGTCGGAGAGCGGCCCGAAGCCCTGGACCGTGATCCGGTGGAGGATCATGGGAAGACCTCGGCGACCAGCTCGGCGAGCTTGCGGGACGCCTCCCGCTTCAGGACCGGATCCTCCAGGCCGGCGATCCGGGCGACCAGTCCGGAGACCAGCGGACTCCCCGCCGCCACCTCGGCCAGGCGGCCGGCCAGGGCGCCTTCGGGCCGGTCCTCCCGGACCACCACCAGGGCGAGCAGCCGGGGCTCGAGCTCGGCCAGCAGCCGGGAGAAGGCCAGCTCGAGATCGGGCGTCGTGCTCCCCGAGGTGGTCACCCGAAGCAGAGTGTCGCTCGCAGAGGGAAGGCCGAGGGTGCGCCCCCGGAGCTCTTCCAAGGCGCCGGTACCGAGCCCCATGTCGAGCGCATGGTCCTGCCACGAGAGCACCCCGGTCGCCGCGGCCTCGATCGCCGGCCGGGCTCCCCGCTCCGTGATCGTGACCACCAGGGCGGCACCGGAGCGGTCCTCGCCGAACTTGGTGGTCTCGTGGGCCCCGGAGTAGGCGATCCGCTCGCCGTGGAGGTAGGTGGAGTGCCAGTCGCCCAGCGCCAGGTAGTCGACCCCGGTGCGTTCGACCACGTCGAGGCCGATGGGATGGGCGTCCTCCTGGTGCTTTCCGGCGATGGCGAGTCCCCCGTGGGCGATCCCTACCACCACCGACTTGCCGGCCGGGGCCGCCGCCATGCGGAAGGTGGGATCGTCGACCGAGCGTCGCCGGGAGAGAGGGCAGGGGAGGAGCACCAGCTCGGCGCCCGGGACCCGCACCGGCTCGAAACCGTCGAGCACATGGACGTGGGGCGGCCGGGCCCCGGTCCAGGCGGGACGGCCCCAGACCGAGCCGGGCCCCAGGGGATCATGGTTGCCGGGGAGGAGGTAGACGGGACAGGGGCAGAGGGCGAGTACCGAGGCGAGCTGTCGCACCACCCGGTCCTCGACCATGGGGTGGTCGAAGACGTCGCCCGCCACCAGCAGCGCATGGGCCCGCCGGTCGGCCGCGAGCGCCACGACTCGCGCCGCGGCCTCGAAGCGGGCGGCCCGGACCCGCTCGGCGGCGGCGGCCACATGACGAGCCTTCAACCCGATCTGCCAGTCGGCGCTGTGGACGATGCGGACGGTCATGGGATGGGCTCCGGTCGAGGTCCGGGTCAGGATACAACCGTTCACTAGCCCGGGGCCAGTCCCGCGAGTGCGGCCCCTCGCCTCGCAGGTCGGCGCGCGGCTGGCCGCCTTCCCATGTGAGCCTTCAGCTCGCCCGCAAGGGGTTCGCTGGCGACGGACCGCGCCTCCGCTGCCCCCCGTGGTGAACCGGGTGCGCTCCGACTGCGTCCGGGTGCGGACATGGTAGTCTCGCCGGCTCCGCGACCGGTCCGCGCATCGCCTCCGCGCCCGCGCCCCGGCTCCGCACTCGACGGGAGAGGTCCATGGCCAAGAAGCTGAAGGTCGGCGAGACCGGAAAGAAGCCGGTCTTCCACGGGCGGATCCCCGCCGAAGTGACCGACATGCCCGAGCTGACCTGGGAGGCGATCGCCATCGGCGTGGTCCTCTCGGTGGTGTTCGGGGCCGCCAACGCCTACCTGGGACTCAAGGTCGGGCTCACGGTCTCGGCCTCGATTCCCGCGGCCGTGATCGGCATGGGCGTGTTCCGCGGCATCCTGAAGCGCGGCACGGTGCTCGAGACCAACATGGTCCAGACCATCGGGTCGGCCGGCGAGAGCCTGGCCGCCGGGGTCATCTTCACGGTTCCGGCCATGGTGCTGATCGCCCGGGAGGCGGGCGAGCCGATCCCCGGCACCTGGAAGATCTTCATGGTCGCCTGCATGGGCGGCATCCTCGGGGTGCTCTTCATGATCCCGCTGCGGCGCTTCCTGATCGTCAGAGAGCACGAGCGGCTCCCGTTCCCCGAGGGCACCGCCTGTGCCGAGGTGCAGGTGGCGGGCCAGCAGGGCGGGGAGGCCGCCCGCATGGTCTTCAAGGGCCTGATCGTAGGGGCGATCTACAAGCTGGTGATGTACTTCGGGAAGGCCGGCAAGCTGCTCACCGACGAGGTGGAGGCGCACCTGCCGCTCATGCCCAAGGCCGTGGTCGGCAGCGCGTTGGAGGCGAGCCTGCTGGCGGTCGGTTTCATCCTCGGCCCCGGGATCGCCGGCACCATGCTCGCGGGCGCGGTGGTCGGCTGGCTGGTCTTGATCCCGGCCATCGCCTTCCTGGGTGCCAACGCTCCCGAGGCCATCTTCCCGGCGACCGTGCCGATCGCCCAGATGGCGGCCGGCGACATCTGGAGCAAGTACATCCGCTACATCGGGGCGGGCGCGGTGGCCTTCGGCGGGGTGCTCTCGCTGGTCAAGGCGCTGCCCATGATCTGGTCCACGCTGACCTCGGGGATCCTCTCGGGCGCAGGCAAGGGCAGCGCCGAGCGCACCGAGCGGGACCTCGACACCCGCTGGGTGCTGGGCGGGATCGCGGCTGCCGGGGCGATCATCTACATCTCCCCGGTCTTCGAGGTCTCGGTGCTCGGGACCATCTGCACGGTCTTCTTCGCCTTCTTCTTCACCACCGTCTCGGCCCGCATCGTGGGCATCGTGGGGTCGAGCTCGAACCCGGCCTCGGGGATGACCATCGCCACCCTGCTCGCCACCAGCCTGGTCTTCGTGCAGGTCGGCTTCACCGGGACCGCCGGCATGCTCGCCGCCATCACCGTCGGGGCGGTGGTCTGCATCGGCATCTGCATCGGAGGCGACACCAGCCAGGACCTGAAGACCGGCTGGCTGGTGGGGGCCACCCCCTGGAAGCAGCAGGTCGGCGAACTCCTCGGGGTGCTGGCCGCCGCTCCCTTCCTCGGGTACACGCTCTGGGTCCTCGACAACGCCTTCAAGCTCGGCTCGAGCGAGCTGCCGGCGCCCCAGGCCAACCTGATGAAGCTGGTGGTCCAGGGCGTGATGCAGGGCGACCTGCCCTGGGAGTTCGTGCTGATGGGGGCCGCCATGGGCCTCGCCATCGAGCTCCTGGGGATCGGCTGCCTGCCCTTCGCGGTGGGGCTCTACCTGCCCTTCAGCCTGTCGGCCCCGATCATGGTCGGCGGGATCCTGCGCTGGGTCTTCGACGCCACGTTGAAGGCTCCCGAGCGGGAGGAGAAGGCCGAGACCGGAGTGCTGCTCGCCTCGGGTCTGATCGCCGGAGAGGCTTCGATGGGGGTCATGGTGGCGGCCGGGATCTCGCTCATGGAGTACCTCCGCTCGACCGCTCCCGCCACCGCAGCCTCGATCTCGCAGGTGGTGTGGGGCTGGACCGAGGGGAGGACCTCGGCCGAACCTTCCCAGCTCTGGTCGCTGGCGGTCTTCGGCGTGCTCGTCTTCCTCTTCGTCGACCTGTACCTGAGCCGCTGGCCGCGACCCGAAGCGAAGTAGGCATGGGGGAGCGGGGCGGGGGCCGGGAGCGGTCCGCGATCCGGGGGGCGTGGTGGCCGGGCCTGGCCTTGGCGCTGGTCGCGGCGCTGGGCGCGGCCGGCTGCGGGGAGGCGCCCCGGGAACGGGTGCTGGTGCATGCCCGCGGCCATGACGCGATCACGCTGGATCCCGCCAACGCCGACGAGGGCGAGAGCGTCAAGGCGGTGGTCAACCTCTTCGAGGGGCTGGTCGAGTACGAGGATTCCACCACCTCGATCCGGCCCTGCCTCGCCACCACCTGGACGGCGAGTCCCGACGGGCTGACCTGGACCTTCGCGCTGCGCGCCGGGGTGCGCTTCCACGACGGGACCCCGCTCACCCCCGAGAGCGTGGTGTTCAGCTTCGCCCGCCAGTACGACGCCGGGCATCCCCACCACCAGGGCGAGTTCATCTACTGGAACGACATGTACCAGGACGTGGTCTCGGTGGAGGTGGTCGAGGGGGCGTCGGGCCCGGCCGCGACCGCGACCACGGCCTCCGCTCCCGCCCACGGCGGCACGGTGCGTTTCCGGCTCCGCCAGCCCTATGCCCCCTTCCTCTCGAACCTGGCGATGTTCACTGCCTCGATCGTGGCGCCCTCCGGGTTCGCGACCCACGGCGAGGAGAGCTACCGGCACCCGGTGGGGACCGGGCCCTTCCGGTTCCGCCGCTGGGAGCCGGGAGAGCGGCTGGTCCTGGAGCGAAATCCCGACTACTGGCGGGAAGGCGCAAAGGTCGATCGCCTGGTCTTCGTCCCGGTCGCCGACAACACCCTGCGCCTGCTCCAGGTCGAGAAGGCCGCGGTCCAGGTCGCCGACGAGCCCAATCCCCACGACCTGGGGCGGATCGCGGGCCGGGACGACGTGGCCCTGGTCCAGGCCCCCGGGATGAACGTGGCCTACCTCGCCATGAACAACGGCAAGCCCCCCTTCGACGACGTGCGGGTGCGGCGGGCGGTGGCCTGCGCCATCGACCGGGCCGAGGTGGCGCGCCGGCTCTATCACGGGGCGGCCACCCCGGCGAAGGGCATGCTGCCGCCGACCCTGTGGGGCCACGAGCCCGACTCGGCGCCGCCCGGTCCCGACCTGGCGCTCGGCCAGGAACTGATGCGCGCCGCCGGGCACGGTTCGGGGATCGACACCGAGCTCTGGTTCATGGACAACCCGCGTCCCTACATGCCCCAGCCCCGGGCGCTCGCCGAGTACCTGGCGAACGTGCTGCCGGCCGTGGGGGTGCGGGTGAGGCTCCAGGAGTTCGAGTGGGGCGCCTACCTCGAGAAGCTCCAGCACGGGGAGCACTCCATGGCGCTGATCGGCTGGACCGGGGACAACGGCGACCCCGACAACTTCCTCTACGTGCTCCTCGACAAGGAGAATGCCCGGCCCGGCTCGGCCTCCAACTACGCGTTCTACCAGGGCGAGGAGGTGCACCGCCTGCTGGTGGCGGCCCGGGCCGAGCCGCTCGAGGCGCGCCGGGCCGAACTCTACCGGGCCGTCGACCGGATCCTGGACGCGGAGGTGCCGGTGCTGCCGTTGGTCCACACCGACCAGCTGGCGGTGCGACGCAGAGGTGTGAGCGGCCTGACCCTGCATCCCACCGGGGTCGTGTACTTCCGACGGGTCGGGTGGACGCCTTGAACCCCCGGCTCGCAGCGCTGGTGCGCCGGGTCCTCGACGCGGTGCCGGTCCTGCTCGGGGCCACCCTGGTCGCCTTCGCCCTGCTCCACGCCGGGCCCGGCGACCCGGCGCGGATGATCCTGGGCGAGCGGGCCGACGAGGCCGAGCTGGCGAGACTCCGTCGGGAACTGGGGCTCGACCGTCCCGCGCCGCTCCGCTACCTCGAGTTCCTCGCCAAGCTGGCGGTGGGCGATCTCGGCCGCTCGCTCCGGACCAGGAACCCCGTGACCGAGGACCTGCGCCGCACCTTCGCCGCCACCGTCGAGCTGACCGGCGCCGCGCTCGCGATCGCGGTCCCGCTGGGGATCGGTCTCGGCTGCCTGGCGGCGAGGCGCCCGGGCGGGGCGCTCGATCTCGGGGTCGGGGCCGCCTCGGTGGCGGGGCTGTCCATGCCGGTCTTCTGGCTCGGCACCATGCTGATCCTCGCCGTCGGCGAGTGGTTCCCCTTCGAGGGGCGCCTGGCCCCGCATCTCGAGTTCCCCGAGGGATTCCCCTGGACCGGCCTCTACGGACTGGACTCGTTGCTGTGCGGCCGGCTCGACCTGTTCCTCGACGTGTGCGGGCGGCTGCTCCTGCCGGCGCTCGCCCTCTCGACCATCCCGCTGGCCCTGATCGCCCGGATCACCCGGGCCGCCATGGTCGAGGAGATGGGACGCGACTACGTGCGCACGGCGCGGGCCAAGGGGGCGGGAGAGGTGTCGGTCACCATGCTCCACGCCCTGAAGAACGCCTCGATCCCGGTGGTCACGGCGGTGGGCCTGCAGCTCGGGTCGCTCCTCGGGGGAGCGGTGCTGACCGAGCGGATCTTCTCCTGGCCGGGGGTGGGGACGTACGCGGTCGAGGCGGTGCTGGCCCGCGACCTCCAGGCCCTGCAGGGGACCGTGCTGCTCCTGGCCCTCGTCTTCGTGGGCGTGAACCTCTGCGTGGACCTGGTCTACGGTGTCCTCGACCCGCGGGTGGACGCGGCATGACGCGCTCGCGGGCCTGGAGCCGACTGCGCAAGAACCCCATGTTCTGGGTCGGCTGCCTGCTGGTCGGCGGCCTGGTCGGGACCGGGCTGTTCGCGTCATGGGTGGCGCCGAATCCGCCCGGTGCCCAGTTCCTCGAACTCCAGGAGAAGCCGCCGGGGACCCCCGGGTTCCCGCTCGGGACCGACACCCTGGGCCGCTGCGTGCTGTCGCGGATCCTCCACGGGGCGACCACGTCGCTGACCGTAGGGGTGGCCTCGGTGCTGCTGGCGGCGGGGATCGGAGTGCCGCTGGGGGCGATCGCGGCCTTCCGGGGCGGGGGTCTCGATCGGCTCGTGCTGCGGTTGGTGGACGTGCTGTTGGCCTTCCCCTCGCTCTTGCTGGCGCTCTCGATCGCCGGCATGCTGGGTCGCTCCATGGCCACATTGGTGCTCGCCATCGGGATCGTGGCCATCCCGGTCTTCGTCCGCCAGGTGCGGGCCGCGGTCCTGCAGGTCAAGCACCAGGACTTCGTGCTGGCAGCCCGCTGCCTGGGGGCGAGCGAGACCCGCATCCTCTGCCGGGAGATCCTGCCCAACTGCCTCTCGCCGCTCATGGTGCTCGTCACCCTGGGGATCGGCACGAGCATCCTGGACGCCGCCGGCCTCTCGTTCCTCGGCCTGGGCGCCGAGCCCGGAACGCCGGAGTGGGGGGCGATGCTGGCCGGGGCCCGCTCGCTGATGCTGAAGGCCCCCTGGGCGGTGACCTGGCCGGGAGTGGCGATCGCCCTCTCGGTGCTCGGCTTCAACCTGCTCGGCGACGCGCTGCGCGATGCATGGGATCCGCGGAGCAGGTAGTCTTCCGCCGCTCTCGCTCCGAACTGCGGCCAACAGCAGTGGTGCGGCTTGCCGGCGAAGGGCTACTCCGGATCGTCTGCCTCGGTGCCGCCTTCGCCGGCCAAGCCGGTGTCGAAGACCTCGGCGAGCGATGCCGCCAGACCGGGCAGCAAGGGCGTCTCCAAGCGGTCGCCCCGGGACGCCATGAGCACCAAGGGTCGGGCGAAGCGGGGAGAATGATGCCCGGTCCCCGCCTTGGCGACCCTGGATCGGCTCGTCCCGCCCGAAGATTCTCGACGGTAGACCTCGACCCGTCGGGTGGCCGGATCCACGACCCAGTACTCGGCCACCCCCATCCGGTCATAGAGAGCGAGTTTCCGCACGAGGTCATGGGCAGCGTTTCCTGGAGACAGGACTTCGATCACCAGATCGGGCGGACCATGACACCCATCGGGCTCGAGCCTTGCGACGTTGGAGCGGAGGACCACATAGTGGTCGGGCTGAACCACCGTGGACTCGTCGAGGATCACGTCCGAAGGGGCCTGCAGGAGTTCTCCCAGGCGGGTCTCACGCAGGAATGCTGCCAGGATGCGGGTGAGCTGGACCGAGACCTGCTGGTGTCGTAGTCCGGGGGACGGGCTCACGAAGTGGGTCCCATCCAGGATCTCGTGACGCTGCCCGTCTTCGGGGATGCGGCAGTAGTCCTGGTAGGTGAGCTTGCCCTGTGTGACGGCGCTCCGGGACATGGCGGCCATGGCCTCGTTCCTCCTCGCATGGTAGCAGCGGTTCCTCCGAGTTCCGGTGGGGAAGGCTGCCGGATCCGGGGGAGAGATGCGACTCACACGCACTGGCATGAGTCGCTCACCTAGCGGAAGCCCGGTGGGCCAGCGAGGTCCGGGGGCCGCTCCCCGGGCCTCGCTGGCGACGCAGGGGCCTGCCGAAGACCGCGACCAGCTTTGCGCGGGTCCGATTGCCAGGGAGGTTCTTCTCACCGCCTCGCTCCAGGTTGAAGCCCACTCCTCGCCCAAGCCCCAGGAGCTTCCGAAGTTCCGTGAACTTGGCGTCGCCCTGCTCGAGGCGGCCCCGGACCGTGGTGCGCTGCGCCTCGTCGAGGGGATGCTCCTCACCGGTCGCAGCCACGATCCTGAGGTCGTTCAGCCTCTGCAGGTACCGGAACCGTTGCGCCAGGAGCAGGGCCATCGGAGCCCGCCGTCGGCCCGGCTCGAGTGTGCATTCTCCGATCAGGTGGGACTGGACCCGTAGCGGGCGCTGGAAGTAGAGATCGCCGCGCACCTGCTTCTTGAGCTTCTCCGTGAGGACTTCCGGGTAGAAGCCGGCCTGCCGCTCCCAGAGCATCCCGAACTCCGCCTCGAACATCCCACGAGCGGTCCAGCGCCGGCGGATGCGTGACTGCTCGGGATCGAGCCGGGCGAAGAACTCGCCGAGCGTTCTGGCGCCCGCGGCCTGCATCGCAGCCGAGAGTTCGTCAATGCCCGACTGGACCTTGCCCTTGTCCTCGTCGCCCTTTGGCTTGCGCTCCGCCACGCGGTTCGACTTGTAGCCCCGGCGCTGGACCAGGTGGTAGAGCGCCCGCCCCAACTCGTGGGGCTCGAGCCGCTCGTCCAGGCCCAGGGCCCGGAGCCAATAGGGGAGCACGTGGTCGATCCGGATCCCGAGGGATTCGGCCTGGGCGCGGCGGCTGGCCATGATGGTCGCGTCGAGGCGCTGCAGCAGGGCATGCCGCGCGGCCGGCCTCGAGCCGTCGCCTTCGGGCAGGAGCCCGACGCCCTGGAGGTGGCGGAAGAGCTTGTCGGCCCGGAGCCGCCGCCGCCAGAGCGACCGCCTCGCCGCCCGGGCCTGCCGTCGCTTCTGGTTCCGGGGCTCCTCCTTGGTGCCACCGACCCCCTCCTTGCCGGCCTCGAAGATGCGGACCCCGGTCTTTACGATCCGGTCCGGTCGGTCGTCCGCGTCCAGTCCGAGCACCGCCCAGCCGATGGACGCGACGCCGAGGTCGAGGCCCAGGATGTACCTGACGGGAGCGGCGGGAGATTGCATTAGAGATTTTCACCTCTTGATTCGCGATCGTGAACCGTGCAAATTGAATGAAGTGTACCTGAGCGGCCGATTCCGCAGGTTCCAGTAACAACGGTTTCGACTGTTCGCAGGGCTCTGCCAGCGATGGCACCTCTGGACGCCCTCCTTCGGGGGGCGTTCGACTTTCCGGCAGGCGACCGGCCTCGGGAGCGGGGCGCCCTGGTCCGACCTCGACGGACTTCGCCCTACCCGACGGCCGCCTCGCCGACCCGGTGCACCGGGCCGCCCAGGGTGGCCCGATGCCGGTCCCCCGAGATCTCGAGGGCGCCGCCGCGGCTCGTCACCAGGGCGTGGTCGGAGAGCCGGCCGAGTTCCCGGGCGACCAGGAAGGCGGCCAGAGCCCCGCTGGCGCACGCCAGCGTGGGGCCGACCCCTCGTTCGTGGGTCACGATCCGGGCCCGCTCCGGCTCCTCGGGCGCGATCCAGGAGACGTTCACGCCTCCCGGACTCCAGGGGATCCCGTGGCGCAGCGACTCCTGGAGATCCGGATCGAGGGGAAGGTCGGGGTCGCTGACCACGATCAGGTGGGGGTTGCCGACCCGTACCACGAAGCAGGGGAAGCCCGAGAGTTCCCGGTGGCGAGGGCCGAGGTCGGCGGAGGTGGCGGGCCGGAGCTCGCTGGCCGCGGCCTCGAGGAGCAGCCGCACCCGGTGGGCGGGGCCGAGCGGGACGGGGCGGGAAGGTTCCGGCTCGACCGGCGCGGGAGCCGGCCGGGGATCCACCTCGAGCTCGAAGCGCCTCCCGCCCATGGCGAGATGCAGGGTGGGGCGAGCCAGGTCCTCGAGCACCAGGTGCAGGGCAGCCGCCCGGATCCCGTTCCCCGAGAACTCGGCGGGACTGCCGTCGGCGTTCTGCAGGATGGCGCGCCAGTCGGCTCCGGCGGCATCCCCGTTCCCGCCTGCGGGTTCCAGCAGGATCAGCCCGTCGGCTCCGATTCCGGTGGCGCGGGCCAGCAGCGAGCGGCAGGCCTCCGGCTCGAGCCAGCGTCCGGGCCGAGGGTCGCCGCTGCGGCGTACCGCCACCAGGAAGTCGTTGCCCAGCGCCTGGAGTTTGGTGAAGCGGATCAAGGACCGCCCCGGATCCCGGTCGGGATCAGGTAGGGGATCTGGGCGTGGGCGCCGGGGGAGAGCTGGAGGAAGGCGCGCAGGAGGGCCAGGTGGGCGGCGAGGTCGGGTGGGGCGAGGTAGCGCTCGGCCAGCATCTCCCGGAACCGCAGGAGCTCGCGACGCACGCTCCTGCGGTCGGCGACGGCCACCGTGACGTCGAGCAGGGCGAAGACCCGTTCGTACCCGAGTCGCAGCCCCTCGCGGTCCCCTGCGGAACACCGTCGACTGGCCCGGTGGAGCTCGTTGGCGATCATGAGGACCTGCTGGTCGAACGGGAAGCGGGACCAGCGTTCCTCGGTCATGTCGGCGTGCTGCGTGGCCATCCCGGCTCGTCCCGATTCCCGATCCGCCTGCCACCGATGGTACACGGTTCGGGACCTACCCTGGCTCTACGCTCCCCCACACCCGTTCGCCCAGGCCCGAGGCCCGGCGGATGGGGCGCTCGATGGCCCGGGCCAGTACCCCCGGGTCGGCGAGCACGAGCAGCCGGCTCCGGGCCCGGGTGGCCCCGGTGTAGACGAGCTCCCGGGTGGCGAGCGGCGAGTCGCGTCGCGGCATGACCAGGAGGACCGTCTCGAATTCGCTGCCCTGGCTCTTGTGCACGGTGAGGGCGAAAGCCGGCTCGAAGCTCGGGAGCCGGGACGGCGAGAGGTATTCGACCGTTCCCGGAGCGAGACCGGGGAAGGCCACCGAGAGGCTCCCCGCCGCCGAGCCGGGGCGCCTCACCGCGATCCCGATCTCGCCGTTGAAGCGCCTGAGGCCGTAGTCGTTGGCGAGCACCATCAGGGGAAGGCCCGGCACCAGATCGTCCCCTGGCGCATCGGGGAGGAGTCCGGCGCCGACCAGCACCGTACGGCACTCGTCGTTCAGCCTGCCCAGGCCCCGCTCGCCGCTCCGGTGGGCCACCAGCACCCGGAAGCGGTCGAAGGCGGCGAGCACCCGTGCATGGTGGGACGGATCGCCCGGTCCGTGCCGGAGTTCCTCGAGGAAGGGACGGTACCCGTCGACGATGGCGCTGCCGGCCTCGGGCGGGAGCGAACGATCGGCGGGATCGGTGCGCTCGTCGAGGCGGCGGGCGTCGGGTCCGTCGAGGCTCGCCACCGCGGCCTCGCCGGGACCGACCCCTGGGCCGGGCCCGCCTCGTCGACCCCTTCCTGCCGGGGGCGACGGGG
>CAYOHP010000104.1:0-22118 GCA_964403795.1 uncultured bacterium | reverse complement strand
CGGACATGCCAGACACACCGCTGCTTCCCCGGGGTGAACCCGGGGCGCTCCGGCTTCGCCCGACCTAGGGCGTCGGACTCGAGAGCCAGGCGGCCGCCATCTGGGGACGGGGGCTCGATTCGTCGGGGCCCCAGGTCCTGAGTTCGAGGAAGCTCCCGAGCCGCGGCGTGAAGTCGGCCGGCAGCGAGACCGAGAGCCAGGTTCGCGAGCCGGCCGGGACCTCGGACCTGGGGGAGAAGTCGAACTCGTAGGCGTCCCCGCCCTCCCGGAGTTCCTCGATCCGGATCCAGCAGTTCGGATCGAGCCCGTCGAGCCCCACCACCAGTTCCACCAGTCCCTGCGAGCCTGACGTATCGAGGCACCACTCGAGGTAGATCGGGGGGCTCGGGAACCCGGGGAGGCGGGTGGGTTCGTCCCGGAGGTCGGCGAGGATCAATCGGGGGATCTCGCGGAGGATGGTGCAGTCCGCGGCTTCGACCCGGCGCGGCCGGGCTTCCTGGCGGACGGAGCGGACCGAGGTCGAGCCGGGCGGCCAGCTTCCCTTCCGATTCCGTCCTCCCTGGACGGCCAGGGTCTCCCAGGCCTGGAAGAGATTCCACAGGGACCGGGGCCGGACCTTGTCGGCTGGGTTCGAGGTCATCAGGTCGGGGAGCCAGGCGAGCAGGTCCGGACCTCCGGTCGCCAGGGTCGGACGCAGCTCCGGGTGGAGGGCCTCGGGGTGCTCCAGCTCCCCCCAGGGGCGGGGCCCGGCGAGGAGCTGGCGGACCGTCGCGTCCAGCCAGGAGGGGCGGTCGATCGCCAGCACTTGCGGGACGGGGCCGTCGAGCCGCTCGAGGATCCAGGGATCCCCGGCTTCCGGTTCGGGCAGGCGCCAGGTCCCGGCCGGCAGCCACCAGCTCCGGTCGGGCTCGTCCCGCCAGCGGACCAGGCAAGGTTCCACGGCTTCGAGTTCCAGGGTCCGATCCGGGCCGAGCCCGCGGACCTTGGCGAAGGGTTCGCCCGGAGCCTCAGGGGCGGCGGTCCCGGGCGGGAGGTGGCGCCCGGCAGACCCCGAGGTTCCGCCAGGCCCGGGGCCGGGGCCGGGGCCGGCCGCGTCGCCGAGGCGGAACGCCACCTCCCGGGCCCACAAGAGGACCAGGCACCACCAGACGAGGCGACGCAGGGGCGGAGGAGCGCGGTCGGACATGCGTCCCCGAGGGTACCGGGTCGTGGCGCTCGGGCGGGGAGGCGGAGCGGTCCACACTGGGGGGGGCCGAGGAGGTCAGCCATGGTGGAAGGTCGTCGGAGGACATGGGCCGCGATACTCGGGATGGCGATGTCGGGGGTCGCGGCGCAGGCGGCGGGACCCGGGATCTGTGCGGATCCGAGCGAGGGGATCGAGGTCGGGGGCGCCTGCCGGGGACTGGCTCGCCTCGGCGCCCTGGGAGTCCCGGTGGTGGTGCAGACGGTGCCCGGTGGAGCCTTGGGCGCCGCCCTCGTGGACCGGGCCCAGACGCTGGCGCTGCTCGGGGTGGTGCGCGAGTACGTGACCCGCATGGGCGGGACCACCGGGTCGATCCAGGTCGACCGCGGCGTGGTCGAGGCTCGGGTTGCTCCCTATCGGGAGCGGGTCCCCGACGCAGGCCACGGCAGCGACCTGGTCGGCCGGGCCCTGGACGAGGCCCGCGACGCCCTGGCCAGGCCGGGCCCCCAGGTCTCGATCGATCCCTGGAGCCTGTTGGCGCTGGATGCCGACCGATCCCTGGCGCTGGCCGGACGGGAATTCGGGCCCCGCTTCACCGACGTGCCTCCCGGCCACTGGGCCTACCAGGCGGTGCACGAGACGGCGCACCTCGGGTTCTGGGACGGTTTCCCGGACTGGTGACGGCTGTGGCCCCGGACCCGGAGCACGGTCGCGATCCTTTGTGGGTTCTCCGGACCGGCCGCGATGCGGAGGTTTCCGGGAAAGGTGGGAGGGTCATGGTGCGCTCTCTGGTTGCCCTGGCTGTCATGCTGGCCTGCGGTGGGAGTCTCCCGGCCGAGGTGTTCCGGAAGTCCCCGCCCCGCCAGGCGTGCTGGGCCTGGTCCCAGTCGGACCCGGGGCGCAAGGCCGCCATGGCGGCGGTGAGCGACCTCATCTGGAAACATCCCACGGGGCGCATCCGCAGCATGGGTCTCGGTCTCGACAGTCCGGCCCTGTCCGGCTGGAAGACGGTCGTCGCCAAGCTGTCGCCGGACTCGGCGCCGGAACTCCTGGCGGGCGCCCACTGGATCCTCGCCGAGGCCTGCTGGAAGGACGGCGACGAGACCGGCGCCCGGGTCGCCGAGGTCGAGGTGTTCCGGGCCTGGAGGAAGTTCGCCAAGGTCGATGACCCGGCGCTGGTCGAGTCGGTGAAGGACCGCGCCGTGGGGATGTTCCGTCATTGCACCAGGGCCATCGAGTCGGGAACGGTCTCGGGGAAGGCGGAACAGCAGGTCTGCCAGGGGGCCGACGAGATCTTCTTCTGGCCGGGCCTGCCCGACCATGGGAACGCACTGTGGAACGACGCCTACGTGATGCGCATGGCGCTGCTGCGTCGCAAGGAGGAACACGCCATGCTGGCGGCCACCGCCGGGCGTCTGGCCACCGGCCTGGAGGCCAAGCTCGGACCGCTGGCGCTCCCGGGGATCGAGGCGGCCTTCGAAGCTGCCGTCGCCCTGGCAAGACTCGGACCCTCGCCCCAGCTCGAATCGGCCCGCAGTGCCTTGCTGGCGCGCCTGGATCGCGCCCTGGCCGTGCCCGGCCTGGGAGACGCCGACAAGCAGGCCCTGGTGCGCAAGAAGGGCGAGCTCCGGGGGATGGCGACCGCCGCGGCCGCGGCCGCCGATCCCGCGGTGCGCGAGAAGCTGATCGAACGGGCCATCGCCCGCGGCATGTCGCGCCAGCAGGCGGAGAGCGCGATCGACGCCAAGCTCGGCCGCAACCGGTAGGCCGGAGGGGTGGTCCGCCGACTCCCGACCCGGGATCCCGCGAACCGGTCGGGCACACGGGCGTGGCCGGAGCGCCCCTGGCTTCAGCCCCGCAGGATCTCCTCGGTGAGGCCCTCGAAGAAGGCCGCCGCGTTGTCCCCCAGGGTGCGGGTCCGGTAGCCGCCTTCCTGCACCACCAGGGTCGGGCGACGCAGCGAACCCACCCGGTGCCCCATGGCCTCGAAGTCCTTCTTGCCCAGGGTCCAGGTCCCGGTGGGATCGCCCTTGCCGGTATCCAGTCCGAGCGGCACCACCAGGAAGCTGGGAGCGAACTCCTGGATCCGCTTCAACGCCTGGACCAGTGCCCTGGCGTGGTCGGCGACCTCCAGCTTCTCGGGCAGCGGCAGGTTCAGGTTGAAGCCGAGCCCGTCGCCCTCGCCGCGCTCGTCGGCGAATCCGGTGAAGTAGGGATAGGCGAACGAGGGATGCCCATGGATCGAGACCGTGAGCACGTCGGCCCGCCGGTAGAAGATGTCCTGCTGTCCGTTGCCGTGGTGGTAGTCGAGGTCGAGCATGGCCACCCGGCCGAACTTCGAGAGGGCCTGGGCTGCGATCGCGGCGTTGTTGAAGTAGCAGAACCCTCCGTAGCTGCGCCGTTCCGCATGGTGGCCGGGAGGCCGGACCAGCGAGTAGGCAAGCCGGTCCCCGGCCAGGATCCGATCGGCCGCGGTCAGGGCGCAGTCGACCGCCCTCCGGGCCGCCGCCCAGGCTCCCCGGTTCAGCGGCGTGAAGGTGTCGATGCAGTAGTACCCGGCCCGGACCGCCAGCTCCTTGGGCGGGCGCGCCGTGTTGCGGATCGGGAAGACGTAGGGATAGACCGAGTCCCCGTCCTCCACCGCCGCCGAGGCGCGCTGCAGGTAGTGGAAGAAGTCGGCGTCGTGGACCTCCAGGATGGGTGCATTGCCATGGCTGCGGATCGGCTCGAGCCGGAAGCGCCGGGTGGCGAGCAGGGGCTCCACGATCGAGGCCACCCGGGCCGGGGCCTCGACGTAGCCCCGCTCCCGGATATGGTGGATCTCGTGGCGGTCGGTCACCACCACCGGGAAGGTCGACCCCGCGTGATTCGCCTTCTGGCGAGGAGGGCGTCGGTATCGCGGCGGCCGCAGGCGGACCGGGTCCTCGACGATCGAGGCCACCACCCGCTCCACGTAGTCCGGGGGGCAGAGGTAGCGGTACTTCCGCTCCAGGATGACCCGCACGACCTCGCGGAGCTGTCGGGACCTGAGCGGCTGGCTCCGTCCCAGACGGTCGTAGACGAGGTGGGGGACGTCGAGCGAGCCTTCCCGGAGCGGCGTCTCGTAGCCGGTCCCCACGATGGGGCGGGCGTCCCAGCCCTCGTAGAAGCGCAGCCGCGCCTGGTTGTCGGGGAGCCTCGCCGGGTCGCTCACCAGGCCCGGCTCGTCCGGCAGGCACTCGAGAAAGATCCCGAGGCCCTGTTCGGTCTCGGCGTCGGACCGGAGATGGTCGTAGAGCGCTCCCCCGATGCCGCGGCTCACGGCGTCGGCGGCCAGCCAGTCCAGGTACCAGAACCCGAGCTCGCGGTCGCGCAGGACCGAGGCGAATCCGGCCACCTTGCCGCGCTTCCATGCGACGTAGAGGATCGAGGTGAGGCGGAGCGCGAAGGGGTCCCGCAGCTTGCCGGAGAGGCCCGCGACTTCCTCCTCGCGGATTCCGGGGAACCGGATCCGCAGGATCTCCTTGGCGGCCTCCAGGGCGGCCTTGTCCTCGGGCAGCTCGTCGTCGAAGATCCGTCGGATCCGGAACAAGGGTCTCCTCCCGAGCCGCCTTCCTCAGGGATGGTACCTCCGGTTCCCGCGATGGCTCCCGGTCGTCGGGTGGTGCCCGGCCGCGGCGGTCGGGGTACGGTGCCGGAGGAAGGGAGCGTACTTGGCCGTCAGGCTTCCCGCCTCGCCGATCGGGCCCGCCGAGGCGGTGCTGCTCGGGCTCCTGGTGCTGGCTCTGCTCACCCGGCCGGGGGAGGCGCCCTCGTCGCTTCCGGCCGCCCGGGTCGTACCCCCTGCCTCCCCGGGGGACGCTGCAGGCTGGTTGCCCGGGGCCTGCCCCGACCCCCTGCCTCCTCTCGAACTGCTGGGTGCCGAGTTCCTCCCCCTGCCGGCACCCGCCGACCGCGACCTCAGGCCCTATCGCGAGAGCCGTCCCCTGACCTGCCTGGAGGCGCCGCGGGAATGGTTCGGAGAGGCCGACCGCGGCTGGCCCGAGGACGGCGTCCGTCTCCCGGATGCCTCCCGCTCCACCGGCGACCTGTTCCTGGCCGTCGAGCTCCTGGATGGCGACCTGGCCGACCTTCCCCGGATCGAGACCGACCGGGGCACGGTCCGCGCCTGGCCGACGCCGCCCTTCGGGGCGGATCCCGAGTGGCTGGCGCTCCGGATCCCGGCCGCGGTCCGGGCCGCCGCGGGGGATCCCTTCCGGATCCTGCCCCCGGCCCGGGGCCAGCTCGGCTCCTGGTGGCTCGGCCGGATCGTCCCCGGCTCCGGGCGCGAGGACGAGCTCGAGCCGCTGCTCGCCCGCCTCGATCGCCAGCTCTGGCGCATGGAGCGACGCCCGGACAGGGTCGATCGCGCCACGACCCAGGCGCTCCTCGCCGAGCTCGACCGCCGCCTGGAGGCCAGGCCCACCCCCAAGGCGCCGCTCGCCCGGGTGGTGAGGCTGGACCGGGCCCTGCGCCTGCTCGTGACCCGGGGCGAGCTGGCCGAGCGGGGCGCGGGGAGGCGGCTGGGGTACCCCGGACCGTTGGCCGAGCGGCCTCTGCTCTCGGCCTTCCAACTGCTGCTCCACCAGCAGAACTCGGGCGACGGCGCGCTGGTCTGGCTGGATGCCAGCGTGGCCGCGCCGCTGGCCCGGGAGGCGGCCGAGGAGAGGACGCGGTCGCTCCCCCCCGAGCTCCATCCGCTCGCCCGCTACGTCCGGGACCGGGGCGAGATGGCCGCCTCGACCCCGGTCTGGTACCCCGGGACTCCCGAGCCCGAGGGTCGGGGAACGGTGCGTCCGCTGGTCGACTACTCGGCCATGGTCCGGGCGATCGAGGACCTCGACGCCGCGGCCGCGGCCCTGTTGCCCCCGCCCGGGGCCGCCTGGCGCCTGCGGGAACTCGCCATGGCGCTCCGGCAGGCGCGCCCGTATCCCGAGGCTCCCGCGCTCGTCGACTCGCTGGACCGGGCTCCCGAGCTCCGGGAGCGGCTGCTGGCGACCCTCCGCTCGCTGCCTGCCGGCTTCGACCGGGACCGCTCGCTCGCCTGGCTGGAGAGGTAGTCGGCGCGCAGTACCATCGGCCTGGGTCCTCCGGGTGTGACCAGCTCGGGGGGCGAACGGAGGAAGGTGCATGACCGGGTCCAAGGGCGCGGGGAGGATCGAGCGGGTCCTCGTCCCTGCCGTGGCGCGGGGCCAGTGGGAGGACCTCCGGCTCCTGCTCTGGAGCCTCCGCTTCTACCTCCCGGGCGTGCCGGTGACCGTGGCGTACAAGGGCGGCGAGCCGCCTCCCGGGCACGACGATGTCGAGTGGTTGCGCCAGCCCGAGGACGCCCGCCATTTCGGGGATGCCTGCCGTTTCCTGGTGGCGAGCGCCAAGGGGGCCGACGGGCTCCTGTTCCTGAACGACGACTCGGTCATCACCCCCGATCTCGGGCTCCGGGTCCGGTACGACCTGGCGGCTCTCCATGAGAAGAAGCTCCCCCTCGGTCTCCTGGGCCTGCGCAGCAACTTCGTGGCGGGCGACCAGAACATCCGCTCCCACGGCAAGGTGCGCAACGGGATGAACAACCCCGAGGAGGAGATGCTGACGGAGACGCATGTCGTCTTCGGGGTCGGCTTCTGGGTGAGCGCCGCGGTCCTGGCCCGGATCCCCGACGACTGGACCCGGATCCACTGGTACGGCGACTCGCTGCTCTCGCTCGATCTGAGGAAGGCCGGCTTCCGCCACTTCGTGTCGCGGGCCTACCTCCACCATGTGGGCAGCCGCAGCAGCGGGGGCAAGGAGAAGTGGCTGGCCTGGCACTACGAGGCGCTGGCCTGGCTCCGGGAGCACCGCCCGGAGGCGGTCGAGAAGATCGTCCCGCCCGGGATGCTGAAGACGAAGGGCACGGGATGATCCGCCGGGTCGCCGGCGACGGGCCCGACCTCGGGGGCGGAGGCAGACGCCCGGCGGGTTCGGAACCCTAGCTGGCGGCCCAGGACCAGGCGGTGGGAACTCACGGTCGGGCCGAGAACCGGCCCGCGGGACTGGCGTCGAGGCGCTTCCTGGCGGCTCCCACGGGGCCGGAGGGAACCCCGGTGGGGCCGGTCGGGATGACGTACTGTGGGGTTCGAGGAAGAGCCATGGCGGAGCGGTTCCGGCTGGAGCGGATCCTGGGCCGGGGAGGGTTCGGGGAGGTCTGGTCCGCCTTCGACACCGTCACCGGCAAGCCGGCGGCGGTAAAGCGGCTGCTCCCCGAGGCCCGGGCGGTTCCCGAGGCCTTCGCCCGCTTCGCCCGGGAGGCCAAGCTGCAAGCCCGGGTGGCCCACCCGAACCTCGTGAAGGTGCTGGCCTCGGACCTGGAGGCGCCCGCCCCCTGGCTCGCCATGGAGCTGGTCGAAGGGGCGGACCTGGCGAAGACCCTCAAGGAGCAGGGGCCTCTCCCGCCGGCCCGGGTGCTCGCCCTGGCCCGGGAACTCGCCGGCGCCCTCGACGCCCTCCATGACGCGGGCGTGCTGCACCGCGACCTGAAGCCCGCCAACGTGATGCTGGCCGCCGGAACGGGCCGGGCGGTGCTGATGGACCTCGGGTTGGCCGGAGTGGTCGATGCCACCGTGCTCACCCGGACCGGTCAGATCATGGGAAGTCCGGCCTACCTGCCGCCCGAGGCCATGGACGGCGAGACCTGGACCGGAGCGGGCGACCTCTACCAGCTCGGCGCGGTGCTCTTCGAGGCAGCCACCGGAGAGCGGCTGGCCGAGGGCAAGCTCCTCGACGAGGTGGTGGCGAGCATCCGGATGGGGCGGCAGACGCCGTTTCGGGCCGGGACCCCGGTGCCGCCGCCCATGCAGGCGGCGATCCGGCGGGCGGCGGCCCATGACGCGGCCCGGCGCTTCCATCGGGGCGAGCACCTGGTGGCGGCCATGGAGGGGCGGGTCCATCCCGGCGATCCCGGGGATCCCGGCGAGGGGGAGGGGAGCTCGGCCCGGCCGGTGGTGGTGGGCCTGGCGTCGGGAGCCTTGCGAACGGTCGGCTCCGGGCTCACCTCGGAGCTGGGTACGGGCGCCCGCGGGGCGGGCTCTACCGGGGTCGCGGGAAGCGCGCCGGGGATCCCTCCGGGGCCGTGGCGGCTGGCCCTCGGTCTGGTCGTGCTGGCGGCCCTGGGGGCGGCCCTGCCCTGGTCCCGGCCGGAGCCCCCCAGGGAGCTCGCCTGGACGGTGGCGGGCGACGTCCTGGTCGCGTCATGGCGCGGCATGGGGAGCGCCCGGCTGGCGGTGGACGGGGTCGAGGCCGGGACCGAGGCACTCCCCGATGGACGCTTCCGGGCGGTGTACCGGAGCCTTCCCGCCGATCGTGAGGTCTCGGCTCGGCTCGTCTGGGAAGGCGGCCAGGGCGAGGCCGCGGGCTTCCGGGCGGACCGCCCGGCCGTAGGTACCGCCCTGCGCCTCGCCGGCTCCGGCGCGGTGGAGGTCGACCTGGCGAGGGAGGTCGAGGTCGGTATCCGGGGCGCGCCCGGGGGCCGCAAGGCCGCGGGGCCCGGTGGCGCCCGGCTGGCGATCCCGGATCCCCTGCCCGGCGAGTTGGAGGTCGAGTGGGTCGAGGCCGGGGTGGAGTTCTCCCGGAAGGTCGTCCGGTCCGAGGTGCTCGGCGCCACCGTGGCCCGTCTGGAGCGGGACCTCGCCGGCTACGACCCGGCTCCGGTCTACCGGGACCGGGCCGTCCGCAAGGACAAGTCGGGAGAGGGCTTCGCCGAGCCGCGGGCCCACTGGAAGCCCCTGGTGGCCTGGCTGCCGAGCCTGCTCTCGGGCGGTCTCCCGGGAGACCAGCGTCGCCGCCTCTTCCAGCTCTGGCAGGAGTGGCAGTGGACCGAGGCGGCCGAGCGCTACCTGGGCGGGGGGCCCGACCTCCCCACGGTGCTGCCGGGCCTGCCGGGGTCCCGGTTCCAGGGACAACATCCCGCTTCGGTCGGCCGGATCGAGCTGGAGCTGACCCCCCGGGACGGCGTGGAGCCCTGGGAGTTCAAGCCGGACAAGCGCCTCGTCATGATCCCGGCTTCCACCCGGAACACGGCACCGAGCGGCCGCTGGGTCGAGGGCGCCACCCGGGCGACCGCCGCCTGGCCGGCGGGAGTCCCGGTCCGGGGCACCACGGTCTGCCTGGAGCTCGAGTCCGCCCGCTTGCCGGTCCACCTCCAGGCCCGCCTCACGGGTCCCGGGCTAGAGGTGCGCTGGTGGCACCCGGATCCCAAGCTCCCGGAACCCGACGACGCCAAGGGTCCGATGTCGGTCTGCCTGCCCGCCGACCTCGGCCCGGGTGCCGGGACTCCCCTGCTTCTGGAGGTCGTCCCGCTCACGGTCGAGGCGGCGAACTTCGCTCGGATCACGGGTCTGGCGGTGACCTGGGGCGGTCCGGATCCGTCGGAAGCGTGGTAATCTGCGGTTGCGATGCGCACCCTCTCCTCGCCCGAATGGGGGCTCCAGGACCTTCCCCCGGGGGTGAAGACCCTGATGGGCTTGACCCTCGGGCTGTCGCTCGCCTGCCAGGTGCTCCCTGACCCGATCCTCGACATGGTGGCGCGGCCCAATCTGGTCTTTCCCTGGACCCTGCTCCTCGCCGGCTTCGTGGCCTGGAGTCCGATCGGACTGGTGCTTGCCCTCTACGCCCTGTTCGCTTTCGGGAGCACGGTGGAGGGAAGGCTGGGGTCGACCCGGCTCCGCAACCTGTTCCTGGGGACGACCTTCCTCGGGCATCTGGCAGCGGCCCTGTGGGCGACCGCCCGGCTCTCGGGTCGGACTCCCCCCGGGGATGCGGTCTCGGGCCTCTACGGGATCGTGGCCCTGGTGGCGGCCTTCGGCTGGCTCCACCGGGGTGCCATCGTGAACTTCTTCTTCCTGTTCCCGGTCAATGCCTGGAAGCTGGTCCAGTTCGGGTTGTTCCTGGACCTGCTCTACATCGTCTACTCCCAGGGCTGGAGCTTCCACGCGGTCGGCTCGTTGACCGCGGCCCTGGTGGCCCTGGGCGCGCTCGAGGGTCGGCTCGGCCCCGCCCTCGACCTGCCGGAGTGGGTCGCCAACCGCTTCGGCCAGTGGCGCCGGGGACGCCAGGCGGCCCGGTTCACGGTGATCCGGGGCGGCGCTTCCGAGGATCGCGGGCCGACGGTCAACTGAGCCTGCGCTGCTCCTCCCGGGGTGAACCGGGGGCGCTCCGGCTGCGCCTTCGCGGGTCGGCAGCCCCAGCCGGGGAGCCGGCTCACCGCCCCGAGGCCGAGAGGCCGAACTCGCACCAGAGGCGGATCCGCTCCGGGAGCCTCCGGTCGGTCTCGACCGCCAGGTCGACGAGGCGACAGAGCTCCCGACCGAGCCGACCGGTCAGGTCCTTCTCGAGCGGGGTGCCGGGCGGAGGCAGCAGGGCCGCGATCGTCTCCAGGTGGTCGCCGAGCTCGCGTCGCCGGGAGTCGACCAGCAGCAGCACGATCTCGACCCGGTCCAGCCGACGGAGAGCCTCCGGGAAGCTCTCGGGTCGCGTCATGGCAGCGGCCTCGTAGGCGGCGAGCAGCTCCAGGAGCTGCCCCGGGTCCCAGCTCGCGACCTGCTGGCGGATCAGCGAGGTGGCGGCCCGGAGGCTGGCCTCGCGGGTGGCGGGCCGCAGCCGGTCGTGGGAGAGGGACTCGATCAGGGCGAAGATCGCCGCGTCGACATCGGGCGCGCCGGCGTCGGCACCGACCTGTCCCTCGGCCAGGACCAGCCAGCCGGGCGCATCCCCGAAGCGGCGGCGGAACCGGGTCCGGGACGAGTCCCAGGCGCGTCGGGTCGCCGCCACCAGGCGCTCGAGGTCGGGATCGCCGTAGCGGAGGCCGAGCTGGCCGAGCAGGCGGCCACCGCCGAGCGAACTGCCGTAGGTGGCGGCCATGTCGTCGTGGATGCGGGAGTGGTGCCAGGCCCAGGCGAGCACCGCCAGGTCCTCGAGGGCCTCGGCCTCCTCCCGTCCGGGCTCGCTCCACCAGAGGTCGAGGTAGCGATCGAAGGCGTTGCTCCATGCCTCGAGCGCCGGCAGGAAGCCGGGGCCGAGCATGGCCTTGACCCGGGTGTACCGGCTCTCCGGGCCGGTGGTGGAGGCGTCGCCGTCCAGGGCCTGGATCAGGGCGGCCTGGGCGCGCTCGGCCTCGGCCCGGGCGGCGGCGGGGTCGGGCCTCAGCCGGATCTCGATCTCCCGAGCCCGCCGGAAGCCTTCGAGCGCCGCCCGCACCTCGGGCGGGGAGCCCGCCTCGAAGCCCTCGAGGACCCGGGAGATCGACCGCTCCAGGCCCCGCCCCTCGCCCAGCCCCGCCTCCAGGCCCCGGGCCAGGCGGATCGTCCACGGCCCCGGCGGGATTCCGGCCAGGGCCTCCACCAGCCCCACGGCTTCGCCCCGGAGACCCGGGTGGAGGGCCGCCTCCACCAGCGGCCCTGGATCCGGGGGAGCGATCTGGAGCGCGGCCGCCGCCCTGGCCAGCAGCCCTACCAGCGGGGCATCGGGGAGTCCGGCCCGGAGGATCCCGGCTCGACGCAGGGCGGTGCCCGGATCCCGTTCCCGGGTCCCTCCCCGGAAGACCAGGCGACCCAGGAGCTCCGCCTCGCGCCGGGTGAGGGGATCCCCGGGCGCGAGTTCGTGGCGGGCCAGGGACCAGGCCGCCAGCGCCGACTCCACCGGATCCGGGCCGGTCCCGGCAGGCCCCTCGCTGCCCTGCCCCGGTGCCGGTTCCCCGCCCAGCCGGCGGGTCGCCATGGCCAGTTCCAGCCGGCGTGACGCGGCGCGCAGCGCGGCCGGCCAGCTCCGGCCGGGCCACTCCGGGGGCTCGCCCTCCGGATCCCCGGAGCGGGGATCGTCCCCCCGGTCGCCGCCCGGGCCCGCAGTGCCGACCGCCGGTCCGCCGGTCGGCGGCACGGCCGCCTGCGGCCCGGGACCCGGCAGGATCCTCCCCAGGAGCCCCGCCAGCCCCAGCACCGAGACGAATCCGAGCACCACCCCGCCCCCCGCCACCCTCCGCCGCGGCGCTCCCGGGACGGGGCCGGCGGAGTCGCTCCCGGTCCGGGGCTCCCCGCCTCCGGCCGATCGGGAGCCTCCGGCTCCCTCGTCCCCGGAGGCCCCGGTCGGTGCCCCCGTCCCTGCCGGACCCATGGTCCCGCCGTCGGCCCGGGTGGTGTCGGGATCCGCTCCGGACCTCTCCGGCCCGCCCCCCGTCGACGCACCCCGGACGGTGCGCCGGTCGGTCTCCCGGCCGACCTCGGAGTCCCCCTCGTCGCCCGGCGTCGGTTCGAGGTCGGAGGGCGGCCCCTCCCGTCCACCCCGGGCCCGCGACCCTCGGTCCCCCCACGGCTCCCGGGATCGCGGGTCGCCCGGCTCGGCGAGGTGCCGGAGCGCCCGGGCCAGGGCGTCGAGATCGGGGAATCGGTCCCGCGGCCTCTGGGCCAGCGCCCGCGCCACCACGGCATCGAGCCCGGGGTGGCCCCGGGCACCCGGGGGAGGCACCGCCACCGGCTCCCCGGCGCGGGCCACCCGGAAGAGATCGGGCACCGATGCCACCTCGAAGGGGATCCGGAGGTAGAGCCCGTAGAAGAGCGTCGCCCCCAGGGCCCACTGGTCGGAGGCGGGACTGGCGGCCTCGCCGAGCAGCAACTCAGGCGCCAGGTAGGCGGGAGTGCCGACCACCAGGCCCTCCTGGGTGAGCACGGTGCCGGCCCGGGGATCCCGCGCCAGGCCGAAGTCGCAGAGCACCGCGCTCCCGTCGGCCCGGACCAGGATGTTCCCGGGCTTCACGTCGCGGTGGAGCACCCCGGCCCGGTGCACCGCCGCCAGCGCCTCGGCCAGCTCGGCTCCCAGCCGGGCCAGGCCCGGGGCGTCCGGGCGCACCCCCGGGGCTTCCCTCGCCAGTTCGAGCAGGGTGGGGCCGGCCACGAACTCGTAGGCGATCCAGGCCGGGCTCCCGTCCTCCTCGCCCTCGAAGTCGAGCACTCCGACCACGTGCGGGTGCTTGATCCCCGAGGTCAAGCGGGCTTCCCGGCCGAACCGGGCCCGGGTCACGGGGTCCCCGGCGCCTCCCGCCAGGACCTTGATCGCCACCCTGCGACCCAGCTTCCGGTCCTGGGCCAGGAAGACCGCTCCGTAAGCGCCTTCGCCCAGCGGGCGCAGCGGCTCGAAGCGAGGCCCCAGGGCCTCGGGGAAGACCGCGTTCATGACCCGGCGCGAAGCCGCGCCTCGAGCCTCGCCGCCAGCTCCCGGGTCGGCGGGTCGACGGCCCCGACCGGCAGGCGCTCCACCGTCTCTCTCAAGCGGGCCGCGAGGTCGACGCGGAGGTCCGAGGACGAGAGGACCGCGGTCGCCGCTTCGGGCAGGCGCGCCTCGGCGACCGCCAGCAGCCGCGCCAGTTCGCCTCCGGTCGACTCCAGGCAGGAGCTCGCCTTGGCCCTGGCGAAGAACAGGTTCAGGGCCAGGACGCTGGCGTCCGAGGGGTCCACCTGCGCCTCGCCGCCCTCCAGGACCCAGGCCTCCCCGGATTGGATCCAGTGCTCGAGGTCGGGGCAGGGCGACGTCCGTTTCCCGGCGTGGTGGGCGTGGTTGTAGACCAGGGAGACGAAGTCCTCCATCCGCTCCCGGGACACCCTGCGACCCGGTCCGTTCCCCGGGAGCCGGACGACCAGGGCCATGACCTCGTTACGCCAGGGCGGCCCCAGCACGACCCCCAGGGTCGTCTCCAGCCTCCGGGTGGCGGCCTCCGGCTCGCCCGGCACCAGCAGCAGGCGGTCGAGCAGTCGGGCGAGCAGGCTGCGCGCCTCCTCCAGGCGGTGTTTCGAGGTCTGGAGCTCGAGCGCCTTCTCCAGGGCGTCGCCTTCCGCGATCTGCCCCACCAGCAGGGTGTCGATCCGGTGCAGGTCGTCGAAGAGGTGCAGCAGGGCGGCCGCGGCGGAGCGGAACCGATCTTCCTGCGCCCGGTAGGCCGGACCCTTCCGGTCCAGGCTGCCGAGCCGGGCGGCCAGGGAAGGAAGGGCCTCCGCGAGCTCCTCGAGATCGCCGCCCACCACCGCGTCATGGAGACGATCCCGGTGCGTCATGACGTGGGTGTCGTTGTCGGGAAGGGTGGCCCTGGGGATCGGACCATGCCAGGCCGCGATCCGGGCCACCAGGGTGTCCAGCCCGGCATCCGGATCGTCCCCGGCACCGGGCTCCTCCGGAGCGATCCGGGACCGGAGTGCGGCCACCGCTTCGGCCAGGCGGGCCGCACCGTCCGGGCCGGATCCCAGCACCGGGAGGATCCCTCCCAGGCGACGCGCCAGGTCGCGGCGTTCGGTGTCGGTCATGCTCCCCGGGTCGTGGCGGCCGGCGCGTTCGACCAGGGAGAAGAGCCGTTCGAGGGCATCGGCCCCGGCGAGGCCGGGACCGGTGCCCGGGCAGCGGCTCCGCCAGGTGGCACCGATCTCGAGGAGTTGCACCAGGACCGGGAGGATCGGATCCTGACCCCCGCCGCCCCGGCTCTCCGTCACCTCCGTCACGCGCTCCCAGCCCTGCCCGAGGTCGGCGCATGCGATCTCCCGGAGCGACCGGTCGGCCGCCGCCTTCTGGAGCAGGAAGACCTGGGTCTCCACCAGCCACCGCATCTCATGGGCGGGCCGGGGTCGGGACAGCGACTCGTGCAGGCGGGCAGCGGCCGTCGTCAGCGCCACCCCCGCCCGGTTGGCCTCGAGATAGGACTCCATCACCAGCTGCAGGACGGGAACCGCTCCCGGCACCGAACGCAGGTCCTGGACGGCTTCCCCGGCCAGCCGTTCCAGCTCGAAGACCTTCTCGTCGAGAGCCACCATGTGGTCGGCCTGCAGGAGACCGGCGGTCCCGCTATGCCGCGGCACCGACCGGCGCGGGGTGCCCGCCCCCGCCTGGTCCGGTTCGAGGTTGGCGGCGTAGGAGCGGGATCGGCACCGGCGGACGTCGCCGAGGAGATGGGGCAGGGCACAGGTGGCGGAGAGCATGCGGGCCTGGTCCGGGGAGCCGTCGGCCAGGGACGGCGGTTCCCCGCCCGGGGACGAGGCCCTGGCCCGTCTCCACTCCACCAGGCTCTCGACGGTCCGCCTGACCATCGGCACCAGCCGGGGATCGAGCAGACCGTCCTGGACCTCGAGGGCGTGGGAGCCCGGATCGTTGCCCCACGAGAAGTCGCGGCCGGAGTGCAGGCGCACCAGGGCTTCGAGGGAGGCGTCGAGGCGGGCCGCCGCCTCCGTGACTTCGGCGGGAAACCCGGGCACTGTCCCGGTCCCGGGGTCCGACCCCTGGGTCCCGGCCGGCAGCCCGTCCCCGACCAGGCGCACCCCCAGGCCGAGGACCAGGAGGAGGCCGAGGAGGCCGGCCGCGGCCCCCGGCGAGCGCCACCAGGACCGCTCGGGTGCCGGGACCGGTGCCGCCGGCAGGCGCACCGTGGCGGTCCGGAGGGCCGGAGCGACCGGAGCGACCGGAGCGGCCACCAGAGTCGCCGGGGCGGGCGGCGCGTCGGCGAGACCTGCCAGTGGCGCCAGGGTCGTGCCCAGGGAGTCGAGGTCGGGAAACCGGTCCTCCGGCCTGAACGCCAGCGCCCGGACCAGCACCCGACCGAGCGGGCTGGCGGGCTCCGGCAGGGGAGGCAGGCGACCGGTCCGCCAGGCGGAGAGCACCTCCACCAGGTCGGCCGAACCCCAGGGCAGCCGCCCGCTCCAGGCCTCGAGCAGGCAGGCGCCCAGCGAGAACTGGTCGCTGGCGGCGGTGGCGGGATCCCCCGAGAACAGCTCCGGCGCCATGTACGCGGGGGTGCCGAGCACCATCCCGGCCGAGGTCTCGAAGGTGGCGCCCGAGATCGGGCGGGCCAGCCCGAAGTCGCACAGCAGAGGGGTCCGCTCGGCCCCGGAGAGCATCACGTTGGCGGGCTTCACGTCCCGATGGATCACTCCGCCCTGGTGCAGGGTGGCCAGGGCGTCGGCCAGCGCCGCTCCCAGGCGGGCCACCGCCGCCACCGGCAGGGGGCCGGCGGCCAGCTCCGCCTCCAGGGTGGGACCGTCCACGAAGCGGTAGGCGATCCACGCCCCGCCTCCCTCCACCAGCCCGCCGTCGTAGATCTCGACCACGTGGGCGTGCCGGATCCCGGCGGTGTGGCGGATCTCCCGCCTCACCCGCGCTGCGGCTCCGGCGTCGAGCCCGGCCGCTCCGATCAGCTTCAGGGCCACCGGCCGACCCAGCTCCAGGTCGTCGGCCAAGAGCACCTCGCCGAAGCCGCCCCGTCCCAGGCGACGGATCGCCCGGTAGCGTGCCGTCAGCGTCGCCGGGATCTCGATCGGGGCCTTCCCTGGGTCCGGCTCCACGCCCGCCTCCGGCTCCCGAGGGTACCCCGGCCTGCCCAGGCGTCCGACATGTCCGGGAGACCGGACACACCCATGTCCTGCCGGCCGGACAGGCCGATCGCATGCAGGCCTTCCAGGTGCTCCTCGGGCCTGGCCCGGGCCTTGCGTCCCGCCTTCCCGTCGGGAGGCGGAACCCATGGGATATACACCACGTTCGGATTCGGGGGGAAGGCCGGGAGCCGCGTCCCGGGGCGCTGCCCGGGGCGCACCCGGCCTGGCCTTCGCCCTGATGGCCATGGGCACGGGCCTCGCCGCCGAGCCGGGGCCGCTGGGGCGCCTGCTCTGGACCCAGGTCTCCCCCACCGATGCCAAGGTGCACCACCACGCCTTCCTCCCGGATGGACTCGACCGCACTCGGCTGGTGGGCCTGCCCCCGGACGGCCCCGTACAGGTCGACGAGTCCGGCTGGATGGTCGAGCACGGTCGCCCCTTGCAGGCGGCGGTGGCGCTCCTGGTCGAGCCGGCGGGCAGCGAGCTGGCCTTCCTCCACCCCGCTTTCGACTTCACCGGAGGGAGGATGCTCACGGCCGGCGGCCTCACTTGGGGTCCCCGCCAGGGACGGATCGAGGCCGGTTCGATGGCGGTGAGCGTGGCCGGCGACCCGACCTTGGTCACCCGGCCTGGCTCGACCGGCGGGATCATGGATGCCTTCCCGGTGAGCGACCGGGAAGGGCGGACCTTCTACTTCGCACGCTTCGCCTACCAGGGAACGCCCGGTTGGACCCTGATGCAGCGCTCCTGGGACCGCGACGACACCCAGCCGGTCAGGGATGCGGCCGGGAACCCGGTGGCGGGCCACGAACCATGCCTCGATGCGGAGGGGCACTTCCTCGTGTTCGTCCGGACCGATGCCGGGAATCCCGGCAGCGACCTCTGGGTGCTGCCCTTGGCACCTTTGGGCATTCCGGCCCTGCTCCTCCCGGGGGAAGGCGCCGGGCAGGTCCCGGGAACGTCGAGTTCCCGACAGGACTGGCGGGACTGGTCGGGGCGGGACGGGCGGGCCAAGCTGTCGCGACCTGCGGTCTCCGGGGACGGGCGGTACCTGGCCTTCGCCTCGGATCGCGGTCGCACCTGGGACCTCGGATTCGGGCGCCTGGAGGCGACCGCCGACGGGAGCCCGCGGATCGCCGGCGGGATCGTGTGGTGGGAGGACGACGAGGGCGACGAGACCTGGCCCAGCCTCTCGGGGGACGGCCTCCACGTGGCCGCCTCCCGGCGGCTCGCGGGCGAGCCGGCGCGGGTGGTGGTGGCCGCCAATCCTCTGGTCGAGGGGGCCGGAAGCCGGCTCTGGGAGCCGGTCCCCGGACAGCCGGCGGGGAGCGATGGATTGTGGCCGAGCTTCGAGGCGGACGACGACCCCCCGCACCTCCAGGTGACGCTCACCACCGACGACGGCGCCGAGCCGGTGGTGGTGCGGGTCACCGACGTGGAGCCCGATCCGGCCCCGGGGTCTGACGCGGTGCGCCTGGCCGTGTCGCTGGCGTCCTGGCACCCCGAGTCGCCCGCTCCCGGCCGGGAAGCCGATCTCAGCCTTCCCCCGATCGCCGCGGGATTTCCGGGGACTCCCGAGGCCCCGGTATTGGCGGTCCCCCTCGAGTCCGGCAAGCCGGCCTCGGTGGCGCTGCTGCTGGCGGGAGGGACCGGACATCTGAAGGAGCACGCCGCCTTGGGGGCCTTCCCGGTGCTGGGCGGGTCGGAGCTGGCAGCCCGGCAGCTGGCGAGCCCCGAGTTCGAGGGCGTGCAGGTCTTCGAGAGCGTGCGGCTCGGGATCCGGGTGCTGGCCCGGGACGACCGCTTCCTGCGGCGGCCCCTGGACCGGGCCCTGGGGGAGCGGCTCTACCCGGAGGGGGCTCCCGAGGACCCTCGGGTCGAGGTCCGGGACTTCCCCGCCGGCGACCCGCGGGCCGAGGACCCGCCCGCCGCTCCCTACCTCCCGGTGGTGGGCCGCCGCGAGCTGGAGAGCGGGCACCCGGGAGTCGCCTGGTGGTGGGAGGAGTGGGCGCCGGAGGACGGCGCCGGCGCGGCCGGGGCGGGGAGTGGACCCCGGATCCTGGCGGAGAACCTCCGGGAGATCACGCTGCGCGGCCCGGACAGTCCCCGGGAGCAGTTCCCGGGGGCGGGGCTCCGGGTGCTCAGGGTGGTGGCGGCGGATCTGGTGGGCAACCGCACCGACCTCCGGATCCCGATCCGGGTGCGGGCCAAGGACTTCGAGGTGCGCTGGCTGGGCTGGAGCGGAGGGAGACGGCGATGAGGAGCGGGAAGCGGCGGCGGGCGCGGTTCTGCGTCGCAGGGTTGGCCCTGGCGGGGTCGGCCCTCGGGCTGGGGCTCGACCAGCGCTTCGGCCCCGACGGGATCCCCTTCACCTTCGACGACCCGCTCTCGGTGGCGGGGTTCGCGAGTCCGGTGCGGTTCGGGGCGGTCGGGTCCGATGCCTGTTCGGAGGAGCGTGGCCTGGCCAACGGCCGCTCCGCCCACGGGCACCAGGACGGACATCCCCGGGGGATCGCGCTGGCCGACGGCCTGGCCGCGGGCGGCGACCACCGGGCCGCGGAGACCCCGGCCCAGGCGCTCGCCGGGCTGGCGCCGGGGACGGTCCTGAAGGCGCCCTTCGACATGACGGTCTTCGCCCTGGCCATCGATCTCGACGACGGATCGGTCCGGCGCCACCGGATCCTTCCCGAGGACTCGCGCTGGTCGGGGGCGGAGACCGAACAGAAGCACCCCGATCGGGGCTGGGTCACCGGCTGGACTGCGGCCGAGGAGGGCCCGGCGAACGGGATGGGGCAGGTCTGGCAGGGAGGGACCAGGGCCCGGGACCTGCACCTGGCCACCCTCGGGATGGGGTACCGGGATGCCCAGGCGGAGACCGGCTTCGGCTTCGGGATCTGGTGGGAGACCCTGGGGATGTTCCGCTTCCCCCACAAGGAGAAGTTCCGGCGCCTCGACACCCTGGCCCAGCAGGTCTACCTCGAGTCCACCGTGGTCGAGCTCACCAACCTCGAGACCATGGAGAGCGCGATCAGCGGGAACCACGTGGTCGACGTCGCCGGGGTGCGCCTGGTGGGACTCCAGTCCTGGCGGGAAGGCCCCGAGGGACTGTGCGTGGCGGCCCTCGAGAACTTCCCGCTCTCGACCGGGGGCCCGATCTCGGAGCGTCCTGGCCTGGCCCTGCCGGACTCGCTCTCGCTCGCCGACTACCACCTAACCTGGAAGATCCCCTACCCGGATCCCGAGGTCCAGGGCAAGACGCCCTTCGACACGCTCTGGGAGAAGGTCCGTCTCCAGGGCCTGTGCGAACTGGCCCCCGCCATGGTGAAGCCGTTCGCGGAGGCGGCGGCCCGGGGCCAGTACGAAGCCATGGACAAGGTGGCCGCCCTGATCGGGCCGGATGACTACCGGAAGATCTCCCTCTACAGCGGGCTGGCCGGGGGGGAGGGGGGCGAGGGGAAGAACCCCTTCGATCGCATCGCTCTCGGCACCCTCGAGAAGGGCGGGCAGTTCCAGCCGACCAGCTGGTTGGCCTGGAAGCGGGCAGGGATGGGGTCGCTGGCCGGGATGATGCTCGACCCCGAGGGCGCCGACCGGGTAGCGGCCAGCCTGGGCACGCTCGAGTCCAACGCCACCGCGCTTCCCCGGGTCAGGTACAACTCGGGGAGCACCTTCCTGGCGAAGACCGCCATGATGTTCGGGAACTCGGCGGGCGAGGACCGCACCGAGAATCCCTTCGACGTGCTGGCGCCCGATCCCCGGAGGCCGCTGCCGGAGCTGGTCCCGGTCCTGGCCGAACAGTCCGAGCTCCGGCGCACCGCTCCCGACGTGCTGGAGAGCCTGGCCAAGCGCTGGACCTACGTGCGGCTCGACGCCGTCGATCCCCACGCCCTGGCGGTGACCGAAGGGGTGGCACTCTGGTCCTCCACCGACGCCCTGTTCCCCTCGGGCGGGGGCGGGCGGCCTCCGGTGCGGGTCGAGTGGCCGCCTCCCAACTTCCACTTCGGTCGGGGCCAGATCGAGGCCTTCCGGACCGGGAGCGGCGGGGAGCCCCTGGCCGGCGACGGGGCCAAGCCGGGCACCGGGGGCAGGGTGCCGGATGTGGACATCGGTTCGGCCCTGGTCTGGCAGGGCCTGGTCTGCATCGACCCGGTCGCCGGCACCTATTCGGTCTCGGCGGTGGGGTTCCGGCAGGGGGGAGCTTCTCCCGGCGTGGTGAGGGTGCCGGGCGAGGTGGCGGTCGGGGCCGACCTGGGCTGGACCCTGCCGCGGCCACTGGCCGAGCTGCCCGCGGAGTTCGTCCCGGCTTCCCGGCGGCGCTGGCTCTCGGCGGCGGCCAACCGCCACCTGGGGGCGGCTGCGGAGCTGGCCTGGGCCTGGGACTTCGAGAGGGACGGCACCGTCGACTCCCGCCATGCCCAGCACCTGAGCGAGGTCGGGGAGGCGGCGGTGGGCGGGGTGTTCGCGGTCGAGACCGCGGCGGCAGGGGGAGCGGTGGGCGCCACGGGCTTCCGCTTCGTGGCCATGGACGAGGAGGCGCGATGATCCAGGGCATCGGGAGACGGGTGGGGTTCGGGATCCTGGTGCTCGGCGTCGCCGGGGCCGAGGGGGCACGGCTCGAGGAACCGGTCAGCCGGATCTCGCTCGAGGTCCCGGCCGGGTTCGCGACCGCCCTCGACCGGGAGGGTCGGCGGATCCTCCTCAAGGGTCCGGGGAACCTGCGGGTGATCTGCGAGGCGCTGCGCCCTGGGCCCGACCCCGCGGGCCTGGCCGAGTCCGATCGGGCGCGGCTGGCGGAGCGTTTCGGTCCCGCCGGGCTGGTGGTGCCCCCGGGGCCCCGGGGCCGGCTGGGCGGGCGACCGGCCATCTCCTGGGCGGCCGCGGCCTCGCAGGCCTCGGTCGAACTCCGCGCCTGGCTCGCCCGCGGGCCGGGCGGGGACGGGTGGTGGGCCCGGGTGGCGATCCTGGGGACCTCCGGGGAGATCGCCGTCCATCGCGACGCGCTGCGCGCCCTGCTCGACTCGCTCGTCTGGGGGGAGATGCCGGCGACCACCGGGCGGGAGCTCGAGCGCGAGCCGGCCAGGTCGGGAGGGAACCCCGCGGGGGTCGAGGCCAAGGTGGCGGTGTCTCCCGAGCGGAGTCCCGGGTCCGCGGCCGGTCCGGTCGGAGAAGGGACTCCCGGCTCGGGTGCGACCGGCTCGGGCTCCGGCTCCGGGTCGGTGGGCGACAGGGCTGGCGGAGCCGGAGACGACGACCCTGCCTCGGAGGGACCCATGACGCGGCCCCGGGGCCGTCATGACGCGTTCGACCGGGGTTCGCTCTCGGGCGGGGTCGGGTTCCTGGCCGAGGCCGCCGCCACCCGGGATCCCGAGCTCGACCGCCGCCTGCTGGCGGCCTTCTCGGTCGACGACCGCAGCGGCCGCCGGGACGAGGCCGAGACCCGCAAAGCCGCCGGCTACCTGGGCTTCGGAGCGCCATGAGTGAGCCTGCAGCTCGCCCGCAAGGGGCTCGCTAGCGACGGCCTCCGCCTCCGCTGCTCCCCCTGGCGGAGCCAG
>CAYOHP010000103.1:13980-22229 GCA_964403795.1 uncultured bacterium | reverse complement strand
CACCGCGGCCGGCGCCTTCCGCTACGGGTGGTTCCTCTCGTCGGACTCCACCATCACCTCGGCCGACACCGCCCTCGCCCTGGTCGACGTGGCCGGCCTGGACGGGGCCAGTTCGCTCGCCGACACCCGCACCGTCACGGTGCCGGCCGGGCTGCTCGAAGGGACCTACTTCGTCGGGGTGGTCGCCGACCTCGACGCCGCGGTGGCCGAGACCCAGGAAGGGAACAACGTCCGGGCCGCCTCCAACTCCACCCAGATCCGGGTGGCGACCCCGGGCGTGAACCTGATCCCGGATTCGGTCAACGGACCCGCCCAGGCCTTCCTGGCGACCGACTTCACGGTGGCGGTCGAACTCCGCAACGGCGGCGACACCGCCAGCCCGGCGTTCGAGCTCACGGTGCTCCTGGCCCCGGGAGGCGCGGGCGGGGAGATCGACTTCGACGACTTCGTGAAGTCGGTGCTGGCCGGGACCCGGGAGGACTCGGACCCGATCCAGGTGAACCCGTTCACCTTCCGCTTCGACGAGGACCCGAGCGCCTTCGACTGCGTGTTCGCCGGCGTGTGCAGCGGCGGGACGGTGCTCGCCACCGTGCTCGTCCCGGGCCTGGCACCCGGCGAATCGCGGGTCGAGAACGTGCTGGTGCGGGTCCCCGCCAGCGTGCCCCCGGGGCCCTACTCGCTGATCGCCCAGGTCGACCCGACCGACCTCGTCGCCGAGAGCCGGGAGGACGACAACGTGCGGGTCTGGGGCTCGGGCGTGGTGCTCGACCTGCCCTTCCTCCCCGACCTGTTCGCGGTCGAGATCCTGGGTCCCGGGGTGGTCCCCCAGGGCCAGGACGTGACGCTGACCCGGACGCTCACCAACCTGGGGGGTGCCTCCACCGGGGCCTCGTTCCGGGAGGATTTCTTCCTGTTGCCCTCCGGGGGGACCACCATCGGCGCCGACGCGGTGCTGCTGGGATCGGCCACCGTGGGCGCCATCGGGGCCGGCCAGGGAGAAGTGCGCACTCGGGTCTTCGCCCTGCCGCTCACGGTGCCGGTCACCGACACCGCCCGGTTCGCGGTGCGCCTCGACGCCGGGGACGCCGTCTTCGAGATCGAGGAAGGCAACAACGTGGCGGTCACCGCCGGGGTGACCCGGATCACCACGGCCGGGAACCTTCCCAACCTGGTGCCCTTGGCGGTCGGCCTCGCCGGCACCGGGACCCAGCTCCTGCCCGGAGCCCCCACCGACTTCCGGATCCGTCTCGCCAACTCCGGGGCGACCCCGGTCACGACCTCGACCCGGGCCCGGATCGTGCTGACCCAGGACTCGACCTTCGGGGTGCCGCCGGACCTGGTCCTCGGGAGCTTCGACGTGCTGGCGATGGCGCCGGGCTCGACCCGGTCCCAGGACGTGCGCCTGAGCCTGCCCTCCACGCTGCCCGCCACCGCCAGCGCCTTCCTGGCGCTCGAACTCGACGTGCTCGCCCAGGTGGCCGAACTCTCGGAGGCCGACAACGTGTTCGTCTCGGCCTCCCCGCTCCGGGTCCTCTCGGGGGTCGCCGGCCTCGACCTGATCGTCTCCCAGATCGAGGAGCCCTTCGTGGCCACCCCCGGCCTCGACATGTTCGTCGACCTGCTGATCGCCAACCGGGGCGACCAGGCGACCACCCAGACCTTCCTCACCCGGGTCTTCCTCTCCACCGACGCGGTGCTCGACGGCGGAGACCTGCCGCTGTCCCCGGACCTGGTGGTCCCCGGGATCGGACCCTTCGGCCAGAGCGCGATCCGGGCCCGCCTGTTCCTGCCCGGTTCGGTGGGAGCCGGACCCTTCTTCCTGATCGCCTCGGTCGACGCCGCCTCCCAGGTCGCCGAGGTGGTGGAGACCAACAACACCGCGGTCACCGACGCGAGTTTCTTCACCTCCGGCCCGGCCCCCGAGCTGCGTCTGGAAGCCCTGACCGTCTCCCCGCCCAAGGTGGCGGCGGGCGGCGTCCTCCAGCTCGAAACCCTGTTCTCGAACGTGGGGACCGCCAGCACCGTGACCACCTTCTCGGTGACCTACCAGATCACCACCGATGCCCTGACCGCGCCCCGGACGACGTTGGCAGCCTTCCCCGACGGGCCGCTCGCGGCCGGCGGTGCAGGGCTCCGCCAGGACCAGGTGGCGATCCCGCTCTCGACCCCGCCCCGGGTCTACGACATCTGCGGGGTGCTCGACCTGGAGGGGAACATCGCAGAGGCCGGGACCGCACCCAACGGCTTCTGCATCCTGGGGATCGAAGTGCTGGCGGTGAGCCAGCCCCCCGACTACGTCCCGACCGGGATCGAGATCCCGTTCGCGGTGCGCCAGGGACGGAGCTTCCTGGCCACCCGCCGGATCGAGAACCGGGGCCAGACCGACGCCACCGCCAGCAGCACGGTCGGGTACTTCCTGAGCCTCGACCCGGTGATCGAGCCGACCGACCTGGCGGTGTTCCGGGAGCGGATCCCGCCCATCGGCTCGGGCGGCACCGACCTACGCTCGGTGTCGATCTCGATCCCGGGCACGGTCCCGATCGGGACCTACTTCTTCGGGGTGATCGCCGACCTCGACGACGAGATCGGGGACGGCCGGCCCGCCAACAACGCGGCCGCCGCCGACCACACGATCACCGTGCTCGGGACCCCCGATCTGGTGATCACCTCGCTCACGGTGCCGCTCTCGGTGGTGGCCGGCAACGACCTGCAGGTGACCCGCGAGATCACCAACCAGGGGGACGGGCCCGAGACCGGTCCCTTCGTGAACCGCTACTTCCTCTCGCTCGATTCCACCCTCGACCCCACCGACTTCTTCCTGGGGGTGGATGCAGTGGACGGCCTGGACGTGGCCTCGAGCGACCTCGCCGCGGTCCTGTTCCCGATCCCGTTCTACCTCTCGCCCCGGCTCTACACCGTGTTCGCGATCGCCGACGCGGTGAACCAGAGCGTCGAGAGCCGGGAGGACAACAACGTCGCGACCGCCACCCAGCAGGTGCTGGTCTCGGGGGCTCCCGATCTCAAGGCGCTCTCGATCTCCTACCAGACCACCGGCGTGATCGGCGCCCCGATCACGGTGGAAGCGGACGTCCGCAACGTCGGGAACCTGGTGGTCCAGGTCCCCTTCCAGGTCGACTTCTACCTTTCGAACGACCTGACCGGGGATTCGACCGATCCCGCCATCGGGACGGTGGTGGTCAACCCGCCGCTCGCACCCCAGCAGACGGTGCGGGTGCGCTCGACCTTCGCGGTGCCGGCGACCACCCCGGGGACCTACTTCGTCTACGTGGAACTGGACGGACCCGACGCGATCGTGGAGATCGACGAGTCGCTGCTCTCGAACCAGCGCTTCCACCCCACCACGGTCGAGATCCGGGACGTGGACACGACCCCGCCGGTGGCCAGCCTGACCTTCCTCGACGGGCTGACGGGCCTGCCCTATCCCGACTCGGACTTCATCCCGGCCGGTCTGCTCCTCATCCAGGTCGACTTCGGCGAGCCGGTGGTCGGCCCGCCGCTCTTGGCGATCGATGCCGACGTAGGCCCCGACCTGCCGCCCTCGGCGCTCACCCCGCTGGCGGCCGACGGTTCGTCCTGGGTGCTCCCGATCCTGGTGCGGACCGAGGACCGGGTGCTCCACTTCGACGGCGGGCGAATCGTCTCGGTGGTGGGCGGCCGCGACCTGGCGGGCAACCCCGCCACCCGGGTGGCGACCGGGGAGGAGTTCTTCTCGGTCGACACCCTGGCTCCGGTTCTCTCGGGGCTCGCCCCGGTGGACCAGGGCTTCCTGGCGGCCGGGTCGCTGGTCGTGACCGGGACCACCTCGGACGCCTCCCCGGTCACCTACCTCTTGTCGGTGGGCGGCGGCGCCTTCAACCCGGTGCTGGTGGGCGCGGCCGGCGCCTTCGCCCTGCCGCCGGTGGCGGTGGCGGGCCTCTCGGTGGTCTGGCAGCTGGCGGTCCGGGACGCGGCCGGGAACGTCCGGCTGGGGCCGTCGAGCACCGCCCACCGCGACCTGGACGGCGACCAGATCCCCGACTCGTTCGAGTTCCGCTTCACCAATCCCGACAGCCTGGCGGTGTTCTGCGACCCGCCGGGAGGCTGTCCCGTGGTCGGCATCGCCTCGGGCGACTTCGACGGCGACGGCCTCTCGGACCGGGCCGAGGCGGTGGCCGGCACCAATCCGGTCAATCCCGACAGCGACGGGGACGGGATCTCCGACGGGGCCGAGGTGGCGGCCGGGACCGATCCCGTGAACCCGGGGAACCTGGTCCCGGTGGCGGTGGCGGGTCCCGCCACCTCGGGGCCGCCCCGGAAGGTGACCTTGACCGCGGCCGGGAGTTCGGACGGGAACGGGGATCCTCTGCGGTTCTCCTGGCGGCAGATCTCGGGCCCTGGGACCGTGGTGCTCGACTCGAACGAGGGATTTGCGGTGACCGGCCGCTTCCTGGCAGCGGGGACCTATGTCCACGAGCTGGTGGCCGACGACGGGAAGATCCGGTCGCCGCCGGCCACGGTCCAGACCGAGGTCGTGAACCTGCCTCCCGACGCCCGGATCCGCTCGGTCCAGGTGATGGCCGCCGGCACCACCCAGGTCGTGGACGTGACCGCGAGCGTCGACCCCAACGGCGACGGCGTGAACCCGAACTGGATCGAGGACGGCGGGAACCCGGCCCTGGGGCTGCTCGCCGATCCGACCCTGGAGACCACCACCTTCACCGCCCCCGGGCCGGGTCTGGGCGAGGGCACCTACCTGATCCGCAACCAGACCGACGACGGGATCGATCCCACCAACCGGACCGGCGAAGTGGAGATCGTGGTGCTCTCGACCGGGATCACTCCGCCCTCCGCCGATCCCGGGCCCGACCTCCGGACTTCTCCCGGGGTCCCGGTGGTCCTGAACGCGGCGGGCTCCCGGGATCCCGAGACCGCCCTGGGTCTCCTCACCTTCCAGTGGACCCAGGATGCCGCCAACCCTCCGGGGGGAGTGTTCGTGAACCCCGGACCCCAGGGTTCGCCGCGCCCGATCTTCACGCCCGCGGTGCCGGGGGTCTACCGCTTCCACCTGCGGATCGTGGCGGGCGGCCAGGCCTCGCCGGTCCGGACCGTGACGGTGCTGGCCGACTCCGGGGGCCAGGTCCCGGTGGCCGATCCCGGGGGGCCCTACCTCTTCGAGGCCGGCGATCGGGTGATGCTCGACGGGTCCGGTTCGACCCCGGTGCCCGGACTCGGGGCGCTGGCGTTCGGGTGGCGTCAGGTCTCCGGGATCGAGGTCCAGCTCGACGGGGCGGGGACCGCCACGCCCTCGTTCGAGGCTCCCCATCCCGGCGACTACGGCTTCGAGCTCGAGGTGGCGGCCTCGGGCCGACGATCGATCCCTCGCCGGGTCCGGGTCCGGGTCCAGGATCCGGGGAACGGGGCACCTACCGCGCTGGCGACCTTCTCGACCATGGGCCAGCCGCTCTCCCTGAACGGACGCCCCGACGACGGTCTCCCGGTGCTCCTCGACGCCTCGGCCTCCTCGGACGACGGACCGCTCGGGTTCTCCTGGCGCCAGCTGCGGGGGCCCTGGGTACTGCTCCAGGATCCGAGGAGCCCCCGCCCGACGGTGCTGGCGCCCGGCTTCGGGACCTACGAGTTCGAGGTCGAGGTGAGCGACGGGACCTATACCGAGACCGCCCGGGTGGGCTTCTCGGTCGATGGGGCCAACGAGCCGCCCTTCGTCCCGGCCGCGCTGGACCAGACCGCGGTGCCCGGGGCCCTGGTGGTGCTCTCGGCCCTGGGGGCCACGGATCCCGACGGGGACACCGCGGACCTCGAGTTCTACTGGAACCAGGTGGAAGGCGGCCTCGTGACCTTCACCGGCCAGGGAACCGCCCAGATCCGGTTCCAGGCCTTCGACGAGGGGACCTATCGCTTCGAACTCCGGGTCTTCGACGGGATCGACTGGGCCGTGACCCGGGTGTTCACGGTCGTGATCGCGACGCCCCCGCCGCCTCCGCCCGGGGGCGGGGGGGGAGGCGGTGGCCCGGGAGGGGTCGTCCTGCCGTCGCTCCCGCCCCTGCCCGGCGCCGGAGCCGGCGACTCGGGAGGAGGGGGCGGGTGCGGGGCGGTGCCGGGCCGGGCGACGTCGTGGCCGCTCTGCCTCGCGCTCCTCGGCGGGCTCCTGTACCATAGGCGGCGGAGGTCGTGGCGTGCCGGGGACGGCGCCCGCGATCCCTGACGGGAGGACCGCGTGCGGGCCCGCTACCTCGGCGAGATCCTGATCGACGAGGGCCTGCTCACCCAGGACAAGCTCGAGGAGGCTCTGAAGCTGCAGAAGAAGCAGCTCGGGGAGATCCTGGTCGAGCTCGGCCACCTGCAGGCCCAGGACCTCGGACGGGCCCTCGAGATCCAGGCCCAGGGCAAGACCCGGGCCCAGGTCTACCTCCGCTGGCTGAGGCTCGCCCTGATGGCGCTGGCGGTGGTGACGGCGGTCGGAACCGTGGCCCTGGTCCAGCGTCTGGGCGATCTCCGCTTCCGGGAGGAACTCGAGGCCGGGAGGCTCTCTGCCGAGAAGGTCCTGGCGGTGCTCGAGGACCGGGGGCGGGCCCCCGGCGAACGCCTCGATGCCCTGGCCAGCGTGGCCAACTTGAAGGCCCGGGACGAGCAGGCCTTCCTGCTCAGGCGGGCGCTCCGGGACCCCCACTGGACGGTGCGCATGGTGGCGCTCGCCCAGGTGCGGGTCCTTGGGGTCACCGGGATCGAGGACGACGTGATCCCGCTCCTGCTCGAGCCCGACGGGTCGGTCCGGGCCGAGGCCGGGCGCCTGCTCCGGGAGCGGACCGGCCAGTCGCTCCCCGACGATTTCAAGGCCTGGTACCACTGGGCCCAGCAGAAGGGCATGAAGCTCCAGTACCCGGAGCGGATGCGCGGGCCCTGACAGGCTCCCCCCGGGGAAGACCCCTCGGGCTTCCGGATTCCGGGTAGCGGGCGATCCCTCGGGGTACAATCTAGTCAGACTAGTCCGAGGAGGTTCGACCATGGCCCGTTGGCAGCTCCAGGATGCCAAGGCCCGGCTCAGCGAACTGGTCGACCGCGCCCGCCGGGAGGGTCCCCAGCACATCACGGTCCGAGGACGATCGGCCGCGGTGGTACTTTCCGAGCAGGAGTACCGGCGGCTCACGGAACCCAAGCCCGGGATCGTGGAGTTCCTGCGCAGCTCACCCTTCGTAGGGGTCGACCTGGATCTGGATCGGGACCGGAGCGCCGACCGCAACGAGGATCTGCCTTCCTGAGCTATCTCCTCGATACCAACGTGCTCTCGGAGACGGTCGCCAGCCGACCGAACCGGAAGGTCGTCGGCTGGCTCGAGGCGCTGCCTACCGAGGGCTTGTTCGTGAGCGTCCTCTCGCTGGGGGAGTTCCGCAAGGGTGTGGAGAAACTTCCGGCCGGTCGACGCAGGGAAGCGCTACGCGGGTGGTTGGAACACGAGATCCCCGAGTGGTTCGGCCCCCGGCTCCTCCCGGTCGATGCTGCCGTGGCCGACCGTTGGGGTCGCCTCTCAGCGGGAGCCGGTCGGACCCTTCCCGCCATCGATGGGTTGCTGGCGGCCACCGCCCTGCGCCATGAGTTGCGCCTGGTGACCCGCAACGTGCGGGACTTCCGGGGTCTCGGGATCGAGATCATCGATCCCTGGGCCTGACCCTACGCCTTGTCCTTGTTGGCCTTGGCGAGCGCCCGGAGCTTCTGCAGCTCGAGTTCGTCCTTCTTGCGCTTCTCCTCGGCTTCCTTGCGCTCGATCTGGGAGAGGTAGTTGCGGGCGTAGACGTTGTCGGGGTCGACGCAGTCCAGGTACTCCTTCAGCAGCACCTTGGCCTTGTCGAACTGGCCGAGCTTGAAGGCCCAGACCCCGTAGTCGAGCTTCAGTTCGTCGTCCTCGGGATTGAGCTTCAGGGCCTTGTCGAAGCTCTCCAGGCAGGCGAAGGTCTGGCCCTTCTTCGCCTGGATCTTGCCCATCTGGGCCCAGACCTCGGCCGAGTCCTTCTTGTGGTCGAGCACCTGCTTGGTCAGCAGCTCCGCCACATCGGTCTCGCCCCGGAGGAAGGCGTTCTTGGCCTTGTCCCACTTCTCGGCGATCTCGTCGTCCATCCCGCCCGCACCGCCGCCGCCCGCCGGGTTCTCCCGGAAGCCCTGGAGGTCCTTGATGATGTCCTTGGCGGAGGCGTAGCGGTCGTCCGGGTCTTTGGCTGTTGCCCTGGCGATCACAT
>CAYOHP010000103.1:0-13970 GCA_964403795.1 uncultured bacterium | reverse complement strand
GTTCTTGGCCAGCATCTTCTCGCAGATGCGGTCGATGCCCGGGGGCATATCGGGAACCTTGGTCGAGGGCAGGGGAATTCCCTGGCGCATCTGGATGGCGGTGACCTCGAGCAGCGAGTTGCCGTGCAGTGCCCGCTCGCCGACCAGCATCTCCCAGAACACCAGGCCCAGCGAGTAGAGGTCGGAGCGCTGGTCGACCTTCTTGCCTTGGTTCTGTTCCGGCGAGGAGTAGTAGAAGGTGCCGAGGATCGAGCCGGTGACGGTCTTCACCTGGTTGTCGTCCATGGCCGCGATGCCGAAGTCGAGGATCTTCACCACCCCTTCCTCGTTGATCATGATGTTCTGGGGCTTGATGTCCCGGTGGACGATGTCCTTGACGTGGGCGTGGTCCATGCCGTCGAGCAGGTGGCCCATGATCTTGACCGACTGCTCCACCGAGAGGCGTCCCACGTCGTGGAGGATGGAGTCGAGCGGCTTGCCCTTGATGTGCTCCATGGCGATGTAATAGACGCCGTTCTCGAACCCGGCATCGATGAAACCCACGATGTTGGGGTGGTTCAGCATGCGGTAGACGTTGGCCTCCCGCTGGAACCGACGCACGTAGGACTCGTCCTTCGAGAACTCGGAGAACAGGGTCTTGATGGCCACCAGCTTCTTCGAGCCCGAATCGAAGCCGATGTACACGCCGCCCATGCCGCCGTGGCCCAGATCCTCGAGGATCTGGAACGTCCCCAGGGTATCTCCCGCCTTCATCGTTCTTGGCTCCTCGTTCGGCTAGTGTCCCTCAGTCGATCCCGGTGAGGAAACGATAGGCCTCCGGGTAGTCGTCCCGCACCGTGAGCACGGTGTCGAGTCGGGTCTTCTGCAGGATCTCGCGGGCGGTGGTGGAAGGCTGGAAGAGCACCATCCGGCCCCCGGCCGCCACGGTGGCCTTGTCGAGCCGTAGCAGCACCGCCAGGCCGAGGCTGGTCACGATCTCCACCCGGGAGAGATCGATCGCCAGAAGGACGTCCTTGGCCCGGAGGCGCTCCCGGGCGATCCGTTCCAGGACCGGGGCCACTCGGGAGTCCACGTCCCCGGAGGGAGCCAGGATCACGGCCCGCCCCTCCTTGCGCTGGAAGATGACGACGTCCTCGGGCTGGATGGCGGCCTCCCGTCCGCGGTCGAGCGTACCACGGCTCCGACGGCCCCTGGACCCCCGTGTCATGCTATGGTCGACAGCGAGGGAACGATGCCGGGAGGGTCTCGGGACGTGGCGGTGGGTTCTCGGGGGCAGCCCGATCGCGACGCCCTGGTGACCGAGATCGACTGGATCTCCGACAATCTGGCCGCCAGCCAGATCCTGGTGGATCGCTTCCTGGAGACGATGCTCGCCCTGCTCCAGGCCGACGGTCTGGTGCTGCGGCTGGTGGCCGGGCAGGAACGGACGATCTACCTCGATCGTCGGGGCGGACCCCTGGCCGGGTCGGTCCCGGCCCCCGATACCCTGGACCAGGACCGGTTCGGGGCCTGGCTGCTGGAGCGAGGGGCTCCGGTGACCCTGGGGGATTCCGACGAGTCGGGGGTCGATCTCTCGGGGTTGGGTCCCGAGGGTTCCTTCGGGTCGGTGGCCGGGATCCCGGTCGTCCAGGGCTTCCTCTCGGGCTACCTGATAGCGCTGCGGCGTCCCGGTGAGGCCGGATTCTCGCCCCGGGACCTGGAGTCGGCCACGGTCCTGGCGGAGCAACTGGTGGGGAGCCTGGGGTCGACCCTGGACGTGGCCCTCCAGGGGAAGCGGGTCGCCCAGCTCTCGGCCCTGGTCGAGATGGCCTCGGCGGTGAACTCGACCCTGGATACCGGGGAGGTCAAGCGTCGGGCCATCCGGGCGGTCCAGGAGCTCATGGGCTGCGAGGCAGCCAGCCTCCTGCTCCTCGACTCCACCGGGACCTCGCTCGAGTTCGACTCGGCGATCGGGGGCAAGGACCAGGAGGTCCGGGCCATCCGGCTCCGGGCCGACGAGGGCGTGGCCGGGTGGGTGGTCCAGAACGACCGCCACTTCATGGCGAACTCGCTGGAGGGGGTGGGGATCCACTCCAAGCGGGTCGACGAGGCCACCGGATTCCAGACCCGGGAGCTGTTCGCGGTCCCGGTGCGGATCGGGGGCAAGGCCGGGGGCTGCCTCCAGGCCCTGAACACGCGGGACGGAGCCGGGTTCCGGGAGACCGACCTCCGGATCTTCCAGGCCCTGGCCGACCAGGTGGGGGTGGCGATCCAGAATGCCGGCCTCCACGAGGAGCTCTCGGCCCGCCTGAGGCAGATCCAGCGCCAGCAGGAGGCCCTGATCCAGAGCGAGAAGCTCTCGGCCATGGGCCAGCTCTCGGCCGGGGTCGCCCACGAGGTCCGGTCCCCGCTCTCGGCCATCTCCGGGTACGCCCAGCTCCTGCGCCGCCGCTTCTCCGACGACGACCGACTGAAGAAGCCCCTCGACGTGATCGAGGACGCCTGCATGCACATCAATCGGATCGTGAACGGCCTGCTCGACTTCTCCCGCAAGGACGAGCCCCGCTACGAGCCGATCCCCATCGACGACCCGATCCAGAAGGCACTGGTCCTGGCCGAGCACACCTTGAACCGCTACAAGGGCGTCGAGGTGCGCCTGGACCTGGCCCCCGGCCTGCCGATGGTCCAGGCCGACTCCCGACAGCTCCAGCAGGTGTTCCTGAACCTGATGCTCAATGCCGCCCAGGCCATGCCCAAGGGTGGGCGTCTGGGGATCCGGACCTTCACCGAGCCGGCGCCCGGGGACGAGTCGCG
The DNA here is from genome assembly GCA_964403795.1 of uncultured bacterium. Classification (GTDB taxonomy): domain Bacteria; phylum Muiribacteriota; class UBA6191; order CAZXTJ01; family CAYOHP01; genus CAYOHP01. Next base: position 11,177 of record CAYOHP010000103.1, on the reverse strand, counting down.
GGTCGGACGGGTGGTGATCCTGTTCGAGGACACCGGGGTCGGGATCCCGCTCGACTCCCAGGAGCGGGTCTTCCAGCCCTTCTTCACCGAGGGCAAGCAGGGCGGGACGGGCCTGGGGCTCTCGATCTGCCGGAGCATCGTCCAGAACCACCGGGGCTCGATCACCTTCACCTCCCGGCCGGGGGAGGGAACCACCTTCCGGGTCCAGCTCCCGGTCGACCGGGGAGCCATGCATGCCTAGAGGGTGGCCTGCCGGCACCCCTTGACGTTCGGCGTGGGCTCCCCAGAATGGCGGCAGTCCCGGGAGCCCGGGACCCGACCCCGAGGAGGACCGCCATGGCCGCCCCCACCCTTCGCCTCGCCCTCCTGGCCCTGGCCACCCTGGCAACCGGCATGCACGCCGGCGGCCTGGCCGACCATGGCTTCGACGCCTCCCGGTCGGCGGCCCATGTCGCGGCCGAGCGGGGCGCCCAGGGCCTGAACCGACCCACCAAGGCGGCCCTGAACCGAGGCTACCGCCGCTCGCCCCCGGTCCTCCGCCAGACCTCCCGGCCGGACACCTCCCGCAGCCTGATGGACCGGGCGCTCGGCGAATTCGTGGGGTACGAGATGCGGGACGGCCTCGCCATGGGTGCCAGCCGCCTGAACCGGGAGCGCTACGACAGCCCCCGGGACCGTCGGGTCGCCGCCGGGCAGGGCGCCCGGGTCGGCCACTACGGGACCCGCATCCCCGCCGCCATCGGCCGCATCCTTTCGCCGTAGCCTCCTCCTCCGTCTCCCCCCGCCGCAGGGCAACCTCTGTCCGGGTCGGTGTTCTTGACGGTCCTGACGCGGTTTGCCGGGTTGCTTCCCCCCTGGGGGGTGGCTACACTCCGCGGGCCCGATGGACGCCTTCCTCGACGACGGCAAGACTCGTCATCGGCTCTCCCCGGCCGTGACCGTGATCGGTCGCGACCAGCGGTCCTGCAACCTCTGCTTCCAGGACGACCTGCTCTCGCGGCGCCACTGCTACATCGTCCGCCAGGGGCCCGGCGAGTGGATCCTGCTCGACATGAACAGTTCCAACGGCGTCCATGTGAACGGGCGCAAGGTCGAGTACCAGCCCCTCAAGGACGGCGACAAGGTCGAGCTCGGCGGCACCGAGTACCTCTTCCGGCTCGAAGGGGCGGCCACCCCGGCGTTCGATGCGGCCAAGGTCCCCGGCAAGGCGGCGGGCCGGGGCGACCCGATGGTCCCGGCGACCTCGATCCTGGGTGAGGGCGGCCCCGAGGTCGTCCGCAATCGCGAGTCCTCCAACGCCCAGGCCTTCGTCCGGGCCCTGCGCGAGCCCACGGTGGTCCTCCAGGCCGCCCAGGTGAAGACCCAGCGGACCGACTTCGACAAGCTGCTGATCCTCTACAAGGTGACCCGTCTGGTCACTTCGGAGACCGACCTCGACCGCCTGCTCTCCCGGGTCTCGGAGCTGGCCATGGAGGTGTTGAAGGCCGACCGGGTCTCGATCATGTTCCGCACCCGCGACGGTCTGGTCCCCAAGGTGCAGAAGTCGGGCGACCGCAAGGAGATCGAGTCCGGCCTGCTCCACATCTCCCAGTCGATCTCGGAGTACTGCCTGGAGCGCCGGGAGCCGGTCATCACCCAGGATGCCCTGATCGACAAGCGCTTCCAGCGGTCCGGCTCGATCCAGATGTACAACATCCGCTCGGCCATGTGCTCCCCGCTCCTGAACAAGGACGAGCCCTTCGGGGTGCTGTACGTCGACAACCGCCTGCACGGCGACTGCTTCGACGAGGACGACCTGCGCCTGCTCGAGGCCTTCGCCGACTCCGTGTCGATCGCGATCGTGAACTCGCGACTCATCTACGAGCTCCGCAAGTCGCTCTCGCAGGTGAAGCAGCAGCAGGAGGCGCTGGTCCAGGGCGAGAAGCTCGCCGCCATGGGACAGCTCTCGGCGGGCATCTCCCATGAGATCCGGGGCCCGCTGACCGCCATCTCGGGCTACGTGCAGCTCTACTTCGCCAAGTTCCCCGCCGGCTCGCCGTTCTTCGACAAGATGCAGCGGATCCAGGACAGCCTGGAGACGATCAACGGCATCGTCCACGGCCTGCTCGACCTGGCCCGCAAGAGCGAAGGGCGCATGGAGGCCTGCGACGTGGCGGCCATCATCGAGGCCACCTTGAAGGTCGCAGAACACACCCTCTCCAAGGTCGGTGCCGTGAAGGTGGTCCGGGAGCTCGCCGACTCCCTGCCCGCGGTCTTCGCCGACCGGCGCCAGATCCAGCAGGTGTTCCTCAACATGATGCTGAACGCCGCCCAGGCCATGCCCCAGGGAGGGACCCTGACGATCTCGGCCCGCCCCGGGCCCCGCCTGCAGGACGGCCGGGCGAGCGTGGATGCGGTCTTCTCCGACACCGGGGTCGGGATCCCCGAGGAGTTCCGCGGACAGATCTTCCAGCCGTTCTTCACCCGCGGCAAGAAGGGCGGAACCGGACTGGGCCTGGCGATCTGCAAGAACATCGTCGACGCCCATGCGGGCTCGATCCTGCTCGAGAGCGAGGTCGGCAAGGGCACGACCTTCACGATCCGACTCCCTGCCCAGGGGGCCGGGGTGATGCAGCCCGAGAACCGGGCTACCGCCTCCTCGTCGGGGAGCATCTCCGGGGACATGAGTTCGAGCTGGGGCGAGATCGCCACCCGGGGGTCGCTGCCCGCCATGGACTCGACCTCGCCGAAGCTGGATCTGGACGCCGAGCCCTCGATCTCGAGCACCAAGAGCGGAGGAGTCCTGATCACCAACCTGGCGGGAAGCGATCCGGGCAAGGAGCGCGGCTGAGAGACTGTGAACCTTTCCCCGGCTGGCTTCGATCGCCCGATCATCCCCGCCTGCGGCAGCGATCTCCTCGCAGGCAGGATCCGCTGCCCGCTTCGTCCATCGCCTTGCAGACGGGGCGCTCGGTCGCTCTCGGGCCGACGCCGGGGAAAGGTCCACAGTCTCTGAACCCCTCCACGGTGGGATTGGCGCTGGCCCTTCTCGTCGGGGGGTCGCCTCGGCTGGCGGCCGAAGGCACGGTCGAACCGGTCCGTGGTCTCATCCCCTTCTCCGGGGCTCCCGGCCCGGACGCCCTGGACCGGCCCCGCCTCGACCTCCGGGTCCTCTCGCCCGCCGAGGCGATCGCCGGGCTGGTCCTGCCCGCGACCCTTCGCAGCGCTCTCCACCAGGGCCTGGCCCAGGCCCCCGGGGCGGCAGTGCTCGCATGGATGGGGCCGGAGGCCCCGGAACTCGAGGTGGTGGAGGACCGGTTGGACGTCCTGCCGGGTCGGATCCGGCTCTCGGTCGTGTTCCGTCGCCGGGAGCCGGGGTCGAGGCCGGAGGGCGAGCCCGAAGAGGGGCGCTGGGTGAGCCTCAGGGTCCTTCCCGTGGTAGAGCCGGTGATGCTCGCCACGGTCTCGGTCCTGGATCCCGACGGGACGCCGCGACGACGGGCCCACCGGGTCGGTCCGCTGGGCGGACCGGGCGACTGGAGCGACGACCCGGAGGGAGCCTGGGCCCGCCGGGCCCCGCCCCAGCCGGTGCCCCCCGAGATCCTGGCGGCCTTCCGCGAGCGCTACGAGGTCCTGCGACCGGAGGAGCCCGAGCTCGGGCCGCCGGTCGCCTTCCGGGTGCTGGCCCACGGCGACCACGGGGCGATCGGTGGGAAGCCGGAGCGCAAGGTGCTGCGCGGCGACGAGGAGCTGCGCCGGGAATGGGGTCGCTTGTTCGCGGCGGTGGCGCCTCGACCTGCCACCCCGAGGCTGGCTCCTGGAGCGGCGTTGGCCGTGGCCGTCTACCACGGGGCCACCAGCCGGGAACGTCCCCAGGTCCTGGGGGTCCACCAGCGGCCCGACGGTTCGGTGGCGGTCCGGCTCCGCAATCCGGCCCAGAGTGCCGGTGACCCGGCGGCCGTCGGGATGCCCGCACCCCGCACCGAGGGGATGGGCGGCGCCGGGCCCTACCTGCTGCTGGAAGTCTCGGTCAGCCCCGAGACCCGGGTGGCGTTCGTACCGTAGCGAGTCGCATCGGCGGCTCGCCCACCTACGGCCACGACTAGAACTCGATCGCCATGCCCTTGCGCACCTGGTCGACCCTCTGGCGGGCCCGGCTGCGCAGCTCGGGATCGGCGTCCTCCATCTTGGCGACGTGCTCCCACTCCATGACGGCCAGATGGAAGAGCTTCTTCTTGTAGTAGCAGTTGCCGAGGTAGAGCCGCTGGTTGTCGACCCGGTGGCGGTGGTTCAGCAGGTCCTTGTAGATGGCCACCGCCTCGTCGATCTTCTCGCTCGAGTAGAGGCTGAAGGCCAGCATGTCCTTGAGTTCAAGGTTGCCGGGATCCCGGGCGACCATGGCCTGCAGTTCGGCGATGCTGGCACTGGGCACCGCCGCGTAGCGGGTCACCACTCCCGAGTCGGTCTTCGACTCCCGCTTCTCGGCCGGCTTCTGCACGTTCTGGATCCAGGACTTGCGGCCCAGATTCTTCAGGTCGTCACCCATCGCACGAAGGGTACACCCTCGGTCGGGATGGGACCACTCCTGTCGGGCAGCGCGGTGCTCCGCCTAGGCGCCCTGGGCCTCGAGCAGGGCCAGCAGGTCGGCGGCGAGCCGGAGCCCGGTGGCCGAGGCGCCCCGGGTCTCGAGCCCCGAGGGTTTGTTGGTCGACATCTGGGCGGCGATGTCGAGGTGGCCCCACTTCACCCCGGACTCGATCCACTCCTCCAGGAAGAGGGCGGCCTTGATGGTCGAGGGCGGGGTGGTCGAGGAGTTCTTGGTCTGGGCGAAGTAGCTGCGCACGCCCTTCTTGTAGGGTTGGTAGAGCGGCAACCGCCAGATCTCCTCCCCCGAGAGCCGGCTCGCCTCCGAGAGGAGCTTCCAGAGCGACTCGTCGTTGGCGAAGGTGGCGATCATCCCTCCGCCCAGCGCCAGTTCGGCCCCGCCGGTGAGCGTCGCCATGTCGAGGATGACCTGGGGTTTCCGGTATTTCTGCACCCAGGTCAGGGCGTCGCCGAGCACCAGGCGCCCCTCGGCGTCGGTCGAGATGATCTCGACCCACTTCCCGTTCATGGCCTGGTAGCAGTCGCCCGGCCGGTAGGCCTGGTCGCTCGGCATGTTCTCGGCGGCCGGGACCACGAAGGAGACGTTCATCTTGGGCTTCAGGTAGCGCATCACGCTGGCGAGCCCCAGCACGTTGGTGCCGCCCATCTTGTCGCGCTTCATCTCCATCATCCCCTTGGAGGGCTTGATGGAGATGCCGCCCGAGTCGAAGGTGATGCACTTGCCGACCAGGGCCACCCTCTTCTTCGACTTGGGGTCGCCCCGGTAGTCGAGGCAGATCAGCCTGGGTTCCAGCGCGCTCCCGGCGGAGACGGCCAGGATCAGGTTCATGCCCTCGGCTTCCATCTGCTTCTTGTCGAGCACCTGGAGCTCGAGCAGGCCCTCGGACTTGGCGGCGATCTGGCCCGCGATGTCGGCGACGTACTCGGGGGTCGCCACGTTCGCCGGCATGTTGCAGAGGTCCCGGGAGAACGTGACGGCCTTGCCGATCGCCAGGCCCCGGTGGATGGCCTGGTTGACCGAGGCCGACTCCTTCTTGGTGCGGGTGATCAGCTCGACCTCGAGGTTCACCTTGGGGTCGGGGGTCGCCATGAACTTGTGGTAGACGTAGCAGGCGATCGGGCTCGCCTCGGCCAGCGCCTTGGCGATGCGCTCCGGGGCCACCTCCGGGTAGAGGTAGTCGGGGAGCACGATGGCGAAGCGGGTCAGGCCCTTCTCGCGCACGTCCCGCACCATGTCGGCGTACTGCTTCTGCAGGTTGGCCAGCCCCTGGTCCTCGCCGATCCCCAGCACGATCACCCGACGGAATCCCTTGTCGAGCCGGTGCAGGATCACCCGGTTCCCGTTCTTGCCGGTGATCTCGCCCTCCTCGACCAGGGTCGCCAGGGTGCCGGTGATCTCGGGCTCCTCGTTGCGGAGCCACTTCGGCAACGGCCTCCCGGGGCGGGTGAAGAGCACCAGTCCCTGGGCCTCGGTCTGGCTCACCTTCTTGTGGACGGCCTCGACGGTGGTCTGCATGGGCATGGGTGGAATTCGCCTTTCGGGATGAGGGCTCCCGATCGTATCACGCAGCGCGCGGGGGAAGGCGGGGAGGCGCGCCCCGAGCCGTGCACCCGGGTGCCCGCGATCGCTCGCCCGACTCTCGCCGGCCGTCGCGACCCGTCAGTCGAGCTGACCCTGGCGCTTCGCTGCCGCGACCCGCTCCACCTTGGTGAGGGCGGCCGCGTCGCCGAGCCGTCGGGCGACCGCCAGCACCGCTTCGAGCCCGGGCTCGTCGGGGGCGCGGTGGGCCAGGAAGGGGAGGTCGGAGGCGACCAGGGGCTGACCCAGGATCCGGGCGAAGAGGTCCGCCGGCAGGCGGTCGAGTTCCTCGGCATCGAGCCAGCGCCGGGCCGGCTGGAGACGCAGGACCGGAACCGTCTCCTCGGAGAAGGCGGCGACGATCTCCTCCCGGCAGAAGCGGCGCAGCACCTCGAGGTGGGGTTGGTCCTTCTGGCGATTGGCGGCCCGCTTGTTGCGGATCAGGTCCGTGGGATCGGCGACCGGGATCTCGAGGTCGGCGCCCTCGATCTCGAAACTGCGGCTCCGGTCCAGGACGGCCTGGTGGTCCCCGAGTTTGGCGGCGTCGGTCAGGAGGTTCACCTCGATCCCATCCCAGTTCAGGAACGCGACAGGGATGGATCGTGGCTGGGGGAGCTTCTCGACCGTGACGCCCGGACGCGGTGCCCAGGTCAGGATCTGGCGGAGCTCGCCGGGCATGAGGAGGACGTCGAGGTCGACCGAGCGGACTTCTTCTCCCAGGAGATTCGCGTAGGCACTGACGGCGGCGCCACCGATCACGGTGAAGGCCGCGCCGCCCCGGCTCAGCTCCCCGAGGATGCGTGCGAAATCGGGGAGAGTACGTGTCGCTTTCGAGGGCGGGGTCGACATAGCTTGCGGAACTCCTTCACACGATGGGCGATGGCCTCGGGCGAACCCTCACCGGGTGCCAGCTTGGTCGGGTCCAGTTCGTCCCAGGGGTTGGGATAGGGGAGGGGGAGGCCGGCGGCCTTGGCGGCGGCGTTGGCGGCGCGCTGGGCCATGGCCCGCTCCTCCTTGGCGGCCCAGTCGGGGTCGAGTTCGGCCCAGGGACGGTCGTCCGACACGAGTTCCTCTTCTCTCCAGGATAGACCAGGAGCGGGGCCGGGCCGCCGGTGTACCGTTCGCGGATGGCGCGCCGACGCGGTCCGGGTGCGAAGTCCACAGCATGTCCCTCAAGGGTCGCGGCTCAGACCGGCGACCGGGGTCGGGTGCCGGGTCGGTACCGCGTCGCCCTGCTCGCCTCGGGGGCCGCCAGCCTGCTCCACGAGGTGGCCTGGAACCGCTCCTGGGTGCTGGTCTTCGGCGCCGGGCTGGGGGCGACCTCGACGGTGCTGGCGGTCTTCATGCTGGGGCTGGGGCTCGGGGCCCATGCCGCGCCGCGTCTGGCGGCCGCGACCGGACTCCGCGGGGCACGGCTCTACGCCGCCCTCGAACTCGCGCTGGCCGCCCATGCCCTGGTGGGTCCCTGGATCCTCGGGTGGGCGGACGTGGTGCATCTGGAAGCGGCACGACGATTGGGCCTCGAAGCTGTCGGACTGGACGCGGTGCGACTCCTGCTGGTGACGCTCTGCCTGCTGCCCGCGAGCTTCGCCATGGGAGCCACCCTTCCGGCGATCGCCGCGGAGGTGCGACCGGGAGAGGACGCTGCCGGCGAGGTCGGGCGCCTCTACGCCTGGAACACCGCGGGAGCGGTGCTGGGGACCTGGGTCGGGTCCATGGTCCTCATCCCGGGCTACGGGATCCGGGCGACCACGCTGGCGGCCGCGGGCGCGGGAGGGCTGGCGGCGGCCTTGGCCCTCTCCCGGGGCGCGACCCCGGTCGGGGACAGTGGCGCCGGACCGGGGCGCGAGGAGCGGGTCGCGAACGGCGCGCGAGGTCTTCCCCCAGGGCCGACGGAGAGCCTGGCGGGGATCGCGACCGCGGTCTACGCCTTCGTGGGATTCTGGGGCATGGCGCTGGAGACACTCTTCGCCCGGGCGGTGCTGGCGGCGGCCGGGGCCACGGTGTATGCCTTCGCAGCGGTGCTGGTCGCCTTCCTGGGCGGGATCGCAGGGGGCGCCGCGCTCGCCAGTCGCTTCGGGATCCGGGAGGGCGACCCGCTCCGGGTGCTGGCCCGGCGCCTCGCCCTGGTCGGTGTCCTGGTCTCGATCTCGGTGGCCGCGCTGCCGTATGCCAGCGAGATCTACCTGGAGGCCTTCGGTGCGGTCCCGGCGGCTCTCGCCTCGGATGCCGCCACCCTGGCGGTAGCGCTGGTGGTGCTGGCCCCGGCCGGGGTGGGGCTCGGCGCCGTGTTCCCGGCCGCGGCCCGGTGCCTGGACTCGGCCCGAGACCCGGCCGGAGCGGTGTCCCGGGCCTACCTGGCGAATTCGCTGGCCGGCGCCCTGGGGCCGCTGGCGGCCTACCACGCCATGGCGCCGATGGCGGGCCTCTCGGGGAGCCTCTGGGCGGGGGCGCTCTCCATGTTCCTGGCGGCACTGGTGGTGGAGGTGCGACGGGCCGGTAGGGCCGGGCCGGCGGGATTCGCGGCGCTGGCGGGCGCGTTCCTGGTGCTCGGCCTGGGGACCCGCGGGCCGGTGCTCCTCGATCGGGCGGCCTATCGATTCGCCGAGGTCTACCGCGAACACGGCGCCCGGACGGTGCGAGTGTTGCCCCGGGCGGAGCCGCTCTGGTACCGGGACGGGCCCGACGCCTCGGTCGCCATCCTGGACGTGGGCGGGCAGGTCCAGCTCCGGATCAACGGCAAGACCGACGCATCCTCCTTGGCCGACCAGGCGACCCAGACTCTGCTCGGCCACCTCCCCGCCTTCTATCGTCCCGGCGCCGGCACCATGGAGATGATCGGTCTGGGCGCCGGAGGGAGCCTGGACGCGGCACTCCACCATCCCTTCGACCGGATCGAAGTGGCCGAGCTCTCGCCTACCGTGGCCGAGGCGGCCGAACTGGCCTTCGGCTCGATCTTTCCCCGGGCCTTCCGGGATCCGAGGGCGCGGGTGAGGTTGGTGGATGGGCGTCTCCTGGTGAGGGCCGGGCGCGGGCCGGTCGACGCCATCGTCAGCGAACCGACCAATCTGTTCATCGCGGGGGTCGCCAATCTCTACACCCGCGAGTTCTTCGCCGCCTGCCGGGAAAGGCTGGGGGAGCGGGGCCTGCTGGTCCAGTGGATCCAGAGCTACAACCTCCGGCCGGAAGCGCTGGCCGCGCTGGTCCGGACCCTCCGGTCCGAGTTCCGCAATGTGATGGTGTTCTCGCAGTCCGACCATTTCCTCCTCGCCAGCCAGGCACCCCTGGTGCTGGATCTCGCCGAGGTAAGGGCGGCGCTGACGAGGCCCGGGGTGCTCCGCCAGCTGGAGGAGGGCGAGGTGCCGACCAGTGCCGAGGAGCTGGCCGACCGCATGCTCGCTTGGGGAGAGCCGCTGGACAGATGGGCGGGAGAGGGGGCGCTCCTCACCGACGATCATCCGGCTCTCGAGTTCGAGACGGCGAGGGGTCGCTTCGGGAACGACCTGGAGTGGCAGGCCCGGATCCTCCTGGCGCTGCGGGATGCGATGGGCGATCATGAACTCCCGGTCGGCAACGTGCTGGAGCCGGCCCAGGACGGGGCCTCGGTGTTCTCGGCCGGTGGGCTCTGGCTCGCCTCCGGGCTCGGGGGCGAAGCGGTCCTCAGGCGCCCCAGTTTCGTGCCCCGACCCGGGGAGGGCGGCCACGACTCGACGGTGATCGGCCGGTGGCGTCGGAGCGATGCGCGGGGCGAGGTCGTCCTCGATGCCTTCCCGCCGGGGGAGGTGTCCGATCCCACCGTGTTCCTGCACCGGGAGATCGAGGCCGAGCGAGGCGCAGGCCGCCCGGCCCCGGAGGTGCGCCCGGCGAGGATCCATGACCATGCTGCGTCATGGCTTGCGGCCAGCGATCGGGCCGTCCTCGTCTGGGTCTGCCCGGTGCTCTCGGCGAGCTATCGGATCGAGGCCAGGGGAGCAGGCCGGGAAGGTCACATGGGTTTGCTCGGGGAGGTGGTGGCACGGGTCTCCTGCCTGCATGTCGGAGACCAGGGGCAGCTCTCCCGTGGGCGAGGCGAGCTGGGAGGTGCCGGCCAGGACCCCCGGGCGCCCGGGGGGTGATCGACCTCAAACGGACGGGAGCAGAGGATCGATCGCCTCGAGAAACGGGAAGCGGTGGAAGTCGGCGTCCCGAGTGTAGATCCGGCGCACTCCATGCTCCCGCATCAGGATCGCCACATGGGCATCATGGAGGAGATTGCCTCCCAGGAACGGGAGCTCCGCCAGGACCCGGGACGCGACCGAGGCGTGGCGCTCCGTGGGGAGCAGCACCGAGAGGCCCGGCGACGCCATGAGGACCTCGAGGAAACCCCAGGCCGCGGAGAGCGCCAAGGGTCGACGCAGGACCTTGGGGTGGGTGATCACCCGGAGGAACTCATAGACGATCGACCACGTCAGGTACCAGGCGCTCGGATCGCGACGCCACCGCTCGATCGCCGACCGGCAGGGCAGGTGGTGCGGAGAGTCCTCGTCGATCGCGTAGACCAGGAGATTGGTATCGACGACGAACACGGTCAGGGCTTCTCCATGGCCGAGAACAGGGCATCCCGATCTGCCACGTCGACCAGATGACCTCCGCTGCGAAAGGACGGCAGGGGACGAACCTCAGTGAGCCCCGTGTCCCTGGAGGAAAGGAGCCGTCGAAGAGCGGTCTCGACCAGATCGGACATGGTTCGTCCCTGACGGACGGCCTCACGCTTCAGTTCCGCCATGACCGTCTCGTCGATGTTCAGGGTGGTCTTCATATGGGAAAGCATATCCATAGTATGGAAGTATGGCAAGGTGGCCGTGGGCCCGGGGGCGAGGTCAGCGGGAACCGGCGGGGCGGGCCGAGGGAGGCGTAGCCGCCGGACGGCGGGGCGGAGTCGGGGACCTGGGGCGGCCCGCGGGCGGGGGACGGGATGCGGCACGGGGAGAAGGGGCGGGGCGATCCTTGGGGAGGGGGCCTTTCGGGGGAGCGA
>CAYOHP010000102.1:0-22543 GCA_964403795.1 uncultured bacterium | reverse complement strand
CATCAGGTTGCAGCCGGCCGTCCCGAAGGAGAGCACCGCCGAGCCGGGGTAGAAGTGGTGGAAGGGCTTCTTCTCGATGGGGTCGACGCAGAAGCCGCTGGAGCGCCCGTAGGTCGTCAACACCATCGAGCCGCCGACATTGGCCCGGACGAAGCAGGCCCCGCGGGTCCCCTCGGGGATCCGGCAGAACCGGGGGCAGAGGTCGCACTGGATCCGGCCGTCCTCCAGTCGATGCCACCAGCGTCCCGGGAACCGCGAGCCCTCGATCTCCAAGGTCGTGCCTCTCCGCTCCCAGGGTACCCCCGCAGCCCCCTCGCCTGGAGCCAGGCACCCATGCGCGACAGGCTCCTACCCCAGGCGGGCCGCCACCCGGTCGAAGAGTTCCTTCGCCAGCTCCCGCTTGGGGCGGCTGACCAGCTCCGGGAGCGGGCGACCCGCCTCCAGCAGGGCGGCCCGGGTCGCCTCGGCCCCGAAACCCGTGCCCTCCCGCCCGATCTCGTTGACCAGCATGAGGTCGGCGCCCTTGCGCCGCATCTTGGCGAGGCCGAGCCCGAGCACGTCCCCGGTCTGGGCCGCGAAGCCCACCACCACCAGGCCCGCCCGGCGGCCCGCCGCCACCTCGGCCAGGATGTCCCGGGTCCGCACCAGCTCGACCGAGATCGGACCCTCGGACTTCGGCTCCTTCTCGGGCGAGACCACCCGGGGGGTCCAGTCGGCCACCGCAGCCGCCGCCACGAACACGTCGGCGGTCCCCACCTCGCCCATGACCGCGGCATGCATCTCGGCCGCCGACACCACCGGGACCACCCGGACCCCGACGGGAGGCGAGGCCTCGACCGGTCCCAGGACCAAGGTCACCGCGGCGCCCCGGTCGCGGGCCTCCTCGGCCAGGGCGAAGGCCATCCTCCCGGTCGAGGGGTTCGAGAGGAAGCGGGCCGGATCCAGGAACTCCCGGGTGGGCCCGCCCGTGATCAGGACCCTGCGCCCGGCCAGGTCGCGGCCTGCCGGTGCCGGGCGTGCCGCCCCCGCCTCGGTCGCGGCCCCCGCCCCGGGCGACAACCGGCGCGCCACCGCCTCGAGGATGGCCTCGGGCTCGGCCATGCGGCCTTCCCCCGGCTCGCGGCAAGCGGTATCCCCCGAGCCCGGCCCGATCCTCGCGACTCCCCGGGCCTCCAGCTTCGCCATGTTCTCCCGGGTGGCGGCGTGGGCCCACATCGAGGGATTCATGGCGGGCGCCACCAGCACCGGGACCTCGGCGGCGAGCAGCAGGGTGGTGGCCAGCTCGTCACCCATCCCCGCCGCCATGCGGGCCAGGAAGTCGGCGGTAGCCGGCGCCACCACCACCAGATCGGCCCAGCGGGCCAGATCGATGTGCTCCATGGAACCGAGGCGCGGCTCCCACAGCGACCCGAAGCAGGGCTCCCCGGTGAGCGCCTCGAAGGTCAGCGGGGTCACGAACTTCGCCCCGGCCTCGGTCATGACCACCCGCACCCGGTACCCGGACGTGACCAGCAGCCGGGTGAGCGCCGCCGCCTTGTAGGCGGCGATCCCTCCGGTGACGATCAGCAGCACGTGAGCGCTCATGCCCCGGGGATCCCCACCCGGGCGGCCACCCGGCGCAGGCCTTCCAGGGTCAGGTAGGGCTCGACCCGCACCGAGGTCCGGAGCGCCGGGACGATCCGTCCCACCCCGCCCCCGGTGGCCAGCACGGTCGCCTCCGGCGCCGCCAGTTCCCCCCGGAACCGCTCGACCAGACCATCGATCAGGCCCGCGAACCCGAACAGGAGCCCGCTCTGGAGGTTCTCCTCGGTGGTCCTCCCGATCGCCCGGGGAGGGAGTTCCAGCGGGACCGACCGGAGCCTGGCCGCCCGGGCGTAGAGCCCCTCGGCGGCGGTGTCGATGCCGGGGGCGATGGCCCCTCCGATCCAGCGCGGTCGCTCCGGACCCGGGGCCACCGCACACACGGTGAGGGCGGTCCCCAGGTCGACCAGGATCAGGGGAGGTCCGGCCAGGGCCAGCCCGGCCTCGGCATCGACCAGCCGGTCCGGCCCCACCGTCTCGGGCCGCGGCACGTCGAGGTCGAAGGCCAGGGGACTGCGGTGGTCGACCTTGTGCCAGGCCAGACCCGCCAGGTAGCGGTCCCAGGCCGGCTCCACCGGCGGCACCACCGAGGCGAGGGCAGCGCCCGAGAGGCCGGCCCTCCCCCCTTCCGCCGCCAGCACGCCCTCGACCAGGACCCCGAGCTCGTCCGGGGTGGCCTCCCTCACGGTGCGGATCTTGGCGGTGCGCACCAGACGACCGCCGGCGAAGAGACCGAGACCGGTGTGGGTGTTGCCGACATCGATGGCGAGGAACATGGCGCTCCCGAGCGTAGGCCGGGGCGGTCCCGCGATCCCAATCGGTCCGGCACCGACCCGGATCCGGGCCGGGACGGGGGCTTGTGGTCACACCCGGCCGAGCCGCAGGCTAACTCGAGTCAGCGTCCATGGACCCTCTGCTCCAGGGCCTCGAAGTACCCGATCAGGGAGCGCAGCACCGCCCGCCCCTCGGGGTCCTCGCCGTGCAGCGCCTGGCCGCGCAGCCGACGCAGGCTCTCGTCGACCAGCCGGGCCGCGGCCAGCTTGTCGTCGTAGGGATGGCCCTCGATCCAGTCCCGGAGGCGCTTCAGGTTCTCGCCCTGGGCGGCGCTCGGTTGGGGCCCGCCGGGCAGCGCACCGGTCAGGGCCCGGAACAGGAGGGCAGCGTCGGTCTCCTCGGCCCGGGTCATGGCGCCCGGCACGTAGATCCGGTCGAGCTCCCCGAGCCAGAACCCGAAGTCGGCGGGCTCGGCTCCCTCCACGGCCGGCGGCAGGCCCGAAGCGGACCGGACCTTCAGGGTATCGACCTGCATGCCCTCGAACACCTCGGTCGGGCTCCGGGAGGCCTCCAGGCGGACCCCGGCGGCCAGCTCGATCCGCCGCGGCGAGAGCCAGCGCCCCACCGGATGCAGGGTTCCCTGTCCCGGATCGCGCAGGTAGACGGACCGGTCGGCGCCCAGGAAGAGCTGGTTGCGGGAGATCATCATGGCGGTCAGGTCGACCGTCTCGGTCTCGCCGGAGACCAGCGAGAGGGACCGCAGCATGGCGACGAACAGGCTCTCGTCCCGCTCCAGGAAGAGGGCCAGGCCGGGCCCCAGGAAGATCCTGCCGGAGAGGGACTCGGCCGCCCACCCGCCGGTCCCCGCCAGGAGTGCCAGGACTCCCAGGGCGAGGCGCTTGGCGCGGCGGCGGAGACGAATCGGCATCGGCTCTCCTGGTCGCGCTCCGCGGGTCCGTGCCGGAAGGGTCGTCACCGACCCGGATCCGGACACCGTCCCCCGGGAGCTTCCCGCATCCTAAGGACGAGGCGACGCCCGTCAAGGGTGGATCCGCAGGTCTCGCGCCCGGCCGATCATCCCCGGTTCTCGAGGCCCACCTTGGCCTCGGCGGTGAGCTCCAGTGCCCCCTCGAGGTGGCGGATGTCCCGGAATCGGATCTCCACCACCTCGCCGGCCGCCCCCAGGTAGCTCTCCATATCGAAGATCGGGTTGATCCGACCTCGCAGGGCTCTGCGGAACAGGGCCGGGAGCGGGAGCCCGGCCAGGGTGAGCGAGCGGTCATGGAAGTGGATCTGGCCCCGGGGCGTGAACCGGAGCAGGCCCGAGGCCACGAACCCGATCGGGAGCACCAGGAGCTTCCGCTTGCCGGTGATGGTGAATCGCCCGGGCGTCACCGTGACCCGGTACCCGTCGGAGACCAGGTCCAGATCCTTGTCCTCGACCCGGAAGCGCATGTCGATCGAGTCCAGCCCCAGGATCCGGAGCTCGCCCCGTCGGGCCAGGGGCTCGGGGTCCACCTCCAGGCCCCGGAGCGTGAACCCGGCCCGGTCGATGCGGAGCTTCATCAGGGTGAGACCCTCGAACTCGACCTCCACCGCCTCGAATCGGCCGGACCGGTCGGGTCCGCCCGGGATCCCCGGACCGTGCGGACCCTCGTCCACCGGGACCGCCCCCTCGGCCGGGCCCGGGTCGACGGAGCTGGCGGCGGAGCTTGCGGCCGCGGAGCTGGCGGCGGCCAGGGCCGCCACCGCCGAGGGGAAGGGCACGTCGATGGATCGGAGCCGGGCCCCCCGGAAGAACCGCCGGAGCTCGGCCCGGGACTCCTCCACCTCCTTGGGGGGCGCCTTGATCCCGATCTCGAGGATCTTCTCCGGGGCCTGGAACAGGCGGTCGAGGGCGGCCCTCAGGCGCACCGAGAGCAGCGCCTCCTCGCCCCGTACGGGGCCCACCGCGAGCGCCAGGCAGGCTCCCAGGGCTACTCTCGCGGACGTGCCTCCCCGCGCCGTCAAGCTCCCGATCCACGACAAGGTCATGCTGCTCGTGGTCCTGGCCCTGCTGCTCGCCCTCTCGGGAGCCGGCGCCTACGCGCTCCACGGGCGCCGGTCCAGCCTCGAGGAGGCCCTCGACCGGAGGGCCCGGGCGATCCTGGCGGGACTGGCCGCGACCACCTCCGAAGCGATCCTAACAGAGCGCTCGGGAGCCCTGTCCGAACTGGCGGTGCGGATCTTCCGCGAGGACCAGGACGTGCAGCTCATCCGGATCACCGACGCAGCCGGTCGGCTGCTGGCCGAGTCCCCCACCTCCCCCGAGCGCGCCGGACCGGCATTCCACTACCGGGAGTTCGTCTCCCGCCAGGGCTTCCCGCTGGGATCGGTGGAACTCGGTCTCCGCACCACCCGGGTCCGGGAGGCGGTCGACGAGGCCACGGTCTTCCTCCTGCTCACCCTGCTCGACACCGTGCTGCTGGTGGGGTTCACGGTCCACATGGCGCTCCGGGGCTTCGTCACCCGTCCCCTGGAGCGCCTCTCCCAGGGCACCGTCCGGCTCTCCCGGGGGGACTTCGGGACCCCCGTCCTGCATGCCGGCCGGGACGAGCTGGGAGTCCTGGCGGACGCCTTCAACGAGATGGCGAAGAGCCTGGCCGCCTACCGCCAGCAGGTGGCCGACGACCAGTCGGTGCTGGAGACGCGTGTGAACGACCGGACCCGGGAGCTCGGCGAAGCCCAGGCCCGCACCGCCGCCATCCTGGCCCACCTCCCGGTCTCGGTCCTGGTGGTCGGACCGGGTCGGGAACTGGCCACCGCCAACCCGGCGGCCCGCGAGCTCCTGGGCGAGGGCCCGCTGGTCCCCGGGCGCGACTGCGCCTCGATCCTGGATACCGAGTACTGTCGCCAGGACTGCCTGCTGGCCCGGGCCCGCCGGGGCGAGCCCAACCTCGAGACCACCCGGCTCGGCGGCGGACCCGACCGCACCGTGCTCCTCGAGTGCTCGCCGCTCGACGACGGCGGGCTGGTGACGGTCCGGGACGTGACCCGGCTCGAGGCCCTGGCCGAGGCGGTGCGCCGCCAGGACCGTCTCTCCTCGCTCGGGACCCTGGCCGCCGGATTGGCCCACGAGCTCAACAACCCGCTGGGCAACGTCTCGACCTACGCCCAGCTGCTCGCCGAGGCCCCGGGCGACCGGGACCGCGCCCAGAAGCTCACCTCCACCCTGAAGAGCGAGGCCGAGCGGGCCGCCGGGATCGTGGGTCGGCTCCTGGCCTTCGCCCGTGCCCCCTCCGAGAGCCGGGTCGCCATCGATCTCCGCGAGGTCGGCCGGACCTGCCGCGATCTGCTCGAGCCGGTCTGTGCCCGCGACCGGGTGAGCCTCGGCTATTCCGAGCCGGACCACCCCGTGCCGGTCGAGGCGGTCCCCGGCCTGCTCCATCAGGTCCTGGTGAACCTGGTCCGCAACGCCGTCCAGGCCACCGGGCCCGGGGGCAGGGTGACGCTGGTGGTCGCCTCCGAACCCGAGCCGGGCTTCCATGTCCTCGACGACGGACCCGGCCTCGATCCCGCCATCCTCGACCGGGTCTTCGATCCCTTCTTCACGACCAAGGAGCCGGGCGAGGGGACCGGGCTCGGACTCTCGGTCTGCTACGGGATCGTGCGCGACCACGGCGGCCGCATCTCGCTGGCGAACCGCCCGGAAGGCGGCGCCATGGCCACGGTACACTTGCCCCCGGCCGCGCCCTCCGCCCCCACCCGACCGGGGACACCGGCCGGCCCGAGAGGCTAGCTCCCTTGGCCGATCCCCAGTCCCCCTCGAGCGACGACCCCGAGCCCGATCCCGGCCCACCGCGGCCGCGCATCCTGGTGGTCGACGACGAGGAGGTCGCCCGCGAAGGACTGTCCCTGGCCCTCGAACGCGACTACCAGGTGGTCGCCGCCGATCGCGCCGAGAGCGCCCTGGGACTCCTCGCCCGGAGCCCCTTCGACCTGGTGGTGACCGATCTGCGCATGCCCGGGATGGACGGACTCCAGCTGCTGGAGCGGCTGCGCTCCGAGTGGCCCGACCTCCCGGTGGTCATGGTCACCGGCTTCGCGGCGGTCGACACGGCGGTGGAAGCCATGCGCCGGGGCGCCTTCGACTACATCTCCAAGCCCTACCATCTCGACGCCGTCCGGATCACCCTGGCCCGGGCCCTGGAAGCGAGGAGGCTCGAGGCGGAGAACCGCAGGCTCAGGCGGGAAGCGGAACGCCTGGGTGCCCGCGACCAGACCCTGGTGGGCAGCTCGGCGGCCATGGCCAAGGTCCGGGCCCTGGTCGACCGGGTGGCGGACACCCGGGCCTCGGTGCTGGTCACCGGCGGATCCGGGACCGGGAAGGAGCTGGTGGCCCGGGCCCTGCACGCGGGGAGCCGGCGGGCCTCGCTGCCGTTCCTGGGCGTGAACTGCGGCGCCATCCCCCGGGACCTGGTGGCGAGCGAGCTGTTCGGGGCCGAGAAGGGCGCCTTCACCGGTGCCACCGAGCGCCGGATCGGGCTCTTCGAGGCCGCCGCCGGGGGCACCGTCTTCCTCGACGAGATCGGCGAGCTCGACGGGCCGATCCAGGTGGCCCTCCTCCGGGTGCTCCAGCAGCGGGAAGTCGTGCGCCTGGGGAGCTCGACCCCGATCCCGGTCGACTTCCGGCTGGTGGCGGCCACCCATCGGAACCTGAAGGACGGGCTCGAGACCGGGGCCTTCCGCCCCGACCTCTACTACCGGATCCGGGTGGTCGAGATCGAACTCCCCGACCTCCGGGAGCGCCCCGAGGACATCCCCGAACTCGCCGCCCACTTCCTGGTCCGGATCGCAGCCCGGGACGGTCGCCGGGCCCATGAGCTGTCCACCCGGGCCCTCGAACTCCTGGCGGCCTACCCGTGGCCGGGCAACGTGCGGGAACTCGAGAACGTGATCGAGCGGGCCGTGATCCTGGCGAACGGCCCCCGGATCACGCCCGCCGCCCTGCCCGAGGAGATCGCCAGCGGCGACGAGAACCCCGAGGCCCTCCCCTCGCTGGCGGAGCGGGAGCGCGCCTGGATCGAAGAGGTGCTCCGCAGGGTGGGCGGCAACCGCACCAAGGCCGCCCGGATCCTCGGCCTCGACCGCTCCAGCCTGTGGCGCAAGCTCAAGGAATACGGAGCGGTGAGCGGAGAGTCCGAGTAGGACCTCCCGTCGCGTTTCGCGACGATGCCCGGAGACCTTCTCCAGGAGCCGCTTTCGACCCGGCGCGAGGGTCCGCGCACGGGGGGGAAGGCCGGTAGCCGTGGTCTCCTGCAACGAAGCCTGGGGGCCGGCGCCCTGTCCCGGTCCCGGCGAATCCGGAGTTTTCCGCTTCCAGAAAGGGTTTTCATGGGTCGGCACGCTCGCTGCTTGGAGGTGCCCGGAGGACCCGATGCCGCCCTGTGTGAACCCCGCCTCGGCCGCCCCGTCCGCACCGCCCCCGCGGAGCGCCCCCGCCGCCGGGGAAGAGGTCCGCCTCTGCCTCGAGGCCCAGCAGGGCTCGGATGCGGCTCTCGATCGCATGGTGCGCCGGCACCTGCCCCTGGTGCACCGGGTGGCCCGCCGCTACGCACGAGGCAACGCCAGCCTCGACGATCTGGTCAACGAGGGCAGCATCGGCCTGATGCGAGCGGTGCGCAAGTACGACCCTCGCCACGGCCTGCCCTTCGTCCCCTATGCGGTGTGGTGGGTCAAGCAGGCGATGATCATGTTCCTGATCCAGCACAACCAGGGATCCATCTCGCTCCCCATCCGCAAGGTCCAGCTCCAGAAGCGCCTGCGCCGCGAGGAGGACGAGCTGGCCGCCAGGTTGGGTCGGACCCCGACCGAGTCCGAGGTGGCTGCCCGCCTGGGGGTGACCCAGGACGAGCTCTGCGAGATCCGCCATCTCGTCCCCGAGTACCTGTCCTGGGACGACCATCATGCCGGCAGCGAGACCGGCGAGGCCGCGGAGGGTCACCCCGCCGAGAGCCGGGTCGACCGGGAGCGCCTCCGCAACGCGCTGGAGATCCTGGTCGAGGACCTCCCCCACAAGGACCGGGCAGGGGTCCGGCTCTACTTCGGACTTGCCGGAGGGAGCGAGATCGACAACTACGCCGATCTGGGGCGGACCCTCTCGATGACCCGGGAGGGTGCCCGCCAGATGATCCAGCGCTCCCTGCGCCGGCTCCGCAGCGACCCTCGCGCCGCCCGCCTCACCGGCTGGCTGTGATCGCCAGGGTCCCGTCGGCACCTCCGCTGGCCAGACGCCGGCCCTCGCCGTCGAAGGCCAGGGCCAGCACCGCGTCCCGATGGCATCGGCGCTCGAGGACGAGCTCGGGCCGCTCGCCGGACGAGAACTCGTAGCCCAGGATCCGCCCGCCGGAAGTCCCCAAGGCCAGCCGCCGACCGTCCGAGGAGAAGGCGGCCGCGGTCGGCGGGTCCTCCCGGTCCCCCAGGCGAGCGAGCGCTCGGGCGGTGGGGAGGCCGACCAGGAGCGCCGTCTCCCGCTTGCGGAGCGCCACCATCCGGTCCCCGCGCCGGGCCAGCGCCAGCCCGCCCAGTTCCCCGCCTTCGAGGTCGAGGGCGACCTCGACCCCGGAGGTACGGGACGGACCGATCCTCACCTTCCCCTCCCGGGACCCGGTGGCCCACAGGTCGATGCCGGGAGCGCCGGCCAGCAGGCTGGCGCCCGATCCCCTCTCCTTCGGTGCCCCCCATGACTCGCCGCCGAAGAGATCCCGGAACCCCACCCGGAGGTCGCTCCCGATCTCCCCGAGGACCGTCCCGGACAGGCCCACGGCTGCCGGCCGCGCCCCCGAAGCCTCCCGGACCCGCACCGTCTCCTCCGACCCCGCCCAGGCCCGGACCTCCCCGTCGTAGCCGGCCGAGAGGAGCCGTCCGTCGGGATGGAGGGCGACCGCCACGACCGGGCCCGGATGGCGTCCGGATCGCGGGTCAGGCCGCCTGCGCTCCAGGTCCACCAGGCGCACCCGGAAGCCGGAGGCGATCCACAGCTCGGACGGATGGCGCCCCGCCAGGCCCATCTCGGGAGTCCTCCGGGCGACTCCCCACCCTGGCTCCGCGCCCTCCGGAGCCTCGACCCCCCGGGAGGTCAAGGCCCAGGTCTCCGGGTGGCGGCCCACCGCCATCGCCCGGAGCTCTACCCGCCCGAGTTCCGCCACCCTCCCCTCGGCGCCGACCGCCAGCAGTCTCCCGTCGGCGGTCGCCACCGTGCCTCCCGGACCCACTGCCGCCACCTCGGACCCGAGCGAGGCCACCAGGCCCTCGCCCTCCCGACCCGGGGTGAATTCCTGGACCTTCCCGTCGTACCCGAAGCTCCACCAGGTCCCGGAAGGCCCGCCCCGGGCCAGGACGCGCACCGGTCCCTGGTGCAGCTCCCGGCGCCGCTCCAGCTGCATCCCCGGCACCGCCAGCTCCTCGATCCCGCCGGGGAAGGTCCCGACCAGCACCGGGCCGTCCGGACCGGCCACCGACAGCGCCGTGACCCCGGCGGCGAGCCGGGTCTCCGAGGAGAGCGCCTCCAGCCCGGGCAGGGCGAGCAGGCGGAGTCGGCGGTCGGCGGTCGCCACCGCCACGAACCGCGACTCGGGATCCGGTCCCAGGGCCACCACCCGGGCGCCCAGGCGGGCCCGCGCCAGCTCGGTACCCGTCCCGATCTCGATCCGGAGGACGAGACCGTCCACCGTGCCCAGCAGGAAGCCCCCGGCCCCCAGGTCCCCTCCCAGGACCGAGACCCGGGAGGCGGACAGGTCGAAGCCGGGAACCTCGGGCCCGTCGGGAAGCTCCTCCCCGGGCCGCTCCTCGGGCACCGAACCGGGCAGGGGCTGGGGCGCCGCCACCGGCACCGAACCCCGGGGTTCCAGCGCCGCGTCCAGCACGAAGCGCCCGCCCGGGACCGCGTTCTCGAACACGGTCCGGGGCAGGTGCCCGGGCGCCTCCATGCGGATCCACACCGATCCGGGGGGAAGCTCGAGGTCGATCCCCGGACCACTCTTCCCGAGTCGCACCCCGCGCCGGAGGTCCAGGAGCTCGGTCCCGGCCGGGAGCACGGTGCCCTCGACCCGGAACCGGAGCGCCCGCCCCCCGGGTCCGGTCGCCTCCTCGGGATCCGCCGCCAGCCGGAATCCCAGGTCGCCCCGGCGCTCCCCCAGGAGCTCCCGGCCTTCCCGGGCGGAAGGCGCGTTCGACGCCGGGGTCCGCCAGCTCCCCCCCATCACCGGCCGGACCTCGAGCGGGTCGAGCCCCGCCAGGTCGAGCCGGGTGCCGGCCCCGGCGCACCATTCCCGGACGTTGTCCTCCAGACCATGGACCCCCTCGGGGCTGCGCCCCTCGGGGTGCGCCGTGACTCCGGAAAGCAGCTTCGACCAGGCCTCGGGAGGGGGCAGGTCCTCGCCGAACCAGAGATTGGCGAGTTCCGGTCGCGGCCGCTCGTCCCCCCAGGCGTACTCGCGCTCGCCGGGTCCGATTCCCCGGGCCGCCAGTTCCCACTCCGCGATCCCCGGCAGCCGGTACCCGACCCAGGCGGCATAGGCGGCGGCATCCCGGAAGTCGATCCAGACCACCGGCCGCTCCGGGGCCCGGAGCTGCTCCTCCCAATGGGGCGGAGCAGGCCAGGCGGTCGCCTCCAGGAAGCGGGCGAAGTCGGAAACCGGAACCTCCCGGTCGGAGAGCCGGAAGGGGCCGAGCTGGGCCGAGAGGGGCGGGCCCTGGGTCGGATTGCGGCTGCGGAAGACCGGCCCGCCCCGGAACTCGATCCAGGTCGGGCCCGCCGGTCCGGGCCCAGGCACCCCGGGAGGTGCCTCCCCGATCGGCAGCCCGGAGGCCGCGGGCGGCTCGCGGCTCCCTGCCTTCCCGAGCGGGTCCCACCACCCCCAGAGGCCGACCAGGGAGAGCCCCAACAGCGCCCCCCCGAGACCGCCCGCCAGCTTGCGCGGGAACGCCCTTCCCTCGACCGCCGGCGCCGGCCCGGGCGGATCCGCCTCCCCCTGGTCCTCCCGGCCGGACTTCCCGTCGAGCAGGTCCTCGAGCTGGCGCCGGGTGGAGGGACGGGCAGCCGGGTCGGCCGCCATGCAGGCGAGGATGGTCTTGGCCAGCGGCGAATCCGGCCCCACCAGCTGGAATTCCGGAGCCGGCAGGGGATCGCCTTGCAGGGCGAGCAACAGCTCCACCTGGCCGAAGGGGAGCCGGCCCTCGACCAGTTGGTAGAGGGTGACGCCCCAGGCGTAGAAGTCGGCCGGCGCACCGGCGGTGCCGCCCGAGAGCACCTCGGGCCCCAGATAGCCGAGGCTGCCGACCGTGGCCCCCGACTCCGTCAGGCGGGTCCGGTCGGGGACCCGGGCGAGACCGAGGTCGACCAGCACCGATCGCCCCTCGCGGGTGCGCACGATGTTGGCGGGCTTCACGTCCCGGTGGACGATCCCGGCGGCGTGCACCGACTCGAGCGCCGAGGCCACCTCGAGCATGGACTCGACCGGGTTCCAGGGACCGGTCACCTTCTCGAGGGTCGGACCCTCCAGGTACTCCATGGCGACCCAGGAGCCTTCCGGTTCCTCGCCCGCGGCATAGACCTGCACCAGGTGGGGGCTCCGCACCTTGGCCAGGGCCTCGGCCTCCCGACGCACCCGCTCCCCCACTGCCGGGCGCCCGAGCACCTTCACGACCTTCAGGGCCACCTCGCGGCCGAGCACCCGGTCGACGGCCTTCCACACGAAGCCCGAGGCCCCCGCCCCCAGCACCCGTTCCGGCCGGTAGCGGGCGGCCAACCCGGGAGGGAAGCCGGTCGGCAGCTCGAGCTCGCTCATGGGAGCCTCACGCCTTCGCCCCGGGGCCGGGTCGGCCGATGGGTACTCCGGGGGGACGGAGTTCCTTCCCGGAGGCGGACATGAAAATCCCCGCGCAGTGGAGGGGCTTCCTCCTGACGACGGTGATGCTGGTCGTCACGGGAGCCCAGGCTGCCTATCCCACTCCCGGTGGCGCCGATCGGACCCTCGAGGTCCATCCCTGCCCACTGCTCGATCCCCGCGAGGTGGTGGCGGGCTTCCGGCCCAAGCAGGCCCGCGAGGACCACACCCTGGTCGCCGACGTGGGCAAGGCCGCAATCTATGCCATGGGGGGACCGCATCTGCATCGGGAACTCTCGGTCCACATCGAAGCCGAGACCCGGCGCAGAATCGAGAAGCTGGCGAGCGAGAGCGCGCCGACCCCTGACCTGGTGCCCGGGAGCCCCGAGCCCGGGAAGCCGGCGGAGCGCTTCCTGGTGGACATCGCCATCCACCGCACCGAGGGCGGCAAGACCCAGCTGGTCGGCAACCCGCGCTTCGAGACCCCCGCCGAGGAGCCGGCCCGGCTCGGTCTCGACGGCCGCTGGGTCGAGGGCGGCGCGGCCTGGTCCTCCGGCCTCGAGGTGGTCCCCGACAAGACCGACGACGGCCGCATCAAGGTCCGGATGAAGGGCTTCCACTCGAACCTCGGCGACGCCCCCGGCGTGGAAGTGGCGGTCGACCCCGACGAGGAACTCTTCATCGACCCCGATGCCGCCAGCCGACGAGAGCTCGGAGCCCTCGGCAAGTTCCTGAACAAGGGCCGAGGCCAGTCCGTCTACTCGCTCAGCGTGCGCGTCCGTCCCATGTAGTCGGCTGGCAGCTCGCCCCAAGGGGCTCGCTCGCGGACGGTCTCCGCCTCCGCTGCTCCCTCGGGGTGAACCCTCGGCGCTCCGGCTGCGCCCATTCCGGCTGGCAGCTCGCCCCAAGGGGCTCGCTCGCGGACGGTCTCCGCCTCCGCTGCTCCCTCGGGGTGAACCCTCGGCGCTCCGGCTGCGTCCGTGGTCCTCCCCAGTCCCTTGGTCCTCACCAGGCCCTCCATCAGCCGGGCCACCGCCGCCGCCGCGTCCAGGATGCCGGCCCCGAAGCGCTCCGGGTCGGCGCCCTCGGGAGGCACCCGGGCCGAGCCGCAGAGGGCGTCCCGGACCTTGGCTGGCCGCTCCTCCCGGGGCACCCCTGCCTCCACCAGCTTGCCCACCAGGAGCGCCGCCGCCCCCGCGACGTGCGGGCTCGCCATGCTCGTCCCCATGAACATCAGGAACTCGTCGACCACCTCGGGCCGTCCCCCGGGGAAGGTGTTCTGGAGCACCCCGTCGGGCATCCCGTCCCCGTCCAGGTCCTGCCGGGTATCTCCGCCCGGGGCCGCGATCGCCACCTCCGGGCCCCAGCTCGAGTAGAAGGCGAGCTTGCCGTCGCCGGTCACCGAGCTCACCGCCAGCACTCCCGGGAAGGCCGCCGGCCATGAGACTCCCCGCCGCCCGCTGTTGCCGGCCGCCGCCACCACCACCACGTGCCGGGCCACAGCCTCCTCGACCGCCGCCTCGACCACCTTGGCCGGCGCCCCCGAGCCCAGGCTCAGGTTGATCACGTCGGCCCCGTTCTGGGCCGCCCAGTAGATCCCCTCGGCCACCCCGGCATGGGTCCCGACCCCGCCCGAGGACAGGACCCGGACCGGCATGACCTTGGCCTCGAAGGCCACCCCGACCACCCCGAACCCGTTGTGGGTGGTCTGGGCCACGGTGCCGGCCACGTGGGTCCCGTGCGAGTTGCCGTCGTTGGCATGGGCGGTGCGTTCGAACACGTCCCAGCCCGCCACGAAGCGGGCCTCGTCGAGGTCCAGGATCCGCCGGTACCGCCCGTGGTCCTCGAAGGCGACCCCGGTGTCGACCACCGCCACCGTCGCGCCCTTGCCGGTGGCCCGGGGCCAGGCCTGCTCCACCCCGATCATGCGCATGTGCCACTGGTGCCGGTAGAGCGGGTCATCCGGACTCCCGGGGGGGAAGGCCGGGCCCGCGCCCCAGAGCCGGTTCCAAAGCGCCCGGTGACCTCCCCCACCCGACCTGCCGAGGCTCACCGGGCCGGGCATCACCAGGGTGCGGACCTCCCCGTCCGGCTCCGCCGACTCCACCCGGGGATCGGTGCGAAGCCGCTCCAGCACCTCTTCGCTGCGCCCCAACGGGGCGTGCCCCACCAGTACCCCGAAGGGCCGTGAGCCCGGTCCTACCCACTCGAGGCCGATCCCTGCCGCCTTCGACAGCGCCGCCTTCCCGGCCTCGTCGAGACCGTCGACGGCGTCGACCACCAGGCGTTCGGCCGGGGCGACCCGGACCAGCCCCAGGCAGAGGCTGGCGACCAGGACGACGCCGCGGCGTCCGGAAACGATTGGGCTGGGGGGCATCTTCGACCTACTCTCCCTCCCAGGATGCCGCCGGAGGATCACGCCGACAAGCTGGAGCACCGGACGCTGGGGGATTACCAGATCCTCCGCGAGCTGGGCGAGGGAGGCATGGGCGTGGTCTACCACGCCCGCCAGACCAGCCTGGACCGCGAGGTGGCGCTCAAGGTGATCCGCCCGATCCTGGCCTCCAACCCCGGCCTGATGGCCCGGTTCCGGCGGGAGTGCGCGGTCCACGCCGAGCTCTCCCACCCCAACATCGTGCGTCTCTACGACACCGGGGAGGCCGACGGCCTGGTGTTCTGCGCCATGGAACTGCTCGAGGCGAAGCCGCTCGACACCGTCATCAAGGAGGCCGGCACCACCCAGGAGATGACGCTCCTCCTCCGGGTCGCCGAGGCGCTCGGCGAGAGCCTGGCCTACCTCCACCCCAAGGGGATGGTCCACCGGGACATCAAGCCCTCGAACATCATGATCGAGAACCAGACCGGGCGGGTCGTGCTCATGGACTTCGGGCTGGTCAAGCCCCAGAACATGACGGCGCTCACGCGGGAGGGCCGCACGGTCGGCTCGCCCCGCTACATGGCGCCGGAGATGCTCGAGGGCGGCGCGGCCGATCCCAGGAGCGATCTCTACCAGGTCGGCCTGACCCTCTACCAGCTCTCGACCGGCAAGCTCCCGTTCGAGGGCGACGACCTGGTGACTCTGGCCACCAACATCGTCCGGGGCGGTGCCAAGGCTCCCCGGGAGGTGAATCCGGCGCTCTCCAGCTCGCTCTCGAACCTGGTCATGAACCTGATCGAGCGCGACCCGGAGAAGCGCTACCCGAGCGCCGAGGCCTTCCTCGGGGACCTGCGGCGGCTGCGGGCCGGCCGCAGCGTCCGCCGCCTGTTCCCGGAACCCGGCGCCGCCCCGGGGGCCCACTCCTCGTCGGGGTCCATGTCGGCGGTGGACATCTCGGCCCCGGGCGCCACCACCGGCCAGGTGCCGCGCCTGTCCTCCTCGGGGATCCAGGCGCCGGTGCCGGCTTCCTCCTTCCCGCTCCGGCTCCTGCTCGGGACGCTGTTGCTCCTCTCCCCTCTGCCCTTCCTGCTGGCGCCCCGGGCGCCGTGGGTGGCCCAGGACCTCGAGGTGGTCCCCGGGGTGGGCGAGGCGCTGGTCCGCTGGAGGAGCGACCAGGACTACCCCTCGCGCCTCGAGATCCGGGGTGCCGAGCGCGAGCCATGGCAGGTCACCGGGCCGCCCCCGGGACCCGACGGGACGCGCCAGGTCCGGGTGGCGGGCCTGACCCCGGGCGGGGAGTACACCGTCCGGGTGGTGTTCCCGGGAGGCAAGGGGTCGCTGTCGGTGGCGGTCCCGCCGATCCTGGCCCGCGGTCCGGTGCTGGAGGCCTCCGAGTACCGTTACCGGGGCGGCGAGATCCAGGTGGTCCTGCGCACCGCCCCCCCGACCCGGGTGAGCCTCCGGTACCGCGCCTCGGACGGCTGGAAGCAGACCGCGCCCGGACCCGATTTCGCGACCGAGAACCTCGTGACCATCCCGGCTCCCGGGAGCGACGACGAGTTCCGCGACGTGGTCGCCTCGCTGGAGGCGGTGGGCGCCGGCACCGACGTGGAACTGCCTACGATCCCCGGCCTGGGCCGCCGCATCGACCGGTTCGCGGAGCGGCTCCAGGACCTGGACCTGGCCCCGGTGCTGGCCAAGCTGACCGACATGCAAGGCGAGGGACCGGAGTCGCTCCGGGCCCTGGCCCGGGGCCTGGTCGAGATCCCCGAGATCGAGCGCGAGCTGGCGGTCCTGGCGCCTCCCGGGTTCGCCTGGGTCCCTCCGACTCCCCGGGCCTGGAAGACCTACGCCGCCCTGCGCCACCTCGAATGCGTGGAGATGTGGCTCCGGGGCAAGGGCATCTCCCCGATCTTCGGCCTGCTCGAGGTCTACCGGCCACTGGTCGGCCTGGGCTGGAGCAAGGACGCTCCCCCCGGGGGCACCCCGCTGCTCACCCTGGGTTTCGAGGACGTCACCAGTCTCGCCATCCACGGAGGGACCGGACAGGGACGGCTGGCCCTCCAGATGTACGCCTCGATGGCCCCGACGCTGCGCTCCCAGGACGGGCACCGGATCGCGGTCGCCACCTCCGGGGAAGTCGCCCCGGGGGGACGGTCCATGCTGGGCCTGCGCACCCGGAACCTGAATCCCGACGTGACCATGCGGGCCCGTTTCGACGAGGGTCCCTGGCTCGACGCCTTCAACACCGCCGAGAGCTTCCCCGGGACCTACTGGATGGGGATCCAGGACAAGCTCGACCCCGACAAGATCCGGGCCAGCACCAGCTGGAACCTGATCGAGTTCCCCTCGGAGCTGATCGGGGGAAGGCAGCACGAGCTCCATATCCGGGTCGAGGTCCCCGCCGGCATGAGTGCCACCCACTACGTCGACCTCTACGAAATCCGGCTCTGGGAGCGGGCTCCCGGCCTTCCCCCTGCGCCTGCGAAAAAATCCTCCGGCATGCGTTGACAGCGGTCGCGCCCCCCCTATACTCCTGCGGCTCCGGGCCCTGACCCTGGAGCCAAGAACAAGAAGACGGTTCGCCTAGAGGGAGGCCCCATGCGCTCGCGCATTCTTGCGACCCCGGCACTCGCCACTGCCGCGGTCCTGACCGCAAACCTGGTCCTGGTCCCGCTCGTCAACGCCGAGGACGCCCGCGTCCGGCTGGAGCGCGCCCAGAAATTCATGACCTTCTCCGACGTGGGGGGAGGGTGGGTCGACCAGCGCAAGGCGATGCTCACCCTGAAGCAGCGGGTCAAGGACTCGCGCCTCGACCTCGACATGAACGGCGTCGATTTCTACAAGGGCAAGGCCAAGGTCATGCTCGACCTCGAGCGCCAGCGCATGCGCCAGGCAGCCCGGTTCCTGTTCGAGAACGGCCACGGGGAGCGGGTCGCCAAGGAACTGCGCGACTCGAACGACCGCGAACTGATCGAGCTGGCCAATAACCTGCAGCTCTCCGCCAAGACCATCCAGAACGCCGTCAAGCCGATGGACGTGATGGACAACTACCTCTCGTTCCGGGTCGCCGGCTACGAGTCCGCCATCAAGAAGCTCGACAAGGACGAGGTCCGCAAGGTGATGGTCGACACCGAGAAGGCGGTCGACAGCTACGTGGCCTCGGGCGGCGACACCAGGAAGCTCGACATCGGCCTCTTCGCCGAGGACGACACCACCAAGGGCCGGCTGATGCGCTGGGTCATCGGCGCCATCGCCGGCGTGGGCCTGGTGATCGCGGTTTTCTTCTCGCTCTCCACCATGACGATCACCCCGTTCCTGACCTTCATGGCGACGGTGGTGGGCCTGCTCGCCCTGCTCGGCCGCAACGGGGCCTTCCAGAGCATCTTCTACGGCAACCCCTACGGTCCGACCCCCGGGCCCTACAACCCGTACCAGCCCTGGAACCCCTACTGGCCGACGCCCCAGCCGCCCCCTCCGGGCTTCTCCGGGTAGTCCCCCCTCCCTCCAGGCGGCCCGAGACCCCGACCCGGGACCACGGTCCCGACGGGGTCTCGGCGCGTCCGCCGGGCGACCAATTGTCGCGGCCCGCCGGGATTCCCTGAACGTCTCCGTGCCCGGCTAGGCCAGGGCGGCGCCCCCCTCCATCCTTGGGAGCGGTGGGGTCCTACCCGTCTTCCCGTCGATCCGGTTCGTGCCTCGGCCGCCTGCTCCTGGCGACGGCCCTGGTGGCGGCTGCCGGCTGCGGCGGTCCCGGTCCCTCGGGCAAGCCGGCGGCCGGGCGCACCCTGCGGGTGGCCTGCTTCGGCGGCGACATCGAGGCCCAGGCCCGGAGCCTGGTGGGCGACGTGATCGAAGGCACCCTCGGCTGCCAGGTGCAGTACGAGACCGGGACTTCCCGGACCTTCCTGCAGCGGCTCCGGGAGATGAAGGACAAGCCGCCCCAGTTCGACGTGGTCTACCTCGACGGCGAGATCCAGGACATCGCCGTGAAGGAGGGCCTGCTCGAGCCGATCCGCCAGGCCGAGCTCCAGTTCTACCGGGAGCTCTCGACCAACGCCTGGGTGAACCGGGAGTTCGGGCCGGGAATCCAGTTCTTCTCGGTGGGCCTCGCCTACAACTCCAGCGGCTTCGCCTCGGCCGGGATCCCCGCCCCGACCTCGTGGTCCGACCTCTGGACCCATGCGGAGCGCCTGAAGGGCAGGATCGGGATCCCCGACATCGTCCACACCGCCGGCATGGATCTCCTGCTGGTCGCCATGGACCTCGAGGGGAAGACCCTCGCGGATCCCGACGGCCCGGCCCGCGGCATCGCCCGCATCCAGGCCCTGGAGCCCGCCCTGGTCTTCACCTCGTCGACCGACGCGGCCGATCGCCTGGCCCGGGGCGAGCTCTGGGTGACCCCGACCTACAACAGCCGGGCCTTCTCGAAGGAACTCTCGGGAGCCCCGGTCGAGTGGGTCACGCCCCGGGAGAAGGGCTTCGGGCACGTCACCTGCGCATGCGTGGTGAAGGGCAGCCCCCAGCGGGACCTGGCGCTGGCCTGGTTGAACGTCGCCACCAGCGTCCCGGTGCAGCTGGCCCAGAGCCTGGGCGCCCCCTTCGGTCCCACCAACACGCTGACCTACGAGGTCCTGCAAGGGTATCCGGCGGTCTCCCGTCGCTTCCCCCTGGGACCCTCCGACTTCGGGAACCTCCGGATCCCGCCCTGGGAGGAGGTGAACCGCCGCCGTGCCGAGATCGAGGATGCCTGGCACAAGGTCTTCCCCCGTCCTTGAGGGCCATGCGAGGGAACGATCCCCGGTGGCGAGCCGGGCGGTCCTGCTCTCCCTGGGCTTGACCCTGGCGGTCTCCGGGTCCCCGGCCGCGGCCGGGAGTTCCGCCCCGACCCCGGTACCGTCCCTCGCCGAGCTCCAGGAGCAGCTCGGGCGCGGCGCCCTGGACCTGGCCGAGACCGGGATCGCCCGCCGCCTGGCGGACTCCGCAGGCGACACCCCCTCGCTCCTCGCCACCCTCGACCTTCTGGCCGAGCGGGTCCGGCGCTGCCCCTCGCCCTGGAAGACCGCGGCCCGCCTGAAGGCCGCCGGGTTCGGAGGCGACGGGCTGGCCCCGGACACCCGCACCGCCCTCCGGCTGCGCATCGACCTGGAGCTCGCCCCCGAGAGCGCCCGCACCCGCCTCGAGACCCTGGCGCAGGAGGACGCCCTGGGCATCTTCGGACGCCTGGCCCTCCGGCACCTCGGCCCCGAGGCCCGCCTCCGGGTCCTGGCCCGGCAGCTCGTGTCCGAGCCAGGCCTCGCGCCCGGCGAGCAACTGGAGCGGGCCCTCGAACTCCACGACGATCTGGCGGACCTGGGTCGGAGCCGGGAAGCCGTCCCCTTCCTGGTGGCGGCCGGCAGATCGGCTGCCTCGCTCCTGATCGGCGACCCGGAGCGGGCCGCGGGGCTGGCCACCCGGCTCGCCCTGGCCCTGGCCCAGGAGCCCGACTCCACCCGGATCGAGGCCCGGCTCTCCGAGCTCGGTCCCTCGCCGGCCTCGCGGCTGCTGGGTCTCGAGGTGCGCTTCCGGCTGCAGGGTCGCGACCGGGTCCTCCCCGAGCTCGCCGGGCTCGCATCGAAGGTTCCGGAGGAACCCGGGTCCGGCCTGGCAGGCGCCCTGCTCGACCTGGCCGTTGCGGCCGGCGATCCCGCCCTGGCCGAGCGGATGGCAAGGGTCGCCCTGGCTCCGGTGCGTCTGGCCGATCCGGGGGCACTCCGCCTGGCCGCCCGACACCCCGCCCACCTCCCCCTCGATGCCGACCCGTCGGACCTCCCCCTCCCGGCACTCGTCCCGGTGGCCCGGGAGGCCCTCCGGCGAGGTCGACCCGAGCTCGCCGCGGCCCTGGCCCGCGAGCTCGCCCGCAGGGACCCGACCCGGACGCTCCCGGCCCTCGACCTGATCCATCGGGCGGGCAGGTCGGCTGAGGCATGGAAGGCCCTGGCGGAGACCCCCGAGGTGGCGGCCGGGGCGGCCGAGGCCCTCGAACTGGCGGCGCGCTGGCAGGCGGCCGGCTCCGGGGCAGGGGCCGGGGGCGAAGCGCTCGATCGTCTGCTCTCGCTCCTTCCCCACCTGCTCCCGGCCCCGGCCTCCGCCCCGGGTCTGGATCTGGTGACGGCCCTCCGGGCGGCGGGCGATCCCGAGCGGGCGGCCAAGCTGGCAGCCAGGCTGACCGGTCTGGGTGCCCGGTTGGCCTCGGAGAGCCCGGGGGCTCCCGCGAGCAGGCGGCACGGAGAACTCGACGGGGTGCCGGTCCTGGACCCCCTCTTCGGCCCCCTGGTCGGGCTCCACCTGGCGGGCCCCGAAGCCGCCGAGGTCCGCAGCCGACTCTTCGCCCGCCTGTCCTCCGAGGCGTCCCCGGGGGCACGCGCCCGGCTCCTCGAGATCCTGGAGGCCGATGCCGAGGCCCTCGGCGACTCGCTGGCGGCGTTGGGACACGCCCTCGCCCGGCTCGAACTCCAGCCCTCCGATCCCGAGCTGCGGCTGCGTGCCATGACCCGGGTCGCCGACCTGGTGGAACACCGCCACCTGCTGGTGGCCTGGGCCGCCAAGACCGAGAACCGTCCGGTCCTGGCCCCCGCCCTGGCCGAACTGTGGATCGCGGCCGGCCGGGCCCACCGGGGCGTGTGGCCGCTGGAACTCGCCCGTCGTCGTCTGCCGGGGGATCCCTCGATCGCGGCTGCCCTGGGAAGGCGGCTGCAGGAGACCCAGGGCGACCTGGCGGCCTGGCCCCACCTCGAAGCCGCGCTGCAGGCGCGTCACTACCAGGCGAGTCCGGAACTCCGGGTCCCCGTGCTCCTGGCGTTGGCCCGGATGGGGCGACGGAGCCAACTGGAGATCCTGGTGCGGAGCTGGCTCCGGGCCTCGGATCGTCCCGCCGAACTCGGGATCGAGCTCCAGGCCATCCGCTCCAGCCTTCCCCCGTCTCCGCCCTCGCCCGATCCGGTGGCGCTCTCCCCGGCGCCCGGGTCGGACCGGGCCGCGGCGGCTCCCGTCCGGGGCCACCCGGTGGGCGACTGACCCCGGAGGTCACCGCACAGGACCGCTAAGTCGCGCCCGGGTTCTGGCCGATGGCTGTCCCGGAGGAGGATCGATGAGGATCGCGTCCTGCGCCCGACTGGCATCCATGTTCCTGGGACTCGCGGGGTTCGCCGTGGCGGCCCCCAAGCCCGTGTTGTGGAAGCCGACCACCACCTCCGAACTCCTCCGGGTCAGCGATGCCGTGGTGGTGGGCCGGATCCGCGACATCGCCCGAGGCGCCCCCGGACCCGACTGCGTCGACCGTGCCGAGCTGGTGGTCGAACGGGTGATCCACGGCTTCCCGATCGGCTCGTCCGCCACCTTGGTCTTCCCGGGCAAGGCCCGCGGCAGCAGCGACTCCGAGGGCAATCTGGTCCCGGACCAGAGCCTCGGCCTGATCCGCTACGACGTCGGTCAGGAAGGCGTGTTCTTCCTGCTCCGGCGGGACCCCGAGACCTGGTCCGCCAACCATCCGGCGCGCTTCAAGCCGCGCATGCTCCTCGCACGGGTCCTGGAGGAGGTGGCCGAAGCCACCCGCTGACCCGAAACCGTTTCCCTCGCACGGGGTCCCCCGGCCCCGAGCGGATACCCTCCGGGCGCTCCGTGAGCGCCCTCTTTTTTTGTCTTTCATGAACGTCACGGGGGGAGGGTCCGGCGCACACCGGCGAGGCAGGCCCGGAACTCGGGATCGCCAGCCCTCCCCCTGCGACCCTCTCCCCCTGAAAGCTTCGCGGTTTGGGAGCCTGCCGGCGGCTGGATCGTCCTGAGTCTCGGCGGCCTCGAGCCAGCGGGCCGAGGCTTCGCCTCGTCTCGCTGGCGTGGACGAGGGGCGACGGCCCAGAATCCGCCGCCTCGGTCTGCCCTACGGGGTTCAAGCCGTTCCAGGAAG
>CAYOHP010000101.1:0-23460 GCA_964403795.1 uncultured bacterium | reverse complement strand
CATCCCGGTGATGGCCAAGTGCCGGATCGGGCATTTCCTGGAGGCCCGCATCCTGGCCCAGCTCGAGGTCGACTTCATCGACGAGAGCGAGGTGCTCACCCCCGCCGACGAGGAGCACCATGTGGCCAAGCACGAGTTCGCGATCCCCTTCGTGTGCGGGGCCCGTTCGCTCGGGGAGGCGCTGCGTCGGATCTCGGAAGGGGCCGCCATGATCCGGTCCAAGGGCGAGGCCGGGACCGGCGACGTGGTCGAGGCCGTGCGCCACCTCCGCAAGATCGGGCGCGAACTGCGTCAGGTGCTGGGGGCGCCCGAGGCCGAGCTCCCGAAGCTCGCCCGCGAGATCGATGCCCCGCTCGAGACCCTGGTCGAGACCCGGGCCAAGGGGCGGCTGCCGGTCCCGCTCTTCGCCGCCGGAGGCGTGGCCACCCCGGCCGACGCGGCGTTGATGATGGCGCTCGGGGCCGAGAGCGTGTTCGTGGGCAGCGGCATCTTCAAGTCCTCGGATCCCGCGGCCACGGCGCGGTCGATCGTGCGGGCCGTGACCGACTGGCAGGATCCGGCCCGCCTGGTCGAGGTCTGCCGGGGTCTCGGGGAGCCCATGAGCGGGCTCTCCGCCGGCAAGCTGCCGGGCGAGGAGCGGCTGGCAGCCCGAGGCTGGTGACCGTGGGGCCGGTCGGCGTGCTGGCCCTGCAGGGGGCCTACGAGGCCCACCAGCGGATGCTCCGCGACCAGGGAGCGGAGACCCGGCAGGTCCGCACCGTCTCCGACCTCGAAGCGGTGGTTGCCCTGGTCCTTCCCGGCGGCGAGAGCACCACCATGGCGCGGCTGGCGGCCGAGCGGGGATTGGACCTGGCGATCCGGTCCCGGGTCGAGGCGGGGCTCCCGGTGCTCGGGACCTGCGCCGGGGCGATCCTCATGGCCACCGAGGTCGAGGGTCCCGAGCGGCTCGGCCTGGGGCTGGTGCCGATGCGGGTGGAGCGCAACGCCTTCGGGCGCCAGATCGACAGCTTCGTCACCCGGCGCCCGGTCGCGGCTCATGACCGGGTCTTCATCCGGGCGCCCCGGATCCGGGAGGTGGGACCCGGAGTCGAGGTGTTGGACCGGCTCGAGACCACCGGGGAGATCGTGGCGGTGGCCTGGGGGTCGGCGTTGGCCGCTACCTATCATCCCGAACTCTCGGGTGACCCTTGGTTGCACCGGAGGTTGCTCGGGCTGGTCCGGGGCGACCCGGATCGCCAGGCGGCGGGGAGCGCTTCGGGATGATCCCGGCGGCCTGGCACGCATCGCTCACGCTCGGGGTGCTGGGCCTGCTCCTGGTGGGCCTGGTCGGCGAGGTCGCGGCTCCCGACCTGGTCTTCCTCGGCTGTCTGGCGATCCTCCTGGTGGCAGGGGTGGTCCCGCCCGAGGTCGGGTTCTCCGGCTTCTCGAACAGCGCGCTGCTCACGGTCGGCGCGCTCTTCGTGGTGGCCGCCGGGATCCAGCGCACCGGCGCCCTCTCGGGGGCGGCCCGCCTGGTGGCGCCTGCCCAGGGCGCGGTGCGGCAGGCCCTGGCGAGGATGTCCGGCCTGGTGATGGGCCTCTCCTCGGTGATGAACAACGCTCCCCTGGTGGCGCTCTTCATCCCGGTGGTGGCGCGATGGGAGGAGGAGCGGGAGATCCCCGCCTCGAAGCTGCTCCTGCCGCTCTCCTACGCTTCGATCGCGGGCGGGGTGCTCACGTTGATGGGCTGCTCGACCAACGTGGTGGTCTCGGGCCTGCTCGAGGCCTCCGGACACGCGCCCTTCGGATTCTTCGAGATCACCGTGGTCGGGCTCCCGATCGCGGTGCTCACCTTCGTCTATCTGGTCCTGGTGGCGCCACGGGTGATGCGCGACGACCGGGTGGCGAGCCGGGCCTTCCGGATCGGAGAGCAGGGCTATCTGTTCGAGGTCCGGGTCTCCCCGGGTTCCCCGGTGGCAGGGAAGACGGTCGAGGCCGCCGGGCTCCGGGCCCTGGGCCAGGCCTTCCTCGCCCACCTGGTCCGGGGAGAGCACCAGATCGGTCCGGTCGATCCGGAGGAGATCCTCGAGGAGGGCGACAGGCTGGCATTTGCCGGCGACCCCTCGATCCTGGAGCG
The DNA here is from genome assembly GCA_964403795.1 of uncultured bacterium. GTDB lineage: Bacteria > Muiribacteriota > UBA6191 > CAZXTJ01 > CAYOHP01 > CAYOHP01. The sequence continues at coordinate 21,344 of CAYOHP010000101.1, read as the reverse complement.
ATTGCTCGCCCGGCCCGGCTTCGACCGGGTGATCGAGGTGCACGGGAAGTCCCGCTCGCCAAGGGGTGCCGGGCTCCGCCTGTTCGAGGCCGTGGTCTCGGGGAGTTCCGGACTGGTCGGCCGCTCGCTCAAGGAGGTCGACTTCCGCAGTCGCTTCCAGGCCGTGGTGCTGGGGGCCCGCAGAGGCGGCGGGAGCTTTCCCGGCCCGCTCGGGACCACGCCCCTCCATGGCGGCGACCTCCTGCTGGTGGAGGCCAAGGACGGCTGGGACGGGACCGCCGGAGCCAGGGACGAGTTCCTGCTCGTGGTGCCCCGGGCCGGGATCGTCGACGAGGCCCCGCTGCGGGCCAGGGTGGCCCTGGGACTCCTGATGGCCGCGGCCCTGGCCTCGGCGAGCGGGATCCTCAAGCTGCAGGTGGCGGCCTTCGCGGCCGCGCTGGGCATGGTCCTGACCGGGTGTCTCAGGGGCCCGGAAGCCCGCAGGGCGATCAACCTCCCGGTACTGCTGGTGATCGCCGCCGCCATCGGGATCGGGAAGGCCGTCGAGGTCTCCGGCCTCTCGCTGGCGATCGGCGCCTCGATGGTCGAGGCTTGCCGCAGCCTGGGGCTGGCCCCCGCCCTGGCCCTGATCGGGGTCGCCACGTCGCTGATGGCCGCCTTCCTCACCAACTACGCGGCGGTGGTCATCACCATGCCGGTGGCGCTGCAGGTGGCCCGGGACCTGGGCGCCGATCCCCGGGCCTTCGCCTTGATGGTGGTGGTGGGCGCGGTGGTCAACTTCTCGACCCCGGTGGGGTACCAGACCAACCTGATGGTGATGGGCGCGGGCGGGTACCGGTTCCGGGACTACCTGGCGCTGGGGATGCCGCTCCAGGCCATGGCCCTGGGGCTGGCGACCCTGATCCTGGCATCGAGGTAGCGCCACGGTTGGCGTCGTGCTAGCCTCCCCGGCTCGTCCGGATCGCGGACGGGCTCGAGACGAGGAGCCTGCCATGCGGATCCGCACCTCCCTCCCGCTGGTCTTCGCAGCGCTGCTGGCCGCCACCGGTGCCGGGGCCGAGGACTACGTCCCGCCCGCCCTGTGCCGGGTCCACCTGGGAGCCGCCTCCGGGGACGGTCGTACCGCCCCGGAGCTCGCCCGCCAGCTGGCCGAGGCCGGGGGCGACGTGGTGGTGCGCGGGGCCGACTGGCTCGACGTGGTGGTGCCTTCGGACCGAGTGGAGGGCGGCTCCTTCTTCGCCGGGCTCGGGCGGGACCTCACGATCGAGGTGCGGGAGCGCAATCTGGACGCCCGGCTGGCGCGGTTCCGGGAGGTGCCCGATGCCGGTGCCTACCACACCTACGAAGAGGTCGAAGCGGTGATCCGCAGCCTGGTCGAGGCCCGGCCCGATCTGGTTCACCACGAGGTCGTGGGGACTTCGTGGGAGGGACGCTCCATCCACGCGGTACGGATCTCGTCGGGCGGGGAGGACCTCCCGGCCTACATGATCACCGGGGCCCACCACGCCCGGGAGTGGATCTCGGTCGAGGTGCCGGTGGCCCTGATGCGCTGGCTGGTGGAGAGCTACGACACCGATCCCGAGGCCAAGGCCCTGGTCGACTCGCGCCGGATCTGGGTCGTGCCGGTGGTGAACCCGGACGGGCTGGTCTACAGCCAGACCCACTACCGCATGTGGCGGAAGAACCGGCGGGACAACGGGGACGGCGAGTTCGGCGTCGACCTGAACCGGAACTACGGTCACGTCTTCGGCCAGGCGGGTTCGAGCGACTCGACCTGGTCCGACGTCTACCACGGGCCGGAGGCGTTCTCGGAGCCGGAGACCCGGGCGCTCCGGGACCTGGTGGCGAGGGAGCGCTGCGTGGGGACCCTCTCGTTCCACTCCTACGGCGAGCTGGTGCTCTTCCCCTGGAGCTACGGCTACGAGGAGAGCCCCGACCACGCCGCCCTGGCGGCGATGGCCGCGGGGATCGCCGCCAAGAACGGGTACACGGCCGAGAAGAGCTCGGATCTCTACCCCTCGAGCGGAGACTTCGACGACTGGTTCTACGGCGATGCCGGGGCGGTGTCGTTCACCATCGAGCTGGCGAACCAGTTCGTGCCCGACGAGGACGAGATCCCGGCGATCGTGGGGGCCAACCTGCCGGCGGTCGCCTGGTTCCTCAAGGAGTGCAAGGGCTTCCCGGGCGCAGGGGACTGACGGGATCGCCGACCCGGCTCGTCCGGGATGGGATGAGGTCCCCCTGGCGGGCCGGCGCGACCGGGAAGGTCAGGCCGGGGCCTGACCCGAGGCGGACGCCGACCGCTTGGCGGTGCGGCGGGGAGCCATGCCCCTCAGGGTCTGGCCTCGCCCGAAACAGAGGAGCCGGTCCCCGACTTGCATGTCCTGGTCGGCAGCCGGGTTCCAGCGCACCTTTCCGCTGCGGGTGAGGCTCAGCACCACGACCTCGTTCTCCCGCATCCGGCAGTCGCGCAGGGTCTTGCCGGCCAGCGGGGACTCGGAGCCCACGCTGAACTCCATGACGCAGAACCCGCTCTGGAGGGTGATGCGCTCGCGGATGTCGGTGTCGGCGTGGCGCACCTCGGTCTCGATCGCTTCGATGATGGCGCCGGCCACGTCGACCCCGGTGGCCCCTTCGATCCCCTCGAGTCCCGGGGAGGAGTTCACCTCCAGGATGCGAGGACCCTGGGCGGTCTCGAGGACGTCGACGCCGGCCACCCTGAGCCCCAGGGTGTGGGCCGCACGGACCGCGGTGCGCTGGTACTCGGGAGGCAGCTCGACGGCTTCGGTGCGTCCGCCCCGATGCACGTTGGAACGGTACTCGCCGGCCTTGGCGATTCGCCGCATCGACGCCACCACCCGGTCGCCGACCACGAAGGCCCGCACGTCCCGGCCCTTGGCCTCCTCGACGAAGTGCTGGATCAGCACGTTCTGCCGGGCGCTCTGGAGGGTCTCCACCACCGCCTCGGCGGTCTTCGCCTTCTCGGCCAGGATCACGCCGGTCCCCTGGGTGCCCTCGAGCAGCTTCAACACCACCGGGGCGCCGCCGACCAGGTCGATGGCGCCGAGCACCGCGGTCTTCCGCTTCACGAAGGCGGTCTCGGGGATGGGGAGGTCGTGGCCCGAGAGCAGCTGGCTGGAGCGGAGCTTGTCCCGGGAGGCGTTGATGGCGTCCGACGAGTTCAGGCAGAACACGCCCATCTGCTCGAACTGGCGGACCACCGCGGTGCCGAAGAAGGTGATCGAGGCGCCGATCCGGGGGATGACCGCGTGGTAGCCCTCGACCTTGGTGCCCTTGTAGTAGAGCGAGGGCTCGCGGGTGTCGACCACGATCGAGAAGTCCAGGGTGTTCAGGATCTTGACCCGGTGGCCGCGCTGCTCGGCCGCCTCCCGGAGGCGCGAGGTGCTGTAGAGCTTGGGGCCGGTGGAGAGGATGGCGATCGAGAGGTCGCTCTTCGACTTGGGACTGGGCATGCAGGGTCCTCGCGCCCGGAGGCGACGCGGGTCGCTCCACCTCGGGGGCGGAGGGGCGGTGCGACCCGAGGTCGGATCACACTATCCGGGGCGTTCCCCTGGCGCCACCGAAATCGCGTCGGTGGCGGCGCTCGGACCCTCGGCCCGGGGACGGCGACGCTTCGGGTGGGTGTCGGCCCCGGCCCCGGACCGGGCCCGCTTGCGGCGGCGCTTGCGGTAGACCCGTCCGAGGTCCCGACCCTGCCGGTAGGAGGCCGCGGGATTCACCAGGGCCTGGCCGGCCAGGGCACTGCGCCCGAGCAGCATGCGGAAGCGCATCTCGTCGCGGCTGGCCAGGGTCAGCTCGATGTCCCAGGTCGCACCGCCCAGGGAGAGCGGCGTCCGGATCACGATCCGGCGCTCGCGATGGCCACCCGAGTCCGTGACCATGCGCCGATCGACGACGTCGGCCTCGCAGGTCCGGCGGACGTCGCCTCGCCCCTGCAGAGGATGGACCGAGAACCGCACCCGCTCCCGGCCGTGCTCCCGGAACACCTCCACGTCGAAGGCATGCAGGGCGGAGGTCCTGGCCCCGGTGTCGATCTTCGCCTTCAAGGCCGGGATCCCCAGCCCCGGGAGCGCCACCCACTCCCGCCAGCCCACCCAGACCCGGCTCTGGGCGCGATCCGAGGGCCTGCCGCCCGGCTCGATCAGGCCGCGGCTACGGCGACGGGTGGAGGGCGAGCCGGGGTCCCGGACGGTCCCGCGTGGGTCCTCTGCCCGCATGGAGGGGAGTGTAGCCCACGGCTGCTAGACTGGCGGGAGAGGGAATCTCCCCGGTCGCCAGGACCCGGGCAGGCGGTGCGAGGGGAGTCGTCCTGCACACCTTCTCCGAGTCCGTCGACCCTGGATCGGATGCCGGGTCTCCTCCCGCCTCCGGCACCGGTTCCGCCCCGAGCCGCTCCGGTCTGGTGGTCCGCAAGCTCCTGACCTCGGTGGCCTGGCCGATGGCCGGGTATGCGGCGGCCGCCGGCTGGCTGGCGGCCTCGCTGCCGGAACCCGGTCTCCCCTTCACCGAACGTTTGCTGCTGGTGGAGGGCATCGCCCCCTGGGCTGCCGCGGCGATGGCTTCGGTCGCGACCGCGGTGGCGGTCCGGCTGGCCCTGGGTCGGGCCCTGGACCTGGCCAGGGCCGAGGCCCTCGGTGGCGAGGTGGAACTCTCGGCCCGCGGGGCGCGCCCTCAGGCCTTCGGCCTCGATCCCGGGGAACGCCTCCTGGCCGTGGTGGAGGGTGCCCGACCGCGCAACTCCGTGGAGGCGGTCGCCGACGTGGTGGCTTCGGCGGGTCTGGTCTGGTGCCTGGTGACCGGCTTCGCCACCTGGCTGCTGGCGATGGCCCCCGACCCACTGACGGCGGAACGGGCCGGCCTGCTGCTGGTGGTCGGCCTGCCGGTCGCGGGTCTGGCCATGGTGCGGGCGGGATCCGACACCGCCGAGACCCTCGCCTACCCGATCGCGGCCGCCCTCCTGCCGTTGGCCCTGCTGGCGGGCACCGGTCCCGAGTTCCTCCAGTGGTGCGCCGAACGCGGCCTGGTGCTGGTCCCGATCCTCACCGGGCTGGCCGGGCTCGCCGCCCTGTTCCGAAAGGCGCACCGTCCCACCGCGTTGCTGCTTTCCGACCGGGGCCTGGTCTGGGTGCTGGACGGGCGTCCCGGGACCCGGGTCCGCCCGGTCCGCTGGGCGAGCGGCCCGAGCGGCTGGCGGTTCGAGGATGAGACCGGCGCGGCCCTCGAGGTCGAGCCCCGGGCGACCACCGATCGCGAGCTGGCGGCGGGCCTGGCCGCGGCCGGGTTCGCGGTCCAGCGGGTGCCGGGAGGCGGACCCGCGATCCGTTGGCCGGTGGTCCGCCTGGCCCTGGGCCTCGTGCTGCTGGCGGTCTCGGCGCAGCTCGCCCGGGACGGCCGGGACCTGGCCGCCGATCTCGTCTCGGGAGACGGCTTCGGGACCCTCTTCGAGCGGGCTTCCGAGGACCCGGCGGCGGCCCGGGCCTTGCGCGACCGGGCTGCGGCCAAGGCCGCCGCCCATCCGGATCGGGCCTACCTGGTCGCGGTCCAGTGGTATGCCGCCCTGCTCGAGGTCGACCTGGCGGCCTCCAGGGCGCATCGGGACCGGGCGGAGGCCCTGGCGGCCAAGGCCTGGGTGCCGGTCGTGTTCGCGGCCAGCCGGATGGCCCGGAACCTGGAGCGGCTGTCGGAGCGGACCGTGGCCCTGGAGCGACTGCTCGGTCCGGCGCCCCGGGGCTGGGAGCCGGCCGACGAATCGACCCGGGCCTTCCGGCTGGCGCTGGCCGACCAGACCGGATACCCGGTGGGCCTGCCACCCGGGGCGGAGACCCGGGTCCTGCTCGAGGCGGTGCGGGAGATGGCACCCGACGCCCCGGGGCCGCTCCTGGTCTCGGCCTGGCTCGAGTTCGGGTCCTGGACATGGGAGCCGGTAGGGAGCAGGGACCGCCTCGACGACTTCCTGACGGTCCTGGGCGAAGGCCGACGCAAGTCGGAGCGGGTCAGGAAGTCCCTGGAACCGCTTGCCGACCTGGGCCCATGGCGCGAGGTCCGGGATCGGTTCGAGGAGTTGCTCCCCGCCGAGGTCCGGGCCAGATTGCTGGTCGCCCTCCAGGCCGACCTCGCCGCGGGCCTCTCGCTGGAACGCTGGCGCCCGGTGCTCGAGTCGATCTCCCGTTCCCGGTTCGCGGCCTGGGTCCCGGCCTTGTCCGCGGACGTCTACGATGCCCGTGGGGCCGTGCAGCCCGGGGCTGCCATCCACCCCTTGCAGCGGGCCCTGCTGGATCCTCCCGCCGACGCCGACGGAGCCCTGGCGGCACTGCCGGAGATCCGGGAGGCGATGGGCGGCGTGGTCTGGGCTTCGCTCCTGGCCCAGCGCCGGGAGGACGCCGCCAAGGTCCTGGAGGCCGCCATCGCCCGCGATCCCGTCGCCGGTCGCCGGTTGGCCGCGGCCCAGGTTCCGTAGACCTCCGGGTGGTGTTCCCGTCCTACACCTCGACCCGGTCGGGAACCAGATGCCAATCCGAGGGCTCGAGCCGGTCCACCCAGGAGATGTAGCGGGCCACCGGGGCATCCATGGCGAGCAGGGATTCCGGCCGGAAGCGCATGTTCTCGTAGACCTTGCCGTCCTCGTCCCGGAGCATCCCGAAGGCGAGCTTCATCCCCCACACCTTGGCGACCGACGCGAACCGGCCCAGGAGTCCCCGACCCCGAGGCGCCAGGTAGATCGGCAGCACCTCGGTGCGGCCCGGCGCCACCGGGCGGTAGGCGAAGAGCATGTAGAGCTCGGGCAGGGGGAGGCCGGACCCGAACCACGACGTGTCCTTGAGGATGGTGAGCAGCCCGATGGTCCCGTGGGCGTAGCGCATCCGGTATCCGTAGCGGGGGCCCAGCAGGCGCCGCGCCATGCGCCCTGCGAAGGTGGAGGAAGGCAGCTCGCCCCGCAGGGTGTAGTCGGCCACCGACCCGTCGGAGGTCTCGTCCAGTTCGAGCTGCATCTCGATGTCGATGCCGTGGACGGTCTTCAGGTGCTGGGGGTCGATCCCGTTGATCATGGTGACGTGGTGGTGGCAGCTGCGGGCATAGCCGCGCCCGTGGACCCAGTCGACCTCGACGCCTTCGAGTTCGCGGTGGCGCGGCACGCCCCGGGGAGCGACCGCGTCGGGATAGACCCAGACCATCCCGTAGCACTCCTCCACCGCCCAGGAGCGGAGCCTGGCGGTGCGGGGAGGGGTCTCGGCCGCCGGGACATGGGTGCAGGCACCCTGGCCGTCGTAACGCCAGTGGTGGAAGAAGCAGCGCAGCTCGTCGCCGACCACGGTACCGATCCCCAGGTCAGTCCCCATGTGGGGGCAGAAGCCGTCGAGACAGCGGACCGCCCCGTCGGCGCCCCGCCACAGGACCAGGCGCTGGCCGCACAGGGAGAGCGAGCGCGCCTGGCCGCGCCCGAGAGCGGCCGAGGGGAGCGCGAAGTACCACCCCTTGGCGACCACCCCCCAGTTGTCGAAGATGCGATGGTGACGGCGGGGTTGGGTGGATTGGTTCTGGAGCTGGCGTGGATCCAGGACCTGCGGGGTCTCGTCGCTCACGCCCCGACGCTCCTGGTGCCCTCGCGGTCGCCGCACAGCTCCCGGTAGCGCGCCTCGGCCTGGCGCACGTCCTCCCAGTAGCGACCTCGCGCCATGCGCCAGAACATGATCGCCACGAAGAAGGGGACCCTGGGGTCCCAGGTGGCCTCGTGGACATTCACGCCGCCGTCGTCGAAGAGCCAGTGGGCCGGGGCCGCGATCAGGCCGGCGGCGACGCACCCGAGGAGCCAGCGGTAGTCCCACTTCGCCACCGCCACCGCCAGCGAGACGCAGTAGAGGACGAAGGTGGCGAAGTGGACCGCCAGGTTGGCGGGCTTGCGGTGGCGGAGGACGAAGAAGTCCCAGGCCGGGAGTCGGGCCCGGAGCCTACCCTCGTCACGGAGATCGAGCGCGTCGGCCACGGGACACGATCCTAGCATCGGGACACGGCCGGGGACCCGAACGCGCCGAGGCCCGACAATCCCAGGGACTGCCGGGCCTCGGGCGGACCGGGGGGCGCCCCCCGGAACCTGCTAGAACAGGACCGACGAGAGCGCCGGCCCGATCAGCCCGCCCACGTAGGTGCGGGTGATGTCCCGGTAGATGGCGAGCGGGGCGTCCCACTGTCCCTGGGCGTTGGCCTCGCCCGCGATGTTCGGGAAGAGCTTGGCCCAGGCATCGCCCTTGGACCCGCTCTTCCAGCTCACCGGGGTCCCGAAGTCGTAGTTGGTGTACGACATGTCGCCGGTCGAGAAGTTGTAGACCCAGTAGGGATCCTTGTCGACGAACTTCTCGGGGAGGAAGGCCTTCAGGTCCTTGGGCAGGGACGAGAGGAAGCCCGGCAGGTCGAGGTCCACGGTGCGCCCGCCGACGTAGTCGGTGAGGCTGGCCGGGCCCGCCAGGGCGGCCGACACCTGGGGCGAGATCTTGGTCTTGAATTCCCGGAAGGTGGCGTGGATCCACTCCAGCCGGACCAGCCGGTCCTCCTTCCCGCTGGGACGGGCCGCGTAGTAGCTGTCCATTCCCGAGCTGAAGTGCTTCCAGGCCATGCGCAGGTCGTCGAGCGCCTTGGGGCCGAGCGCCCCGTCCCTGAGGGTGCCGAGCTTGGGGAAGCTCTCCAGGATCTGGTAGCGGACCATGGGGGGCGACCCGACCCTGGGGGTGCGACCGAAGCTGACCTTCTCCTTGAAGAAGTTGCGGGTGAGGACGTCCCTCATCTTGTTGGTCACGCCCGGCACGTCATCGAGGTCATAGGCGCAGAACAACCGCATGGCGGCCCGGTAGCGGTAGGCCCGGGCCAGGAGCTGCTCCACCTCGGCCCGTCCGAAGTAGCGGTGGCCCATCTCCATGGTCTCGTGCGGGAACGGGTCCTCGGCCTGGAGGAAGACCGTGAGGTCGAGGCTCTCCCGGTGGTCCGGCGACATCTGCTTCAAGGCGTTCTCGCCGATCGCGATCGCCACATCGAGGGTGGGGATCATGCTCTCGATCAGCCACGACTGCAGGTCGCTCACCTTCAGGAACTGGACGTTCTGGCGCTTGTCGTTGGCCAGCGGGTAGGTGAGGAACTCGAACACCGCCAGGCCGTTGTTGCCCGAGCGGACCCGCATCGTCTGCTTCATGTGGCGCAGGTTGTTCAGCGCCGTGGAGTGCAGGATGTAGCTCTGCTCGACCAGGGGGCGCATCCGGTAGGCGATGCCCCGGCACTGGAGGAAGGGCAGCAGGGCCGCGGTGTAGATCTGGGCCTTGACGTTGCCGGCGAGTTCGCCGGGGAAGCCGCGGGTGCCGCCGGTGGGCGCCTCCCGGCGCAGCACCCGGAGCAGCTGGTCGACGCCGATCGGCATCTCGGCGGTGCGAGGCGCCGACTGGGGGTCGCGGGGCTTGCCGTCGTTGAACTTCTTGATCATGGCGTCGATGGCGGTGATCGCCTCGCGCGCCTGGCCCTTTTGCGGGTAGACCTCGGAGAGCCAGGACGAGATGACCTGGAACACGTCCCAGACGCTGTCCGCCTTCTTCAAGGGCTCGACCACGAGCCGGTCGGTGATCGGATTGGCGATGTAGCCGGCGGGTTCGGCTCCGGCGCTCGGCGAGAGCGCCAGGGCGAGCGCCAGGGCGGGCAGGGTGGTCAGGGGCGAGCGCATGGGCAGGTCCTCCTCGGGCAGTCCCGGACGCGCCGATTCCCCTTGGGCGCATGCCGAGTGTGAACAAACTTACCGGACCGGACCCGCCCGGGGCAAGGCGGACGAGATCAGGGGGGCAGGGACCCGAGCTGTCGGCGCGCCTCGTCGAGTGCCTTCCGGCTGGCGTCCTCGACCACCACCCGGGCGAGCAGGTCCCGGATCCAGGCTCGCTCCCCGGAGTCCGGGCGGGGGCCGTGCGACCGCCAGTGGTCCAGGAGGAAGAAGTGGAGCTGGGCCGCCTCCGCGTCCGAGGCTTCCCGCACCACGTCTCCGAATCGCCGGTAGTCGGCGAGCAGCCGGTCCCCTTCCTTGCGCCAGGCCGAGGTCGCCAACATCAGGCCCAAGGCCACCGAGGCCAGGCTCCGCTCGCCGGGTCCGGCCCTGGGGCCCGACAACACCGTCTCGGTGTGGGTGCGGATCGGGCCCTCCAGGCCCTCCACCGGGAGGCGGGCATGGCGGTGGACCTGGCGCTGCCGGATCAGCCAGCTCGCCTTCACCAGGGCCCCGGCCCGGGTCGCACCCGTCTTCCCCAGCACCAGGTCGACCGGGAGGAAGCCGACCGCCGCGTGCAGCATCTGGTCGGAGCGCTCGATCGCCTCGTGGAAGACCAGGGCCGCCGCCACCTCCGTGGCCGGTTCCCGGGCGAGGCTCCGGCCGGTGGCGAGCAGCAGGCGCCAGAGCAGGGCCTCGGCCCTGGCGACCCGGGCCGAGAACCAGGCCCGGCTCCGGGGGAGGCGATAGAGCTGGTCGAGCTTGGAACCAAGGCCGGCCAGGGCGGCCAGGGGGCCGCCCGCGCCCCCGGCCCCGAGGTCCCACTCCCGACTCGCCCGGCTCACCTTGGCCCGCTCGGCGTCGAGCTCGACGATGGCCTCGAGCATGGCCGCCAGCCAGGGACCCGGGGTGGCCGGGAGGAAGCCGCGGGAAGTACCCGGCGGCGGAGCCCGCCATCCGGTCGGGCTGCCCGGCTGGGTCGCGGCCAAGGGGCCCAGGGTCGGCGGCAGGCCCCGGGCGCGGAGGTCGCGGTCCACGGCCTCGTACTCCCGGCGGGTCGCCTCGGGCAGGGGCTCGGGCCCGGCGTCCGCCACGGAGGCCTCGATGGCCGCCAGGAGCGATGGCATGGCGGCGAGGGCCCGGGGCCAGGCGACCGGATCGAGACCGAGGTCGGAGACCCGGCCTTCCCCCAGGCGATCGGCGTCGATGTCGTGGAGCTCGGGATCCACGGCTCCCGAGTCGAGGACGGCCAGGGCCTCGCCCCGAACCCGCTCGGCCACCGTCGGTCCCCGAGGCACCTCGGGCGACGCGACCGGGGTGACCGGCGGGACCGGGGGCGGCGTCTCCGGCCGGCCCGCGGGGAGGAGCGCGCCCAGCACCGCCAGGGCCGCCAGGGTCAGGGCGACCGGAACCCGGGAGCGTCCCGCCGCAGGGTCCGGGCCGTGGGTCTGGTCGCCCGAGGGGAGCGGCGCGGTGGCGGCCACCGGGACCGCGGCCGGGCGGGGAGGAGGGAGGGGACGATCCGGAGGCGGGCTCACCCTGGGGACGGGATCCTCCACTCCGGCCAGGGCCCGGAGCGCCGCCAGACCCGGGGGCCGGGAGCCGGGATCGGCCACCAGGCAGGCCCGGACCAGGCGGTCGACCGGGGTCCCGGGACGGATCCGGGACGCTTCGAGGGGAGGAAGCCGGCCCGCCAGGGCGGCGGCCACCAGGGCGTCTCCGTCGGGGAAGGGGAGGCGGCGCTCGACCAGCTGGAACAGGGTCGCACCCCACGAGTACCAGTCGGCGGCCGGCGTGGCCCGCTCCCCCAGGAGCAGCTCGGGCGCCAGGAAGGCCAGGGTCCCCACCACCGTCCCGGTGCGGGTGAGAGCGGTCCGTTCGGTGGCCAGCACCAGGCCGAAATCGAGGAGGATCGGCCGGCCCGAGGGGGTCACTACCAGGTTGGCCGGTTTCACGTCCCGGTGAACCAGGCCCTTGGCATGGATCACCTCCAGGGCCCCTGCGACTTCGAGCAGCAGCGGGAGCACCGGGTGCTCCCCGGGCCCGTGGTCCAGCGACCGGCCCTCCACCAGGTCCATCACCAGGTACGGACCTTCCGGGAGGACGCCCCACTCGTGGACCCGGACCACGCCGGGGTGGTCGATCCCCGAGAGCACCTCGGCCTCGCGCCGGAACCGGTCCTCGGCGCTCGAACCGGCCCGGGCCACCATCACCTTCACGGCGACGACCCGGCCTTCGGCCACCGCCTCGGCCCGGTAGACCGCTCCCATCCCGCCCCGGCCGACGAGGTCCGAGGGACGGAAGCGAGCCCGGAGCGACTCGGGGAAGCCGGCGAGGGGGTCCTCGCTCATGGTGCCGGGTCCGGCCTCACACCTTCTCGCCGGCGAACCACATTCGCCGGCCGGCCCGGGTGAGGTTGTCCTCCCGGATCTCGGTCAGGCAGACCAGCTCGTCCCCTCGGGTGCAGCCCGGGTTCCGGGTCGCGAAGAAGGCGATGTGCGGGTCCTTGAGACGCTCCTCGGGGATCCCGTTCAGGCCTTCCCTCAGCACCTGCGGAGAAGGGAAACGCACCACTCCCGCGGCGGGGTCGTAGGCTTCGCCGAATCGCTCCCGGGCCAACCCGTCGAGCAGGTGGGCCACCGCCTCGGGGGTGGCCGCGTCGTGGCGGGGCCAGAACTCGCACCAGAAGGTCGGCAGGAAGCGGTAGGTGCGGAACCCCGACGAGATGAGCAGCCACCAGAGCCGCCCCGAGGGGAAGCGCTCGCGTAGGCGCAGCACCGAGGCGATCCAGGCCCGGGACAGGACCGAACTCGACCAGGCCGTGGGATCCACGATGGTGTCGCCCGAGTAGACCACCGTGTCGGTCTCGCCCCTGAGCCTGGTCTCGTAGACGAGCAGGGTCGAGAACCCCTTGAGGGCACCCGGCCCGCCCTCGGCCCCGGCCTCGTCCTCGATCAGGATCACGAAGTTCTTGGCGTCGAGGTCCCGATCGAAGACGGCGCGGCTGACGCCCTCGAAGTGGGTGCCGAAGAGGCGGAACATCCCGTCCCGGGACTCGGGTTCGAGCCGCGCCACTTCGACCAGTCGTCCGCGCATGGGGCCAATGTAGCAGGGGGGTCCGGGACCGGTCCCCGTCCGTCACCTACAGATCGGCGCAGGCGTCCAGGACCCGGAGCACGATCTCGGCTCCCTGGGAGCGGGCGGGCACCGGCATCCTCCGGGTCGCTTCGCAGAGCTCGGAGAAGCCGAGGTGGTGCTGGGCGCTCCCGAGTCGGCGCAGCTCGACCAGGTCCTCGAGGATCCCCGCCACGTCCCGGGGGTCCATCCGGTCGCAGACCGTCGCCATGCGGACTCCCACCCCCAGGCGCCTCGCCCGGATCCCGCTCGCCGCCACCGTGGAGCTGACCAGTCCCGCCAGCATCCGGTGCCCCTCGAAGCTGAGGATCTCGGCGTCGATCAGGCCGCGCCGGTCGAGCTTCAGCTCCTCGCAGTTGAAGCCCGGATTGGCGGCGAGCGCCGGGGTGTCGTGGAGGCGGGAGACGATCCTCCCGGCCTCGGCCACCTCTTCGTCGCCCACCGCCCAGCCTCCCGGCGAGAGCGCCGCATCCATGCGGGACGAGAAGAACGGGGCGAGGGGATGGTCGAAGGCGGCCAGCAGCTCGGCCTCGATCTGGAGGAGCTCCCCCGGCGCCCCCGGGTAGAAGGGATCGATCCGCCAGGCCGCCTTGCGGGCCTCGGCCCGGTGCGCCGGGTACCGCCCCTGGGACGGGTCGAGGCCCGCCAGCCGGCGACGGAGCGCGGCCAGGACCTGGCGCAGCAGCGCCAGATCCTCCTCCGGGGTATGGTCGCGGGCCACCGCGGCCAGTCCCACCCCGGCGACGTGGTGTGCCAGGGCCTCGAGCACCTGGGTCCACGGCTCGGCAGACCCGGAAGGCCCGCTCCCGTCGAGGGCTGCGACCGCCGCCGCCAGCCGGGTCCGGCCGGCCTGGAGGCTGGCTTCCAGGCTCGCCCCTGGGGGTGCCGGCTGGGGAGGCAACGGGTGGTTCGTGCGCAGCGCCAGGGCGACTCCGTACCAGGGGTTCGCCAGCAGGATGGACATCGGCCTGGGGTCGTTCCGGGCGTCCTCGGGCCACTGGGCGAATCTCTGCAGGGGGAGGAAGGGTGTCACCAGGGGCGCCTCGGCGGCGACGACCGCCCTGAGGGTCGCCAGGACCTGGCGCCGCGGGAGCGATCCCGGTGTCTCGGGGCAGTCGAGGGCTCCGGAGAGGAGCGGCTCGAACAGCCGCGCCAGGATGGGGAGGACTTCCCCGGGAGAGGCCTCGAGCTGGTGGCGGGCCAGGTCGGCGAGCAGGCGGCGGGACGCCGCGTAGTACTCGGGGCATGGCATGGCGGCCGTGAAGTAGGCAGCCTCCTCGAGCTGGAGGCGGGCCAGGATCCGTCCCAGCCCGGGCCCTGCCGGATCGAGGGGCCCGGTCGCCAGCCACTCGGCCGCTTCCCGTCGCTGGGTCTCGGATCCCGCGTGCCGGACCACCGCGGCCCAGGTCGCCAGCGACCGATCCCCCAGCCTGCGGAGTCCGGGACCCGCCTCGACCAGGAACTCCCCGAGCCGCGTCGTCACCTCCTCCTCTTCCTGGTTCAAGCGGGTGATCAGCTCGGCGACCTGCTGCACACCGCCCACCGAGAAGTGGGGCGAGCCCTCCACCAAGCCCCGGGCCTCCCCGAGTTCGGTGAGCAGGTGCAGCGAGAGCGAGACTGCCCTGGCGAGCGAGTCCCCCGGCTCGGGCCTGTCGCCCGGGGGATCGCCGGCCAGGATCCGGCTGCTGGCCCGGAGCAGGCTCTCGACGACGGTCGACAGCTCGCCCTCGACCTCGTGCTTGGCGATCCGCTGGGCGAGCTGACACCCGCTGCGGACGCGGGGCGCCCAGGGAGGAGGCAGTGGGATGTCGTGGCGGGTCAGCTCCTGGTCGATCCGTCGTCGCAGGCCGGCGAGGTCCTCCGGGTCGACGCCGGATCGGCCCGCGGGTTCCCCGATCCCCGGTCCATCGGTTCCCGGTGCGCCGGCCGAGGGTCGGGCACCCGGCCGTGCGCTCCACCATCCCCAGGCCAGGCCGAGGACCGCCAGGCCCGCCCCGGCGAACCTGCGGGCGGCCCGCCCCGGGGATCGCATCGTCGGACCGGCGGGGCTCCCTCCCGGGGCACCCCGCACTTCGGTGCGCGCCCCCTCGACCGGTTCGGCGATCGCCAGGGTTCGCCCCAGCGCCACGGTGGCCTCGACCACCGGCCGGGAGCGGGGACCGGTCACCGGGACCGCCTCGGAGAGTCCGTCGCGCATGGCGGCGAGGTCCGGGTACCGGTCCTCCGGCCGCTCCGAGAGGGCCCTGGCCAGCACGGTCGCGAGTTCCCGGGGCAGGCCCGGTGCGTGCCCGAACCCGGGTCCGAGCCCGGGTCCGAGCCCGTGTCCGACCCCGGGCGAGAGCCGACCCAGGATCTCGCCCGGCTTGTGGCTGCCGTAGACCGGCTTCCCGGTCGCCAGCTCGTAGAGCAGCGCCCCCAGCGAGAACTGGTCGCAGGCCGGATCGGCCGGTCGCCCCATCAGGGCCTCGGGGGCCATGTAGGCCGGGGTCCCGAGTACGAAGCCCTCGGCGGTGAGCATGGTCCCCTCCGAGCTGGTGCGGGCCACCCCGAAGTCGCAGAGCACCGGCTCCCCGTCGGGCCGGAGCAGCACGTTCTCGGGCTTCACGTCGCGGTGCACGACGCCCTGGGCGTGGGCCACCGAGAGCGCCTCGGCCAATACCCTCCCGATCCGCGCCACCTCGCCCGGCTCGACCGGACCGGCCTTCACCCTCGGCCCCAGATCGGTCCCGGAGAGGTACTCGTAGACGATGTAGGGCACCTCGCCCGCGATCCCGTAGTCGAAGACCCGCACGATCGCAGGGTGTTGCAGGCCGGCGGTGACCTTGGCCTCCCGGAGGAACCGGTCCCGGATCTGGGCGTCGCCTCCGAGGTCGCGCAGCACCTTGATCGCCACCTTGCGACCGAGGTTCCGGTCCTCGGCCAGCACCACGGTGCCGAAACCGCCCTTCCCCAGGGTGCGCTCGGGCCGGTAGCGGTCCGCCAGTCCTGGGGGAAGGCCGGGAGCCATGTCCTGGCCGGGGTCCGAGGATTCCACGCACGGAGAGTAGCCCCAGGGTTCCTGGGACAGCTCCCGCGGTACGGTTCCCGGATGCTCCTCCTCCCGATCGGCATGAGAAAGGCGGCGAAGGCGTTGGCTCTCCTGCTGGCCGCGGCGGTCCTCGCCCTGGTGGTGGTGGCGGCCTGGATCCTCTGGATGCCGGGCCGGTCCTGGCGGGGGCCCCGCCCGCCGCTGCACCCGGGCGAGGTCGCAGTGGCGGAGGATCTCGAGCGGACCGTCCGGGTGCTCGCCGAGGAGATCGGTCCCCGGCACTTCGAGCGCCCGGGCAGCCTGGAGCGGACGCTCGCCTGGCTCGAAGCCGAGTTCCGGGCCCGGGGCCTCGAGCCGCAGCGCGAACCGTTCGAAGGACGCGGCCAGACCTTCGCCAATCTGGTGGCCGAGGTGCCGGGACGGCGGGCTCCCGGGGAGATCGTGGTGGTGGGGGCCCACTACGACACCTGCGGCGACCAGCCCGGGGCCGACGACAACGCCTCCGGGGTGGCGGGCCTGCTGGCCATCGCCCGGGCCATGGCCGGGTCGGGAGCGGATCGCACCCTGCGGCTGGTGGCCTTCGCCAACGAGGAGCCGCCCTTCTTCAAGGGCCAGCTCATGGGCAGCCGGGTCCATGCCGAGGCGAGCCGTGCCCGGGGCGACCGCATCGTCGGCATGTGGTCGCTCGAGATGCTCGGGTACTACTCCGACGCGCCCGGCAGCCAGGAGTACCCCTGGCCGCTGGGCCTCATCTATCCCGACCGCGGCGACTTCGTGGCCATGGTCGCCGACCACGCCTCGCGCGCCTGGGTGCACGCCTCGATCCGCGCCTTCCGCCGGACCGCCACCATCCCTTCCGAGGGCATCGCCTCGCCGTTCCCGGTGGTAGGCCTCGACCTCTCGGACCACTGGTCCTTCTGGCGCTCCGGGTACCCCGCTCTCATGGTGGTCGACGGCGGGCCCTTCCGGAATCCCCACTACCACCGGCCCACCGACCTGCCTGGGACCCTGGACTTCGCCTCCTCCGCCCGGGTGGTGAGGTCCCTGGTCGACGCGCTCGTCGAGGTGCTGACCCTCCGGGACTCCGACGATCGCACCGCCCGCCCTTGACTTCCCCGGACTGCGAGCGTGCGATCGCGTCCATGACCTCGACCGATCCGCCTCGCCTCCGTCGCGCCGTGCCCGCCGACCTCCCGGCCATCACCGCCATCTACAACCATGCGGTGGTCCACACCACCGCCACCTTCGACACCACCGAGAAGACGCTGGCCGAGCAGGAAGCGTGGCTCGCCCACCACGGAGACCGGCACCCGGTCTTCGTCCACGAAGAGGCCGGCGAGGTGCTCGGCTGGGCCTCGCTCTCTCCCTGGTCGGACCGCTGCGCCTACGCGGGGTCCGCCGAGGTCTCGGTCTACGTCGACCACCGCCACCGGGGTCGCGGCCTGGGTCGTGTCCTGGTCGAGGCGCTGATCGCCGAGGCCCGGGCGATCGGCCTCCACACCCTGCTGTCGCGGATCGCCGAGGGCAGCGACGCCAGCGTGCATCTCCACGAGCGGCTCGGCTTTCGCCGGGTCGGGACGCTCCGCGAGGTGGGCCGCAAGTTCGGTCGCTGGCTGGGGGTCTACGAGTACCAGTTGCTGCTCGACCGGCCCGAGGGCGCGGTCGCCCGCCGCCACCTGCAGGCGGGCCTCCGGGAGCTCGGCGTGGAGGCCGGCGACACGGTCATGGCGCACGCCGCCATCGGCACGTTCGGCGACCTGGTGGGCGGTCCCCAGGCGCTGGTCGAGGCCCTGCTCGAAGCCGTCGGCCCGTCCGGGACCCTGCTCGCCTACGTGGGCTCGGACGCCTCCAGCTATCACTCGGCCCGCTGGAGCCCCGAGCGCACCCGCCTCCATCTCGAGGACGCGCCCGGCTACGACCCGGAGCGCACCCCGGCCTGCCGCGGCTTCGGCTGGCTCGCCGAGGTGGTGCGGGCCTGGCCCGGCGCCCGCCGCAGCCGCCATCCCGACGGCAGCTTCGCGGCGGTCGGCGCCCGGGCCGAGTGGCTCACCGACGAGCACCCGCTCGGCTACGGCCTGGGTCCCGGGAGCCCGCTCGACAAGCTCTGCCGGGTGGGCGGCAAGGTGCTGCTCCTGGGGGCGCCCCTCGATTCGCTCACCCTGATCCACCACGCCGAGAACCTGGCCGACATCCCCGGCAAGCGGGTCCATCGCTACCCGATGGTGGTCCGCCGCGGCGAGGTCCGGGAGCGACTCGAGCTCGAGGAGTTCGACTCCAGCGCCGCCATCGCCCCCGGTCTCCCCGACGACTACTTCGGGGCCATCGGACGGGACGCCCTGGCCGCGGGCGTCGGCCGTGCCGTTCCCATCGGTCCGGCCCCGTGCCATGCCTTCGAGGCCGCACCGCTTCGCGACTTCGCGGTGGCCTGGCTCGAACGCGTCATGGGAAGGCCGGGAGCCGCGCCTTCGACCGGTCCGGCTGCCGACCTCCTGCCGACTCCCGGGTCGCCTGCGACCCCGGCACCGGTCGGCATCGCCACCGGAGGAGCCGCATCCTCGCCCAGGGTGCGTCCCACCCTCCCCGAGGACGCCGCGGCCCTGGCCGCGCTCTCGACCGAGCTCGGATACCCCGCCACCCCCGAGGAGGCCGCGGCCCGTCGCCTGGTGATCCAGGGCCGCCCCGACCACCTGCTCCGGGTGGCCGAGTTGGAGGGCGAGGTGGTGGGCTACGTCCACGCCCACGAGTGCCTGGCCGTCGATGTCGGCCCCTGGGTCGAGATCGAGGTGCTGGTGGTCACCGACCGGGTCCGCAGCCGGGGGGTCGGGGCGCGCCTGGTCTCCGAGGTCGAGGTCTGGGCCCGGGAACGCGGCCACGCTACGGTGCGGGTCCGGTCCCGGGTCGAGCGGGAGCGGGCCCACGCCTTCTACCGGCGCCTGGGCTACGCGCCCGGCAAGGCCCAGCTCGGCTTCAAGAAGAACCTGACGCCGGCCTGAGGGCGGACATCTACGGAACCGTCGTCCCCTCGCCGTCCACCAGCATCTGGCGGAAGACCGGCTCGAGCAGGGCGATCCCCTCCTCGAAGGTCTGGGAGGCCCAGGCCCCGGGCACCGCCCGCTCGAGGATCTCCTTGTCGGTCGGGTGCGCCAGCGGACTGCGGTGCAGGTGGTCGCCGAACTGGAGCAGGGTCCAGAACCGGGCCTTCTGGGCCGACGCCACCCCGGCGGCGCGCAGCGCGGTCCGGGGATAGGCGACCCGCGGGTCGCAGCTCGCCGCCTCCAGTTCGAGCGAGGCCTTCACCAGGATGGCCCGCCCGTCGGCGTAGCTGGCGTGCACGCTGCCGTCGCGGGCCGCCATGCAGGCCAGACCCAGATAGGGATGCGGCTGCAGGGTCGGCTCGTCGCCCAGGGCCTCGGGGTACCGGTACAGGGTGAGCCAGGCATCGAGGTCGCTCTGGCCCTCGGCCACTTCCCGCCCCAGCGCCAGGATCCGCCGGAAGGCCGCGGGCCGGGGACCGACCAGGGCGGCGGTCTCCTCGATGCAGACCCGGATCGTCTCGGCCAGGATCCGGAACCCGCCCGGATACGTGCTCACCTCGCGGGCGCCGAGCAGGGCGGCACGCAGGGGCGTACGGACCCCTACGTGGATCGGGGCGGGAGGGCGATCGAGGATCCGGGCGAGGTCCCGTTCGAGGACCTTGTAGCCCTCCTCGAAGGGGAGCTGGACGGCGGTCTCCAGCGTGGCCCGCAGCACCTCGAGGATGGGATTTCCGGGCGGCGGCCAGTCGCCCCGGTGGAGCGAGGCGAGGATCTGGCGACGCACCGCGCGGGCCTCGGCGACCGGGCCGCCGTGGGGGTCCCGGGCGGGAGCCGGGGAGGCCAGCAGACCGAGCGCGAGCAGGCCGTGGAGGAGGAGGGCAGTGGGCGGACGCGACACGACGGCGGACCTCTCGGACGATCCCGGTGGCTCTGCCTGATCCGGGACCCGATGCCTGCGACGGCGGCGAAGCCTAGCCTGGGGCCGTCGCCTCCCGCCACCCTCCCCGGGGTGGTGTCCGGAACTGTCGTCTCCGGGATCCCAGGGAGGACCGCGGGCGAGACTCCGGAGCTCAGCGACCCCGCCCGATCAGGTCGAAGAACCCCTGCCCGGGGTCCTCGTCGGGGCGGACCGGTGCCCGGGGTACCGGGCGTGGCCCCAGGCCATGCGAATGCCGGATCTCGTCGACGAGCGAGGTGCGCCCGCCCTGGCGGAACCAGTTCACGGCGGGGATCGACGAGGGGGCGTCCGGGGGGACGGGAGCCGCGGCCGGGGCCCGCGCGGGGGCTCGGCCGGCGACCCGGGCCGCGGCTGGATTCCCGGTCGCCGACGCCCGCAGGAGGCGGCTCGAGGCCGACTTGGACGAGCCGGACGCGGCCCGGGCTCGGGTGATCCCCGGGGCCAGGTCGTCGACGTGGCGGCTCATGATCCGGCCGAAGTCGTCGGCGTTGGAGAGGATGCCCTGGAGCAGCTTGGGGATGCCGGCGGCCCGGGTCGAGGACGCCAGCAGCACGAGCAGGCCCGTGAGCGCCAGCATTCGGGAACCAGGAACCCGGCCCAGGGATCGAGGGAACATCGTCAGGCACCTCCAGGGTTGTCCGTGATCGAGTAGCGATGCAGCTTCGGTGCCAACTCCCGGGCTTCCGGGAGCGGCACCGGGTGGTCGCGGCCGACATCCCGCCCTTCGCGGATCGCTCCCTCGGGCGTACCCTTGCTTCCCGGAATGGCCTTCCTCGCCCCCGATATCGCCGTGCTGCTCGGACCGGACCGGATTCGGGACTTCGACCTCGCCGAGGGCACCGTCTACCTGGTCCGATCCGACCTGACCCTGGCCGGCTACAACCGCGCCTGGGTGCGATTCGCCCGGGAGAACGGAGGGCAAGCGGTGCTCGACCGGTGGATCCTGGGTTCCTCGATCCTCGACGCCGTCTCCGAACCCGTCCTCGCCGCCTTCTACCGGCGGGCCTTCGCCGCGGTGCGCCCGGGCGCGCCCTTCGACCACGACTACCAGTGCAGCTCCGCCGGGACCTTCCGTCGGTTCCACCTCCATGTGCAGACCCTCGGGGAGACTCCGATCCTGCTGGTGACCAACACTCTCGTCGTCCGCGAGCCCCATGACCCCGCCCGAGGACCGGCGATGCCCTTCGACCCGGCGAGGTATGTGGACTCCCGTGGTCGGATCCTGCAGTGCGCCGAGTGCCGGAACACAGCCCGGGCCGACGAACAGGGTTGGGAATGGGTACCTGAGCTCGTGGAGCCACCGAGACCCGAGGTCTCCCATGGTCTCTGCCCCGTCTGCCTGGCGATCTACCGGTTGGGGTGACACCCGGTCCCGGGCCCGGGCCCGGGCCCGGGACCGCGGCAGAGGGTCCACCCCGTCCGGTCGGACCGGAGGGAGCC
>CAYOHP010000100.1:0-24587 GCA_964403795.1 uncultured bacterium | reverse complement strand
ATCGGAGGGGCTGCCGCGGTCTACCACTACCAGGCCCGGGAACACTCCCTGGAACGCCTGCGGGACTTGCCCGAGGCGCTCGCCGGGGAGCTGTTCCCGCCCGGGTGCGCCGCCGAGTTCCTGGTGGTGCTGGCCTCGATCCCCTGGCGGGAGGCGTGGAAGTACGGGGAGCGGGCCTACCGGTACTGCCATCTCGACGTCGGTCACGCGATCGCGGCGCTGGCCTACGGGAGCGCCCTGGTGGGCCGGAGGGTCGAACTCGTCCCGGAGGCGGACCCCCGGGTGCTCTCGGACTGGCTGGGACTGGCGGTGCCGGAAGGCCCCGAGCCCGAGACCGCCGACGTGCTGCTGGCGGTGGGCACCGGGGAGCGGCCTGCCTCGGGGCTCGGAGTGGTCGTGGGCGGAATGCCTGCGGGCGGGACCCGATGGACCCGGGTGGTGCCCCGGCCCCTCTCGCCGTCGCATCGGGCCTGGCCCGCCATCGACCGGGTGAGGGAGGCTACCGAGGTGGCGCTCCGGGTGACTGGAGGAGAGCGGGCGGAGATCGCAGGATCCCGGGAGGACGGGAACCGGAGCGGTCCGCCGCGACCGGTGGCCTTGTCCCGGCTGGTCCGGCAGCGCCGCAGCGCGGTCGCCATGGATGGCGTGGCGCGAATCTCCCGTGCCGGGTTCGAGAGGATCGTCGGGCGCCTGGGTAACCCGGGCCGGGCACCGCTCTCCGCCTTCCCCCTGCTGCCGCGGGTGCATCCGGTCTTCTTCGTGCACCGGGTGGACGGGATGGAACCGGGGCTCTGGATGCTGGTGCGGCGGACGGGGGCGCAGCCGGAGCTGGCCGCCCGGATGGATCCCGGGTTCGCCTGGGAGGATGCGGGGAGTGGGCTCCGGAGGCTGTCGTCGGGGGACCTGAGGGGAGTGGCGAAGACCGCGTCATGCCGCCAGGACATCGCCTCCGACGGGGTGTTCGCGGTCGCCATGGTGGCGGAGGTCGAGACCGCGCTCGCGGAGGAGGGCCCGGCGGCATGGCGGCGGCTGCACTGGGAGGCGGGGATGCTCGGCCAGGTGCTCTACCTGGAAGCGGAGGCGGCCGGGATCCAGGGCACCGGGATCGGGTGCTTCTTCGATGAGGTCACCCACCAGGCGCTGGGGATCCGGGACGAGAGCCTCAGGGTCGTCTACCACTTCGCGGTGGGCCGGGGCGTCGAGGACCGGCGCCTGCGCACCCTGCCGGCTTACCCGGAGAGGGATTGACCGCAGGCTCTCAATACACCAGCAGGCCGAGGAGCAGCAGGGCGATGCCGGCCAGTCGCACCGACCAGAGCATGGCCGTGAGGCGATGGGGGCGGGCGAAGACGTCCAGCGCCCAGGCCCGGGCCTCGTCCCAGCGGAACAGGAACCAGAGCGCCTTGACCAGGCCGGGGGAGAGGATCACCGCCAGCACCCAGCCGTAGGCGACCGGGCGCTCGGCGACCCGGTACCAGGTGTAGGCGATCAGCAGCAGCGAGGGAAGGCAGGCCAGCGGGAGCCAGGCGGGGCGGTGGCGGGGGAGCAGCCGGCGGAGGAGCCGGGACCTGCGGGCCTCGTCCAGGGACGGGAGGAACCACGACCAGGCCAGGATCACCACGCCCAGGACCAGCGAGACCGTCCGGAAATGGTTGCCGGATCCCACTGGGCAGACCTCTCAGACCGAGAAGCTGGTCCCGCAACCGCAGGTATGGGTGGCGTTGGGGTTCTGGAACTTGAAGCCCCGGTTCAGCAGGTCGTCGACGAAGTCGATCTCCAGGCCCTTCACGTAGGGCAGGGCGGGCTCCTCGACCAGCAGCGGGACGCCCTTGGACTCGAAGCGCTGGGTGACCATGCCGTTGCCGTCGGAGAAATCGAGCACGTAGGTCATGCCCGAGCAGCCGCCGCCCTTCAAGGTGATGAGCAGGCCGGTGGCGGGGGGCATGGCCTTCTCGCGCAGGATCCGGTGGACCTCCTGGGCGGCCTTCTCGGTGAGCGTAACCATGCGTGCGGTGCCTCCAGGGCCCATTCTACCCCCTGGAGAGGTGACAGGGGTCACACTTCGAGCCTGGGGGGAGGCTCGGAGTCGCAGCAGCTACCGCTCGAGCCCGAGGAGAAGGTGAAGCCCCGGTCGAGCAGGTCGTCGAGGTAGTCGATCTCGGTGGTCTCGAGGCGGGCCCGGGCCGCGGGGTCGAGGACCAGGCGGAGTCCCTGCGACTCCTCGCATGCGTCCTCGGGCCCGGGCTGGGAGCCGAACTCGAACACGAAGGACTCGACCGGCGTGGTGGCCCCGAGCCGGATCCGGATCGGCAGGTCGGGGGGAAGCCCCTTCTCGGCGAGCAGGGCGGCGAGGGCGTCGCGGGCGCGGGCGGTGAGCCTGGCCATGCTCGCCAGGATACCGGCCCCCGGGGGATCCGGGAGGGCGTCATTGATTCGCCCGACCCGGCCTTCCTACGATGCCGGCACGACCCGGACCCCGACCGGACGGGCCGGTCCCGTGACGGAGGAGTGCGATGCGCTGTACCGAGGAGCCGCATGCGATCGAGCAGTCGGGAGCCGCGGCCCGGATCCCGGCGAACCTGACCCGGGACGAGGCGGTGGCCCGGGCCGGGCGCGTCTCGGAGGTCGCCTACGTCCTCTCCCTGGTGCTGACCGAGAAGTCGAGTTCGTACCGCGCCAAGGTGCTGCTCGACTTCGTGGTGGCCAAGGGGGGCGAGGGGCTCGACCTCGACTTCTCGGGACGCAAGCTCGAGCGGGTCCTGGTGAACCGCACCGAGGTGCCCCAGGGCTCCGGTCGACAGGGCCGGATCACGCTCCCCGGCAGCCTGCTCCGCACCGGCTCGAACACCGTCGAGATCGAGTACGAGAACGACTTCGACAACGACGGCGCAGGGCTGCACAAGAGCATCGACCCCGCCGACGGGAACGAGTACTTCTACGGCCAGTTCGAGCCGTTCGACGCCAACCGGGTCTTCCCCTGCTTCGACCAGCCCGACCTGAAGGCCACCTACCGCCTCGAGGTCGAGGCGCCTCCCCACTGGGAGGTCCTGGCCAACGCCCCCGAGCTCTCGGCCTTCGACAAGGACGGGCGGCGCTTCCACCGCTTCGCTCCCACCGAGAGGTTCTCGACCTACGTCTTCGGGATCGCCGCCGGGCCCTACGCCCGCTGGAACGATCCGGCGGCCCGGATCCCCTCCCGGATCTTCGCCCCCCAGTCGCTGGCCGCCTACGTCGACCACGCCGAGATCTTCGAGGTCACCCGCCAGGGCTTCGACTTCTTCGAGAAGTACTTCGGGATCGCCTATCCCTTCCACAAGTACGACCAGATCTTCGTCCCCCAGTTCAACTGGGGCGCCATGGAGAACGTGGGCTGCGTCTGCTTCAACGACGCCTACCTGTTCCGCCACCAGCCCACCGAGACCGAGCGGGAGCGGAGGGCCAACACCATCCTCCACGAGATGGCCCACATGTGGTTCGGGAACCTGGTGACCATGGAGTGGTGGAACGACCTCTGGCTGAACGAGAGCTTCGCCACCTACATGGCCTACCTGGCGCTGGTGAAGGCGACCCGGTTCCAGCGGGCCTGGGAGAGCTTCTTCCGGGGGACCAAGAGCTGGGCCTACTGGCAGGACCAGCTCCCCAGCACCCATCCCATCGAGACCCCGGTTCCCGACACCCAGGCAACCCATACCCACTTCGACGGGATCACCTACGGGAAGGGGGCCAGCGCGCTCAAGCAGCTGGCGTTCTACCTGGGCGAGAAGGCGTTCCAGCGCGGGGTGGCGAGTTACCTGGACACCTTCCGATGGGGCAACGCCCGCCGCGAGGACTTCCTCGATTCGCTGGGGAAGGCTGCCAGGAAGGACCTCGGCAAGTGGACCCGGCTCTGGCTCCAGACCTCCGGGGTGAACTCGATCACTCCCGAGCTCGAGGTCAAGGACGGCAAGATCCGGAAGTTCCAGCTGGTGCAGGAGCCGGGGAACGGGGACGGCACCCTGCGGCCGCACCGGTTGGAGGTTGCGCTCTACAAGCGGGGGAAGGCCGGCCTCAAGGTCTCGAAGGTGGTCGATGTCATGGTCGAGGGGGCCCGTACCCGGGTCCCGGCCCTCGAAGGTGTGCCGGCCCCGGACTTCGTCCACGCCAACCACGGCGACCAGGCCTACACCAAGCTGAGGCTCGATCCGGCGAGCCTCCAGTTCGCCCTCGACCATCTCTCGGAGCTGCCGGACAGCTTCCTGCGCTCGGTGGTCTGGCAGACGGTCTGGTTCATGGTGCGGGATGCCCAGGCGCGGCCGACCGTGCTCACCGACCTCTTCCTCCGGCATGGCGACCGGGAGGACGATGCCCGGGTGCTGAAGCCGGTGGTCGGCTACCTGTCGACGACCCTGAGGCGCTACCTGCCGGAAGGGCTGCGCGCCGAGGTCTCGGCCCATCTCTACGAGAAGGCCTGGAGCCGGCTCAGGGAAGTGGAGCCGGGCAGCGACCTGCAGAAGGAGTGGTTCCCGGTCTTCGTCGACACCACGGTCGCGGGCGAGCCGACCGATCGCCTGGTCCGCATGCTCGAGGGCGGGGAGTTCGTGCGCGGGCTGGAGATGGACCAGGACAAGCGGTGGAGCCTGGTGACCCGGCTGGCCGGCCTGGGCCATGCACGGGCCAAGGGGCTGATCGAGGAGGAGCGGGCCCGGGACAAGACCGAGATGGGGCGGCGGGCCGCCATGACGGCGACCGTGGCCCTCCCGGACCCGGCCGGGAAGCATGCCGCCTGGGACCGCTTCGTCAACGACGTCGACGAGCCGCTCGACTTGATGCGGGCCGGGATGCGGGGCTTCTGGTGGACCAGCCAGATGGACCTGCTCGAGCCCTATGTCGAACGGTTCTTCGAGGCGGTGCCGCAGTGCGAGAAGGGGCGCGGCAGCTACTTCGTGGATGCCTTCGTGAACCTGCTCTATCCCGGGGTGGCGGTGGGGAAGAAGACCCTGGCCCGGGGCGAGCAGGTCTTGAAGCGGCACAAGAAGCTGCCCCACACCATCCAGAGGCTGCTCGCCGAGGGCAACGACGAGATGCGGCGGGCCATCGAGGCCCGCAACACGTTGTAGATCCGGGCCTGTAACCCCGGGTGTCTGGCCAGTCCGGCCCGGGGGCCGGTACACTGGAGGAGGGCCCGAGGGTGCCCCGTCCGGCGGGGGAAACGCATGCTGAGACTCAACAAGCGTGTCGACTACGCGATCCTGATCCTGACCCTGCTCGCCAGGGAGGAACAGGGGCCCCTATCTGCGGGCGAGATCTCGAAGCAGTTCCGGATCTCGCGGAACATGGTCTCGAACATCCTGAAGGATCTCGCCAAGGGTGGCCTGGTGCGCTCGATGCGCGGGGCCCAGGGTGGCTATGCCCTGACCCGGTCGCCCGGCGAGATCAGCCTGACCCACGTGCTCGAAGCCCTGGAAGGGCCGTTCGCGTTGCTGGACTGCTGCAACCTGGTGCCCTCACCCCGGCCCTCGCAGGGATGCTCGACGACCTCGGTCTCCTGCACCGCCCGCCCCGTGATCCAGCGACTGAACCAGGGCGTCCGGGCCCTGCTCGACCAGGTCCGGGTCCGGGACTTCGAGGCCGGCGCCAGCGCGGCTTGCTAGGACTAGCCGGTCGGCCCATCGCCCCGTAGCGCGGGCGCCCACCCCGGGCCCCGGCCTTCAGACCACCCGGACCATGAGGATCGGGCAGGGGGTCTTGCGCAGGGTCTCCTCGGCCACCGAGCCGCACAGCAGGCGGGTGAATCCGGTCCGGCCGTGGGTTCCCATGACCACCATGTCGAAGCCGCCTTCGGTGGCGAACTGGTTGATGGCGTCGGGGACCGAGTGGCAGAGACGGACCTCGGCCGCGTAGGGGACCTTCTCGGCCTCGAAGCGGCTCTCGAGCTCCTTCAGGCGCTTCTTCGCCTTCTTGAGCAGGACCTCTTCGAGGGTCCGGGCCGAGGTGAGCGGCAAGGGCTGGTTCAGGCCGGCCTCCACGGTGTCGACCAGGAAGAGGATGGTGATCTTCCCCTGCTTCAGCCGGGCGACGTCGGCGGCGTAGGGGAGGACCGAGAGCGAGGCCTCGGAGAGGTCGGTAGGGAACAGGATCCGTTCCAGATGGAGTTCGGGGCGGGAGTCGGGCATGGCATTCCTCTCGGGTCGCACCGGCCCTGCCGGTCGCGCCCCGAGAGTACATGATGCAGATGCCGTGCCATCCGGAGCCTGGCGACGGGCCGGGATTCCACCGGTGGCGGTGTGCGATCCGGGTACGCCGGTGACACCCACATGACGCGGACCGGGGCGGGACTCGTCGGGGTATCGATCTCCGGGACGGCCCCGCTCGGGTCCTGGAGCCCTGCAGGAAGCGAGGATCGGGAAGGGAGGTCTGGCACGCGTCCTGCTTGGTATCCGGGGTTCCGTCTCCCATGGACATCTCCCAGCCCGAGTCCGGTGCCTGCCTCTGGCTGCTCGTCGAGAGCCAGGGGTTCCGCCACGCCTGCACCCGGGTGCTCCGGTCCCTGCCGGCCAGGACCCGGTTCCTGGCCTCCACCGGGGAGGCGCTTCGGGCCCTCGGGGAACTCGGCCCGTCCGATGCCCTGGTCGTCGACCTCGACTTCCCGGGGGTCGCGGGATCCGGGTTCCTCGACGAGTTGCGTTCCCACCCCCTCCGCCCCGGGGCCGTGTTGCTGGCGAGACAAGCCCTCCCCGGTTCGGTACTCTCACCCGGTTGGATCCTGCTGACTCGCCCCTTCGAGTCGCGGGATCTCGCGGAGGCCGCCCGTTCGGTGCTGGCCCGCAGGCAGGATGGAGACCGGGAGTGACGACAGGCCAGGGGCCTCCGGGCCGGGCTCTCCGGGGCTGGCTCGGATCGCCGATGGTGGTCCTCGAGCTCGGTCGCGACCTCTCGATCCGGCGGGCCAGCGCCCGGGCCCTGGCGATCCTCGGGGAGGGACTGGTCGGGCGCCCCCTGGCGAGCCTCCTGGCCGATTCCGAGGTCCTGCCGTCCCTCCGTTCCCTGGTTTCCGGAGGTGAAGAGGTCGCCGTCGACCTGGTTCCCGGTGGCGGCGAGGCCAGGCTCCCGGCCGTGGTCTGGCGGGACCGGTCCGGGGTGCGCAGGGTGGTGGCGGTCCCCTCGCCGTCGCCGGCCTCGGTGTCCCGGGCCGAGAAGCTGGCGGGGGTCGGCCGGATCGCGGCCCAGCTCGCCCACCAGCTGAACACGCCGCTCGGGTCGATCCTGCTCTCGGCCCAGGCCCTGCAGGGCGATGTCGACCGGCCCGAGCTCCAGGACGACCTGGCGATCATCGTGGAGGCGACCCGTCGCTGCCAGCGCACCGTGCGCCGCCTCCAGAATTTCGCCCGCTCGGCGGGCGCCCAGGACGACCGGATCAACTTCTGCCACCTCTTCCACCGGGTCTTCCACATCCTGGGGCATGCCATGGAGGCTGCCGGGATCCGCCTCGCCTACCGGATCGCACGGGGGCGCTACCTGGTGAAGGGCGACCCGTCGGAACTCGAGCACCTGGTCTTCGCCCTGGTCGAGAACGCCCTGGACGCCAGCCCGCGAGGCAGCACCATCGAGGTCTCGATGAAGGTCGAGATGGCCGCCGGGCGGCTCTGCTTCGTGATCCGCGACCATGGCCAGGGGATCCCTGCCGGCTACGAGGAGAGGATCTTCGAGCCCTTCTTCACCACCAAGCCGGAGGGGAAGGGCACAGGCCTGGGCCTGGCGATCGCCCGCCGGGTGGTCGCCGACCACGGGGGGGAGCTGGTGGCCTGCAATGCCCCCGGGGGAGGCGCGGAATTCCGCCTCGAACTCCCCCTGTCCCCGGTGCTGGTCTCGGCCTTCCGCAAATCGCCGGACCTGCTCGAGGTCAAGGCGATCCCCTTCGAGTCCCTCCAGGCCAGGGCCCGAGGCGAGTTCGCGGCAGGATGCGAGGTGATTGGTATAGTTGGCCGGACTTCCCGCAAAGGAGGGGAGCCCTGACCGCCGCCAACATCCTGGTCGTCGACGACGACGAGAACCTGGGGAAGGCCTGCGGCCGCGCCTTTGCCCGGATGGGCTATCGACATCAGGTGGCGACTTCGGGTGCCGCGGCCCTGGAGGCCCTGGAGGAGGACGACTTCGACCTGGTGCTCACCGACCTGGTGATGCCCCAGATGGACGGGATCGAGCTCCTGAAGATGATCCGGGCCCGCTACCCGGATCTCCCGGTGATCCTCATGACCGGCTTCGGCACCATCAAGAACGCGGTGGCCGCCATGCGGGAGGGCGCCCAGAATTACGTCACCAAGCCCTTCGACAAGGACGAACTCGAGGTGGCGGTGCGCTCGGTGCTCGATCGCCGCGAGCTCGAGGGCGAGGTGCGGCGCCTCAAGAGCGAACTCGACGCCGGGGACCCGGCTCCTGACCTGATCGGCGTCTCCCGTGCCATGACCGTGGTGAAGGAGCTGGTCAAGGCGGCCGCCCGGACCGCCTCCCCGGTCTTCATCCATGGGCCTTCGGGCACCGGCAAGGAGATGGTCGCCAAGGCCATCCACCAGGCCTCGGCCCGCTCCCGGGGTCCCTTCGTGCCGGTGAACTGCGGGGCGCTGCCCGAGGGGCTCGCCGAGAGCGAACTGTTCGGCAACGTGAAGGGCGCCTACACCGGTGCCGGAATCGCCAGGGTCGGCCTGTTCCGGTCCGCCGAGCACGGGACCCTGTTCCTCGACGAGATCGGCGAGATGGCGGTGGACCTCCAGGTGAAGCTGCTCCGGGCACTCCAGGAGCGGGCAGTGCGTCCGGTGGGCGGCACCCGGGAGATGCCCATCGACGTCCGGATCGTGGCCGCGACCAACCAGTTGCCGGCCGAGGCCATCGCGGCCGGGAGGCTCCGGGAGGACCTCTACTACCGGCTGGCGGTCCTCACCATCGAGGTGCCCCCCCTGGGCAACCGGCCCGAAGACGTGGCGGCCTTGGCGGGCTATTTCCTGGAGAGGACCCGGGAGCGGTTCGGAGCCGGCCCGTCGCGGATCACGCCCGAAGCCATGGCGGTGCTCCAGGCCTACCGCTGGCCGGGCAACGTGCGGGAGCTGGAGAACCTCTTCGACCGCCTCTTCGCCCTGGGTACCGACCGGGAGGCGATCGAGGCGAGCGACCTGCCGGCCGAGATCCGGAACGCCGCGACGGCAGGCGGGAGCGGTCCGTCGCGACCCGGCTCCCCCTTCGTGGCCTCGGGTACGCCCCAGACCCTGAAGGAAGGGGAGGCGTTCCTGATCCGGCAGGCCCTCGAGAAGGCCGAGGGCAACAAGACCCGGGCGGCCAAGGCCCTCGGGATCAGTCGTCCGCTCCTCTACAAGCGCCTCCGGGAGTACGGGATCGAGGGGTAGTCCGGGGGGCGGGCCTCAGACCGCCACCATGCCGAGCTCCTCGGACGCCTTGGAAGAGATGTAGACGCAGCAGGGCTCGGCTCCCAGCCAGTCCCCCGTCATGTGGTAGGAGCGGGCCCGGCTCCCTCCGCAGACCTTGTTGAACTCGCAGAGGCCGCACTTGCCCCCGAGCTGCCCCGGGTCGCGCAGCGAGAGGAAGAGCGGGCTCTCCCGGTAGATCGCCCGCAGGGACTCGGTCCGCACGTTGCCCGCCGAGACGGGCAGGAACCCGCTGGGGAAGACCTCGCCGCGGTGGTCCACGAAGAGGATCCCGTTGCCGTCGTTGACCCCCGCCATGGGAGGCCGCCCCGACCTGTCGTGCTGGGTCAGGGCGTAGCGCCGGTAGTGGGGCGCTTCGGTGGCCTTGACGGTGAGGCCCCAGGTCCTGGCCGCCTCGTAGAGGACCGCGAAGTCCTCCTCCATCTCCTCGGCCGAGGGCACCTCGTCGAACTGGGCCCTCCCGGTCGGCACCAGGAAGAAGACGCTCCAGAGGTCGATGCCGACGTCGGCGAGCAGGGGAGGGAGCTGACGCAGGGACCCGCGGGTGGTCCTGGTGACCGTGGTGTTCACCTGCAGCGACAGTCCGATCTCGCGGCAGTGGTGCATGATCTCGAGGGTGCGGTCGAAGGTCCCCGGGTAGCCCCGCATCCCGTCGTGGACCGAGGGCACCGCCGAATCGAGGCTGACGGCCAGCCGGCAGAGCCCGGCCGCCTTCAGGGCATCGAGCTTCCCCGTGGTCAGTCCCGAGGTGACGCTCGGGGTCATGGTCATGCGCAGGCCGCGTTCCTCACCCGCGGCCACCAGCTCGAGCACATCGGGCCGGAGCAGCGGATCCCCCCCGGTGAGCACGACCAGCGGTGTGCCCATGGCCCGGATCTCGGTCAGCAGGCCCATGGCCTCGGCGGTCGAGAGTTCCTCGGGATCCCGGCCGGGGTGGGCCTCGGCGCGGCAGTGGGTGCAGGCCAGCTCGCAGGCCCGGGTGATCTCCCACAGCACGAGCAGCGGGGCCTTGGCGAAGTCGGGCGGACGGATCGGGCCTGGCAGGCTCTGGAGTTGGGGGGCGCGCATGGGATCCTCCTCAGGCAGCCTCGGGGTCGACCCGGGTCGAGAACGAACTTCCGCAGCCGCAGGTCTGGGCTGCGTTCGGATTGCGGAACACGAAGCCGTGGTTCAGGCCGTCGTCCACCCAGTCGACTTCCAGTCCCCGGAGCATCGGGAGGGCGGCCCGGTCGATGGCCAGGGTATGGCAGCCGACATCGATCAGGAAGTGGACCTCGGGCTGGGGGTGGACGAAGTCGAGGCCGTAGCTCCAGCCGGCGCAGCCGCCGCCCCGGACCGTGACGAGCAGGACGTAGTGGCGAGGCACCGGGGACTCCTGGCGGAGCCCGGCCAGGGCCTCGATCGCGGCCGGGGTGAGGGACACGGGTGGTGCCTGGAGGGTGTCCTGGGAGGTCATCCCGGCCGCCCGTCGACTCGGGGTCGGGTCACGATCGGGACCAGGACCCAGGCCAGCAGGACGAACGCCGAGGACCAGAGGATCGAGGAGGCGACCAGGCTCTCCAGGTACCGCTGGGGAGCGATCACGGGAGCCGAGGTCCGGACCAGGGCCGCCAGGGTGATCAGCACGAAGGCGACGACCGCGGCGCTCGGTGCCTGGAGGAGGCGGCCGGTGTGCCCGAGCGAGACCCGGACCATCATCCCGACCGTGAGGGTGCCGATGCCCCCGACCGTGAGCGCGTGGGTGGCGATCCGCTCGGGGAGACCCAGCCAGGGACCGGCCAGGCCGCGCAGGGCGAGCGCCAGGCCGACCCAGGCGTACCCCAGGTAGAGGACCCAGAGCAGGGGAAGGCCGCGGATCCCGGCGTGGCGCCAGGAGAGGAGCCGGAGCAGGCAGAGGATTCCGGCTGCGGCGGCTGCGGCTCCCACCAGGCGGGCCGGTGCCCCGGAGAGGTCGAGGACCAGGACCAGGGCTGCCGTGGCGTTGGTGAAGATCCCGAGGAAGCGGGGATCGACGGGGGCGCCCGGGCCCAGGGCCCGGGATGCGAAGTAGGGGATGACCCGGCCACCCAGGAAGACCATCATCACCGTGATGGCGTCGAGGGCGACCGCGGTGGCCCGGCCCGAGAAGCCTTCGATCCATCCTCCCGCCTCCAGGTGGATCCCCAGATTGGCGAGCGCCATCAGCGAGAGCAGCGGGACGAAGGCCAGGTTGCGCCAGGAGCGGGTCGCCACCAGAGGACGTCCCACCACCCAGGCGAGGCAGGGGAGGAAGGCGCAGTCGACGAGCGCCACGATCCCGGGCGGGATGCGGTCGGCTCCCAGCAGGACCAGGCGGCCTGCGGTCCAGAGCGTGGCGAGGCCCAGGAGGGCGGCGCCCGACGCGGTAGGGCGACCGGTCCAGTTGGAGACCGCGGTCAGGAGGAAGCCGGCGACGATGGCGGTGGTGTACCCGAAGAGCATCTCGTGGCGGTGCCACTCGAGCCCGGGGAGATAGCTCGGGGTGCCGGTGCCGGTGTGGAACATCCAGATCCAGGCGGGGACCGACACGATCGCCAGCAGGGTACCGAGGAAGAAGAAGGTCCGGAACCCCATCGCCAGGAGGGGGTGGACGACGAGTCCGCTCATGGGATCGGCACTTCCCGATCTCCCGCGGCCCAGGGCGTGGGGTAGTGCTCCTCGTCGGTCCGGCTGCCGGGGCACGGGGCGTGGGTGCGGGCGATCGCGAACGTGGGGACGATCATGAGGGGACAGGGCGAGTGCATGGGCCCGGACAGGGCGCGGAGCTCGGCCTCGATCTCCTCGACGTGGTGGGACTTGCCGCGCCGGCCGAGGATCACGAGGTCGGCCGAGACCTCCTCGGCGGTCCGTCGCACCACCTTGGCCAGGGGACCTTCGCGGACCAGGGCCCGGGCAGGGACCTCGGCTTCGGTGGCCCGCTGGACCAGCTCCTCCAGGAACTGGGAGGCGGTCTCCATCGGAACGGACTCGGGACGGCAGTAGAGGAAGACCAGCTCGCCGCCGGTGGCTCGGGCCAGGGCGAAGGCATGGGGTCCCATGGCGAACTCCCGGTCCGGACGGATCGGGACCAGGATGGTCCCGAACAGGGGCTCGACCCGATGCATGGTCACCTCCCTGGGGCCGCAGGCGAGAGGGCGGCTCCCCGCGAAAGTGGTCGCAAGATGCCGGCCAGGTTGCCGACCAGGAGGAGTGGCTCCTGGAGCGGGTCGTGACACCGCCTTCTGTGGGACCTGTCACGCTGGGGACGATCTCGTCCCGGACGTGACATGCAGGCCCTCGTCCAACCCATCCCGGGATGTTCCCGGGTCCTGGTACGCGGCTTGCGGGTCGAACCGGGAAGGAGGTGCGCCATGCACCGCGAGGGTCCCCACGAGCAGCTCGATCTGAGGGAACTGGGGAGCGATCCGCTGCTGGGCCTGGCCCGACGTCTCGACGCCCTGCCGCCCGGCACACCCTGCGAGGTGCTCGCAGGCGAATCCCTGGATCCCGTCCGCCAGGCGCTGGGGAGCCGCATGTCCGGAGCCCTGGAGTGGTGGACCCTGGAGGACGGTCCCTACCTGTTTCGCGCCATGGTGGCGCGTCGGCGTGCCTCGGACGGGCCCGCCACCCTGGTCGGGATGTTCAAGGCGGACCATGGGCGGATGCGCCGGATCCAGGTCGAGGCCAGGAAGGGCCTCGAGACCGGGGACCGACAGCTCGCCGCCCATGCCCTTGCCGAACTCCGGGTGGGCCTCGCCCGCCATGCCGCCGGCGAGGAAGCCGTGATGTTCCCGGCCTTCCAGGCGACGGGCGCGCCCGGCGCAGCCCAGACCGTCGCTACCCTGGTGGGGGAGCACCAGCGGATCCGCGAGGCCCTGGCCCGGGTGGTGGAATGCCTGGGATGCGAGGAGCGCTTCGACCAGCCGGAGGCGGTGCGCCGGTTCGACGCCCTGACCTCGCTCTTGCAGGCCCACGAGGACCGCGAGGAGCGCCTGGTCATGCCCAAGGTCGAGGTCTGATCAGGTAGAGGCCCGATTCTCGGATCCGTGGTCGAGCGGGCCTCGATTCGCGCCGAGCCCCGGGGGGCACACCCCGGGGCCCGTGAGGGGTCCGGATCAGACCCCGATGCCGGTGGCCGGTACCCGGGCCGCCAGGCGCTGGAGGGTCTCGGCGTCCAGGACCTCGATGCGACGGCGTCCGATGGCGAGCAGGCCCCGCTTCTTGAGCTTGCAGAGGATCCGGGTGACCTCCTCGCGGCAACCGCCGATCCGCTGGGCCACCTCCTCGTGGGTGAAGCTCCAGGCCTTGCCCGGGAGATCCCCGGTGCGGGGGGCGTGCTTCAGCAGGAAGTCCACCAGGCGCTCTTCCAGGGTGAGCAGGGAGAGCCCGCCGACCAGGTCGACCAGAGCCCGGACCCGCCCCGCCATGCAGCGGAGGATCCGGGTCGCAAGCGTCGGGTCCCTCTGCAGGAGCCGGGAGAAGACCTCGCCCGGGATCACGATCACGGCGCCGTCCTCGAGTGCGGTCACGGTGGCCGGCGAGGGTCCCTGGTCGAGGACCGGGATCAGCTCGATGGGGGCTCCCGGACCGGCTTCCCCGATGGTCTGCCACCAGAGTCCGGCGCGGGACCGGGTCATCTGGACCCGACCGGCGAGCAGGATCTTCAGATCGAGGACCGGGGAGCCCTCGGTGGCGAGCGTGTCGCCGGTCCGGAAGGTGCGCACGGTGGCCCCGGCCTCGAGTTCCGAGAAGAGGGAAGGGGAGAGGTCCCGGAACAGAGGTAGCGCCCGGAGGCCTCCCGTGCGTCCCAGGGGTGTACGTGTGTTGGACTGGCTCGCCTCGTCCTTCCGGGGTCGATCGCACGGCATCGTGAACACGGGGGTTACCTCCAGGCGCCTGGCGCGGATCGAGGGGTCCGCTCCTGTCCGGGAACGGAAGCAAGCTCCGTACCGAGTTCCCGTGTGAGCGGGAACACGTTGTGGGAGCGGGCTCGACCGGAGCGGGCGACACCGACGGGACAGCGGCTGTATCCCGGCGTGACAGGAGGAGGAGGTGGGAGCTCCGCTTGGCCTCCAAGGCCTGTGCCCATGCGGATTGCACGGTTGGCCCCGCCCTTGCAAAGTCGACCTGGCACGAGGAGGATGGCGATGAAGCGAGTGGTCCCGGGTACGACGTGGTGGGCTGGTCTGGTCCTGGTTACGGCGTGCGGCTCCCTGGGGGCCGGTCCGGTCGAGTTCGAGGGCCAGATCCGGACCCGGTTCGAGTACCAGGACGACTACGACTACAACTCCACGGTGGCGGACTCCCGGGACCAACTCCTGCTGCGCACCACCCTGGGGGCGAAGTGGAAGAAGGACGAGCGGGTGTCGGCCTTCCTCCAGATCCGCGACTCGCGGATCGCCGGAGGGAATCCCCTGGCCCCGCCCCTGGCGGCCGCACCTCCGGCCGCGGTGCCCCTGCGCCAGCGGGAGCTCCACATGCACCAGGGATACGTGGACTACCGGCCCGGAGGGGACTCCGACTGGGTGCTCCGGCTCGGGCGCCAGGAGGTCAACTTCGGGGAGGAGCGGCTGGTCGGGGCGCTGGACTGGGCCAACGTGGCCCGCGCCTTCGACGGGTTCCGGGCCACCCGCAAGAAGGATGACCGCCAGCTCGATGCCTTCGTGCTTTCGCTGGCCGACACCAACGGGACCGGGCGGGATGACCAGGAGCTCTCGGGCTTCCACTTCAACCGGAAGGTCGGGGCCAAGGGATCGCTCGATGCCTATGCCTTGCACTACCGCGATGACGTGACGCTCTCCGCAGCCAGCCAGACCGGTGTGCTGGGACACCAGTCCTTCTGGACCTTCGGGTTCCGCTCGCTCGGACCGTTGTTCCAGGCCGAGGAGTGGGACTACCGGCTGGAGGCCGCCTTCCAGAAGGGCGACTTCTCGATCGACGACCTCGACGCCATGGCGATGGCCCTGGTGTTCGGCCGGAACTTCCCCTCGGCCCGGAAGGGGCGCTTCGAGTTCGAGTTCGACTGGTCGCCGGGCG
This sequence comes from uncultured bacterium, assembly GCA_964403795.1. Classification (GTDB taxonomy): domain Bacteria; phylum Muiribacteriota; class UBA6191; order CAZXTJ01; family CAYOHP01; genus CAYOHP01. The sequence goes on along the minus strand of CAYOHP010000100.1, from coordinate 9,141 downwards.
ACGAGGCCCGGCCCGGCGAGCGGGGAACGTTCCAGAACCTCTTCCCCACCAACCACAAGTTCTACGGCATCGGCGACCACATGGCGTGGATGAACATGCGGGCCTTCCGGCTCGGCTACAAGTGGTCCCCCGCCAAGGATCGCTGGGTCCTCCTCGACCTGTGGCGATTCGCCCTCGACGACCTCCGGGACCGCTGGTACCGGGTGAACGGGGCGGCTCGGGCCGCCAACCCGGGCGCCACCTCCAAGGACCTCGGCACCGAGATCGACGTCCGTTACAACTGGAAGGACGGGAGTGTCGGGTTCGAGGTGGGGCTGGCCGCCTTCCTCGCCGACGACTATTCGAAGACCTTCCCCGGGGGGCGGGGAGACGACTCCCTGTTCGGGTACCTGTCGGCGACCTTCAACTTCTAGAGGAAGTAGCGCAGCAGCACGTCGATCCTGCCGCGCAGGATCAGGCGCCAGCCCGAGTAGCGCATGATCTCCCGCATCCGGAGCCGGTGCTCGTCCCGGTAGCAGGGGGTAGGGCACTTCTTGCAGTCGGGCTTGGGATCGTAGCCGCAGAGGAGCCGGCGGCCCAGGGCGTAGCCGAGCACCCTGCGGCACTCCTCGCACAGGATCGGGCGCTCGGCAGGGAGGACCGCGCCCAGGGGTCCGGAGGGATCCCAGGGGCTCCGGCAGCTTCCCCCGTGGTGGTCATGGCACCAGAGCGACACGAACTCGCAGAGGATGCCGGCATCCTTGCGGCTCTTGGCCAAGGTCTCGGGAGTGGTCGGCACGGTGCGGCCTCCGCCCGATCCCGACGCAAGATCGATTCCAGGGCGCCGTGACGGTGAGGACGATCACCCCTGGGGAGCGGCGACGGGACGGAGGAACCGGTCCGAGGCCCGTGCCTCCACGTGGCACTGGAGGCAGCGGGCACGTTCCGGGTGGGAGGTGCGGATCTCCTCGCGGGCAGCCGGACCGGAGTGGCAGGCGAGGCAGGACTCCCGCATGAAGAGCGGGTGCGGCATCACGGGAGGCGCCCCGGCGAAGGCCCTGGCCCCCCGGGGCGTGGTCGGCGCGATCCCGGCGAAGCGGCTGGGACGGAACTCCTCGGGGTGGGTCACGAAGACGTGGCACTGCTGGCAGCGGGAAGCCTCGGACATCCCCGGAGTCGCACCATGGGGCGATGCCGGGGCGAACCCGACCCCCGTCACGGCAACGCCGTCCCGGGTGTGACACTCGACACAGGACGCCCCGAACCGGGCGTGGGGGATGACCGGGGGAGCGCCCGCGAAAGCCCTGCGGGCCTGGCGGAGCGGGGAAGGGCTCTTCCAGGCACCGTCCCGGCCTGGGACCTCTACGAAGCCCGGTGCCGGCCGGTCCCCGTCGCCCGGTGCGAGCCAGGAGGCGACCAGGACCGCGAGTCCCAGGGCCACCAAGGTACCGGCCAGGCTGCGCGGGGCGAGCATCGGAACCTCAGGTCTTCTCGATCCGGACCGCACACTTCTTGTAGTCCGGTTCGTAGGAGAGGTTGTCCATGGCGTCCAGGGTCAACAGATTGGCGAGCAGCCCCTCGTCGAAGAAGGGCACGAAGACCGAGCCACGCGGCGGCTTGCCGCGCCCGTCCACCTCGGCCCGGAGCACCAGCGAGCCGCGTCGACTGACCAGACGGACCTCCGACCCGGACTGGATCCCGAGCTGCAGCGCGTCGGCACGGTTCAACTCGACGTAGGCCGAGGGCACCGCCTGGTGGAGCGGCTTGACCCGCCGGGTCATGGAGCCGGTGTGCCAGTGTTCGAGGACCCGGCCGGTCGAGAGCCAGAACGGGTACTCGGCGTCGGGGGACTCGGCAGGGGGCTGCCAGGGGCGCAGGAAGAAGGCCGCCTTCTCGCCGAAGCCCTTGGCCTTGTAGAAGTGGACGCCCTTGGCCTTCTTCACGAAGGGGTCGTGCCCGGCCGCGTACCGGTAGCGGGTCTCCTTGCCCTGGACCACGGGCCACCGGAGGCCCCGGGCCGCCAGCAGCTCCTGGTAGCTCGCCAGGTCCTTGCCGGTGCCCAGCGTGAACTTCCGGTACTCCTCGAACATGGGGCGGTGCCAGTCGCCCTCCCAGGGGAAGAGGTGACCCATCCCCATGCGCCGCGCTACCTCGACGATCTGCCAGGCGTCCTCCCGGGCCTCTCCGGGCGGCTCGACCATCTTCCTCCAGTGCTGGGTCCGGCGCTCGGTGTTCCCGAAGATGCCCTCCCGCTCCACCCAGGCCGCCGAGGGCAGGATCAGGTCGGCGACGTCGGTGGTGGGCGTCGGGTAGATGTCGGAGACGACCAGGAAGCGGCCGTCCCCCGGCTTGCGCTGGTAGCGGTTCAGGTGGGGCAGGCTGACCCAGGGGTTGGTGGTCTGGATCCACAGGGCCTTGATCTCCCCGCGGCCGAAGGCCCGGAACATGTCGATGGTGTGGTGGCCCGGCTTGGCGGGCAGGGTGCCGGCCGGCAGGCCCCAGATCGATTCGGCCTTGGCCCGGTGCTCGTCGTTGGTGACCACCATGTCGGCGGGGAGCCGGTTGGCCAGGGTCCCGACCTCCCGGACCGTGCCGCAGGCCGAAGGCTGCCCGGTCAGGCTGAAGGGGTTGTTCCCGGGCCGGGAGATCTTGCCGGTGACCAGGTGAAGGTCGTTCAGCAGGTTGTTCATCCAGGTACCGCGGGTGTGCTGGTTCACGCCCATGCACCAGAGGCTGACGGTGCCCCGCTTCGGGTCGCCGTAGGCGTCGGCCAGGAGCCGGAGCTGGCCGGGATCGACCCCGGAGAGCTCGGCGACCCGGGCCGGGGTGTACTCGGCGAGGAAGGCCGTCACCTCCTCCCTGGACGCCGGCGAGGGACTGTCGACGAAGGTGTAGCGCTCCGCCTGGTCGCCGGTGCAGCCGTAGCCGATCTTCTCCAGGTCCTCGATGCCCCTCCGGAACACCACGTTCTCGGCGAGGAAGGCCTCGTCCACCCTGCCCTCGGCGAAGAGCAGGTTCAGGATCCCGTTGGCGATCGCCAGGTCGCTGCCGGGCCGGAATTGGATGTAGGCGTCGGCGAAGTCGCTGGTGGCGGTGCGCCGGGTGGCCAGCTCGAGGATCCGCACGCCGGGCCGCTTGCGCCGGGTCTCGAGGATCCGGCTGAAGAGCACCGGGTGCATCTCCGCCATGTTGTTGCCCCAGAGTACGAAGTCGTCGCCGGCCTCGAAGTCGTCGTAGCAACCCATGGGCTCGTCGCTCTGGAACTGGGTCAGGAACCCGACCACCGCGCTGGCCATGCAGAGGCGGGCATTGGCCTCGAGGTGGTTGGAGCGCATCCCGGCCTTGACCCACTTCAGGGCCGCGTAGCCGTCGTAGACGGTCCACTGGCCGGACCCGTACATCCCGACCGCGCCCGGGCCGGCGGTCTCGATCGCCTTCCGGTACTCGGTGGCGATCAGCTCCAGGGCCGCGTCCCAGGAGATCCGCTCCAGGCGCCCGTCCGGATGGCGCCGCATGGGGTGGGTGAGGCGATCCTCGCCGTAGAGCATCCCCGGCAGGTGGTAGCCCTTCACGCAGAGGAGCCCCTGGTTCACCGGGGCCAGCGGGTCTCCGCGGACCGCCACCACCTTGCCGCCTTCCACCCCGACCTCGACCCCGCAGCCGGTGCCGCAGTACCGGCAGGGGGCCTTGTCCCACACCACGTCGGGGCCGGGAGTCTCCGATCCCGAGCGGGCCGCCTCGGCCTCCTCGAGGTGGCTCGGCGAGAAGGCGGCGATCCCCAGGGCTCCGAACAGTTCGATCAGTTCGCGACGCTTCATGGTCGTCGGCCTCCCGGGATCAGTGTCCGCCGGGCGCGGGTGCCGGCGAGGGGGCGACGCCCGGTGCCGGGCCAGCGGTCCCGCCCGGGGCGGCGGAAGCGCCGTAGCGGCCCTGCATACCTCTCTGGATCGCCAGCATCTCAGCCTCGGAGCCCTTCTCGAACCACTGGTGCTCGGGTCGGGCCAGGATCCCGTCGAGGACCGTGAGCACGGCCTTGGCCTGCGTTTCCTTGCCGGCGTGCATCGCCCTTTCGCAGAGTTCCCGGGCCTGGGGCACGAGTTCCATGTAGAAGCGCTCGGCGACCTCGTACATCCCGTGCCAGTGGGCGTAGTCGGGGGCCATCATCGAAGCGCCGTGGCGCGCCCTCCGGCCCTCGTGGTGCCAGAGGTAGAACCAGGTCCACTCGATCTCCTCGTCGAACTCCGTCTTGGTGCGGAGCCCCTGGTCGAGCAGGGCCTTCATGATGGCGGTGCCGGGGCGGGCGAACTTCTCGTTGTAGAGGACCACGAAGTCGTCGTACTGCTGGTAGAACGAGTCGACGTACGGCTTGGCGTGGCAGTGCGAGCAGACCTGCTTCATGCGGTTGCGCTTGGCCTCGGCGGTGTCCGAGATCTGGGCGGCCCGCTTGGCCGGATCGGTCTCGGTGACGATCTTGTGGGCGGCGTCGGTGTCCATGACCACGCTGATCGGCGGCCGGTTGGTCCAGGAGATCCGCTCGCCCGGGTCATGGGTGATCTTGCCGTCGTTCCGGAGGTTGCCGGACATGTGGCAGGTGGCGCAGGTGGGGGCCTGGGAGTAGTCCTTCCCGAGCACCCAGTCCTTGGAGTCGAGGTTCATCTTCTCCCGGAGGTCCCGGTAGGCGACGCCGTGCTTCGACTCCTCGTAGATCTCCTTCTGGGGATGGTCGGGCCCGAGGTGGCACTTGCCGCAGTTCTCGGGTTGCCTGGCCCGGCGAGGGGAGAAGTCATGCCGGGAGTGGCAGGCCGAGCACGAGCCCTTCGACCCGTCCAGGTTCAGGCGTCCGATCCCGGTGTTGGGCCAGCTCCCCGAATGGAAGAGGGGCTTGCCGTCCGAGCTCTTGGCGATGCGTCCCACCGCATCGAGGTTGGTCGGGGCGCCATCGGGTCCGGGCTTCAGGTCGTCGACCGTGATGGTCTTGCCGTCGGTCCCGATCAGGGCGACCTTGGAGCCGTGGCACTGGAGGCAGCCCGAGTTGGCGCTGGCCATCCCGTTCACCTTGTCGATGGCCTTGCCGGGGGTGGGAGCGTGGGGGTTGAAGGCGGCCCTGGAGCCCTCGACCGTCTCCGCCAGGAAGTTGTCGAGCGAGGCCAGGATGTTCCCGGCCTTGGCGTGGTGGCTGGCCTGGAACTCGGCGGCTTCGGCGGTGTGGCACCGGGAGCAATCGCCGGGGGTCACGATGGTGGCCACCCGCTTGCCGAAGTGGTCGAACCCGTCGGCGTCGGCGGCGGCGGCCTGGTGGCAGGCCAGGCACCCGACCCCGGTGCGGGCGTGGGTGCTGTCCTTCCAGTGGTCGACGATGCCGGGCGTGGTCTGGGCGTGGCAGTCCACGCAGGCCTTGGAATCCGCAGGCACCGAGATGTGGGGTGGCACGAGCCCCACTTCCTCGTGCTTGCGGGCCACCTCCATCCACTGCACGAACAGGAGGCTGGTGAGGAAGAGCAGGCCCAGGACTGCGATGACGAACCGCTTGGCTTCGAGGCTCACGGTGTAAGGCTCCCGTCGGTCAGTGCCGGACCGCCGCCTCCCAGACGGTCAGGCCGATGATGGTGAGGACTGCGACGATCCCGATCCAGACGCTCGGCTCCTCGATCTCGACGTGGCGGCGGAGCCACTCGTCGATGAAGGGCCAGACGAACATGAGGAAGACGATGAGGCCGGTGGAGAGGACCGCGAACGTCCCCGAGAAGAGCTTCAGCCACCGGAAGACCACGTAGAAGAACCACTCCGGCTTGATGATCTCGGGGGTGGTCAGGGGATCGGCCCGAGGCCCCATGTGGGCCGGGATGATGGTGGCGAGCGTCGAGAGCAGGATCATCAGGACCAGGCCCATGATGATCTCGGTGTAGAAGTGGTCCGGGAAGAACGAGAAGTGGTGAGGCTCGTCGTCCTTCTCGTCCTGGAACCGGAACTCGGTGACGCCTTGCAGACGGAGCACGGCGATGTGCATGCCCAGCAGCAGGATCATCACCACCGGGAGCACCGCGGCGTGCAGGATGAAGAAGCGGGGCAGGGTGGCCTCGTTGTAGACGTCGCCGGCGAGCAGCATGCGCTTGGCGAAGCCCCCGACCACAGGCACCGTCTCGGCGATGTTGGCGCCTACCGTGGCGCCCCAGTAGGAGAGCTGCTCGTAGACCAGGCTGTAGCCGGTGAAGCCGGCCACCAGGGTGCAGCAGAGCAGGCACATCCCGATCATCCAGTTGATCTCGCGGGGCTTGCGGTAGGCGCCGGTGAAGTAGACCCGCATCTGGTGGAGGATCACGGCCGCGATCATCAACGTGGCGCCCCACTTGTGGACGCCCCGGAGGTACCAGCCGTAGGCCGTGTCATGGGTGATGACCCGGATCGACTCCCAGGCGGTCTGCGGCGAGGGCTCGTAGTAGACCGCCAGCAGGATCCCGGTGACGATCTGGACCACGAACAGGTAGGCGGGCGTGCCGCCCAGGCAAAACCACCAGCGCTTCAGATGGTTGGGGACCGGCTCGTTGGTGAGCTCCCGCACGTGCTCGACCGAGATCGGGAGGCGCTCGCGGAACCAGGCGAAGAGGGTTTCCATGGTCAGACCTCGATCCCGCCCCTGCCGTAGAGACAAGGGTCTTTGCCGGGTCCGTCCGGGCCACCCGGGGCCTCGATCCGACCGGCGTCGGCTCCGGGGGCGGCCGAAGCAAGGCGGGTGATGGGGACGAGGATGTAGAGGAGCGAACCCTCGATCTTCAGGGGAAAGTTCGGCAGGCTCTGGCCGGCCTCGGCGGGGGGACCTTCCATCGCCTTGCCGGTGGGATCGAAGACCCCGTTGTGGCACGGGCAGAAGAAACGGTTCTGGGCTCCCTGCCAGTGGACCTGGCAGCCGAGATGGGGACAGACGCTGGAAAGCGCCAGGAAGTCCTCCACCTTGCCGGTCCCGCTGCGGCGGGCGATCGCGATCTTCTCCCCGGTCGGGGCCACGTAGACGAGGGACTCCCCCGGCTTCAGGCGGGAGACCTCGGTGACGTAGAGCCAGGACCGGTCGCGGGGCTTCAGGGGATAGAGGAAGCGCCCGGCCATGGCGGCGAAGGTCCCGTAGCTGGCGACGAGGCCCCCGAACATGGCGACCGTCGAAGCCGACTCGAGGAAGCCGCGGCGGGCCACGGACGAGGACTCGGGAGCCGCCCCCGGTGTGGACGGCGGGTCTGGCGTCGGCTCGATGGTGCGGACCTCGTCGTCACGATGCACGGAGCGCCCTCCCGTCGGGTTCGGGTCGGACTGTAGACAAACGTACATTCGAGGGTCGAGGCGATGTGGGGTTCCTCACGTCCACCCACCCGGGACGGCGGCCAGCAGGGTCGCGGGCTCGGGCCGGTCGGCCGGACCGGTCCCGACGTGGTGGAGCCGGACGATGCCCTCCGGGTCGACGAGCACGTCGCCGCCCCGCTGGAACGCGTCCCCGGAGCTCGCCACCAGCTGCCGGCCCCGCAGGAGTTCCCGGGCGTAGGCGATCCAGGTCGACGGGCCCCAGAGATCCCAGAAGGAAGCCTCGAGCATGGAGTAGGCGCGATAGAGGCTCCGGTCCCGGTCGACCAGCAGGGGCCAGCGCAGGCCGGTGTCCTCGACATAGGCCCGGGCCAGCAGCCCGGCCTCGAAGGTCACGACCACGACCTCGATTCCCTTCTCCCCCAGTTCGGCCTCGTGTTCCCGCAACTGCGAGAGGTGCGCCCGGCAGGGCAGTCAGCCCAGGTGCCGGTGGAAGACCAGGAGCAGCCAGCGCCCCCGGAAGTCCTCGAGCCGGTGGACCCGCCCCTCCGCGTCCTCCAGGGCAAACGGGACCGCAGGCTGGCCCACGCGACTCATGGCCTCGCTCCTCTCCTCGCCCGGTCCTTGCCGCCCCCGCAGCCGCAGGCCGAGCACTCCTCGTCCTTGGCCGGGAAGCTCCGCTCGAGGTCCAGGACCATGGCCTGGTACTTCCGCAGGGCGACGGCCGCGTCGGGCAGGGCGGAAGCGTAGCGGGGGAGGATCTCCCCGTCGCCGTCCCCCAGACGGTCGGCCATCGGGAAGAGCATCTGGTCCTCCTTGGCGATGTGGTGCTCGAGGTGGGTGGCGAACATCTCGATGGCGGCGGCGCAGCGCCCCGGGTCGGCCGGGAGGGTCTTGCCGAGGGCCTCGATCTCCCGGACCAGCTGCCGCCCGCTCTCGTGCTCGGCCAGCATGCAGGCGAGCGGCCCATACGTCCGGGAGAACCCCCGGGCTTCCATCCAGGGGAAGAGGACCTCCTCCTCCTTGGCGTGGTGGTGGCGGTCGGCGAAGCCTCGCACGAACTCGACCAGGGTCGCGACGTCGGCCCGTCGGACCTCGCCGCCCTGACGCAGCCGCTCCGCCATGCCTCGGCCTGCGGCCAGGGCCCTCAGGATGAGTTGATGCTCCTCGGACAGGATCCTGGTTGCCTGCACTGCGCCTCCGCTCCACCTCGGTCGTCGCCCCGACCCGAGGCTACCTGTCGGGCGGCCCCGGGGCGAGAGGGTGGGGGTGAGGTGGACTACACAGAACCGTGGCCGAGTGGGGAGGCTCACCGGGAAACCCCGGCACGAGGATTGCTTGCAGGCTTCCGGGCGCGCCGCGCCCTCGGCCTGGGACCGGCCGACACCCGGACAAGGAGAGGCACCCGTGCACGAGGGCTTCCGCACCATCATCGAGCCGTTCCGCATCAAGTCCGTGGAGCCGCTCCGCTTCACCACCCGGGAGGAGCGGGAGGCCAAGCTGGCCGCCGCCGCCCAGAACCTCTTCCTGCTCGATGCCGACGACGTGCTGATCGACCTGCTCACCGACTCGGGCACTTCGGCGATGTCCGCCCGCCAATGGGCCGGCCTCATGGAAGGCGACGAGTCCTATGCCGGGAGCCGCTCCTGGAAGCACTTCCGGGAGGTCGTCGACCGGATCGCCGGCTTCCCCTTCGTGCTCCCGACCCACCAGGGCCGGGCCGCCGAGCGCATCCTCTTCGAGATCGTGGGAGGCCCCGGCAAGCGGATCCTCAACAACACCCACTTCGACACCACCCGGGCCAACGTGGAGCACTCGGGGGCCGAGGCCGTCGACCTGGTGGGCGCGGTGGGCCGGGATCCCCGGGCGATCCAT
>CAYOHP010000099.1:0-25721 GCA_964403795.1 uncultured bacterium | reverse complement strand
GAGTCCCCCGAGCGGCATCCCGATCGCCTCCGCGGGGAGCTGTTCGCCGGTGAAGGGCCGCGGCATGACCCAGCCGTGGAGATCGTTGGTGTGGGCGACCACCAGCTCGCGAGCCCGGGCCTCCAGGGGTCCGGCGAGCGCCGCCAGCAGCCCGGAGAGACCGAGCCCCGCCAACCACGAAGCCCGGCTCCCGGCACCCCGACGTCGCAACCCGTCTCGCATCAGATCACCCTCTCGTACTCTTCGAGATCCTTGCGCCAGACCATGACTCCACAGTAGCGGTCCCCCTCCGGACACCAAGGCTTGGCGCGGGCCCTCATCCGGGCCGTGCAGGGCGGCAGCAGCCACTCCCCGATCTCGGGCTCGGCCTCGCGGATCTGCCGGGCCTCCTCCACGCTGGCCCGCCAGATCTCCTCCTGGGCGTTGTAGCACAAGCGCATCAGGTGCTTGTGACGGAGGTTCAGGAGGTCGGAGGATTCGGTGTAGCGGAGGCTGGCGGCATTGGGCAGGAGGTAGAGGGCGGTCTCGCCGGGCACGCCCCGCCGGCGCAGCTCGGCCATGGCCTCCCAGGCCTCGGCCATGGCCTGGTCGTAGCGTTCCCGGATCGCCTGTTCGGCGCCCTCCAGATGCCCCGGCCCGAGCAGTTCGGGGACCTCGTAGTCGGGCTCGCCGTCGACATGGGTCGAGAGCACCGGCCGCGAGGCGGGCGTCATGCGATGGCGCTGGTCCTGGCTGTCGGCGGTGTGGGAGAGCTTGCGGCGGAAGGTGTAGTGGGCGTGGTGCAGGGCCCGCGAGAGCTTGGAATGGGTGGTCAGGTTCAGCGGCTCGCCCAGCAGGCGGTTCTGGGCGGGATCGAGCGCCAGGGCCACCGCGGCACGGTCGTCGAGGTCGGCTCTCGGCCTTCCCATGACCTCCCGGACGGCATCGGCGACCAGCCGGACGTTGTCGGGCTTGCGCGAGACCAGGCGGGACCGGAGTCCGGCGAGTTCCCGGTCGAACTCGGACCGGAAGGCGGCCGACGCCGGTGCCGGGCGGGCCGCCAGGAACTCCGCTTCGGGGGTCGCCTCGAGCGGCAGGGGATCCTGCACCACCAGGTCGATCTCGGGATCGAGCTCGCGGGCCAGGCCGACCATCGCGGTCACCACCACCCGGGTCTCCTCCGGGACGTCGTAGGACTCGATCAGGCGGTGGTACCTGAGCAGCGTGAGCAGGCTGACGGTGTGGTAGAGGTGGGCGGTGGTGGCCACCGGGAGCACGTAGCGGGCGATCTCGTAGGCCCGCTTGCGGATGGCCGGCTTCCACCGCTCGGCATGATCGGCGCGCTTGCCGAAGACCCGGAAGTACTGGCGGGCGCAGGGGGCGTAGAGGGCCTCGGAGAGCGCCTCGTAGTGCGCCATCGAACGCTCCAGCTGGCGCTCGTAGATCTCCTGGGAGGCAGCATCGGCGAGCGCCGGCACCACGAAGGAGCCCTTGCGCACCCGGGTGTAGCGCTGGCTCACCTGCTCGGAGTTGTAGAAGGGATGGGCATGGAGGAAGGACCACAGGAACTGGCGGCTCACCCCTTCGAGCGAGAACATGAGCTGCCCATGCTGGAAGGTGGTGTGGTGCCCCGCCTCGAAGACCGAGCGCCCGATGCGCTCGCGGGTCTCGGCGTCGCTGTCGCCGGCCTCCACGATCCCCTTGGCGGTGTAGCAGGAACGGGCCGCCGCCACCGCGGTCGAGAACGGGCGGGCGAAGGCCTGGAGCAGGCGGATCCGGGGCGGGGCGCTCAGAAAGGCCGACACCCGGGTACTATACCTGCCGGAGGGTCCCGGCCACGAGGGGAGGCCGGCCCCGGGGAGGGGGTGACAGTGGCGCCACGCCCCGGTACACTCGACCGGCTCGGGGCCGCGAGGCTCCGGGAAGCGCTCGCCGACGACACCTACCCACCATGACCGAGACCCGAGTCGTATCCGGACGCATCCTGCTGGTCGAGGACGACCTCGGCCTCAGCCATCTGGTGCGGACCTATCTCGAGCGCGAGGGCTTCGTGGTCGAGGCCTGCGGGAGGGGCGACGAGGCCCTGACCCGGATCCCCGAGTTCCGCCCCGATCTGGTGGTCCTCGACATCGACCTCCCCGGGTTCGACGGCCGGGAGGTCTGTCGTCGCCTCCGCCTCGACCCCGACACCGAGTCGCTCCCCATCGTGATGGTCACGGGCATGGCGAGCGAGTCCGACCGGGTCACCGGCTTCGAGCTCGGCGCCGACGACTACGTCCCCAAGCCGGTCTCGCCCCGGGAGCTCACCCTCCGGGTGCGGGCCCTGCTCCGGCGCACCCGCAGCCAGCCGCCGCTCAGGCCCAGCCAGCTCTCGCTCGGCCGGGTGCGGGTCGAGCTGGACCGCAAGGAGGCCGAGGTCGACGGGCAGCCCGTGGAACTCACCTCCACCGAGTTCCGATTGCTGGCCTACCTGATGCAGCGCTCGCCCCGGGTGGTGCCGCGCACCGAGCTCCTGCAGCGGGTCTGGGGCACCCGCGGCAGTCTCACCACCCGGAGGGTCGACACCTACGTGCAGCGCCTCAGGGCCAAGATCGGTGCCGCCGGCGCCCAGCTCCACACCCACCGTGGACACGGCTACAGCTTCGAGGCCCCGTGAGCCTCCCGGGCAGGGGCGATCCCTGAATCCGGCCTCGGGTGCGGCCCCCCGGGCCGCCCGCCACCTCCTGCTGGTGACCGTGTCGCTGGGCCTGCCGCTGCTCGGCCTCTCCGGCGACCGGCCCGACTACTACGCCGCCTACCACGCCGACAGCTTCGACCTCGCCTTCCTGGCCGGACTGGTCATGGGCCTCCCGGTGCTCGTGCTCCTGGCCCTCGAACGGCTGCTGGTCGCCCTCTCCGGTCCACGGGGGGAAGGCGGCCACCGCCTCCTGGTGGGCCTCCTCGGGTTCCTGGTCGGGGTGGAACTCGCCGGCTGGGGCCTGCTCCTCACCGGGATCGGAAAGCTGGTCGCCGCGGTGGTGGTGGCCCTGGTGATCGACCGCTACCTCTCGCGCTGGCCCGCCGACCGCCTCGGGGCGGCGTTGGCGAGCCTGCCGTCGCTGGCGTTGGCCGCCTGGTTCGCGCTCGCCTCGCCGGCTGCCGAGGAGGCCCGCCGCCTCGATCCCGAGGTAGGCCCCTCCCCGCCCCAGCGGGAGCGGACCGCGGTACTGGTGGTCTTCGACGCCTTCCCCCTGCATGTGCTCCTCTCGCCCGACGGGTCGATCGACGCCGACCGTTTCCCGGCCTTCGCCCGGCTGGCGGGCCAGGCCAGCTTCTTCCCGCGGGCCACCACCCACCACGCCTTCACCCCCTTCTCGATCGCCTCCATGCTGACCGGCGAGCTCCCCTCGGGGACCAGCTTCCCTACTCCCGCCGAGCTGCCCGGCAATCTGATCCGGCGCCTGGGGACGGGTCGACGCGTCAAGGCCGTGGAAGGTGCCGAGCGGGTGGTGCCGCGGGGCCATCCCCGGGCGGTCCGCTTCCAGCGACCCCGGAGCGAACGGCTGCTCTCGATCCTGGGCGACGGCGGCAAGGCCCTGCCCTACGCGATCGCGGCCGGTGCCTCGGAGAGCGACCTCGGGGAGATGGTGCAGCGGCTGAACCTCTTCCTGCGCGACCCCAAGGCACCGTGGCTCGGCATGGAGCCCGACCGCGCCAGCGGCTTCCGGGAGCTGGTCGCCAGTCTCGGACCCGAGGACCGGGGAGCCTTCCTCTACCTCTACACGATCCTCCCGCACGCTCCCTGGTACCACCTCCCCGACGGCACCGCCTACCTGCCCCCGCCGGCCGCCAACGGGATCCGGCTCAAGGTCCATGGCGTCAACCGCCTCGAGTTCACATGGACCGACGACGCCTGGCTGGTACGCCAGGCCTACCAGAGACTGGTGCTCCAGGCCGGGTTCGCCGATCGCCTCCTGGGCGAACTCCTGGATCGCCTCGAAGCCCTCGGCCTGTTCGATGACGCGCTGGTGATCGTGACCAGCGACCACGGCAGCTCCCAGGACCCGGGATCGCTGCCCCGCGACCCGATCCTGCCGGGATCCCCACTGGCCGACCGCGGCCTCGCCCCCAACCCCGAGGAGATCCTCTCGGTGCCCCTGCTGGTGAAGCGTCCCGGCCAGCTGGCGGGCGAGGTCTCGGAGCGGACCGCGGAGCTCTCCGACATCGCACCCACGATCGCCGACAGCCTCGGCCTCCCGGCCTTCGCCTCGGCGGGGCGTTCCCTGCTGGCGACGGACTGGGAGCCGCGCTCCTCAGCCCGCTTCGTCGATCTCGAGGGCGGGCTCCATCGGGTCGTGCTCCGGCCCGAGGCCTTGATGACCCTGGTCGCAGCCCGGCGAGCCTGGTTCGCGGCCGCGCCGGAGGGCGGCTTCGTCTACCGACTCGGGCCCCACGGGGATCTGGTGGGACGGACGCTGGCGGCCGACACCCCGACCCCCGGCGGACCGACCGTGGCCTTGCGTTGGCTGGCGGAGGGCGCGGTGGCCGGGGAGGTGCGGGGCCTCGGCACCTCCGAGGTGCACCTGGCACTCCTCGCCGGAGACCGGGTGGTGGCCGTGACCCGGACGGTGAGGGAGGAAGGCGGGAAGCCGGTGCTGCTCGCCTTCGTCGATCCCGGGTCGGGGATCACGGCCGGCAACCCGCTGGCCGTCGCCGCCATCGATCGCGATCCGGACGGTGCCCCGCGGCTTGTCCGCCTCGAGCTCACTTCCTCCCGGTAAGCACGGACGGGAGCTGGGCCTCGATCCTGGCCCACAGATCCGGCTCGACGTGGCGACGGAGCCAGGTCAGGACCAGGGGCAGGAGCTTCTTGGTCTGGCCGGGTCCGAAGCCGACCTTGGAGAGTTTGCCAGGGAGCGCCAGGAGCGCCCCGTGTCCCCCCAGGAAGCCCGAGAGGAAGCCCTTGCCGGCCGCCTTGGGAGGACCCAGCGCCGCCAGTCCCGGGGCTGCCACCCGGAGTTCCTTCATGCTCTCGGCGTCGCAGGTCTCGTCGAGGTAGCCGACCAGGATCCGCAGGGCGTCGCCGACGGCAGCCTCGGAGGTCCCGGTCTCGCGGGCTGCGGCCTCGAGGAGTTCCTGCATGGTTTCGTCACCCTCCAGGGGGCGGTCTCGGATCGGTATCCACCCGGATCACAACTCCCGGAGTCCCCCGAAGACCCGGGTCTCGATCCCGGAGAGGGCGATCCGGAAACCCTCCAGCAGGCGCTCGCCCCCCACCCTCACGGCCTGCCGGGTGGGCTCGTCGTGCAGGTAGGGACCGAGGGTGGAGAGGTTGTCCCGGAAGAGCTCGCGCAGCGCCCCCGAGAGGTTCCTGGCGTCGCCCGCGAGATCCCGGGCATCGAGGGTCTGGAGGGCTGCGCCCAGGTGGTCCGAGAGCGAGGCCAGGGCCAACGGGAGGCCCAGGCCCACTCCGCCGGAAGCCACCCAGAACCCTCCCGACCGGATCTCCCGGTGGACCCGCCGGAGAATCGTCAGGCTCCGGCACGGCTCGACCGGGGCAGGCATCGGACCGGACGCCGCGGACGGGTCGCCTGCCCTCCGCCGGAGTCCGGTGAGGAGCCGCTCGACCACACCTGGGGTCCGGCTGGGGTCGAACGGGAGCAGCAGCATGGCGGGGACGTCCTCGCCCGGGAGCGGCTCCACCCGGCCTGCCATCTCGCAGAGGAGCGGCGGCAGCGGAGCCAGTGCCGCCACGAAGGCGACACCCCGGCCCGCCGGTGCCAGGTCGTCGGCGAGCCGGACCAGTCGGGGATGACTGCAGGCGGGATGGGACGCCAGGAAGGCGGCCAGCTCCTCGCCGGACCCCTGGTCGGGCGCGGGATCGGGCGCGCTCCGTGGTCCGACCGGCAGGTCCCGGGGTGCGCTTCGTCGCTCGAAGGGGCGGATGGACGGGCTCATGGTCCTCCCTGCCGCAGGCTCCCATCGTGCCGGGGACCGGGCCGGGACGCAAGTCCGACGGCCCCGGTCGAGGGTCCGGAGCGCCGGGTCGAGGTCGCCATCCCCGGAGAGGACCCGATCCGGACTTCCCTGGGGACCCGCCGACGGTCCACACTCGGGAACGTGGACGAAGACCTCCTCGCGCTCGAAGCCCACCTGAACCAGGCCGGCGGTACCCGCCGTGCCCTCTCCGCCGACGACCTGGAGTTCCTGCTGGCCTGGGCCATGCGCCTGGCGGGCGCCGGCTACGGCTACCTCCGGGCCGACGAGGTGGAGATCCACAACCCCAAGCCCTCGCTGGTCAGCCTCCCCGAGACGCCATGGCCCGGGGTCAGCCTGCCGTACAAGGCATGCCTGGCGTTCGCGGCCCAGACCCGGGGCTCGCCGCTGGTCTTCCCGACGTTCCCGCCCGGCACCGCGGCCGATCCCTCGGTCACCCGTCCCTCCGGGGAGGCGGTCGCATGCGAACTGGGAGCCCGCTTCGTGGCCTGCGGTGGCCGGGAACGGTGCGCCCTGCCTTCTCCCGGGAGCTTCCTGGTCGCTCCCCTCAGGCACCATGGCCGCTACGCCGGGATCCTGCTCGACGGATCCGGTCGTCGCTACGGGACCGAGACCTCAGCACGGATCGCCGGCCTGCTGGCGCTCGCCGATCGCCACGGCGGCCCATGGCCCGACCCGGAGGCGATCCTGGGGCCGAGCCCCTCGACCGAGGAGGGGGAGTTCCCGGTCCTCGAGTTCGATGGCCGCCGCATCCCCATGTCGAAGCCGGTGACGATCGGCCAGGATCCCCGCTCGGAGATCCGGACCGAGGACGACCTCACCTCGCGCCGGCATGCCATGGTGGTCCCCCTGGTCGACGGGGACGTAATGGTCATCGACCTCCGGAGTTCCAACGGCACCTTCGTCAACGGCGAGCGGATCGAGACCCGGATCCTGGCCCCGGGCGACGTGGTCCATACCTCCAAGCGCAACTGGAGCGTGGTGTTCCGGCGGGTGGCGCGGTACGTCGAGGACGCGGCGCCGAGCGTCGAGGCGAACACCGCGGGGAACGACCTGACCAGGGACCGCGGGCGCCGCCTGCTCTCCATGGTCGAGGGCTGGGCCCCGCGGAACCAGCGCAGCCCGCTGTCCGAGGTCTGCGAGATGGTGGCGCTGCAGCTCGGCCTGACCAACCTCACGGTGCTCTGGAAGACCGGCGGTCGGCTCCGCTACACCGGAGCGGTGGTGCGCCCCTCCCCCGGTCCCGCCACCTCCCTGGATCCCACGCTGACCCGGCTGGTTCGCGCCATCGCCTCGGGGTCCAGGACCACGCTCTCGGAAGGCGGCGCCGGCCTGGCCCCCTTGAAGTCGGGGCTGCTGGGCGAGAGCGCCCTGGTCGGCTGGACCCACCCCGAGTCCAGCCCGCGCCCCGACGGGGCCCTGATTGCGGGGGTGATCGAGGCCGCCGTGTCCGGCCCCGAGACCCGGTTCTCGCGCCCGGACGACGCGGGCCTGGAGCTTCTCCTGGCCCGTTCCCGGTCGACCGCCTCGGGCGCCGACTGCGCCCGCCTGGTTCGGGAGATCGCAGCCGCCGGCTTCCCGAGCGAAGCCGTCGAGCGCGGCCGGGAGCTCGCCCGTCGCTTCCTGGAAGCCGACGAGGTCGAGGCCGCCCTGCGGGAGGTCGCCCAGACCCTGGAGTAGCCGCCGGCCGGGGCCCCAGGGCTACCCCGGACCCAGGGTGTGGACCAGCAGGTGGGTGGTGTCCCGGTCGTTGCGGCCGCGCACGTTGTAGCCGTAGCGCTTGGAGTAGCTCTCGATCGCCAGCGGGGGAAGGCCGGAAGGGCGCGCCCCCACCGCCTCCCGGTAGAGCTCCCGCACCCGGGGGGTCTCCTTGACGATGGCCACCACATGGCAGGGGAGCCGGGCGATCCGCCGGGCCAGGTCGCACTGGTCCCGGTATCCGAAGGGCGACCCTCCGTACTCATGGAAATCGCTGTCGTAGGGGGGGTCGAAGAAGACGAGGGTGCGCTCGTCGAGCCGGTCGACCTGTCGATCCAGGAAGTCCCGGAAGTCGCGGTTCTCGATGACGTGGCCGGCGAGGAGCGCGGTGCGAGCCGGCGAGAAGAGGTCCGCCACCCGGGAGGCAAGGCGCTTGGTGTTGTAGGCCATGCCTCCGTAGGGGATGTTGAAGCGCCCCTGCCGGTTGTAGCGGAACATCGAGCCGTAGCAGAACTCCCGCTGGAAGACGAAGCGGGCGATCTCCTCCACCCGGCTCCCGGTCCCCGGGGAATCCCGGAGCAAGGTATAGACCCCGGACCGGACCGCGGTCTCGAGCTGGCGCAGGAGCAGGTCGTCGTCGAACCGGGTGGCGTGCTTGGCCTCGAGGCGGTACAGGCGCCGCAGCTTGTCGGCGCACGAGGCCCGGATCGCCTCCGCGAGCTCCTGCGGCTCGATCCCGTCCTCGGGTCCCAGCCCGAGGCGGCTGGCGACCCTCGACCCCAGGGCCGGGAGGGCCCGGCCCGGCGGCGCGGCCCCGGGCTTCCGGCCCTCGTCCCGGAACCAGGAGACCAGCGGCGAGAGATCCGCATCCAGCCCGTCGCCGAGCTTCCGGTCCCAGGCGACCGCGAGCCGTTCGAGGGCGGCCCTGAGTTCCGGGTCCCGGGCTGCCACCGCCCGATAGAGCCCGATCAGCGGACGGTGGAGATCGTTGATGGCCCCTTGCCGGGGAGCCTGGTCGAAGTAGGCCGCGCCACCCCCGACGAAAGGTTCCACCCACCTCACCAGGCCGGCGGGCCAGCGGCCCTCCAGGCGACCCAGCTCGCGGGTCTTGCCGCCCGGCCATTTGATCAGGGGACCGAGGCCCGGGCTCATCCCGAGCGCTCGATCACGATCATCTGGCGGGCCTCCCGGGCCCGGGCATCCCGCATCCGCTTCCAGGCGGGGTAGCCCTCGGGGGGAATCCTCCAGGTCCGGCGCTCGAAGCTCCCCGTGAAGCGGATCGTCCCCTCGACGGCCTGGAAGTCCGACCGGTAGTCCCAGCCGTCCCCGGAGAACGAGAGGGCCTGCGGCATCCAGCGCACCTTGAACCCGGGGGGGAGCCTGACCTCGATCCGGGTGCGCTCGGAGGACCGGTCCAGGAAGGCCAGCGGCTTCCTGCGCACCGGTGTCCCCACGTCGCCGCTCGAGTCGGAGAGCCCGGGGAGCGGGAAGGCGAACAGGGTTCCCCCGGCTCCCAGTGCGAAGCCCGGTACCCGGAAGCGACGCCGGTATCCGACCTCCCGGGAGAAGTCGTCGAGGTGCTGGAACTCGAAGCCGACCAGCTCGGCAGCCGGATGGAAGGCGTGGTTCAGGCGCTCCTGCCTCTGGGCGAGGTCCGCTTGCGAGAGGTTCCGGTAGGAACGGACGGTGGTGGCGGTGTTGCCGCGGACCGAGAGCTCCCGCACCCCCTCGAGGTTCCCCTCGGCGTCCAGCGAGGCCTTCCACCCGACCTCCAGCAGATCGGCCTCCAGGGGCGGCAGGTCCACGGTCTCGAGCCCGGTCCCGACCTCGCCGCCGCCGACCTTGAGCGCTGGCGCGCCGTGGAAGGCGGAAGGCAGGTCATGAGGACCGAGGTCCACCTCGTCGGCATCCCGGAAGACCCGGCCATGACCCGGGATCTCCAGCCTGACCGCGGCGTCGTCGAAGAGCCGGAGGCTGGCGATCCCCTCCGGCATGGCACCGGAGCTCCGATCGCGGACCAGGTAGAACTCGGGTCGGAAACCCGACCAGCCGAGCAGGCAGAAGAGGGCCCAGGTCTTGTCGAGGAAGTTCCCGGTGCGGGTGGCGAGGACCTCCTCGAGGTCCCTGGGCCGGTACCGGAAGGCGGAGAGCGACACCGGGACCAGGCGGAGTTCCCGTCCCACCCAGGACGCGATCGACCGGTAGCGGATCTCGTCGCCGGGAGCCCCCTCGGTGAAGCGGGCCAGGAGTTCCTTGGACCGCGGTCCGGGTGTCCCCGGGGCGCGGTACCAGGGCGCCGCCTCGGACGCCACCTCGGCCCAGGTCCGCCGGGGAGCCAGCCACAGGGTCGGGTGGAGTTCGTGGGCCGGAGGGGTGGCGTCCTCCTCCGGGTCGGCCTCCAGGCCCGCGTAGCGGAAGCGCTCCACCCGGTAGGCGCCCTCCCGGGTGCGCTCCCGGGCGATGCCGCGGGTCCCGGTCAGGACCAGGTCCACCGCGGCCGCGTCATGGATCCTCACCTCGACCTCGCCGGCCAGGATCGGTTCGCTGGCCAGGAACACGTGGCTGTAGAAGAGCGGCACCTCGGGATCGCTCCGGGTCTCCTCGATCCGGTACTGCCAGTCGACCACCACGCCCCGGTCGACCGAGGGCAGGGTGTGGAGGGCACGGAGCCTCCGGTGGTACTCCGGGGTGCTGCCGTAGACCGGGGCCACCCGGACTCCCTTGTCGGTAAGGCCCCGGATCGAACCGTCGGGGGCGAAGCTCCTCCCGAACTCGAAGTCCAGTCGCTCCGTGTCCTCGAACCAGGCCGCGGGTACCGTCCCCTCGTCCTTGCCGCGCTCCTGCAGGACCCGCACGATGTTGCGCACGGTGCGTCGGCACCGGAGGTCGGCCTCCACCGTCACCACCTCGCCGAGCCAGAGGTTGGCGGCCCCGGCCCCCGGGTAGTCCCCCGGTCCTGCGACCAGGCGCAGAGCCGCGTCGACCTTGGGATCGGCGAGCTCCGCCACGGTGCGGGCGGCCGTCCCCGAGAGGTCCCGGTGGAACTCGATCCGGCTGGCCGCGCCCCGCGGCAGGTCCAGGACCTCGCCGGCTTCGGTCCGGAACCGGATCTCGTCGCCGAGCGCCTCGAGCCTGCCCAGGTGCTCGGTCCCGTCCCGGAGGATGAGGAGGTCCGCCCCGAGCCTCGCTACCGGCAGGAGGCAGAGGGAGACGCCGAGGGCGGCCAGCCACCCGCGCGTCATGGCGCCACCTCCAGGAAGAGACGCTCCTGCCCCAGCGCCTCGATCCGCTTCAGGAATTTCCGGTACTCCGGGTACCGCTCGGCCGGGACCGCGGTCCCCAGGACCCGGTGGGTCCGTACCAGGGTCCATCGTCCGGCACCCTCCTCCACCTCCAGGGCGAAGGCGGCCCACGGGGTCTCCAGCCGCACCGGGCGGGGACCGGCCCGCACCCTGGTCCCGGGCGGGAGCTCCAGCCGGTAGCGGATCACCGTCTCCCGGCTCGAGCGGTAGTCGATGGGGAACCGTCGTTCCTCCAGGGCGGACTCCGCGAACGAAGTCTCGAAGAAGGGGAGCTTCACGATCAGGAGGTCGCCGGCGGCCACCGCGTAGTCGGCCGCCTCGAAGGCGGCCTCGAAGCCGAAGGGAGTCGCCATGTCCTCGGGATCGCCGAGCTTGAAGGAAACGACCCTGGCCCCGGGGGCCACCGAGCCGTAGTAGTCGCGGAAGACCTTCTCGTCGTCCTCCCGCCGGCGCTTGCGCCAGAATCCGCGCTGGGATGCTTCCGAGGGACCCACCGCGGCCCAGCGCTCGCGGGCCGAGAGCCGCCCCTCGGGACTCACCGAGAGCTGCACCTCGCGCTCGGTCCGGTTCTCCGAGGGCGCGGGCACCGGAACCGTCAGGATCCTGCCGCGCAGCGCGTCGGCGGCGGGCTGTCCGTGGTCGTCGGACCGGAACCAGGGGTAGCGGTAGTCGGTGGTGGTCGAGTCGAGGATCAGCTCCCGCTCCCCGAGCTCAACCCTGGTGATGCAGTGGTTGGCGTCGAAGCCCGGGATCCGGGTCTCCATGTCGTGGGCGTCGTTGGTCATGAGGATGAGCGGCTGGGCCCGGATCCCCAGGGTCCTGAGCATCGAGCAGAAGAGCACCGACTTGTCCACGCAGTCGCCGTAGCCGTTGGCGAGGGTCTCGGAGGCCGGGTGACCCGACCATCCCGATCCGATCCCGGACTTCACCGACACGTACCGGATCTCGTCCTGGAGGAACCGGTAGAGCGCCGCCACCTTGGCCTCGTCGCCCTCGGCTCCCGCCACGACCTTCCGGGCCCTCTCGGCCACCTCCGGAGTGGGTTCGATGTTCCGCTCCAGGCTGGCCCGCTGCCAGGCGAAGAACCGGTCCCAATCGGGCAGGCTCGAGACCGCGATCCCGGGGAGTACGTCCCCGGCCCCCGGCATGAGCGGTTCGGGCACGTAGGGTGCGACCGGGCCGAGCGACCAGGTGTACACGTCCTGATCGCCCTCGGTCCGGACCGTCTCCCCGAGCTCCGCCAGGCTGATGGAACGGCCGACCCGGGAGAGCGGGCGCCCCTTCGGCACCCGCACCTCGAGCCGGGAAAGCGCCACCGGGGCCCTCGCCTGGAAGGTGAAGCTGGGGAACAGGAACTCGGGCTCGAAGGGATTCCATTCCTCGACCTCGTACTCGTGTTCGAGGAAGCAACCCGACCTCACCCCGTCGAGGCGCCACACCAGTTCCCGCCGGTTGGTCAGGTGTTCCGCCGAGCTCCGGGCGTCCTGGGCCTTCACCTTGGCGGGATCGAGGGGCAGGACCGTCCCGTCCGGGAGCACGGTGCGGATGGAGCCGAGGTGGACCCGTTCCCGGGAAGGATCGAAGGACACCCCGAAGCTGGCATAGGCGATCGCCGAGTCCTTCACGACCTTGATGCGGTACCGGTCCCGGCGGCTCCGGCTCCCGTCCGGGCGCCAGGTCCAGGTGCTCTCGTCCCGCAGGAAGAGCATGGGGTGTCCGGGCCAGCGGGCCTCGAGCTCGTCGGCCTGGCGGATCCACTGCGCCAGTTCTTCCTCGGCGAGCCGACCGGCCGAGGCCGAGGCCGAGGCCGGGGCCGGGGCCGAGGCCGGGGTCGGGGCCGAGGCCGGCGCGTCCCCCGAACCGTCCGGGGTACCGAGCACCAGGGTCGCCACCTGGTCGCGGGCGATCTCCCCGTCGGCTCCGATCCGCAGCCGGTCGACGCCGGCCGTCTCCACCCTGGCGACCGTGCGCACCGAACCGTCCCTCATCTGGAGCTGGTCGGGACGCACCGGGAAGGCGAGGAACGCGAGCGACGCCGCCGAGAGGAGGCAAGGTGAGCGGGGAAGAGCCATGGTGAGGTCATCGTATTACACTCGCCGGGCCCGGCTGGTCCGGTAGCGGCGGGGAGATGCGAGGCGGGAACCATGGGTGGTGTGGTGGCGGCCGGCAGCGTCCAGGCAGCCGACGCAGGGGCGGGAGTGCTGGCCCGGGGAGGTTCGGCGGCCGACGCCGCGATCGCCGCCATGGCGGTGGCGTTCATCGCCGAACCATGCCTCACGAGCCCGGGCGGCTCGGGGATCGCCACCGTCCTCGACCCGGCCACGGGTTCCGCCGAGACCCTCGATTTCCTCTGCCAGGTCCCGGGTCTCCCGGGCACCCGGCTCGACCCGACCGGAGCGGACTTCACGGGTCTCGAGGTCGACTTCGGCTCGGGGACCACCCAGGTCTTCCACATCGGGCGTGCCGCCACCGGGGTGCCCGGCAACCTCTCGGGACTCCTCGAGCTGCACCGTCGCCATGGCCGGCTCCCCTTCGGCGAGCTGATGGCGCCGGCCGCGGAGCTCGCCGAGCACGGCGTCCCGGCGTCCGCCAGCCAGGCCCACTTCTTCTCGATCCTCGCTCCCATCCTCACCCGCACCCCCGGGATGCGCGACCTCTTCGCCCCGTCCGGCACCATCGCCCGGGAAGGCGAGATCCTGCGCAGCCCGAGGCTGGCCGCGTGCCTGCGGAGGTACGGCGAGGAGGCGACCGATCCGATCACCCGGGGCTTCCTCCGGCCCCAGGTGCTGGCCGAATGGGGCCGTCCCAGGGGCCTGCTGACCCCCGAGGACCTCGACGGCTACCGGACCCGGGTGGGACCGACCCGGTGCGTGGACTACCGGGGACACAAGGTCATGCTCCCTGGATACCCGAGTGCCGGAGGCGCCATGGTCGCCTGGTGCCTGGCGTTCCTGTCCGAGGACCCGCCGGCTCCCCCGGACTCGGCCCTGCGCTACCGCCAGGTGGCCGCCGCGCTCGAGGTCGTGGTGCGGGCCCGGGCCGCGGGCGTGAGCCTGGAGCCGCCGCCGGGACCCGATCCCTGGGACGATCCCGGGAACCTCGACGGATGGCGTCCGCTCTACCGGGAGCTGCGGGACCGCGGGGCGCGGGCGGGCCTCCCGCCCGAGATCCCGGCCAGGGGGCCCGGGGCCATCCCCGGCAACACCACCCACGTCTCGGTGGTCGACTCCTCCGGGATGGCCGTGGCCATCACCACCTCCAACGGCGAGAGCTGCGGCGAGATGCTCCCCGACCTGGGACACGGCATGAACAACTTCCTGGGGGAGGAGGACATCAATCCCCTGGGCTTCCACCAGGAGGCCCCGGGACGCCGCCTCACGACCATGATGTGTCCCACCGTGGTGGCCACCCGGGAGGGGGGCCTCCTGGCGCTCGGCACCGGGGGCTCCAACCGGATCCGCTCGGCGGTCCTCCAGGTACTGATCGACCAGCTCGACCACCGGCTCTCCCCGGAAGCAGCCGTCACCCGCCCCCGCCTCCACCGCGAGCCCGACGGGACCTACCTCGAGAGCCCGGGCCTCCCGGCGACCACCCTGGCGGAACTCGCGGAGGGCTTTCCCGGGATCCGGATCTTCCCGGATCGTTCGCTCTTCTTCGGGGGAGTCCACCTGGCGACCACCGATGCCCATGGCGACCCGGGCGGTGCAGGCGACCCGCGACGCAACGGCCACCTCCGTCGGGTCTGACCGCCTGCGAGGGCTTCCCGTCCAGGATTCCCCGGTCGCCTCCGGCGCCGGCTGGGCACCGTGATACCCTCGACCCTCATGCGCTACGGAGAGCCACTGGGCATCGATCCCGCCGACCTGTCCCGCCGTCAGCCCTCCCAGGTCCCGACCGTTCCGGGCCACGTGATCGGCGGCAAGGTGGTCGCCGGGACCCGCACCGCGCCGCGTCGCCGGCCCGCCGACGGCACTCCGCTCGGGGACTCACCGGTCGGAACCCCCGAGGAGGTCCAGGCCGCGCTCCGATCCGCCCGGGCTGCCCAGCCGGGCTGGCAGGAACTCGGCCCCAGGGGTCGGGACCCGATCCTCCGGCACCTCCGGGAGCGGCTCGCCGAGCGGGCCGAGACCATCGCCGACCATGTGGTGGCCGAGACCGGGAAGCCCCGGATCGAGGCCTACTACGAGGTGATGACGGTCCTCGAAGGGCTCGAGTTCGCCCTGGATCGCGCTCCCCATCTGCTCGCCGAGTTCCCCCTGCCGCTCCCCCAGATCCACCTGCGCCACAAGCGCTCCTTCGTCACCCGGGTCCCCCATGGCGTGGTGGGCCTGGTCATGCCGTGGAACTTCCCCTTCGCCATCCCTGCCGGAGAGGTGTTCCAGGCGATCGCCATGGGCAACACGGTGGTGCTCAAGCCCAGCGAGCTCACGCCCTTCACCGGGCTGCTCATCGGGGGCATCCTCCTGGAGTGCGGCCTCCCGACGGGAGTCGTGAACGTGGTGGCGGGCGACGGTACGACCGGCTCCGCCCTGGTCGAGGGGGCGATCGACAAGCTCACCTTCGTCGGCTCGGTGGCGACCGGGCGCCGGGTCGAGGCCGCGCTCCGCCCCCGGGGGATCCCGGTCTCCCTGGAGCTCGGCGGCAAGGACCCGGCCCTGGTGCTGCCGGACGCCGAGGTCGCCACCGCCGCCCAGGGGATCGTGTGGGGGGCGATGATGAACGCCGGCCAGGGCTGCTCCTCGGTCGAGCGGTGCTTCGTGCACGAGAGCGTCTACTCCCGGTTCGCGGAGGCCGCCACCGAGGCGGCCCGGGCCATCGTGGTGGGCCCCGGCGAGGATCCCCTCTCCTGGATGGGTCCCCTGATCGACCGCCGCCAGCTCGCCAAGGTGGAGCAGCAGGTCGAGGATGCCCGGTCCAAGGGAGCGACCGTGCTCTGCGGAGGCAAGGTCCGGGAGGACCTGGGCCCCCTCTTCTACGAGCCGACGGTGCTCGGCGACGTGACCCCGGGGATGCTGGTCATGCAGGAGGAGACCTTCGGCCCCCTGCTCCCGCTCCGCCGGGTCCCGGACCTCGAGACCGCCATCGCCGAGGCCAACGCCTCGCCCTACGCCCTGGGCGCCAGCGTCTGGTCGCGCGACGTCGAGAAGGCCGAGCGGGTGGGAAGGCGATTGGTGACCGGTTCGCTCTGGATCAACGATCTCCTCTTCAGCCACGCCGCGCCCCAGGCACCATGGGGCGGGCCCCGGGATTCGGGAGGCTCCCGGACCCATGGGGACCCCGGTCTGCTCGGCTACGTCCGGCCCGTGTACGTGGCGGTCGACGACCGGAGCTCCGGGACCAAGGACGCCTGGTACCCCTACGGCCCGGAGCGTCTAGCCTTCACCCGGGCCGCCCTCGATCTGCTGCACCGGCCCGGGCTGGTACGCAAGCTCTCGGCCCTCCCGGCCGTGGTCCGGGGCAAGCGGCCCGGATAGGTCCCGGCGTCAGGCGGCGTCCTCGAGCAGGTCGCGGGCGGTGAGTTCGGGGGCCGCCCGACCGCCTTCCCATTCGAGGAGCCCGAGCTCCTGGTAGCGGGGTCGCACCCGGTCCGAGAGCAGACCGATCCGCTTCAGGTTCGGCACCAGGCGCCGGAACATCATGCGCCGGAACCGCTCCATGTAGGGAGACGCCAGCACCCTCCGGTCCCACTCCCGGCGCGTCATGCAGTGTCCGTAGAACTCGTCGTAGAACTCGTGGGCCAGGAACCGGTCCCGCATCATGACCGCCACCTCGAAGGCCCAGTCCTCGCGCTCCCGGCGTTCGCCCTCGGCGAGCCCCGAGAGGTGGTCCCTCAGGGCCACCACCCCGTAGTGCACATGCCGCGCCTCGTCGGTGATCACCGCGCCCAGGAGGTCGCGGAGCAGCGGCTCGCGGGTGGCGCCCCGGAGCACCCCGAAGGCACCCAGGGCCAGGCCCTCGATCATGATCTGCATCCCCAGGAACTTCACGTCCCAGCGCCGGTCGGTCATCAGGGCATCGAGGATGGTGTAGAGGTTGTCGTTCACCAGGTAGAGCTTCCCGAGCTTCTCCTCGAGGTAGCGGTGGAAGACCTCCACGTGGCGCCCCTCGTCGACCACCTGCGTGGCACCGAAGAGCTTGCCGTCGGCACCGTCGATGGCCTGTACCACCTGGCAGGCGGCATAGAGGGCGCCCTGCTCGCCATGGAGGAACTGGGAGAGCATCCAGGCGAGCAGGCCCGCCCGGTGGCGACGCTTCTCGCCGGCCGGCAGCTTCCGGTAGGTCGGGATGTCCGGCAGCGGGAGCAGGTCCTCGGCCAGGATCTCGACCTCGGGATCGAGCGGGTCCACGCTCCGCCCCCAGTCGAGGCGGGTGTCCCCGTCCCACTGGTCCCGCTTGGCCGCCTGGTAGAGGCGCTGCAGCTCGGGCTGGTCGCCCTGGAACCGCCACCGGAAGCGCGTGGAGTGCGCCACCTCGACCTCGGCGGTCTCGCCCCTCCCCCGTCCCAGGAGGAAGCCGCGGAGTGCCGGGCGCACCAGATCGAGGAGCACCCGGGGATGGCTGCCCCGCGCCATCCGTCCCACCAGCGAGACGAGGTCCGCCACACGATCCCCAGGACTCACGACGACCCCTTTCGCGTCAGGCGCTCGGCCAACTCCCGCTCCCAGCCCGGAGGACTGCGCCAGAGACCGGAGCCCCGCTCCCCGGCCGCGGCCCTCAGCAGTCCGTCGGCCATGAACGCCACCAGGGCACGCCGGATCCATCGGTCCCGTCCCCCCGCGAGCAGGGCCGCCACTTCCTCGACCAGCTGCTCGATGGCACCGGTCAGGCTGGGCCCGGCCACGTCCCCGTCCAGCAGCTCGCGCACCACCAGGCGGGCGACCCCGGGACGCTTCTCCAGGAAGCGGTGGTAGGCCCGGGCGGCCCCGATCACCGGATCCTTGCCTCCGGTCCGGGCCAGGATCCCCCGCAGCTCCTCGGCGAGGGTGGCGACCGCGGAGACCAGCACCTCCCGGTAGAGGTCCTGCTTGCTGCCGAAGTGGTGGAGCAGGGACGGCCGGGTGATCCCGGCGGCCGCGGCCACGTCCTCGAGCCGGGTGGCGGCGAACCCGTCCCGGGCGAAGGCGAGCTCGGCGGCTTCCCGGATCCTCCGGGGGGTGTCGTCGCTGGCCGGTCGACGTCCAGGCCTGCCCATGTTCCCTCTCCCCTCCCCGGGTCCTCGCCGGGCCGCACCGCGGCGGCTCCCGGCCTTCCCCCTAAATCTACTCGTGAGTTGATAAAGACTCAAGCGGTAGATTGGGGGGGACGACAGGGAGGCCGCCGTGGCGAGGAAGCGGACCATCGTGGCCGGGGACCTGGCACCCCGGCGGGTGACGGTCTCGCCCCCGGGATCCGACCCGGTGGTCGAGCTCGACGTGGTGGCGGCCGGCGAGGGTCCGGTCGTGGTGCTGCTCCACGGTTTCCCCGAGATCTGGTGGTCCTGGCGGGCCCAGATCCCCTACCTGGTGGAGCGGGGGTTCCGGGTCCTGGCTCCGGACCAGCGGGGCTATGGCCACTCGACCAAACCCGGCCGGGTCGCCGACTACCGGGTCGAGGCGCTCGCCGACGATGTCGCCGGGCTCCTCGACCGGGAAGGCGTGGCCAGGGCCCACGTGGTCGGCCACGACTGGGGCGGGATGGTGGCGTGGCAGTTCGCCATGCGCCACCCCGGGAGGCTCGATCGCCTCGCCATCCTGAACGTCCCGCACCCCGCCAGGTTCCTGCAGGGTCTGAGGACCCTCCGCCAGCTCCGGAAGTCCTGGTACGTCTTCCTGTTCCAGCTCCCTGGGGTGGCGGAGCGCATGCTGGCTGCGGGGGACTTCGCGGCCCTGCGCCGGCTGTACCTGAGAGGCAGCCGGCGACCCGGGGCCTTCACGCCCGAGGATGTGGAACGCTACGTCGAGGCCTTCCGGGTGCCGGGGGCGCTCCCGGGAGCCCTCTCCTGGTACCGGGCAGCGGGCCGTCGCCTGCTCTCGGGCGACTCCCCGGAGATCCGTTCGATCGCGGCCGAGACCCTGGTGGTCTGGGGCGAGCGGGACGCCCACCTGGGCGCCGAGCTGGCCGAGCCCAGCCCCCGCCTGGTGCCGCGCTGTCGGGTGGTGCGGATTCCCGAGGCCAGCCACTGGGTCCAGAACGACGCGCCCGAGATCGTGAACCGGGAGCTCGCCGCCCACTTCGGACGACCTGAAGCCCCGGCGTCGTAGCGGAGGCGGGCGCCTATCCGAACAGGTTCCAGATCGAGAACCAGCTGCCGGTGCCGGCACTGGTGCCCTGGGTGGGCAACGAGAGCACCTGGCGAGCCAGGCGGGTGACCTGGATGGAGACCGAGGCCCTGGGGTTGCGCCGCACCACCGGGCTGCCCTCCACCAGGGAGTCGAGCACCAGCGAGTCCGCGAACTCGATCCTGCCGTTGAGTTCGCGCTTCAACTGGGCCTCGATCGCCTCGGGGTCGAGTCCTGACCCGTGCCGGACCTTGTTCAGGACCACCCGGAGCCGGCTCTCCAGTCCCAGGCCCGAGAGACGTGCCAGCAGGGTCTCGCTGCGGGACAGACTGACCGGATCGGGGGCGATGACCACGTGGACCGAGTCGGCGGCCCGGAAGATGGCGTCGTTGACGGCCGCGGTCGGACTGCTCGAGGTGTCGACCAGGACGTAGTCGTAGGCGTTGGACGCTTCCCGCAGCAGCTCGACCACCCGGTCCTCGGAGATCTCCTCGGGATCCGGGGAGCCCGGCCCTCCCAGGAAATCGATCCCGAAGGGCATGCGGCGGGCCGCCCCGTGCAGGGTCGAAGGAGTCATCTGGGGCGAGGCGAAGGCCCCTCCGAGCCCCCCCACCGGCTTGGCGTATCCCAGGAACATGTGCTGCGAGGCTCCCTGGAAGTCGAGGTCGACGACCAGCACCGTCTTCTGCGTCAGGTCCCGGATCTTGGGCGCCAGGTTCGCCACCAGGAACGAGGCGCCCGCGCCCGAGCCCACGGAAGTGAAGGCCAGCACCCGGATCTCGTCATGCCGGCGGTCCCCGTCCTTGGCTCCCTCGAGCTCCCGCATCCGGGCGAGGTAGGCCCCCATCACCTTCTCGGAGATCCGCTCGTCCACCCCCATCAGCTTGTCGAAGTCCTCGGCCAGGATGGTGACGAGCTCGGCATCCTCCTCGACCTGGGCGGTGGCCATCCGGGGCGTGCCCCGGATCACGCCCATCTCCCCGAAGAACTTCCCGTGCCCCAGGCTGACGACCTTCTCGTCGCTCCCGTCCGGGGAGGGGATCACGATCTTCACGCGCCCCTGGGCCACCACGAAGAACGAGTCGGAGGGATCGCCGGTCGAGAACAGGGTGGTTCCGGCCACGTACTCCCGGACACTGGCGAGCTCGACCACCGACCTGAGTTCGTGTTCGTCGAGTCCTGCGAACAGCGGGACGCCCTTGAGGATGTCGGCGATCAAGGCCCGGCTCCTTCCCTCGTCGCCGCCCCGGCTCGGGGTCGACCACTGGGTCTACTGTAGGGCCCCGAGGGAGGAGGCTCCAAGTGGCTTCCCGGCCGCCGCCGCCGCCACCACCGCCGTCGCCATCGCCGCCGCAACCGGCAGGCGAGCTCGTCCTGCCTCCCCCGCTCGCCGACAAGCTGGTGCCGGTGGCCCTGCTCGCCACCGGGGCCTTCGGACGACTGCTGCACGTGCTCCACCGGGACCTCGGCCGTCCCGCCGCCCTGAAGCTCTTGAAGCCCGAGGTGGCCGACGAGGAGGCGCGGGGCCGCCTGCGGCGGGAGGCCCTGCTCACCTCCCGGCTGCGCCACCCCAACCTGGTCGAGGTCTACGACGCCGGGACCGCCGAGACCGGCGAGCCCTGGAT
Organism: uncultured bacterium; assembly: GCA_964403795.1. Lineage (GTDB taxonomy): Bacteria > Muiribacteriota > UBA6191 > CAZXTJ01 > CAYOHP01 > CAYOHP01. Next base: position 4,883 of record CAYOHP010000099.1, on the reverse strand, counting down.
CCTCTTCGAGTACGTGGAGGGCACCGACCTCGACGCCCGGGCCCACCGCGGGCCGGTCCCGCTCGACCGGATCTTCGACTGGGGCATCGAGATCGCCGATGCGCTCCACGCCCTGCACGGGGCCGGCATCGTGCACCGGGACGTGAAGCCCCGCAACGTGATGGTGCGGCCCGACGACCGCAGCGTGCTCTGCGACCTCGGATTGGCCCGCGGCAGCGGGGACCTCACCCGCCTCACCCGGGACGGCACCCTGATGGGCACCATGCACTACCTGGCGCCCGAGATCGTGCTGGGCGCCCCGGCCACCGCCCTCTCCGACCAGTTCGCATGGGGAGCCTCGCTGTGGTGGCTCTGGTTCCGGGCCCACGCCCATCCCGCCAAGACCATCACCGACCTCCTCGAGATGAAGGCCCGGCGCACCCCGGTCGAGATCCCGGTCGAGGCCGCGGCCGACAGCCCGGAACTGGCCGCCATCCTGGTGCGATCGCTCGCCCCCGACCCCGGCAAGCGTTTCCAGAGCCTCGAGCTCATGGCCCGGGCCCTCGAGGAGGTGCGCGACTCGCGCCGGCGGACCTCGGGCGTGGCGGTGCCGACCCATCCTCCCTCCCGAGGGCTCTCGGCCAGCAGCATGCGCATCGAGCCGATCGTCGATCCTCCCTCCCGTCCGGTGGCGGCCCGGAGCTGGGTCGCCCGGACCCTGCCCGGCAGCCTGCTCCTCGCCGGGGTCCTGGCGGTGATGGCCTGGCGGAGTCCGCCTCCCTCGGCGGATCCGGGATCTCCCTCCCCGGTTCCGACCGTCGCCCACGACCCCTCCCCGACCTCCGACCCGGAGACCACCGGCGAGCCGGGGGATCCGGACCCGGACGAGGAGCTGGCCCGGGCCGCCGGGTCCCTCGGGCTCCCCGAGGCACCACCCGGGCACCCGGCGAGGGGCCGGGCCTTCTTCGACCCCAACAATCAGGTCGAGGCGATCCTCGATCCGCGTTTCGAGCTGCGCTGGTCCCGCTTCCTCCAGGCGCTCCTCACCCGCCTCCAGTCGCCCTCCACCGCGCTCCGGAGCGGCCCCGACCAGGCGCTGGCCCGCCATGGCCTGGAGCCGGCCCTCTCGATCCTCCGGCTGGTCCGGGACATCGAGAACCGCTTCGCCGCCAACCTCGGGTTCGGCAGCGTCCAGCAACTGGCCGCCCAGATCGATCGGACCGAGCGCTGGACGTCGGTGGAGCCGGTGATCCGGGAGGACTCGGCCCAGGCCGTGCTCGACCTCGAGGAGGTGGAGCACCAGGGTCCCCTGGTCCTGGCACTGCGGGTCGGCATGGGGAGCCTGCTCGAGAACCCCAAGGCCAGGACCCTGGTCCCGGCCGTGGAGGCGGCACTGGCCGCCGGGCCCGACGACCTGGTCTACGACTGGCTGCTGGTCGCCCGGGAGCTCGCCCTGTGGGAGCGGATCGCGGGTCCCCGTCCGGAGGAATGCGGCCCCCGCCTGAGGGGCACCCTGCTGGCGCTCTCCGGGCTCGATTCCCGGCCGGACCTCAGGGACCGCGACCAGGCGCTCGCCCATCGGGCCCGCATGCTGCTGGGGCTGGTCGACGACGCCACCGTGTGCAGCCCGGTCTGGCCGCCCGATGCCCTGAAGCGGATCCTCGACCTCCATCGGGAGGTCGCCCGCTCGCGTCCCGGGCGGGAATCCTCGGTGGCCTCGGGCCTCCCCCGTGTTCCCCTCTACCGGACGGGCATCTCGGCCGGCGAGCCGCCCGGCGAGCTGGCACCCGTGCTCGAGGACCTGGTGGCCTGGAGCCGGGCCTCCGCTCGCTGAGACCGGCACCCTACCCGAGCGGCCGCAGCACCCGGACCGAGCCCGCCGCGATCGTCAGCTGGAGCCCTCCCGAGCGGGCCTTGACCCTCTCTCCACCGAGCGCGTCCTCGAAGGTCTCCCGGTCGAATCCGAGGTCCGCCAGCGGGAGTCGGGTCCGCACCGCCCGGCGCCCGCGGTGGGCGACCACCACCACGCACTCCTCGCCGAGCACCCGGGCGAAGGCGAGCAGGTCGCCCTCCGCGAGGACCCGCCGGATCCCTCCGGTCCGGAGGGCGGGGCACTCCCGCCGGAGGCGGGCCAGGGTGCGGATCCCGTCGCGAAGCTGCCGGTTCCAGCGACGTTCGTCCCAGGGAAAGGTCCGGCGGCAGTCCGGATCCTTCCCTCCCTCGAGGCCGATCTCGTCCCCGTAGTACACGCACGGCACGCCCGGGTAGGCGAAGAGCAGGGCATGGGCCAGCAGCGCGTCCCCGGACCGTCCTTCGACCTGGGTCATGACCCTCGCCACGTCGTGGCTGCCGAGCAGGTTGAAGGCGGAGATCGCCTCCCGGTGGGTGCGGGAGGCACGGTGTGCGGTCCAGGCATCCCACAGGCCCCGGCCGTCGAGCTCGACGACGTTGCCCTCGTAGTCGCGCCCGGACACCCATTCGAGGGTCGGGAATCCGAAGCCGGCGTAGTTCATGACCGCGTCCATGGTGCGATGGTCGAGCCAGTGTCCGGCGGTCTCGAAGACCTCCCCGAAGACATAGGCATCGGACCGGGCGGCGCGGGCGGCCTCCAGGATCCCCCGCAGGTGCAGCAGGTTTCCCCGGGCCGTGCCTCCCTCCCCGATGCACCCGGCCACGTCGAGCCGCCAGCCGTCGGCTCCGTGCGGGCCTTCCAGCCAACGACGCACCACCGAGTCGGGAGCCCGGTAGATGGCGTCGACCACCGTCTCCTTGGCGAAGTCGAGCTTGGGGAGCGTGCGGATGCCCCACCAGGTACACCATCCATCGTTCCCGGATGGCGTGTAGTACCGCCCCCGGGTGGAGGGATCCGCGTACCAGGCATGGGAGTCGCCGGTGTGGTTGAAGACCCCGTCCAGGACCACCCGCATGCCGCGCCGGCGGAGTTCCTCGACCAGTGCCTTCCAGGCCGCATCCCCGCCCAGCGAGGGATCGACCCGGGTGTAGTCCCGGGTGTCGTAGCGGTGGTTGGTCGGGGAATCGAAGATCGGGTTCAGGTACAGGGCCGTGATCCCCAGGTCCTGGAGCACTTCCAGCTTGGAGGCGAGCCCCCAGAGGTTGCCGCCGAAGAACTCCCGGGAACCGTGGCTCCGGCGCGGCAGGTCGCCCCAGCGACGGGCCTGGGGCAGCAAGGCGGCCCCCCCCGGCTCCGGGAGCACGACCTCGCCGGCCCGTGCGAAGCGATCCGGGAACACCTGGTAGAAGACCTGTTCGGCCACCCAGGCCGGGGGCTCGCCCCCCTCCACGATCCGGAACGAGGTCGCCACCCCGGGGCGACCGCCGTGCATGCCCGCGGCGTCGAGCCAGGACCGACGGCCTCCATGATCGACGCGCATGCGGTAGGTGGTGGTTCCCGGCGGGAGCGCGATCTCGGCGACCCAGCGATCGAGCCTCCCCCCCCGCTCCCTTGCCATGGGCGTCCATGGATGGTCGCCGCGGGTGTCCACCAGGACCTCGACCCCGACCGGCCCGCACCCTCGGGTCGAGAAGGCTGTCAGCTTGTACCGCCGCTCCCCGACCGGCTCGAGGCAGGCCGGAGAGCCGTCGTGGTGGATCATTCGACGCGGACTTCGAGCATGGAGTCTCCGGGGAGCAATCGATCCACCGCGTCCATGCCCTCGATCACCTCGCCGAGCACGCTGTAGCCGGCTTCCAGGTGCGGGAACGAGTCGTAGGTCACGAAGAATTGGCTGCCGCCCGTGTCGCGACCCGCCAGGGCCATCCCCACGGTGCCGCGCCGGTAGGGGGCCAGGCTCCGTTCGCAGCGCACCATGTACCCGGGCCCCCCGTAGCCGTCGCCCCGCGGGTCCCCTCCCTGGGCCACGAAGCCGGGGACCACCCGGTGGAAACCGAGTCCGTCGTAGAACCCGGTCCCCGCCAGGGCCAGGAAGTTCCAGGCAGTGAGCGGCGCCTCGGCGAGGCGCAGGCGGATCCGGAAGCGTCCCCGGGTGGTCTCGACCCCCACCGTGGTCGCCAGGGGGTAGCGCGTCAGGTTCCTGAGGTAGAAGGCGCTCTCCGCCAGGGGCTCGCCCTCCGGCTCGAGGTCCTTGCCGAGCAGCCCACGGACCTTGGCCCTGAGCAGCCGGTCCCCGTCGACGAGCAGGGGAAGCAGTCGCTGGGTCTCGCCGGAGGCCGCCAGCAGATCGACCAGGGCATCCCGTTCCTCGTGGTGCTCGACCGGGATCCGGCGCAGCGCGTTCCACACCCGCTCGCCGATCCCGGCCACCCCGCGCTTGGCCAGTCCGCGGGCTGCGGCCGCGATCGCCGGCGGATCGTCGCCGTCGACCACCCGCGCCAGCCGCTCGGCGATCCCGTCCTTGGGGTCGCTGCTCCCGGGGGCCGGCTCGCTCCCGGCCAGGGCCTCGACCGCCGCCAGCCGGACCCGTCGGTCGGGATCGTCCCAGAGCCGCTTGGCGACCATCCCGGGCTCCCGGGGCGCCTGGCCCCAGAGGCCACCCGCCACCGCCGACCGCACCGCGACCTCGGGACTGGCCGAGAGCCGGGCTGCGCTGCGCGCCAGCCAGCCGGGATCGATCCGGGCCAGGCCGGAGATGGCGGCCGCCCTCACCGCGCCTTCGCCGCCCTCCGTGAGCCGCACCAACGAAGGCGCCAGCACCACCCGCAGCGCGGAGAGGGGCGCGGTCGCCGGAAGGGTGGCGGCCGCCGACCCGATCGCCATGGCCACATGGGGATCGGGCGGATCGAGCAGGCCGGCCAGGGCCTTCCCGGCCTCTGCCCCATGCGACTCCCCCAGGTGCGCGCCCAGGGCCGAGGCCAGAGCCAGCCGCGCCGCCCGCTCGCTCCCCTTCCCCGGCACGAGCTTCAGGAGATCGGAGAGCGCCGCCTTG
>CAYOHP010000098.1:0-25783 GCA_964403795.1 uncultured bacterium | reverse complement strand
CTCGCGATACAGGGCAAGTACCCGGCTACGGTCCGCACGCGCCCTCAGGGCTGCCTCCAGCGCCGCGAAGGAACGGCGCCGGTCGGCCTCGTCGCCGGCGGCCCGGGCCTCGCCCAGGGCCTCCCGCAGCATCGCCTCGGCCTGGTCGGCGTCGGCCGCGGCCGAGGCGTCCTTGCGATGGCCGCGGAGTCCGAGGACCGCCTCGGCGGCTTCGATCCGGAGCTTCCGGCTCCTTGCCGGCTCGGTCCCGGCGGCGGCCGCGGCCAGGCGCAGCCCGGCGGCCTGATGGAGGAGCTCCCGTGCCCCGTACCGGCTGGCGGACGCCAGCAACAGGGCCACCCGGGTGGCGGGAGCCGCGCCCGGGAACCCGGCAGCCAGCCAGCGCTCCCGACGGGCACCGGCCTGGGAGCTCGCCACCAACCTCCCCAACCCGGCAAGGTCATGGGCCGCCGGCATCCCCGAGAGCAGGAACGAGGCGGCCCCCGCCGCCACCCCCGGCACCGGGTCCAGCCGGAGACCTCGGGTGGCGGCATCGCCGGAGCCGGCCAGGTCGCCGTCCGGGTAGTCGAGCAGGGCCAGGAGCGAGGCGTTCCGCTCCCCCGCGTCCCCCGCGGCGCCGGCGACCAGGTAGGCGCGGTAGAAGCGGCGGAAGGCCTGATCCCGGGCGCCGATCCGGGCGCACATGGCGGCCACCCGCCGCAGACCGGCGGGACTCTCGCCGGCCCGGGAGGCCTCCTCCCAGCGGAGGACCACCTCGAGGACCCGGGCCGGACTGGCCCGGTCCTCCCGGTACAGACGTCCCCGGAGCAGGTGGAAGTAGACCAGGGCATCGTCGGCATCCAGACCGCCCCCGGAGTGGGCCTCCTCCAGCCGGTCGAGCTCGACCTCCAGGAGGCCTTCGCCGTCGAGGAAGGCGTAGAGGAGGTCGAAGCCCTCGTCCTCGGTCCCGGCCAGGGCCGCCTGTCGGAGTTCCCGGACCGCCTGTTCGACCCGGCCCATGCGGGCCAGCAACTCGGCTCCCCGCCGGCGCAGGCTGGCGGGTCGGGCGGAGGCTTCCTTCCACCATGACTCGAGCTCGGCAAAGGCAGCCGCGGGACCGCCCCGTCGCTCGAGGTGGTCCAGCAGGTCGCGTCGATAGCCCTCGTTCCCGGGCACCGCCTCGATCCTCCGGCGGAAGTACGGGACCGGGTCCACCCCTTCGGGCAGGTTCTCCTCCACGATCCGGAGCGCTCGGCCCAGGATCCCGGCACGCGCCTCGCCTGCCAGCCTGGCCGCCGCCCGGTCCAGGGCCGCCAGGGCACCGGCCACGTCGCCCCGGGACAGGGCGAAGTCGGCGGCCTGGCCTTCCCCGACGGCCGCATCCGGGTGGGTCGCGGCCCATGCCGCGACCGCCTCGCGGGCCCCGTCCTCGTCGCCCCGGAGGACCCGGAGGCGCGCCAGGGCCAGGACCGTCTCGGGCCCGGATCCGGCCTCCCCGGCCAGGATCGCCAGACGGGCTTCCGCGTCCCCCGGTTCCCGGGGCGCCCAGACTTCCCGCTTCCCGATCTCGACGACCCGGAAGAGGGCCTCGCCGAGCCGGGTCTCCGGGGGAGCAGGAGCGGCCCCGGCCAACCCCGCACCCAGGAACGCCAGGACCAGGGCCTGGCCACGGCCGCTCCGGGACCCAGGTGCGGCGGATCGCGAGGCCCGGATCGGTACTGCGAAGGGGGAGCCGCTCATCCCGCCACCTCCAGCTCGAAGACGGTCGAACTCCGGTTGTGGGCGTGGTCCTCGGCCTCGACCACCAATCTCACCCTGCCCCTGGGAAGCTCGGGGATCGGGAGCTCGGCTTCCGAGAAGTGGCCGCCGCTCCGGTACCGGAGCACCACCGGGGCTCCTCCCTCCAGACGCGCCGAGAGGTGGCGGGTGTCCTGGTCGGCGAAGACCCGCAGCGCCAGGCGGGAGCCGGCCACCAGCGGACCGGGATCCGCCACCAGCCGGACCGTCGGTGCGGTCCCGTCGAGCACCATGGTTTCCTCCACCACGAACCGCTCCCCGGCGCCGCTTCGCAGGTAGAGCCGCACCGGATGCCGGCCCTCGGGCACCCATGGGGGAGCCAGGAAGCGGGCCTCGAAGACCCCCTCGTCCCTGAGGGGCCGGAGGTCGAGGTTCTCTCCCCAGGGTAGGCGTGCCGACACCTCGCGGATCCCGGGTCTGGCCTTGACCCTTAGCACCGGGTCTCCCGGCTTGATCGCCCGGGGCCGGAGCAGGGCCCTCGGTGCGGCCAGGAAGCTCGTGTACGGCGTCGCCAGCTTGAACCGGCGCGCCAGCCGGACGATCTCGGCGATCTTCGCCTCGTCCTCCCCGTCCCGATCCATGGCGGCGAGCAGGAAGGCGATCCGTTCCTCGGCCCACACCCTCGGCAGGTGCCCGTTCTCCAGCCGGTGACCGGGTAGGTCGGTCGCCACCTTGGCGGAACGGACCACCCCCTGGTCGTCCCAGGACACCGCTCCGGTGAGCGAGGCGGCGGGGGCCCGATACCTGCCGATGAAGCGGAGACTCTCTCCCGGATACAGGTCCCGGGGCGAGACGGGATAGATGTCCTCGATCTTGCCTGCGTCCTCACCCGTGAACCCGAGGGTCGGCCCGGACACGGCCACCCGGTCCCGGCGGGCCGCGAAGGTCTCGAGCTGGAAGCTCGGGTCGCCCACCTCGGCGATCCGGGTGGCGAAGCCCCGGCCCGCCCGTGCCAGGGCCTCGATCCCGGTGGCGTCGGATCCCTCCCCGATCGCCATGGGCAGGAGCCGGTAGCCTTCGGCCAGCTCCCGGGGGACCTTCTCGAGTTCGCCGATCCTGGTCTCTCCCAGGGTGGCGGCCCCGTCGGTGAGCAGCACCACCGCCCCGCCCCTCCCGCCCCGATCCGGCGACCGGCTCCAGCGAGTCGCGGCCCGGAGCGCGGCGGCGAGATCGGTCCCTCCCGACAGGGGCCTGGCGAGCAGCTCCTTCATGGCGGCCTCGACGGCGCCCGCGCCGCCGGCACCCTGGGGGACGATCCAGTCGGGTTCGGCCCGGTCGTCGAAGGCGGCCAGCGAGAACCGGTCCTCCGGCCCCAGCCCGGAGAGCACGCCGCGTACGCACTCGACCAGGCGCTCCAGACGGTCCCATCGCATCGACAGGGAGAGATCCGCCAGCACCAGGTAGTCCCGACCCCGGCTGCCGGGTTCGGCCGAGGCCCGGTCCGGGATCAGGCAGCGCACCAGCAGATAGCCGAAGGGGTCCTCGCGCCGCCCCCCGTCGAAGGGCTCGAAGGCATGGCGGGGTCGGGGATCCCGGTGGGTGGCCACTTCGATGGGGTCGGGAGCCGGAGCCACCCGGAAACGGAAGGCCAGATCGTGGACCAGCTTCACGTCGTCGCCCGCGAACGCGAGCCGATAGCCGTCCGGGCCCGACGGCGTCACCGCTCCCCATACCTCGGGCCGCTCGGTCTCCAGGGTCTCGATCGGGTAGGGAGGTCGGAACCGGAGCGCCATGGTCAGATGTCCCACGGCCTGTTCGGCGTGGTGGGTCGGCGCCAGCGGGATCGCCAGGCGAGCCCGCCGGTCGACCAGCGACAGCTCCATGCGGTACTCGAGTTCCAGCCGCTTGGTCCCCCGGGCCGGGATGGGATAGACCTTCACCGAGAAGGCGCTGCGGTCCGAGTCGCCCTGGTCCTGGGCCTCGACCAGCCCGGGATCGATCTTCTGGGCGGTGAGCTCCTCGTAGATGCGACGTCCCCGGCTGCGCTCGATCACGATCGCCGGGATCCGCACCCCGTCCTCCCAGAGGGCGAAGTCCGAGACCAAGCCGCCGTCGGGAACCCGGAACCGGTACTCCCCTTCGAGGTCCCGGTCGGTCCGGTTCTCGAAGACCTGGGTAACGCGGACGCGGGCGAACAGCCCGACCAGATCGACGTCGAGATCCATGGTCCGGATCGCCAGGAGATCCGGCTTGTCGGCGTCCACTCCGGTGGGCAACAGGAGTCCGGTGTCGGCACCGAGGTGCGGGATCACCAGGAGTCCCGCCGACAGGGCGACCGGGAGAAGGCTCGCGATCCGCATCACGTTCGTCCTTCCAGATAGGACCAGGGCAGAAGCACCAGGCCGGAAACGCATCCCACCAGCAGGCCCTCGGGATGTTCGGCGAGGGCCTGGACATCGTGGCTCGGCAGGCCTTCGAGGATCCGTCCCAGGGGACGGCCGCTGCCGTCGTGGACGGTGAGCCCGTCGAGCCCACCCGTGTAGACCCGATCGCCACGTACCAGGAGGGCATTCGGGTTCACCTCCCGCGGGGACCCGGGGACCGGCAGGAAGCGATCGCTGCCCGCGGGGAGGAGTACCAGCCCGCCCCCGTAGGTCCCCACGAAAAGGCCTCCCGAGGCCCTTCCCAGGGCATTGACCCAGCCCACCGGGAGGCTCGAGGCCCCGGCCCGGAAGCTCCTCGCCACCCTGCCGCCCCGGATCTCGGCCAGGCCGCCGAGGCTCCCTACCCAGAGGGACTCGCCGTCCCGCTCCAGGCAATAGGCCTTGTTCGAGGGAAGGCCGTGGAAGGCCGACCAGGCTTCGATCCTGGATTCCCGGCGCACCGTCACGCCGTCCCTGCCCGCCACGGCAAGACCACCCGGGATCCCCAGCACCGACGCGTAGCGGGGGCTGGCCACCGAGCCGCCGGGTGCCTCCCCCAGCCCGATCCGTCGGAAGCTGCCGTCCCTGTCCCGGGTCAACACCCCCCGGCTGGTCGCCACCACCAGACCGGGCGCGGTGGACCTCAGGGGATCGGGGGCCAGCAGCCGATTCACCTGCCAGAGGTCGTCCTCCAGGATCCGCTCCAGGCTGGCCCCGGCCAGGGAGATCCGCTCCAGACCGGAGTGGAAGTAGCCGATCCAGACGCTGCCGTCGGGATCGGCCGCCAGCGCCGACACATGGGCGTCGGCGGGCGCCTCGGCGGCCACCAGGACCCGGGACCGGCCATCCACACCCAGCTCGTGGAGCCCGCCCGGGCCGCCCGCGTAGATCCGGCCGTCCCCGCTTTGCGCCAGGGCCTTCACGGCTCCCGGCAGGCGACCCGCCTCTTCGACCGAGAAGGTCCCGCCGGGCATGGAACGGACCCTGAGCACGGTCCCGCCCTGGGTCCCGGCCAGGATCTCGCCGTCTCCGGCTACCAGCGCCGTCACCCCGTCCCGCCCGAACACGGGTGCCGGCTCGTCGCGATCCCGCACCAGCAGACCGTCGCTCCCGCCGATCCAGAGCCGGTCGCCCTCCCAGGCCAGGCAGGAGACCGCGGCTCCCGGGACGGCGACGACCTCCCGGCCGTCCCCCCGCTCGATCACCACGATCCCGTCCAGTCCCACCGCCAGCATCCCGGCACGCTCTGCCAGGGCCAGCACCGGGCCCCCGACCGGCAGGGACACCTCCCCGCGGCCCCCCCCGGGTTCGAACCACCAGAGTCCGTCGGTGGCGGTCCCCACCCAGGTGCGGCCGCGCCCGATCGCCAGGGCACGGACCCTGCCGGGACCCGCGGCCTCCGGGATCAGGTACCAGGCACCGCCCTCGTCGACCCCGGCCAAGCCGCCGGCTTCGTGACCGAGGACGACCCTGGAGCCGTCCAGGGCGACGGCCCGCACCGATCGGGCCGGCGAACCCGGGGCGGCCGGCAACGGGTGGCGGGTGAGGCGGACCGGATCCAGCCGATAGCTGCCACCGGGATGGCCCACCACCAGCGTCCCGTCGGGGGCCGAGGCCAGCGCCAGGACATGGTGCATGGGGAGGAAGGTCCGGATCCCGCCGGGTGGCGCTCCGGGCTCGACGCGGCGGACCAGGGTCGGGTCGTGGCGGTCGCTCCGGGCCTGCCGGGCGGCCTCCAGGGCGGTCTCGGCGGGGCGGACCACTCCCTGCCAGGCGATCAGGGCGGCGAGCCCGGCGGCAGCCAGGAGACCGGCTCCGAGGCCGCTGCCCCGCCCGGGTCGCGAAGTGGCCAGGCTCACGGGGGTCACCGTACCATGGGGCCGTGCCGGCTCCCCTGGTGCTCCTGGTCGACGTCGGATCGCGGCAGGCGGCCGCCTTCCAGGGCCTGCTTGCGAAGGCGGACGAACTGGCCCGCCGGACCGGGCGCCGGGTCGAGGCCGCCTCCCTCCAGTTCGCGGACCAGGCTCCCGGCCTTCCCCAAGGGACCGCCGCCACCCGTGTGCTCGCCGGCAAGCTGGGGGAACTCCGGGATCGCGGCGTGACGGACCTCACCGTGCTTCCCTGGATCCTCGGGCCCTCGGCGGCCGCCGCTCGGGTCCTCCCGGGGATCCTGGCGACCTCCGGCTCCGGCCTCTCGATCCGGCGGGCCGAGGTCCTGGCTCCCGCCCCGGAGCCGGCCCCGCCCGAACTGGTCGAGGCCCTCGCCGGACTGGTCGAGGAGGTCGGGCCGGCGCCCGGGGCGAGCGTGATCGTGGTCGACCACGGCTCGCCCGACCCGCAGGTCACGGCGGTGCGGGACCGGGCCGCCCGGGCCCTGGCGGATCGGCTCGGACGGTCGGTGGTGGCGGCCTCGATGGAGCGTCGACCAGGACCCGAGTACGCCTTCGCCGATCCCCTGCTGGCCGACGCCCTGAGGGCCCCGGGGATCCGTGGCTGCGAGGTGGTGCTGGCCCGCCTGTTCCTGGCCGCGGGTCGACACGCCGGACCCGGGGGAGACCTGGACCGGATCGTGGCCGAAGCCCGCGCCCAGGACCCCGGCCTCTCGGTCCGGGTCCCGGCCCGGATCGGCGACCATCCGGCCCTGCTCGACCTGCTGGTGCGGCGACTCCGGGAGGCCGAGGCGGAAGCCGCCCGGGCCTCCTGAGCCGGATCGGCTCCCGGCGCCCCGGAGGCCTGGGGCTACCCGGGTGGTCCCCCGCACCCGACTCGACGGGGCAGCGCAGCGTGCGCCTATACTCGCCTGCGATCCGAGGAGGCGACGTGTTCGGTTTCCTGATGCCCAAGGAAGGCGGCTTCTTCGACCGCTTCGAGGAGCAGGCGGAACTCACGGCTCGCGCCGCCGAGCTGTTCGCGGCCGTGGTCCGGGACGGCGCGGACCGGAGCGCCGCGGCTCGTGACCTCCACGCCCAGGCCCGCCAGGCCGACGAGGTGGCCCAGGGCACCCTGAAGCTCCTGCACGAGACCTTCATCACCCCGCTCGAGCGGGGCGACATCCACCGCCTCGCGGTGAAGCTCGACTCGGTGAGCGACCACCTCGACGGGGCCGCCCGGCGCCTGGTGCGTTGGGAAGTGGGAGACCTGCCGGGCGAGATCCCGGGGCTCGCCGAGGTGGCGCGCCAGGCCACCCATGAGCTCTCGGCCGCCATCCGGGCGCTGCGGGACATGAAGGATCCCCGCACCGTGCTCGCCTGCCGGGAGAAGGTCTCGGCCCTCGAGCAGCAGTCCGACGAGCTCTATGCCGACGGCCTGGCCCGGCTCTTCAAGGACGAGCGGGACCCGATCCGGGTGATCAAGCTGCGGGAGGTCTTCGCGGTGCTCGAGGAGGCGCTCGATGCCTGCGAGGACGCCGGGAGGGTACTCGAGGGCGTCGTCCTGGAGCACGTCTGATGGACGCGGCGGAGGCCATGGCCGGGTGGAAGGCCGCCATGGTGCTCGCCACCGTCGTGGTGGCCCTGGTCTTCGATGCCGTCAACGGCGCCCATGACGCCGCCAACTCGATCGCCACGGTGGTCTCGACCCGGGTTCTGGCTCCCCGCACCGCGGTGGCCTGGGCCGCCTTCTTCAATTTCGTCGCCATGTTCCTCTTCGAACCGACCGTGGCCGACACCATCTCGAAGATCATCACCGTGCCCCGGAGCGACTTCGGATTCGTGCTGGTGGTGCTGGCGGGCCTGGCGGGGGCGATCTTCTGGAACCTGCTCACCTGGCACCTGGGGATTCCTTCGAGCTCCTCCCATGCCCTGATCGGCGGCCTCGCCGGAGCCGGCGCCGCCCATGCCGGCCTGGGGGTCCTCCACTGGCAGAAGATCATGGTGGCGCTGCTCTTCATCCCGCTGGCGCCCATCCTCGGCATGGTCTGCGGGCTCGTCATGATGGTGGCGGTGGCCTGGGCCTTCCGCCGGCAGCGCCCCGGCGCGGTCGACCGCAGCTTCCGCACCGGGCAGCTCTTCTCGGCCGCGCTGTATTCGATCGGCCACGGAGGCAACGACGCCCAGAAGACCATGGGCGTGCTGGTCGCCCTGCTGGTGGCGGCCGGCTGGATGGCCCCCGGGACCGAACTCACCCTGACCCGCCTCGACACCGCCTGGATCATCCTCGGCTGCCACCTGGCCATGGCGATCGGGACCGCCATGGGCGGCTGGAAGATCGTGAAGACCATGGGCATGCGGCTGTGCCGCCTGCAACCGGTCGGGGGCTTCTGCGCCGAGACCGGTGGGGCCGCCACCCTGTTCCTGGCGACCCACCTCGGGATCCCGGTCTCCACCACCCACACCATCACCGGCTCGATCATCGGGGCCGGTGCCGCCCGCCGGTTCTCGGCGGTGAAGTGGGGAGTGGCGGGACGCCTGGTCTGGGCCTGGATCCTGACGATCCCCATGTCGGCCCTGGCGGCCGCGGCCTGCTACCTGCTCCTGGCTCTGCTCCCGATCGGGTAGGAGCCTTCCCCGGCCGGCTGGCTACCCGATCCCGGGCGCTCGGTCCCGGAGCCAGGCCACCGCCTCGTCCCGGTCCCGGACCCGGCCCCTGGCCACCGCCACCGCCACCCGGTCGAGCGCCCGCTTCACCTCGGGCCCGGGGGCCAGGTCCAGCAAGCGCATCACGGTGCCGCCGTCGATCGGGAGCCCGGGGCGCGGACAGGGTCGGGCCGCCTGCACCAGGTCACCCCCGGCCTCCTCCGCCAGCGCCCGGGCCAGCGCGCCCTGGCCCGCCTCCCCCTGGTCCCAGAGCCATGGAAGGAAGACCTCGTCGCCGCCGCCGGCACGCTCCCGAAAGCGCGGCCCCTGGCGGTGCCAGGCCTTGAGCCACCGGGTCCATGCCTTTTCCAGGGGAAGGCCGCAACCCGCTTCGGGGAGGCTCGCCAGGAGCAGGAGCAGGCGCAGGCTGCCGTCCTCCAGCGGTGCCGGGAAGCACCCGGACCATGCCGCAAGCGCCGCCTCCAGGGCCGCGATCTCCTCCGGCCCGGCCGCAGGCGAGGCCCCCAGGGCCGGTACCAGGAGCCCGAGCTCGTTTCCCAGCTCCAGGGCGCGGCTCCAGGCCTTCCCCTGCATCAACCGGGAGAGTTCCCCCAGGCGACGCTCCCCGGCCGTGGTCGGCAGGCGCTCCGCCACCGCGGTTGCCGCCGCCCGGGTGCCCGGGTCGACCGAGAAGTCCAGCCGGGCCACGAAGCGGAGCAGGCGCAGGGCCCTCAGCGGGTCGTCCTCCATGGAACCGGGCGAGGGGCAGCGCAGCCGGCCGGCCCGGAGGTCGGAGGCGCCCCCCGACGGGTCGATGAGTCCGTGGTCGGCGTCGAGCCCGAAGGCGAGTGCGTTGATCGTGAAGTCCCGGGCCAGCAGGTCGCCCTCGAGGTCCGCCGCCCGCCAGGCCGTCACGTCGATGGCGGAGTGGCCCTTGCGGACCCATCGGATCGTGTTCCGCTCCGGATCGAGCACGATGGGATGGAAGCGGGTCTCGCGGGCCGCCTCGGCCACCCGCTCGAGGACCCCGGGGGCTGCCGCCAGGTCGAAATCGGCGAGCGGGGCGCCGAGCAGGGCGTCCCGGACCGCCCCTCCGACCAGCGTGAGGGCGCGACCGGGACGATCCCCGGCGAGCCGGGCCAGCAGGGGATGGGCCAGGACGGCAGCCTGCAGGCGGGCCAGGGACTCCCCCGGATCGAGCCTTGGGACCGGCTCCATCAGCCCCCGACCGAGCCGCGCGTCCCCTCGGGAAGGCCGGCCAGCCGGTCCTCCAGGTCCTTCACGTCCTCGGCCGGGTAGCCCCCGCCGCGCAGCCGGGCCAGCGCCGCGGCGGCACCGGACCGGTCCTCGAGACCCAGGAAGGCGAGCGCCAGGTTGTACTGGATCTCCAGGTTGTCGGGATGGCGGAGGGCAGCCTTGGCAAGGAGGTCGCGGGCGGCCCCGAAGTCCCCCTCCTCGATCTCGAGGCCGGAGAGCGCCACGGTGGCACCGGGATGGTCCGGCTCCCGGGTCAGGGCCTTGCGGTAGGCCTCCCTGGCCCGCTCGGGTTCCCCGCTGCGTTCGGCCAGGCTCCCGAGGCGGATCCACGACCTGGCCCCGGAGAGCTCGCCGGCGAGGGTGGCCTCGATCTCGGTCTTGGCGGCTTCCCGGTCGCCCTGGCGGAGCAGCTCCCCGATCACTCCCAGGGCCTCGTCGACGGCTCCGGGAGCCGGGCTGGTGGCGACGCCGGAACCACCCCCCGGTCGGGTCGCGAGCAGCCGGGCCACCAGGCGGGCCAAGGGTGCGGGGTCCGCCCGGTCCGGCAGCGTCCGGGCCAGCTCGGCGAGATCCCGGCGTCCCCGGGCCTCGAGCTCGGAGACCAGCGCCTCGCCGGTCCGGTCGGCGAGCTCGAGACGGAGGTCGGCGAGTTCCACCAGGAGGTCGGTCTCGGGATCCCCGGGAGCCCGGGCCGAGAGTTCCGCCACCCGGGCGGCCAGGTCCTCCGCCCGCCCCTTCTCGGCGGCCGTCCTGGCCTCGGCGTCGGCAAGACCGGTGCGCAGGCGGGTCGCTTCCGCCTCGGCGGCCTGGGCCCTGGCCTGGGCCGAGGCCGCGCTCGCCGCCCCCGCCTGGAGGGCCGTGACCTGCTCGGCCAGTTTCGCCTCCCGGGAGAGCGCTCCCGACAGTCGCGTCCGGGCCGAGATCCCGAACAACAGGAGCAGGACCCCGACGCCGGCAGCCCCGGCCGCGCCGTAGCGGACCTTCTCGCGCAACTCCCGGATCTCGACCCGGAGCTCGGCGGCCCGGCTACCCGCCAGGTCCTTCTCCTCGATCGCCCGGGTGAGCGCGGCGCCCACGTCGCTGGCCTCCTGGGCCTTCTGGGCGAGATCCCGCTCGACCAGACCCCGGGCGGCCTTCTCGCTCTGGAGCTGGATCTTCAGGGACTCGGAGTCCTCGTCCCGGCGAGTCGGTCCCCGGACCAGGCTCATCAGGTCGCCGTCGCCGCGGCCGAAACTGAGCGTCGGGATCCCGGCCGGAGGGGTGGCCGACTCGGGTCCCAGGTCCACCGCCAGGTCGGTCATCTCCTCGAGGCCACGGGGCGGTCCCTCGGCCCCGAAGGGGTCCTCGTCCTCCGCCATGGGAAGGCCGGGAAGATATCCCCCGAGCCCCAGGGAGGAGCCGAAGCCGGCACCGGGATCCGCCTGGCCGCCCAGGATGCCCCGCGCCAGGTCCATGATCTCGCCCTCGCTCGGGAGCCGATCGACCTCGAGGCGGACCGCTCCGCCCGAGGGCGCGCCGCCCGGGCCGGGGGCAGGTCCGGTCGCCGGGAAGGAGGCCGTGCCGGCCTCCGGGACGGCCGCCGGGAAGGGAGACGGGGCCGGGGTCGGGTTCAGGGGCACGGCCGGCGGCGTCTCCGGGATCCCAGGGGCCGACGGAGCGCTGGCGGCAAACTCCCGCTCGGCGGCCTCGAGTTCGGCCATCTTGGCCTGGAACTTCGCCGACAGGACCTGGAACTCCGCCTCCGAGATCTGGCCCTGGTCGCGCATGGCGCGGGCCTTCTCGTAGACCGAACGCCGCTTCTCGCGGGCGGCGTGGAGTTGCTCCAGGCTCTCGAAACTGGCCATCCCGCGCAGGGTACCATCGAGGAGACCCGCTCCCAACCCAGCTTCCGGGCGACGCGACCGGGGGTGCCGGGCAGCGATTTGTCGAAACCCCGGGCTCCATCGGTTACGCTTCGGGCGAGGCCGGGAGCCTCGCGGGCCGGGAGGTCCGATGTCCTCCATCAAGGACCGGCTGAAGTTCATCGCCAAGTCGTACCTGAACTCCTGGACCGACCAGGACGTGGTGCGCAAGGCCAGGGACGGCCTCGGGAGCTTGTTCGAGAGCGGTCCGGCGGCCAGCGAGTCGGAGACCGACCCGGCGGACCTCGACCTCGAGAAGTTCCACGAGGAGCTCGACGAGCGGTTCCGGTCCGAGTTCGCCGACCTCGACGCGGAACTCCGTCGGGCCCGCTCGGGTGCCGGGGCCGGTACCCGGGGCAAGGCCGGCGGCAGGCCTGCCACCCGGCGCGCCACCCTCGAGAGCCACTACCAGACCCTGGGGGTCAAACCCGGAACCCCCCTCGACCAGGTGCGGGCCCGCTACATCAAGCTCATGAAGCAGCACCACCCCGACCGCCATGCCGGCGACCCCCGGAAGCAGGCCGAGGCGACCCGGAAGAGCCAGGCCATCAGCGAGGCATGGGCCGCGGTCGAGGCCGAGTTGAAGAAGCCGACGTGAGAGTGGATCGCCGGCCCGCCCGTCCGGGAGCCTGAGCGTGGCCTGCATCGTCTGCAAGAAGGAGCGGGCCTACTTCCTGCGGCTGCCCCTCGAGCTGATGAGCGAGGGCGCCGAGCGGTACTGGCGGGCCAACCACTTCACCAACCACGAGTTCGACCATGTGTGTCGCTGGTGCGCCTTCCGCGACCTCTGGTCCCGCCTCATCGTGAACACCGGCGGCATGGTCCTCGACCTCTCCATGCGGGGTGCGCTGATCTCGATCGCGGTGCTCCTGGCCTTTGCCTCCTGCGTGCGTTTCGCGGCCTCCGGGAGAGTGCTCGACGGGATCCCGATCGCCTTCGGACTGTTCCTCGGCGGGATGCTGGGCATGCGCTTCCTGCGCTGGGTCCTGTTCGCGGGGGCGGGCCTGGCGCTGGCCTACGGAGTGGTGGTGGCGGGCGCCTATTCCGACCTGATCTCCCCCCTCCCCGACGTCAAGGCGATGGTCCAGCGGGAGCAGATCAAGACCTACGGCAAGGCCCAGTGGGGCGAGACCGACAGCCAGGGGAAGAGCGAGAAGACGACCGACGGGTGGGATCCGATCCAGGCCTCCATCGACCGGGCCCAGGCCGCCCGCGAGCGCCGGGTCGACGTCTTCGTCAAGGCCCTGCTCCGGCTCTCCCCCATCGCCCTGGAACTGAAGCCCGACCAGTATCGCCATGCCGCCAGGCTGGCCGGCATCACCCTCGTCGCCTACTACGCGCTGGTCTTCGTGCTCGGCGTGGTGCTCCCCCAGAAGGCGGTCGGCCCAGAGAAGGCCTCCCGGGTCCGCCGCGCCGGCAAGGGTCGGAGCTAGTTCGTCTGCAGCTCACCCCAAGGGGTTCGCTCGCGGGCACCCGAGGTCTGGAACCTGCCCCGAGCGGAGCGAGGCTCCGGGGGTTTGGGGGGTCGACCCCCAAAGCAAGCCGCGGCAGCCCGATGGGCTGCTACGGGATGCCTGGGCCATGGCGCAGCCGTGGCCCAGGCGTCCCGTGCACCTCGCTCGCGGGCGGGCTGCGCCTGTGCTGCTCCCCCGGGATGAACCCGGGGCGCTCCGGCTGCGCCCGACCTAGCCGGGCCCCTTGGCGGGCCTGGCTTGCCCGCCGGCCTTCGCCTTCTTCCCGGCCTTCCCGGTCTTCGAGGACGGAGGCGCCGCCCGCTTGCTCCGGCCCGGGCGGGGCCGTACGTCCACCGCCAGCACCGGGATGCTGCGGGCCCCTCCCGAGACGTTGATGACCCGCTTGGGACCGGCCCGGTAGTAGAAGCCCCGGACCTTCCCCGAGAACACCCAGGTCCCCAGGGTCGTGAAGAGCTCGCGGGGGTTCGCCCTGCCCTCCTCGTCGACGACCCAGAAGCGGAGCGCCGGGGCTTCCACGTACTCCTGGGCCAGGTAGCCGCCGGTGCGATCGGCCAGGGCCAGGGCACCCTCCCACTCGGCCTCGGTGGCGAAGGGTCCGAGAACGACTCCCCGGCCGCCGTATTCCCTCCGGGGCTTCAGGACCAGGCGCTTGCGTTCCCTGCGCACCCAGTCCTCCAGGCCGCCGTCGCCGGGATAGATGCGGGTCTCCGGGAGCAGCTCCCCCACCAGACGGCGCATCTCGGGGGAGGCCCGGGCGAGCAGGCGGGGATCCTGGGCGAAGGCCAGGAATCCCTTGTCGAACACCAGGTCGGCGGCGAAGGGATTGATCTGGCAGACCAGGTCGTCGAGGTAGGCCGTGAACCAGGCCTTCACCCCCGGCTCCTTGCGCGCCTCCAGGAGCTCCGAGGTCAGCACCCGCTTGTAGAGGATGTCGATCGGACCCTCGCCGTCCACCAGCCGGCCGCCCTTGATGCGCAGCCAGCGGGGATCGATCCACCGGGTCGGGATCCCGCGCTCCGAGAGCCGGTCGACCAGGGCCACCTGCTCGTGGCGGGTCTTCACATGGTCCCAGTCGACGATCGCCACCTGGGGGAGGCCCTCGCCGCCCTGTTCCTGGTGCGCCTCCAGGATGGCCCGGGCCAGGTGGTCGTAGAGCGGGAGCGGGGCCGGTCGGAACTCGGCCCGGAGGCTCTCGAGGGCGGGGAGCCGTCGGGCCGCCTCCCCTAGCACCCAGGCGTCGTGGATTCCGGTGGACCCGTCGGTGTTCACCTCGACGACCCGGAAGCGCTCCTCCGCATCGATCATCCCGTCGACCCTGGCGATGGGCAGGAGCCGTGCCGGGAGCCCCGCGTCCTTGGCGATCAGTTCCGCATGCAGGGGATCCAGGCCCACCACCTCGGGCATGTCGGGGAGCAGGGCGAGATGGCCGGCGACCGCCTCCAGCCAGGCCACCAGCCGCTCCAGCCGTTGGGAGAAGACCGAGAGGCCCCGGCGCTCGATGAAGAGCGGATCCGGGGTGGTAGGCACGGGATCGCCCCCGAGCAGGTTCCCGAATTGCCGTTGGAAGGCTTCCATGGCGCGTGCCCCGGCCGCCACCTCCGATCGCCTCGACCGGTAGATTCGGTGGAGCGCCTTCGACACCTGGCTGGCCAGCACGCTGCCTCCTCGGGTCGCCCGACTCCCCACCCCGGCGGCCTCGACCCGACAGTAGAAGACGGCGTTCCCGCCCGCCAGTGCCCCGCGCTCGACCGGCCGCCAGGCGGCGGCGGAGGGCTGCCCGTCCGCCACAGCCGTCGAGGCGGAACCGACGACGGGGACCTCCCCGGGCACGCCAGGCTCCCACCCGACCGCGGCGGCGGTACGCTGCCTCCCGGAGGTGTCCGATGGCGGCCTGGACGATCGAGGCGCGAGACGGTGCGGTCCTGGTCACCATGCGTTCGAACCCGGTGAACAAGCAGGACGAGGCCTTCTTCGCCGAGATGGCCCAGGCCCTCGACGAACTCGACGCCGAGTACCCCGGGGTCCCCGCGGTCCTCACCGGTTCCGGCAAGGTCTTCTCGGCCGGTCTCGACTTCGAGTCCACCTTCGCCATGTTCGAGACCGCCACCGCCGACGGTCTGGTGGCCTGGTTCGCCCGGTACATGGCCCTCTTCGGGCGCCTGATCGCCTCGCCCCGACCCACCGTGGCCGCAGTCAACGGCCACGCCTTCGCAGGCGGCGCCATCCTGGCACTGGCGACCGACGTGCGGCTCGGTTGCGAGGGCGGAGGCCAGGTCGCCCTGAACGAGGTCGCGATCGGCATCCCCATGCCCGCCGGCCTCACGGAACTGGTCCGCCACCGGCTCGGTGACCGGACTGCCTCCGAGTGGGTGCTCTGGGGCCGGCGGTATCCCGCCGAGGAGGCCCGGGATGCCGGGTTCTTCGAGCGCCTGGTGCCCCCGGGGGAACTGGTCGAGGCAGCCCTGGAACGGGCCCGCAGTCTTCCCCGGGAAAGCCTCCCGGCCTTCGTCGCCAGCAAGCGGACCCTGGTCGAGCCGCTGCTCTCCCGCATGGGCGAGGCGGCGCTCCGCTACGACCGGAGCTCCATGGAGGTGCTCCTCTCGCCCGAGGGGGTCGCCGCCCGACGGGCCGCCAAGGAGCGCCTGGCCGCCTCGAAGAAGGGCTGAGGACGGACCGCCGACCGGTCTCCCGAGGGAGCGGAGGCACACCTCCCGACCCAGGCCCGGATCGCCTGTCGGTTTCCCTTGCGGAACCGGGAGTCCCCACGATATCCTCGCCGGCTCTCGTCGCAGACGGGACCTCGGCAGCCGACGCGAAGACCCCTTACGAGCAGGGCGCGGCGACCGGGACTCTGAGGCCTGGGGGGAGAATTCCCCAGCCTCGCAGCAACGAGGATCGAGGAGGAGTTCGCATGCACCGGAGTACCCGCTGGAGGGCCGCCGCCCTCTCCGCCCTGGCAGCCCTGGCCGTTTCCGGCCCGGCCCGCGCCGACGACTACCTGGCCTTTCTCGAAGGCTCGCTCGACCTCGAGGGCGTGCGCGCCCCGTCGTCCGAGATCGTGCGCCGCCTCCAGGGCGCCCACCAGGCGGCCTTCGCCCGGGTCGCCCAGGACTTCGGTGCCATCGGCCTCGGCGAGTCCGAGGTCCGCCACCTGTGGATCGCCAATGCGGTGGCGGTCACCATCGACAAGACCCTCGCCCCCGAGCTGGCCCAGCTGCCCGGAGTCGCCCGGGTCGAGCCGGTCGGGATCGTCCCGGCCCCCGAGTTCTCGGTCGGGGAAGCTGTGCCCACCGAGGGCGACATCACCTGGTCCATCGCCAAGGTGAACGCCCCCCGGGTCTGGAACGAACTCGGCCTCGACGGCGAGGGCGTGATCGTCGGCCACATCGACACCGGCGCCGATCCCAACCACCCCGATCTCGCAGGCAAGATCGTGGCGTTCAAGGACTTCCTCGACGCCAACAACACCACCCCCAAGGACGGCCAGGGCCACGGCACCCACACCGCAGGCACCATCGCCGGCGGTGCTGCCGGCGGGACCGCCATCGGCATGGCCCCCAAGGCCAAGCTGATCGTGGCCCGGGTGTTCTCGAACCAGGGCGCCACCACCGAGGCATTGCTGAAGAGCATGCAGTGGATCCTGGATCCCGACGGGAACCCCTCCACCGACGACGCTCCCCCGCTGTGCTCGAACTCCTGGGGCTCGAATGCCACCACCGACAAGAGCTTCTGGGCTGCGGTCCAGGCCTGGCGCGCCGCCGGGGTGCTCCCGGTGTTCGCGGCCGGCAACGCCGGTCCCAACGCCAAGACCGTCGGTATCCCGGGCGGCTACCCCCACTCGTTCGCGGTGGGCGCCACCCAGAGCTCCGATGCCATCGCCCGCTTCTCGAGCCGCGGCCCCGTCAAGTGGGACGGCACCGAGAGGGTGAAGCCCGACGTCTCGGCCCCCGGCCAGAACGTCTATTCCGCCAAGGACGGCGGCGGGTACTGGTCGATCAGCGGCACCTCCATGGCCTGCCCCAACGTGGCCGGAGCCGCCACCCTGATCTTCCAGAAGAACCCGGGGATCTCGCTCGAAGCCGTGGAGGCGGCCCTGATGAACACCGCCCGCGACATGGGCGCTCCGGGCAAGGACAACGACTTCGGCACCGGCATCATCGACGCCTACGCCGCCATCGCCTCGCTCTCCTCGAGCACCATCAAGGGTCGGGTCACCGACGGCGCCGGCAACGGCCTGGCAGCGACCCTGGTCTTCAACGGCAAGTCCATCCAGATCCCCGCCAGCGGCGAGTACTCGGTCCGGGCGGCGAAGGGCACCCACACCCTCGAGTTCAAGCTCTTCGGCTACCAGACCCGCACCGAGACCGTGGTCATCTCCGGCGACGAGTCGGTGGACCTCTCCGTCTCCCTCCAGGCGGTGCCCAGCGCCCCGCTCTCCGGGACCGTGCGCGGTCCCGACGGCGAGGGAGTGCGGGCCTCGATCCAGGTCCTCGACACCCCGCTCGCCACCCAGACGGCCGGGAACGACGGCAGCTTCTCGTTCCCGGTCCCCCAGGGCAGCTACCAGGTGCGCTTCTCGGCCACCGGGTACCACCCGGCCACCGTGTCCGCCACCGCAGGCGGCGCTCCCCTGGCCGTCGTCCTGGGCAAGGCCAAGGGCGTGCTCGTGGTCGACGACGACGGCGGAGCCGACTTCGAGAACGCCTACAAGGCGGCCCTGGTGGACCGGCCGGGCGGGTTCGACCTGCTCTCCGGCGAGAACGCCCCCGAGTCGGGCGCAGCCCTGGCGGGCTACGCCAGCGTGATCTGGGTGACCGGCGACCGGCGCACCTCGATCAAGTCGAGCGCGCTGCGGGCCCTGGGCGAGTACCTGGACCAGGGCGGCAGCGTGCTGATGACCGGCCAGAACCTGGCCGAGGGCATCGCCGAGTCGTCCTTCCTCAAGGAGCGGCTGCGGGCCAAGCTGGTCTCGGGCGCCATCTCGACGGACTTCCTCGAGCCGCACCCGGGCAACGCCCTGGCCTCGAAGATGCCGAGCTCCGGCCTCTCGACCGGTGACGACGGGGTGGGCCACACCACCACCCCCGACGCCCTGCTGGCCGACGGCCCCGGCGCCTTCGAGTTCCTGCGCTACAAGGTCCTCTGGGGCTTCGTGAAGCGCTTCGGCGGGGTCGCCTCCAGGAACGGCTCGGCCGCCACCGTGCTCCTCGGGTTCGGACTCGAGGGACTCGACGGCGCCGCCAAGCGCAAGCAGGTCCTCGCCTCCTGCCTCGACTGGATGCAGGCTGGCGCCGAGGCCGACCGGATGGCCCTGTTCCGGGCCTTGGGAGCAGAGGACTGATCGGCTGGTCCCGGGCGCCCTCCCCCGGTGGGGGCGGGTGCCCGCGGGCCGGGCCGAGGACGGGCCTCGGAGGGTGGCATGACGCAGCAACAGCTGGTCGAGCTGCTCGCCGAGGCCCGCTCGCGCCGGGAGCCGGTCGCCCTGGCAACCGTGGTCCGGGTCCGGGGCTCGGCTCCCCGCGGTCCCGGGGCCCGCATGCTGGTCTGCGCGGACGGAGCCACCCACGGTTCGGTCTCGGGCGGTTGCCTGGAGGCCGAGGTCTTCGCCCGTGCCCAGCAGGTGCTGCGCACCGGGGTGGCGGAACGCTTCCAGTACGATCTCACCCGCGACGTCGAGGAAGGCGAGGGCATGGTCTGCGGGGGCGTGGTCGAGGTGCTGGTCGAACGGGTGGCGTGAGTTCCGGGCCGCCCGCCACGGGCGCTACCGTCCCGCCTCCTGGCGGGAACGGTTCACCAGCATCGCCACGATCTCCACGAGCTCGTCGAGCCGGATCGGCTTGGCGAGGCAGCGATCGACACCCGCCGCGGTCGCCTCCTCGTCATGGAGGGCGGCCGCCAGCCCGGTGACCAGGACGATCCCCATGCCCTTCGAGTGGGTGCGGGCCTCCCGGGCCAGCTCCCAGCCCGTGACTCCCGGCATGCTGAGGTCGCTGATCAGCAGGTCGAGGTCCTTCCGCGACACCCGACGCAGGGCATCCTGGGGCCGGCTGCAGACCTCGACGGCATGGCCCTCGGGGCGGAGCATCTCGGCCAGGAGCTCGGCCTGCTCGGCTTCGTCGTCGACGATCAGGATCCTGCCCGTCCTGGGTACCGCCCTGGGAGCGGCGCGGGTGCTGTCGCCGACGGCGTCGCCCTCCGTCACCGGGAGCAGGACCTTGAAGCGGGTACCGGCTCCCGGGCGGCTCTCGACCTGGAACGTCCCGGCGTGGCGCTTGACGATGCCGTAGCTCTCGGCCAGCCCCAGCCCCAGCCCCTCGGCACCCTTGGTGGTGAAGAAGGGGTCGAAGATCCGGGTCCGGACCTCCTCCGTCATGCCCTCCCCGGTGTCGACCACTTCGAACTCGACCATGGTCCCCTGCTGGCGTACCGCCAGGGTGAGGTCCCCGCCCCCGGGCATGGCGTCGATGGCGTTGTGGATCAGGTTCTGCAGGACCTCGCGCAACTCGCTGGCGCTCCCCGACACCCGCCCGCACTCGCCCACCTCGACCTGCACCCGGAACTGCACCTTGTGCTCGATGGCCCGGGTCTCCCAGCGGGGTCGGGCGAAGTCGACCGCGTCCTTGATCAGTTCGCCGGGATCGAGCGGCTGGAAGTCGCCGCCTCCCACCCGGACCCGGGCGAAGTCCTGGAGGCGCTTGACCATGGCGGCTCCGTCCAGGGCCGACTTCTGCATGAGCTCCAGGCTGGCCCGGAGGTCCATGCGTTCCGGATACCGGAGCAGCAGCTGGACCCGTCCCAGGATCGCCGCCAGGATGTTGTTGAAGTTGTGGGCCACTCCGCTCGCCATGGTTCCGAGCGAGGACAGGCGTTCGGCCCGGGCCACGGTCGCTTCCAACTGCTTGCGCTCCGAGAGATCCTTGCAGATCATCACGTAGCCGAGCACCGACCGGTCGTCGTCGAGGAGCGCGTTGATGGAGATCCCGAGCGGGACCGTCCTCCCCCCGAAGGTCTCGATCTCGGCCTCGTACTGCCGGCTGGAGCGGTCGTAGAGGTGGCGGCTGGTCCGCACCTGGTTGACCAGCTTGAGCAGGCCTCCCAGGTTCGGCAGGTCGATGAGCAGTCGCCCGACCAGCTCATCGGGATCCCTCTCGAAGATGTGGGCGGCCTCGCGGTTGACCAGGGTGATCCGACTCAGGGTGTCGACCGCGACCACCCCGCTGGTCATCGACTCGAGGATGCACTCGGCGTAGCGGCCGAGCGAGACAAGGTCGTCGAGCCCGCTCTCCGGCGTCGGATCCTCGGCCTCGGCCACGCCACCTCCAGGATCCTCATCGTAACGAGGCGCACCCGGGCTCACAAGGCGAGGAGCTTCAGCTCGGGATCGAGGCCCTCCGCCCCCTTCCCGTTCGGGTAGACTCGACCCGGATGCCCCGCCGGAGCGACCTGGTCATGGTCTTCCGCCGACTGGCCAACGGCGGGATGGAGCGGGTCGCCCTGTTCCAGGCCACCGCCCTCGCGGCGGCGGGCTTCGAGACCGCGGTACTGACCCTGGAGGACCCGGGCCCCCTGGCCGAACGGTTCGGTCGAGGCGGCATCGAGGTCGAGGCCCTGGGCGGTTCGCTGGGAACCGGGCTGGCCACGGGCATGCACGGACTGGCACTCCTGCCGAGGGTCCGCTCCTTCCTCGCCTCCCGGCGTCCCCGCCTGGTCCAGACCCACATGCGGACCACCGGCTTCACGGCTCGTCCGGTGGCCCTCGGCCTCGGGATCCCGGTGCTGGTGGCGCTGCACAACCAGGATCCCCGCCTCCCGGCGCCGCTGGCCGGCCTGGAGTCGGGGCTCGACCGTGCCAGTGCCTTCCTGGCGGTATCCCGGGCCGTGTCCCGTCATGCGGTGCAGGTCCGGGGCGTCCCCGCCTCCCGGATCTCCCTGGTCCCCAACCCGTTGCCGCCCGGCAACCCTGCGGCCCGTCCGACAGGTCGCGGGCCCCGACCGATCCTCGGCTTCCTCGGGAAGCTCGAAGCCAAGAAGGACCCGCTCCGCTTCCTGGCCTTGGCCCGGGCTCTCCGCACCCGGATCCCGGGGCTCCGGATCCGGATCGGCGGCACCGGTCCGCTGCAGCCCCAGCTCGCCGAGGCGGCCGCAGGCGATCCGGGGATCGAACTCGTCGGCGAGGTCGAGGACGGCTTCGGATTCCTGGCCGGACTCGACCTGGCCTGCTTCCCGAGCCGGCGGGAGGGATTCGGACTGGCGGTGGGCGAGGCGCTGGCCGCCGGGACGCCGGTGCTGGTCTCGGACCTCGAACCGTTCCGGGAGGTCTACGGGAGGCTGCCCGAGTCCTGTTTCCTGCCGGGCTCGGCCACCCCCGAACAGGGCGCCGAGCGTCTCCACGCCCTGCTGTCGGATCCGGAGCTCCGCAACCGGGCGGGCGCCGCCGCGACCGGGATCCTGGCGGCCTTCTCCCCGGAGCGCTCGGCCGAGGCCTACCTGGCGGCGGTGGGGACCTGGCTCGCCCGGCCTACCCTGGCTCGCGCCGCAGGCGGGTGACGAGCTTCCCGAGGTCGAGCCGGTGCTTGAACGCCATGCGTCCGTTCACATGCACGACCGGGATCTCCCACTTGTAGGCCTCGTAGAACTCCCTGTCCCGTTCGATGTCGACGAGTTCCAGACGGAACTCCACTTGGGAGCGCGCCGCGTCGAGAACGCCCTTGGCCTCGTCGCAGAGCGGGCAGTCCTCCTTGGTGAAGAGGGTCACCAGCGGCTCGGCCACGGCCCTCCCGCCCGGCCGGGGTAGCCGTGTGGGGATCCCCCGCGACCCGCGCTAGTCACCGCTGGCAGCCTTCCCCCGGCCCATGAACACGACCTGGCGCACCACCGAGGGCAGGATGCTGTGGTGGGAGAGCGAGATGAGTTCGAGGCGCACCTTGTTGCGGCCCCGGGCCAGCAGCTCGGGAGGCACCCGCATCCAGAGGTTATGGACCGGGAAGACCTCGTCCATCGATTTCCCCCGCAGGAAGAGCAGGGCGCTGAACTCGTCCTTGAGCGGGGCGTCGGAGAGCTCCGATTCCTGGTAGAAGGGCACCATGGTGGCAAGCGGGGTGCCCTCGCCGAGGTGCACCACCAGCAGCGAGAACGGGTACATGCCGCGCAGCGAGACGCCCAGCGCGGCCTCCTCGAAGCGCCCCTGCTCCGGCAGTTCGAGAACGCCCTCGAGGGCGGTCCGGACCTCGCCCTTCTGCGGGAATACGGTGGTCGCCATGGTGTTGATCTGGCCGCGCGCCTTGGCGGTGTAGTTCGAGGGCACCAGCATGTTCGCCGAGTAGGCGAACTCGTGGCGCACCACGACCGCCTCCCCTTCGGGGATGGGCGGGGTGCGGGACGCCGACATCACGGGTGCCAGCCGGGAGAACACCTGGAAGGGGGGCGGAAGCGAGTAGAGCTCGTAGACCCGGTCCAGCGACGAGAGCCAGGCGAGCCCGTTGACCAGCTCCCGCTTCTCGCTGAAGGGAGCGTCGCCGGCCGCGAACTCGGTGATCCGGGGCGCCAGCGAGCCCCAGTTCTCGAGCAGACCCTTGCCCTCGAACTGGCGCTTGACGATGGCCTGCAGCTCGGCCTGCCACTCGGCGATCGCCCAGCCGCGACTCCGCCCCGAATCGTCGGTGCGGAAGCGGACGTCGTCGATGCGGTTGATCAGCTCCGGCCAGTTCACGCCCTCCGGACCGAAGACCTTGGCGAGATGGCGCATCACCGAGACCGGGACCTCAGGCGGCCAGGCCGGCTCGATCCGCCCGTCGGCGGCCTCGACGGAGAGCGTGACCTTGCGCGGCGGGCGCACCAGCTCGGCGATCGGGAAACGCACCAGGTGCTCGCCGGAGGGCTCGCTCTCCTTCCAGGAGAGGGGCTTGCCCGAAGCGGTCTCGACCTGCACCTGGCAGCGCACCTCCACCGGCGTGTGGAAGCGCCACTCGAGTTCCTCCGGCCCCGCGAAGGAGACCCTGAGGTGCTGGAGCCGGAAGGGCTGCGGGCCCACCAGCGAGTGGTCGAGGCTGCGGCCCCCGTTGGGGAACACGACATGGAAGAGATACTTCTGACCCGGTTCGAGGCCCTCGAGCACCAGACGGTGGGCATACCCGTCGTCGGAGCCGACCGCGGTGGACCATGTGTCCTGGGGCGTCGACTCCGGCCCGTAGCGGATCCGCGACTCGTACCTGCGAGGGGAGGACCAGGTGATCACCACGCCTCTCGCCCCGGGGCGTACCACCACCTGCTCGGCCCGGAAGTCGCCACCTCCCGCCACCCACCGCCCGAGCACCAGGGCCCCGAGCACCAGCGGGACGAGCCATGCGAGGCGCCGGGCCGGATGGCCGTCGCCGACCGCACCCGCCGGCCTCGAATAGGGAGCCGAGGGCACCGCCGGCTGGCCTCCGGAGGCGACCGCCATGGGCCCGGACGGCATCCCGACCGGAGCCGTGGGCAGGCTGGGCGGCTTCCACGGGGGAAGCGGACCGGCCGGGACCTCCCAGCCCCGGAGCTTGAGTTCGAGAGCCTCCGCCTCCTCCTCGATCCAGGCAGGCGGTGGCCGCTCCTCGGGGTTGGGCGCCAGACACCCGTTGACCAGCTCGGCCATGCGATCGGGACACGCGGGCCAGGCCTCCCGGGGATCGGGAGCCCGCTCCCCTGCTGCCCTCCGGGCGATGGCCACCGCCGGTGGGCCGGGATGCGGGGGAGCCCCCACCAGCATCTCGTAGAGAATCAGGCCGAGCTGATAGACGTCGCTCGCCCCCGTCGGCTCCTCGCCCCGGGCCATCTCCGGGCTCAGATACCTTGCGGTCCCGACCACGGCACGGGTGCGGGTCAGTCGCTTGGCGCCCGCCTCGATGGCGATGCCGAAGTCCATGAGCTTGAGCGTCTGCTCCTCGCCGGTCTGGATCATCAGGTTCGACGGCTTGATGTCGCGGTGGACCATCCCCAGCGGGTGGTAGTAGGCGAACGCCGAGGCCATCTGGCGCGCCACCTTGGCCACGAACGAGGGGTGGGGACGACCGTGGTCGGCGAGCCACTTCGAGAGGGTGTCGCCCTCCACCAGTTCCATGGCGAAGTACAGGCGGCTCCCTGCCTGGCCGGCATCGAAGACCCGCACCAGATTGGGGTGTTCGAGCTTGGCCTGGAGCTTCGCCTCCCGGAGGAATCTCTCGGTGGCCCGCTGGGCGCTGGCGTCCTCCGACAGGACCTTGAGCGCGACCTCCCGGTCGAGACCGCTCTGGACCGCCTTGAACACCTCTCCCATGCCGCCGCGACCGACCCGGGAGAGGACCCGGTACTTGCCGACCGTGACCGTCACCGTGCGCCCCGCGGCATACCGCACAAGGTACCCGGAGCCTGCCCTCCCGGTCACGAGACGCCGCGGTAGCGTCGGGGGAAGGCGGCCAGCGCGCTCCCGGACCTCGGGCATGAGTACCGGATCGGCGCGGTCCGTCCCCGACCGGAGGAGGGTTCCATGGTGGATGCGGATCCCGACCGGCTCCGCCTGTACTCGGATCTGGCGTGGCTCTGGCCCGTGATGAGCCCGCCGGAGGGCTACGCCCTCGAGGCCTGTCTGTGGCGGCGGGTCCTCCGTGAGCACCTCGGCGAAGGACGTGCCCGGGTGCTCGAACTGGGAGTGGGCGGCGGGCACAACACCCGACACCTGCGGGACGAGTTCGAGGTGACCGGGGTCGACCTGTCGGAGCCCATGCTCGGGAATGCCCGGCGCCTGAACCCCGGGATGCGCCTGGTGCAGGCCGACATGCGCACCGTGCGCCTCGGGGAGCGCTTCGCGGCGGTGCTGGTCCATGACGCGGTCGCCTACATGCGCAGCGAGGACGACCTGAGGTGCCTGTTTCGCACCGCGGTCGCCCATCTCGCCGACGGCGGCCTGCTGGTGATGACCCCCGACCATGTGACCGAGACCTTCGTCGATCCCCAGACCAAGGTGGCGACCCGCCGGAGCGACGACCTGGAGCTCACCTTCTTCGAGTACGTCTGCGATCCCGACCCGGCCGACACCACCTACCAGACCACCTACGTCTGGTTCCTGCGTCGGGCCGGCGGCCAGCCCGAGGTCCACACCGACACCCACGTGCACGGCCTGTTCCCGCTGGCGACCTGGCTCCGCCTGATGGGCGAAGCGGGTTTCCGGTCCCAGGCCCGCGAGACGCCCTTGGACCACGCTCCCGGGAAGGCCTACATGCTGGTAGGGACCCTCGGGGGCTAGGAGCCTGCGCCCTGCGCACGCCTTTACTCGCACCGGGCTGCGTGGTATGTTCCCAGTGCTCGTGTGGAGCCCCCGGAGCGGTCACGCCCCGGACTCCGAGCCCCCGTAGCTCAGTGGATAGAGTACTGGCCTCCGGAGCCAGGTGCGCAAGTTCGATTCTTGCCGGGGGCGCCACAAGCAGAGTGGGCCGGTAGCTCAGCTGGGAGAGCGCCGCGTTCGCAATGCGGAGGTCGGGAGTTCGATC
>CAYOHP010000097.1:0-25894 GCA_964403795.1 uncultured bacterium | reverse complement strand
GGGCCCGCAAGTCCACCCAGGCCGAGGTGGTGGGGGAGGTGCTCCGGTTCGGGATCGAGAGGCCCAACCGGGATGTCCGGGGGGTGCTCGAAGATCCCGACGGAGTGCTCTGGGCGGTCGACGGGAAGGGGGCCTTCGCGGTCAAGGCTCCCCGCTCGGAATCCTGGCGCGACTTCTATCCCGGTCGGGACGGGATGCCGGAGGGGAACCCCCAGGGCCTGATCGGGTTCGGGGGAGCCCTCTGGGTCTCGACGCCGTTCTCGGGCCTGCTCGTGCACGCGGCCGGCACATGGTCCCGGCGGGGTGCCGAGCAAGGCCTCGCCTCCGACCTGGTCCGGGCCATGGAGGTCTACTCCGGCCGGCTCTATGTGGCGACCCAGCGGGGCGTCGACATGTTCGAGCCCGGGGCGGCCCGGCCTAGTCCCCTGGAGTTCGAGTCGGAGATCCAGGGTTCCCCTTCCGCCCTGGCGGGGGGACCCGATGGTCTCCTGGTGGGGACCAACCGGGGGGAGCTCCTCCGGCTTTCCGGCGGCACGATCCGGTCCATGGGGATGGACGCGGCCCTCCGGGGGCGTCCCGTGCGGTCCCTGGTCAGGCACGGGGACCTGGTCTGGATCGGGACCTTCGGCGGGTTGCTGAGGCTGGAACCGGGACGCCAGGAGCTCGAGCCCCTGGAGAAGGAGGATCCGGAACTCGCCAACCTGGTGGTCACGGACATGGTGGTCCGGGGCGGCGAGCTCTGGGTCGCGACCCTGGGAGCGGGCCTCCTGCGGCGGACCGCGGCCGGCTGGGCCCAGTACGTCCCTCCCTATTCCCCGCTCCCCTCCGACGAGGTCCACGACCTCTCGCAGAGCCCGGGTGGCGACCTGCTGGCGGCGACCTCCCGCGGCCTGGCCCGGATCTCGTTCGAGCGGGTGAAGACCATCGACGTGGCGGTGCGGATCCCCAAGACCGACGTGCCCACCGAGACCGATCTCTCCCGTCCCCTTCCCAAGCCCCGCCAGATCCTCCACACCCAGGCGATGGGGAGCGAGATGTCTCCCATGGCCGCCCTCGGCGACATCCTCTTCGAGGACCCCACCATCCTCGGGGAGAAGGCCCAGCGCATGGGGATCTCCTGCGGCTCCTGCCACCCGGCAGGGCATGTGAACACCAACCTCTTCATCGCCGGGATCTCCAAGGTCCGGGGTGGTGCCGACCTCTCCAACAAGCACTTCGCGGCCGCCGGGGACGACGGGATCTTCAACCCCGTCGATACGCCTTCGTTGCGCGGCCTCCGTCACACCGGTCCCTACGGGAAGACCCAGCAGGAGGGCGGGATCCGGGAGTTCACGCGGCGGGTCATCGTGCTCGAGTTCGACGGCCCCGAGCCGTCGCCCAAGACCCTCGACGCCCTCACCGCCTACCTGCGCGAGTTCGACTTCCTGCCTACCCGGTGGGTGCGCGACGACGGATCCCTGGACCCGGCGGCGCCCGACCCCGTGAAGCGGGGTAAGGCTCTCTTCGAAAAGGAGTTCCCGAACCTGCCGGGGCGCTCATGCGCCGGCTGCCACCGTCCCGATTCCTACTTCCTGGACGGGCGCATGCATGACGTGGGGACCGGAGGCGGCTTCGACACCCCGACGCTCCGCAACGTGAACTACTCCCCGCCCTACATGCATGACGGGCGTTTCGCCTCGCTCAAGGATGTGATCGAGCACTTCGATCGCACCTATGGGCTCGGGCTCTCGGCCCGGGAGAAGGCGGACCTGCTCGGCTACCTGGAGGCGGTGGGCGAGGGGATCGATCCCTACGATCCGGAGTAGTCCCGGCAGGCGCCCGTCACGGCGGAGGGCGGGTGGGCTCCGGGTGGTCTCGGACCCGCCGGCCCGGCCCGGGTAGGGGATCAGTTCGACTTCATCGCCTCGAGCATGCGGTCGACGTCCGCCAGGATGTCCCCGCTCACCCGGGTGACCACGTCCTCCAGATGCGCCTTGGACGAGAGGAGCTCGACCATCATGCGCAGCCCGAAGAGGTCCTCCCGCAGGCCGCCGGGGTCGCCTGCCCCTGCGGGCTTGGCCGGGAGCAGGACCTCCATGATCACCACACAGACCTTGCGGGTCCCGATCTCGGCCCGGGAGCAGGTGTAGCGGACCCGGTGCTGGTTACCGTCGGCACTCGAGATCGTGAGCGGGCGGGCCGGCGAGTCGTTGCCGGACTCCATGACCTCGTTGACGGTGGCCTCGAATTCCTGGAAGGCAGGGATGGAGAGATAGGGCTTGCGCAGGATCTGGGCGGTCGGGACCCCCAGGAGCCGGGAGCAGGCGAGATTGGCGGAAAGGATCGAGCCGGTGCCGTCCATCACCACGAGGCCGCAGGGTGAGCGGGCCAGGATCCGTTCGTAGTACCGGGTGACCGACTGGACCTGTTCCCGGGCGGTCTCGCCCATCTGGGTCAGGCGGGCGCGGAGATCCTCCGCCTCGTTCCGGAGGGACTCCAGCTCCTCCCCGCCCGACGTCGCGGCCGGGGCCCCCCGGGCCCTGGCTTCGGCGGCCTCCACCCGGCCGGCCAGCTCGATCCGGGCATCGTCGGAAGCCGCCAGCTCGGCCCGCAGGCTCTCGAGCTCGGCTTCCGCCTTGGCCAGCCGCTCGGCCTCGTTCCCCACCTCGCTCGCCAGTTCGACTTGGGAGCGAAGCCGGGCGACCTCTTCCCGGGCCTCGGCGAGGTCCCGGGTCGCGGCCTCCAGGTCTGCGCCCCCGGCGCCGCCTGCCTTGGCGGCGGCCTCCAGTTCCTTGATCCTGCGTCGGGCCTTGCCCAGCTCTTCGGCCAGGGCGTTCTCGTCGCCCTCGAGGGCGTCGACCATGAACTCCTGGACCAGGGCCTCCTTCTCCTGCTTCAACTGCTCGATCAGGGCCGTCTGGTCGGCCACCTTCTTCTCGAGGTAGGCCACCACGTCGTTCCCGCCGGATCGTGCCCCGCCCAGGGGGTCGCCGCCCGCGATCTGCTGGAGCTTCTGAAGCTTGGCGAGGGTGGAGGCCTTGCGGATCACCCGACCATCGGGCAGGGTCACCGGTTGGGGGAGCAGGTCCGGATCCCGGGCCGGTACCGAAGAGGGCGTCTCGGTCTTCTTGGGCGGTGCCGACGACGACGAGGCCGACGAGGGCCGGGCCGAGGGGACCGGCGTGGGGGGGCGGGGATCCGGGGGCGGGGGAGGGGGCGGCTCGGGAGCCGCCTTCAGGTTGTCGAGGGCGTCGTCCCCGCCGGATCCGCCGGGGCTCTCCGAATCGAGGAGGTCGCCGAGGTAGGTGGCGCAGTGGGCGCAGAAGGTCACTCCCGAGCGGTTCTCGCGATTGCAGCTCGGGCAGTAGACGGCCTCGATCCTGAGGCCGCTGGCGGTGACTTCTTCGGGGTCGAAATCCGGCATCGGATCGGGTCGGCGCGGAGTCCTCGTCCGGCCCATGGCCCAAGGTAGCACAGGGGATCCCGGCCCCAAGCCGGACCGGGTCCGGGAAGACACTTCCGGGCCTCCGGGGGGGAGAGCATGGAGGTCTTGCTCCCGGCCTTCCCCGACCGACTTCGGTTGTTGAACGGCCCATGGAGTGCCGCTATACTTGCTCGGGAGCCTTCGCATCGACGGAGATCCGCTCCTGGTCCGGGGCCACGCAGCCCGACCAGGTCGAACCCCCCCTCGGGCCAGGCGATCTGGAGGATGGATGTCGGATCGGGACAAGAAGATCACCTGCTCGTTCTGCGGCAAGGACGAAGACGGGGCCAAGGAGTTCGTCAAAGGCGCCGGCGCGATCATCTGCGACGAGTGCATCGAGCTCTGCCACGACATCATCGAACGCAAGAAGAGCGTCGTCCCGGTCGACAAGTACCAACCCAGGGAGCTGCCCACCCCCGAGGAGATCCACCGCAAGCTCGACCAGTGGGTGATCGGGCAGGACGACGCCAAGAAGATCCTCTCGGTTGCCGTCTACAACCACTACAAGCGGCTCCTCTTCAAGGAGAAGGCGGGCAGCTCGTCGCGGGTCGACATCGAGAAGTCCAACATCCTGATGATCGGTCCCACCGGGACCGGCAAGACCCTGCTGGCCAAGACCCTGGCGCGGATCCTCGACGTGCCCTTCGCCATGGCCGATGCCACCAGCCTCACCCAGGCGGGCTACATCGGCGAGGACGTCGAGGCCATCCTGACCCGCCTCCTGCAGAAGGCCAACTTCAACGTGGCCAAGGCCGAGCGGGGGATCGTCTACCTCGATGAGGTCGACAAGATCGCCCGCAAGGAGGGCTACTCCTCCTGGAACCGGGATGTCTCGGGGGAAGGCGTCCAGCAGGCCCTCCTGAAGATCATCGAGGGTGCCGAGGCGGTGGTGCCCAAGGACCTGGGGTCCAAGGGGGCTTCGGCCGGCTGCGTGACCATGAACACCGGGAACATCCTCTTCATCTGCGGCGGCGCCTTCGAGGGCCTGGCCGACACCGTGAAGAAGCGCCTGGGGAAGAAGGCCATCGGGTTCGGGGTCAACGAACAAGGGCCGGAGATCAAGGTCGACTCCGACTTGCTGCGCTACGCCATCCCCCAGGACATGGTGAAGTTCGGGATGATGCCCGAATTCGTGGGACGCCTCCCGGTGATCTGTGCCCTCCGGGAACTCGATGCCAGCACCTTCCGGCGGATCCTGTTCGAGCCGCAGAACGCCCTGATCCGCCAGTTCAAGGAACTCCTCTGGATGGACAAGGTGGAGCTCTCCTTCACCGACCAGGCCGTGGACGCCATCATCGAGCGGGCGATGTGCGAGAAGACCGGGGCCCGGGGCCTGCGCAGCATCCTCGAAAAGGTGATGCTCGACATCATGTACCGGATCCCCAGCCGCAAGTACCTGGACCGCTACGTGGTCACCCACCAGGAGGTCCTGGAGCGGCTCGCCGACGGGTCGCGACCTAGGGCCGAGAACGAGGAGCCCCCCCAGCAGGCCAAGGCCGCGGGATAGGAGCGATCGCGCCCGAGGGGTTCCCGAACGTCGTATCCTCCCTAGGATCCGGGGCACCGGACCGGGGAGGTCACCATGTGGAAGAAGTGCCTGGGGCTCGTGCTGGCGATCCTCGCCGGGGGGCCGATGGCCTCGCCGGGCCTCGCCGACACCCGTCCGACGTCCACCCGTAGGACCTTCCTCCAGCCCCGCATCGATCCCCGGCGCTTGCCCTTGGGGCGGGAGAACCGGCTCACCGAGTTCCAGCCGATCAAGGACTTCGTCCCCAAGCCGCTCAACGCCCCCCCGGCGCGCCAGGAGAGCTTCTTCCGGCTGAGTGGTCGGGGGGCCCAGATCGACCGCCGAGGTGTGGACAACTTCACGGGCGGGTTCCGGACCGACCCCCTCCGGTTCGAGAACAACCGGATCCTCTTCGAACGGCGGACCGGGTTCCGGCCACGACGTTGAGAAGCGGGGGGGCTGCCTGGCTGGGGCGCTAGGACTCGAACCTAGAACCTACAGAGTCAGAATCTGGTGATCTACCAATTGATCTACGCCCCAGCGGCGCCGGAAAGGCTATCACCGGCGGGGGGCATGGTCAAGCCGGGAGCCTGCCTCAGAGCCAGGACCGCGGCAGCTGGTAGAGCATGGCGTAGACCACCACGCCGGTGATCGAGACGTAGACCCAGATCGGCCAGGTCCAGACTGCCAGGGCGCGATGCTCGGCATTGCGTCCCCGGTTCGCCAGCCAGACGGTCCGGAGCGCCAGGAACGGCACCAGGGCCGCCAGCACGGTATGGCTCGCCAGGATGGAGAGGTAGACGGTCCGGATCGGTCCGGTGCCCTGGAACCGTACCGAGCCGACCTCGGCGTGGTAGATCAGGTAGCAGACCAGGAAGAGGACCGAGACCGCCAGCGCCGCGAGCATGGTGCGCCGGTGGGCTTCGAGCCGGCCGGAACGGGCCTGGGCCCGGCCCACCACGAGCAGGCAGGTGGCCAACGCGTTCAGGCCGGC
This sequence comes from uncultured bacterium, assembly GCA_964403795.1. GTDB lineage: Bacteria > Muiribacteriota > UBA6191 > CAZXTJ01 > CAYOHP01 > CAYOHP01. The sequence continues at coordinate 19,930 of CAYOHP010000097.1, read as the reverse complement.
GTTCAGGGTCGGGATCCAGAGCCAGGCCGGGTCGACGTCGGGCCTCATGCGCGACGTCGGGGCTCGCCGGAGGCCAGCCGGGTGCCCAGCCACAAGCTGGCGGCCAGGAAGGCGATCGAGACCGCCAGGGAGAGCTCGAGCGACGGGAGCCCGGGGAGGTCGGCGCCGGCGCCTCCGAAGGTGCGGCGGGCCGCGGCCAGGCCGTAGGTCAGCGGGTTCAGGCGGATCGCCAGCGCCAGCCAGGCCGGTACCGGCTCGGTGGGGAAGAACGCCCCGGAGAGCATCCACATGGGCATGAGCACCAGGTTCATCACCGCGTGGAAGCCCTGGATCGAATCCATGGGCCAGGCCAGGCAGAACCCGAAGGCCGTGAGGCCCGCCGCCACCAGGAAGAGGCAGGCGAAGTGGGCCGGGAGCCTGGAGGGATCGACCGGGACCCCGGCCAAGGGGGCGAGCAGGATCAGGAGTCCGGCCTGCAGCACCGCCAGGGTGGCTCCCCCGGCGACCTTGCCGAGTACGATCGCGGCCCTCGGTACCGGGGCCACCAGGATTCCCTGGAGGAAGCCCTCCTTGCGGTCCTGGATCACCGAGATGGTGGCGAAGATGGCCGTGAACATGAGGATCAGGACCACGATCCCCGGGAAGAAGTACTCGAGGTAGTCGAGGCCCTCCGGGGCGCCGGCGGCCCGGAACGAGGAGGAGAGCCCGGAGCCGAGCAGGAGCCAGAACACGACCGGGGTGAGGAAGGCCCCCGCCACCCGGCTGCGTTGGCGGAAGAAGCGGGTGAGCTCCCGCCTCCAGAGGGTGTAGGAGGCGAGTCCCAGCGAAGGGGTCGGTGCCGCGGCCCGGGTCATGCCGCCTTCCCTACGTCCCAGAGCGAGCGGCCCGTGTGGTGCACGAAGACATCCTCGAGGGTCGCCTTGGACAAGGTCAGGCTCTGGATCCGATCTCCGTAGCGGGAGAGCAGATCGGCCGCCAGCCGGGTCCCGTCCGCCGCCTCCAGCCGGAGCTCCCGGCCGATCGGCCGGGGCGAGAGGGAGAGCTCGGTGCGGAGCCGCTCCGAGAGCCCTTCGGGGTCGGTCGAAACCAGGGTCAGGACCTCGCCTGCCAGGGCCGACTTGAGTTCGCCCGGGGATCCGGCGGCGACCTTTCGACCCTGATCCAGGAGGACGATCCGATCGGCCCGGTCGGCTTCGTCGAGCAGGTGGGTGGTGAAGAGGACCGTGGTCCCGCGCTCCGCCTTCAGCTGGTCGATCCATTCCCAGAAATCGCGCCGGGCCCCGGGGTCGAGCCCGGTGGTCGGCTCGTCGAGGAGCAGAACGCCGGGGTCGTGGAGCAGCGCCTTCTGCAGCTCGACCCGTCGCATCAGGCCGCCGCTCAGGGTCTCCACCCGGTCCCGGGCCCGGTCGGCGAGCTGTCCGGCGGCCAGGCCCGCGGCGATCCTGGCGTCCAGGTCCGCGCCGCAGAGACCATAGAGGTGTCCCTGGTGCCAGAGGTTCTCGCTGACGGTGAGCTTGGGGTCGAGGCTCGGGGCCTGGAAGACCACCCCGATGCTCGCCCGCACCCGGTGCGGTTCGCCGGTGACCGAGGCGCCCTCGACGGTGGCGGTGCCCGAACCGGGTGCGATCAGGGTGGCGAGGATCCGGAAGAGCGTGCTCTTCCCGCCCCCGTTGGGACCGAGGAGGGCGAACCGCTCCCCCCGTGCCACCTCGAAGTCGAGGCCGTCGAGCGCCCGGCGGGAGCCGTAGCTGTGCCCGAGGCCCTGGACCGAGACGGCGGGACCGGAGCCGGTCATCGGGGTGCCGGTCTCCCGCCGGGTCCCTCGGGGGTCGCCTCGGCGAGCACCAGGGAGACATCCCGGACCAGGTTGGCCATCTCCTCCTCGCTCTTCGAGTCGTAGTAGCCGCGGAGGTTGCCGAGCTGGTCGACCAGGGCGAACCGGGTGCTGTGGAGCAGGGGATCCTCGCCGGCCAGGTAGAAACCCTTCTGGGCCAGGTCGCTGATGGTCTTCCACTCGCCGGTCAGGAGCAACCACTTGCCGGGGACCCGCTGATAGAACTTGGCGTAGTCCCGCAGTACCTCCGGGGTGTCGCGGGTGGGATCGACGCTGATCGAGACCAGCTGGGTGCCCTCGGGTAGCACGTTCTGGAGGATCCTGTTGCGGTCCGCCATGGCCGGGCAGGTGGCGGCGCAGCGGGTGAAGAGGAAGGAGGCGATCCAGACCTTGCCGGAGAGGGTCTCCAGCCCGACCGGGTCGCCCGAGCTCTCGATCAGGCGGAAGTCCGGGACCTTCCCGTAGCGGGGGACCAGGTCCACGACCTCGCCGAAGCCCTGGGAGGTACCCACCTGCGAGCCCGGACCGAGGGCCCGACCCGGGTCGATCAGGCCGACCTGGACCAGGGCGGCCAGGGTCACCCCGAAGACCACCGCGAACACGAAGAGCTTGGTGGCCGACCCGGGGCCCGGGGTCCGGGGAGGCTCGGGCATCTCGGGAGCCTGCTCGGGGGGCGCCTCGGGCTCGCTCATGGACGCACCCCGGAACGTCCCGGATCCCGCTGGCCGTGGACCCAGCAGGCCATATTGAGGAGAGTGGGACTCTGGGGGTCGAGGACCGTGTAGTCCTTGAAGCTCCGGCAGTCGGTGGTCCGAGGGAAGGGCTCGGCGAGCAGTCCCTCGGCCGCCAGGATCTTGAAGAGGGGACCCAGGGTGCTCCCCCGGCCCTCGGCGGCGAGCAGGGAGGCGAAGCTCACGGAGCGGCGCTTGCAGAGCTCCTCGATCGCCTCCCGGACCTTGTCCTGGTAGAGGAGGCAGTCGCCGCGGACCGCATTCGGGTCGATCCGGGGTCCGACCGTGACCATCATCCCCACGAACACCACCCAGGCGAAGATGGCCGTCCCGAAGATGACCTTCAGGAGCAGCACGTCCCGTCGCCGCTCGGCGGGGTCGATCGCGTCGGGGGACGAGCCATGGTCGTGGGATCCGGCAATCGCGTCGGATCCGGGCTCGGTCGATTCGGGAGGGCTCTCCCGGGTCGGGTCAGGCATGGCGGGAGTCTACGCCAGGCTTTCGGTGGACGTCGACCGAACCGGCGTCCTGCCCTGTCCGAGGCGGAGCGGATTCGCTTCCCATTCGGTCGAGGCGTGTGTTACATCTCACCCATCGCTCCGAGAACCCCTGGGGTGGGCGGGGCTCCGCGGAAACCATGTCCATCCAACTCGACTCCCTGACCCCGACCCGTACCTGCGCCGCTCGCGAAGCCCCGATCGGCCTGGTGGCCCGGGCCTCGCAGGCGGGCCTCGCCGAGCGCCTCGGGGCGGTGTCCGAACTCGCCAAGCCGCGCCTCTCGGCCCTGGCCGTGGCGGCCAGCCTGGTCGGCTACGGCATGGCCGACGGCGGTGCCGGGGACCGCCTGGGCGCCCTGACCCTGGGAAGTGCCCTGTTGGCCGCCAGTTCCTCCGCCTTGAACCAGTTCCTGGAGCGGGAGTACGACCGGGAGATGCGGCGCACCCGGGAGCGGCCCCTGCCCTCGGGTCGGCTCCGCGAGGAGGAGGCCCTCGGCCTCGGTCTCCTCTGGGGTGCCGCCGGTTCCCTGGTGCTGCTCCAGGGCGTGAACCTCTCGGCGGCCCTGGTCGGGCTCTGCATCCTGCTCGGCTATGTGCTGGTCTACACGCCGCTCAAGCGCCTGACCGACCTGAACACCTACGTGGGCGCGGTGTTCGGCGCCCTGCCGGTGGTCATGGGGTTCGCCGCCGCCGAGCCGCAGGTCGACGAGCGGGCCGCTCTCCTCTTCCTGATCGTGTTCTTCTGGCAGCTCCCGCACTTCTGGGCGATCGCCTGGATGCACCGGGTGGACTACCGGGAGGCCGGCTTCCACATGCTCTCCCGCTACGACGCCGACGGACGCCTCTCGGCCCTCTCGGGCCTGGCGGCCACCCTGGTGCTCCTGCCGGTCACGCTCTCGCCGTCGCTCTTCCGGATCACGGGTCCCGCCTATTTCGCGGGTGCCCTGGCCCTCGGCCTGGTCTTCCTGGCCGCAGGAGCGGTCTTCGCCATCCGGCCCTCGGACCGATCGGCCCGCGGGGTCTTCCACGTCTCCATCTGCTACCTTCCGGCTCTCTTCGTCCTCATGCTGATCGACAAGGTGGGTCCCTGAGGCATGCTGCAATGGCTCTTCCCGCTCCCCCAGGACATCTCCGCCTGGGGCCACGAGATCGACTGGCTCTTCTGGCTGGTCGTCTACCTGACCGGGTTCGCATTCGTCCTGGTCATGGCGATCCTTCTCTATTCCCTGGTCGCCTACCGGGAGCGTCCCGGGCACAAGGCCTACTACACCCACGGTGACCAGCGACCCCACGCGATCCTGACCACCCTGGTGTCGGTGATCGTGTTCCTGGGTCTCGACTTCCAGGTCGAGCGCAACTCGCGGCGCTTCTTCGAGATGCTGATCGAGAACTACCCGCGCTCCGAGAACGTCCTGCGCATCGAGGTGCGGGCCGAGCAGTTCGCCTGGAACTTCCGCTATCCCGGACCCGACGGGATCTTCGGCAATCGTGACGACGTGGTGGACACCACCCTGCACCTCCCGGCGGACCGTCCCGTGATCCTGGCGATCACCTCCAAGGACGTGATCCACAGCCTCTTCCTCCCGAATCTGCGGGTGAAGCAGGACGCCGTGCCCGGGGTGGTCACCTCGATGTGGTTCAAGGCCCGGGAGACCGGAGCCACCAAGAACGGGAAGGCCGTGAAGGCCACCTACGAGGTCGCCTGCGCCGAACTCTGCGGCAACGGCCACACCCGGATGCGTTCCCAGATGCATGTCTATCCGGCCGACACCGACGAGTTCGACCTCTACCTGGCGGCCCTGTACGCCGAGGACGAGGACAACGACGGCGGCGAGGAGCCCGAGGAGAACTGGGGCTGGCATTGGCAGTCGGTGCCGTTCGGAGGCACCCAGCCCAAGGCCTGGGCCGACAAGGCCAAGGACGCGAGCAAGGTCGAAGGGGAGCACCATTGAGGCGCTTCGAGCATCATATCCATGAGGAGCCCAAGAGCTTCTTCTGGAAGTACGTCATCTCGTTCGATCACAAGATCATCGGGATGCAGTTCTTCTGGTTCGGACTCGCCTTCCTGGCACTCGGCGGGTTCCTGGCCATCCTGATGCGGTGGCAGCTGGCGTATCCGAACCAGCCGGTCCCGGTGGTGGGCACCATGCTCTTCGGCGGCACCGGCGTGCTCACCCCCGACCACTACAACGTCGCCGTGACCATGCACGGGACGATCATGGTGTTCTTCGCCATCACCCCGCTGCTGATCGGAGCCTTCGGGAACTACCTGATCCCGCTCCAGATCGGCGCCCGGGACATGGCGTTCCCGTTCCTCAACATGCTGAGCTTCTGGATGGCGTTCGCCGGCGGCATCGCCTTGCTGTATGCCTTCGTGGCGGATCCCTCGGGGCTCGGAAAGGGACCTCAGGCCGGCTGGACGGGTTACCCCCCGCTCTCGAGCCTGGCCAGCGAGACTTCCGGACCGGCCCAGAACTACTGGATCCTGGCCCTCTTCCTCACCGGGGCAGGTTCGATCATGGGAGCGGTGAACTACATCACCACGATCCTCCTGTACCGGGCTCCCGGGATGACCCTGATGCGGATGCCGCTGACCACCTGGGGTCTCTTCTACACGGCCATCCTGAACGCCCTGTATGTGCCGGTGATCGCCTCCGGCCTGCTGATGCTCCTGATGGACCGGGTGCTCCACACCTCGTTCTTCGCGGCCGGTCCCCTGGCTGCCGCCAAGGGCTATGCGCCCGGCGGGCAGGTACTGCTCTACCAGCACGTCTTCTGGGTCTTCGGGCACCCCGAGGTCTACATCGTGATCCTGCCCGCCTGGGGCATGGTCTCGGACTTCCTGGCGATCTTCTCCCGCAAGCCGGCCTTCGGCTACCGGGAGACCGTGATCGCCATGGGCGGCATCTGCGTGCTCTCGGCGTGCGTGTGGGGCCACCACATGTTCGTCTCGGGGATGAACCCCTACCTGGGCAGGGTCTTCACCATGATGACCCTGCTGGTCAGCATCCCCTCGGCCATCTTCTTCCTGAACTGGCTGGGGACGCTGTGGCGGGGCTCGATCCGGTTCACTTCGGCGATGCTCTTCTCGATCGGCGTCATCTTCGTGTTCTCGATCGGCGGCCTCACGGGGATGTTCAACGCTTCCCAGTCGATCGACCTCTACATCCACGACACCTACTTCGTGGTGGGCCACTTCCACCTGACGATGGCGGCCTCGGTTCTCCTGGGCGGCTTCGCCGGGCTGTACTTCTGGTTCCCCAAGATGTTCGGGCGGATGATGAACGAGACCCTGGGCAAGATCCACTTCGCCCTGACCCTGGTCGGCCTCTCGGTGGTCTTCATCCTGATGTTCCGGTTGGGTGCCGGCGGCCATATGCGCCGGATCGCCGATCCGATGAGCTACAGCTTCCTGAAGTCGCTGGGGGCCACCAACGTCCAGATCACCCACGCCGCCTTCACCGTGTTCGTGGGGCAGATCGTGTTCCTCGTGAACCTGGTGTACTCGCTCTTCCGGGGACCGGTGGCACCCGAGAACCCCTGGGACTGCACCACCCTGGAGTGGACGACCACCTCGCCGCCGCCCCACTACAACTTCAAGGCCATCCCCACCGTCCACCGGGGACCCTTCGAATACTCGAATCCCGAGGTGACGGACCGGGACTGGATCGCCCAGACCGAACCGTTGACCGCCAAGGCGGGAGGTTAGCCATGGGGCACGCAGCCACGGCCCACGACGACCATCACCACGAGGAGGAGATGCTGCCCCACGGGACGCTGACTCCCGGGAAGCTCTGCATGTGGCTCTTCCTGGGGTCGGACGCCATGGGCTTCAGCGCCTTCATCGCCGCCTACATCGTGCTCCGGATGGCGAGCACCCAGTGGATCCCGACCGGCCTCCCCGAACCCCCGGTGGGCCTGACGGGGTTGAACACCTTCATCCTGATCTGCAGCTCGGTCACCATGGTGTACGCCTACTCGGCGGTCTGCCGGAACGACCTGGACGGCCTGAAGAAGTGGCTCTTCGCCACCGGGCTCGGCGGGCTGATCTTCCTCGGAGGCCAGGCCTACGAGTGGTCGCATTTCATGCACGAGGGCGTCTACCCGACCGTCGGCCCCTACGGGGCCACCTTCTACGCCTGCACCGGGTACCACGGTCTCCACGTGCTGGCCGGGGTGATCTACATCTTCACGATGCTGGCCAAGGCGATGAAGGGCGGGATCACCGAGCGGAACTCGAGCGAGATCGAGATCCTCGGACTCTACTGGCACTTCGTGGACCTGGTCTGGATCCTCCTCTTCACGATCATCTACCTCGTCTGAGGGACGGGAGACGCGATGCTGCACAACATGTACGTCCAGGACGCGATCTTCCTGGGTCTGGGCGCGATCATGCTCTGGCTGATGCACGGCGCCTTCCATGAGCACGGGCATGGCGACGGGCACGGGGCCGAGGGCGCCGGCGACCACGCCGCCGAGGCCGCGGCCCATGACGACCACGCGGCCCATCACGGCCCCAGCTACCTGACCATCTTCTGGTGCCTGGTGGTCCTCACCCTGATCGAGCTCGGGGTCCCCCCGGTGATGGGCAAGGGAACCGGCCTCTCGCTGGCGGTGCTGATCACCCTGGCGGTGATCAAGGCCGGCCTGGTGGCGATGTACTTCATGCACCTCCGCACCGAGGGGCGGGGCATCTTCGGGGTGGTCGGCCTGACCATCGTCTGCGTGGGACTGGCGCTGGGCCCGATCATGTGGGACATCAACGTGGTCTACGGGATGATCGGCCACCACTGATCATGGTGGGTCGGGTCGCCTTCCTGTTGCTGGCTGGCGCCGCTGCCGCCTCGGCCTGCCCCACCTGTACCATCAGCATCGCGGATCCCGACGCCCGCCGGGCCATCGAAGGCTTCCAGGCCTCGACCGCGCTGCTCATGGCCGTGCCCTTCACGGTCCTGTTCTCGATCATGCTCGGCCTGGCCAAGGCGGTCCGCAGCGAGGAAGCCCGGCTCCGGGAGGCGGCCCGCCTGGATCCCGCCCCCGGATCGCCCACCGCCTGACGCCGACCTGCTCCCCGCCGACCTGCTCCCGGTGGTCCTGGTCCCAGGTCCTCCCGTGGGAGCCGGCCGCCTCGAGGCTCAGGCTTCCGGACCGGTCCGCCGGCGACGCTGCATCTCCAGGGCCAGGAGCACCATCACGCCCAGGATCGAGGCCCCGGTCACCACGTGGAGACTGGTCACGTGGGGCTGCTTGGCGGTCCAGATCGTGTAGGCGCCCAGGGTCAGCTGGAGCGCCAGCAGCAGGGCTCCTCCGCCGGCCAGGCTCCGGAGGCGGGAGCCCGAGTCGCGATGGGTCCGGATGGCGGCCAGGGTCGCTACGATGGCCAGGGTGACCATCACCGCCCCGAGCCGATGGGCGAGGTGGGCCGGGACCCCCGGGCGGGCCAGGTCGGGCCACAGACCCCCGTCCATCCATGGGAAGTCGGAGATCGCCAGGCCGGCGCCGGTGTGGCGCATGACCGCCCCCAGGAAGAGCTGGCCGTAGACGACGAGTGCCGCGATCAGGGGGAGGCGGGTCCAGCTGCCCTCGAGCCGGGGACCGGGGTCGGGGGCGCACCAGCGTTCGCCCAGGACCACGGCCAGGATCACGGTCAGGCAGAAGAACGCCTGGGCCAGGCACGCATGCGTCACCGAGACCGGGGTCGGCAACAGCAGGATCACCGTGAGGCCCCCCAGGAGGCCCTGGGCGATGACCGCCGCGAGCGAGAGCCAGGCCAGCTTGCGCACCCAGGCGCGGGGCTCGACCCTCTGGATCCACACGGTCTGGATCAGGGTCAGCAGGCCGACGAAGCTGGCCACCATCCGGTGCCCGTGCTCGTAGAAGATGCCGCCCACCATGGGGGGCATGAGCATCCCGTAGGAGAGCGGCCAGTCGGGGACCGCCAGGCCCGAGTCGGTGCTCGTGACCATGCCGCCTGCGAAGACCAGGAACAGGGTGGAGAAGGAGGTGGCACGGGCCCACCAGACCAGCGTCGGGGAGCCGTGGGGAAGGGCGGGAACGGAAGCGCCAGGATGCATGGGATGCCTCCCGAAAGCAAACGGGCCGCCCCATTGGAGCGGCGCCGGGAAGAACTGCCGCTCCGGGCGGGGCCCATCAGGCCCCGTCCGGAGGGAAAGGCCTCAGGAGGCCTTCTTGAACTCCAGGGTGACCGCCTTGGTCTCCTTGTCCTTCAAGGTGATCTCCATCGAGACCTTGCCGAGCTCCTCGTGGATGGCCTCGAGGGTGTAGGTCCCCGGCGGGATGCCCGAGATGGTGAGCTTGCCGTCGTCGCTCTTGGGGGTGACGCCGTGGAGAGGGTGCTTCACGATGTTCACGTAGCTGATCATCCAGGGGTGCACGTTGCACTTGGTGGGGATCATCAGCTCTTCCTTCTTGAAGACGAACTTCTCCTCCGAGTTCTTGGTCGGCATCGCCACGTTCATCTCCTTGTTGAGCTTGGGCGTGGGATGGACGTTGTGGAGGGTTTCGTCGGAGTTCTTGAAGACGAGTTCCTGCTTCAGGGTGGCGCTGGCGACATGCGGGATGTAGAGGCACCCCTTCTGGTCGATGGTGACCTTCTCCTTGGGGGTGGGGAACTCGAAGGCCTTGAGGCCGCCCGACTGGATCCAGACGAAGGCGTTCGCCATGGTGTTGTTGGGGTTGCGGACGAACTTCTCCTCCTCCGCGGCGGTCTCGTGGGCCGACTGGCAGAAGGGGTCGGCGCCCATCTTGATCTTCTTGTTCTTGACCGGGTCGCCCTCGTATTTGACCATCACCTCGACAGTCGCCGCCGTGGCGGGATCCACAGGCTTCTTGCCGGCCGAGGTCTCGCCCTCGCCTTCGCCCCCCGCGGCCATGGCCTGGGTTCCGGTCTCGGTACCTGCGGCCGGGGTCTCGCCACCGCCGCATCCGAAGGAGAGAAGCAGGCAGAACCCGGCGAACGACGCCAGGAAGGACTTGGCAAGGAACATCGTGGACCTCCTCGGGGGCACGCAGCGCGTCATGACTGTAGGGGCAGTTCGTCGCCCGCCCCGGATGCTACCCCATACCGGCCCCGCCTGCCACCCGGGGTCCCCCGGGTCCTGCATAGGCGAGACCGGTCGATTCGACCTCATGACGCACCGCGTCCTCGGCCGCCCGGACGAAGGGACCCGGGGCCAGCGGACGCACCCGACCGCCCTCCTCGACGAGGCGCACCACCGGGGCCACGCCGCGCACGGTGCTGACCACGAAGAGCTCGTCGGCCTCCCAGATCGCCTCGAAGGGATCGACGCTCTCCACGACCGGGATGCCCTGCTCCGGGAGGCGGGCCAGCAGGAGCTGTCGGGTCACCCCGGGGAGGATGCCGAGCGAGAGGGGCGGGGTGTGGAGGCGACCGCCGCGGGCCAGGAACACCGAGGCACGGGTGCTCTCGCCGAGCTTGCCGTCGATGGTGGGGAGCAGGGCGTCGTCGGCACCCAGGGCCCGGGCCTGGCGTGCCGCCAGCTCGTAGGACACCCTGGAGATGGTCTTGGCCGAGCCGAGCGGCGGAGGCGGGATCGAGATGCGGGAAGCCGCCATGGCCAGGGCCCGCTTCTCGACCGGGGGGCGGGGCTCGGGGATGGCATCGCCGTCGATCATCCACCAGGGTTCGTCCTGATCGAGCACGAGCACGATGCGGACGCGACCCCGGGTCATGCCTGAACCTTGGCACCAGGCCTCGAGGGCCCTCGCCAGGGTCGGCCGTCCGGGCGGCACGATCCCCAGGAGGCGGGCGCTGTCGGCGAGGCGGTCCAGGTGGGCGTCGACCTCGAAGCAGCGCCCCGGCGGGTACATGAACAACGTCTCGTAGACGCCGTAGCCGCGCATCCAGCCCAGGTCGGCGTTGGGGTACTCGATCCGCCTCCGGGGTACGAGCTCGCCCTTGATGCTGACCAGCTCGGAGGCAGCCGATCCCGGCCCGCTCGCGGGGCTCACCGGCTCTTCCTACTCGTCCCCGGCCCGGCTCCCCTCGGCTGGGATTCCGGGGGCATTCGCCATGCGCCGGTCGCCGAGGCTCGCCAGGTAGTCGGCGATCAGGTAGGCCTGCCGTTCGTCGATCTGCTTCTCGAAGCTCGGCATGGCCGTGTAGGGGAGGATCCCCGGGGCGTTCCGGACCCAGGTCGCGATCCAGTCCCGCTTGACCCTCGCCTTGGTGAGGTCCAGGTTGGGTGCCTGGGGTTCGCTGGCGGGCTTGCCGTCGATCACGTGGCACTTCGAGCACTGGAGCTCGCCCATCAGCTTCAGGACCTCGGCCTGCTGGGCCGGGTCGAGCGTCCGGGAGACCTCCGAGGCGTAGGGGTAGGCCTGTCGGTCCAGGGCCTGGAAGTACTCGACCAGCTTGATCGCCTCGTCGTCGGAGAGCTCGAACTGGGGCATGCGGGCGAGTGCCCAGGGTCGGATCGTCTCCGGCTTCTTCAGGAAGTGGAACATCCACTCGGACCGTACCCGGCTGCCGATGGTCCAGAGGTCCGGCGGGGCGGCGTTCAGATCCAGCGCCAGCTTGAACCCGGAACGGAACTCCTCGTCCTCTTCGTACTTGGTCTTCAGGAGATCCTTGAACACCACCTGGCGCAGCGGCCCTCCCTTGCCCTCGATCACGTGGCAGGCGGCGCAGTTGTGTTTGACCACCAGGTTGCGGCCGGCGGGCAGGGCGCCCCGGGGATAGTCGGCCGCGAAGACGTAGTCCGAGGGAACCGGCTCCTCGACCAGGCTCACGACGAAGGTGGCGACCGCGTGCGCCTCCTCGTCGGAGAGCCCGAAAGAGGGCATCCGCAGGTGCTCGTCGGCGGTGGGCGAGGTGTAGTACCGACCCTCCTCGAAGGACCGGGGGTTCTGGGCCTTGTAGGAGATGTAGTCGTAGCGGCTGAGCAGCGGGTGGTGTTCGCCGGGGTGCTTGGCCTGGGCCACCTTCTTCTCGATCAGGCCGAAGTCGAAGAGGTGCAGGTTCTTCGAGCCGTGCGCCGAGAGTTCGACGCCGATCCTTCCCATGCCCTCGGTGCCCTTGATGTTGTGGCACGAGTAGCAGCCGTAGCGCTGGATGACCTCGAAGCCCTCCTTGGCGAGGGTCTTGTCCTCCAGGTAGGCGGGCACCTCGTCGAAGGCCGAAGCCGGGACCTCGTCCTCCTGGCGGGTGACCAGATAGGCAGCGATGGCCTCGGCCTGGTCCCGGTCGAGGCGCATGTTGGGCATGCGGGTCTGGGGCGCCAGGGCCTTGGGATCGAGCAGCCAGCGGACCAGGTAGTCGTAGCGGGCCTTCTCGCCGGTGCGCACCAGGGACGGGCCGTACATCCGCTCCTTGACGTGGGTCCCCTCGATCCCCTGGCGGGTGTCGATGGGCTTGCCGTCATGCTCGCCGCCCACGTGGCAGGCGAGGCAGCCGGACGACTCGAGCAGGCGCTGGCCCCGGACCAGGGTGGCCTCGTCCTTGGGCGGCGTGCCCCGGTAGCTCGGGGCCGGGGCGTCGGCGTTCTGCCAGAGGTAGGCGGCGACCGCCTCGACCTGTCGCTCGTAGGCCTTCTTGTGGTTCTCGTCCTTGCCGTCGAGGAACCAGAAGCGCGGCATCTTGGTCTCGGGGTTGAAGTCGTGGGGGTTGAGCAGCCATTCCTTGAGGAAGGACGGGCGCAGCTTGTCCCTGACCTTCATCAGGTTGGGGCCGTGGAGCTTGACGTTACGGGTGAGCTCCGCCACCTCGTTGGTCGCCACCCGGACCGTCTCGGCCAGTTCGACCTCGCCCTTGCGCAGCGACTCGGTCTTGGCCGCGAAGGCAGCCTTGGCCGCCATCAGGGGCTGCTTCTTCCGGGCGAACACGGTCTCGACTGCGGTCTCCTGGTAGTTCTCGGCTCCGTCGGCGGCGGCATCCTGGGCCTCGTCGAGCTCCTCTTCCCACTTGTCGAGCTTCTCTTCCTCCTTGGGGAGCTGGGCCTTCCCGGTCCGGGTCTCCTCGAGGGCCTTCTGGGCCGAGGCCAGGCGCTTCCTGGCTTCGTCGAGGCGATCGAGCTCGGGGGCCACGCCCTTGGCCTTGTGGCAGGCTACGCAGCCCATCTCCGAGAACAGCTGCTTCCCGTAGGAGAGGAGCGGCGCGCCCGGCAGGTCCATCTCCTGGATGTGGCACTTGTTGCAGCCGGCCTCCGCCATGTGCCCGAAGGGTTCCTTGGCGCCCTTGGGAGCCTTGAACATCGGGTAGACCTCGTAGTGGTGGCTGCCGTGCGCCTCCCACTCGGTGGCCGCGCTGTAGCCGTCGCCGGCGTGGCAGCTGGTGCAGCCGAACTTCCCGGGAGGGTGGCGCTGCAGATGGTCGCCCGGGTGGGTCTTGAACAGGCTCTCGTACTTCGCGGCATGCTTCCAGAGGTCGGGGATCTTCTCGATGGTCGTCCCGATGTCCTCGAGGTCGCTCGCCATGGCGCCCACGTGGCAGGAGATGCAGCGGTCGACCTTGGCACCCATGCCCGGGACGTTGATGTGGCGGAGTTCGATCTTGAACTCGTCCAGTCCGTCCCGCAGGCCGGTGAAGCGGCGCACCCGGGCGGCGAACTCGGCCACCTTGGCCTCCGCCGCGCTCTTGTCCTTCCCGAACTCGAAGATCCGGTTACCCAGCGACTGGACCTCGGCGTCCAGGCTGGTCATCTTCGCCACCAGCGCCAGGACCGTCCCCTCGCGGGCGTCGATGCCCTTCTTCAGGTCGGCCTTGGCCTCGGCGGACTTCGCCTGTTCCCACTGGTAGACCAGCGCCTGGTACTCGCCGCGGATGTCGCCGAGGTCCTTGCGGACCTTCTCGAGTTCGGCGAGCTTGGCGGAGCGCTCGTTCTCGAGGGCGGTCCGCTCGGTGCGCTGCTTGTCGAAGTCCTCGCTGGCGTCCTTGGCGGCGTCGACGGCGGCCTGGTACTCGTCGCTCGCCTGGAGCTCCTTGAGTTCCTTCTGGGCTTCCTCGAGCTTCCGCTGGTAGTGGGCCCGGGCGGCGACCTTGAACTTGGCCTGGTAGTCCTTCCAGGGGCGGAGCCCCCAGACCTCCTCGTAGATCGCCCAGACGGTGCTGAGGAGGAGGAGGAAGATGCTCAGGGCGAACCACTTGGCGAGGGACACCTGCTCGACCGGGTCGGTCAGGTCGATGCCATCGGCTCTCTTGGTTCTCAGTGCCATCGCGTCGCCGCTCGCCTTTCTAGACGTTGAACCAGGGCGTGACCCAGATGTACTTGATGTTCAGGAAGTTGCGGCCGAAGAACTTCAGCACCACCCCCACCATCCAGCCGAGCAACACGGCGGTGGTGGCGAAGCGGGGGAAGCCCCAGCGCCGGAGGAACTCGGGGTGCCGGCTGCGCAGCCACAGCCAGGGCAGGAGCACGGTGAGCCCGGTGTAACCGAAGAAGATGGCCGCACCGATGAAGTTGGCGGGCTCGATCCCGGTCGGGTGGTAGGGCTGGGAGGGGATCCCGAAGAACTCGGTCAGGTCGATGTTCTTGGTGGCCTCGACCCGGTTCGGGTCCCACTTCTCGCCGGGCATGAAGAACATCCAGCCCGGGCCCCGGAGGAAGGTGCCGACGATGATCAGGGCCACCCACATCGCCAGGAACCCGAAGCAGAAGACGAACAGGGCGAAGGGCCGCTCCCTCAGCGTGTAGTAGCCGTTCCCCTTGGGGTTGGGATCGATGTAGGGGATGGCCATGAGCCCGACCAGGATGATGTTGGGCAGGACCACGCCTGCGATCCAGGGATCGAAGTAGACCAGCAGCTCCTGGAGACCCAGGAAGTACCAGGGGGCCTTGGAGGGATTGGGGGTGAGGTTCGGGTTGGCGGGCTCCTCCAGGGGCGCCATCAGCCAGGTGCTCCAGACCATCAGGAAGGCCGTCATCAGGATGGCGCAGAGCATCTCCTCGCGGACCAGGTGGGGCCAGACCGTGACCCGGTCGGGGTAGCTCGCCTCGACGGGTCCCAGGCAGGCTTCCCGGAGCGGCACGCCCTGGGCGCGAAGGGTGTCGTACTTCCACCCGTAGTAGAAGGCCACGAAGGTGAAGAGCGCGGTGAGCACGCCCATCAGGATGATGGGCACGTTGTCCGGCTTGAGGAGGATCTCGAGGAACTGTTCCATCGAAGGGGGCCTTTCCGTCCCGGTCCTCGCCGCTCAGAGCGGGACCGAGATGCCTCCGTCCTTGCGGACACGCCAGAAGTGGACGGCCATGAAGATCGAGGCGAGCAGGGGCAGCGCCACGCAGTGCCAGATGTAGGCCCTCAGCAGGGCGTTGCCCGCCACGATCGAGCCGCCCAGCATGGCGAAGCGGATGTCGTTGTAGGCGGTCATCCCCGACATCTCGCCGAACGGTCCCTCGTGTCCGACACCGGGTGTGGCTCTCGCCATATTGGTGCCGACCGTCACCGCCCAGAACCCGAGCTGGTCGTCGGGGAGCAGGTAGCCGGTGAAGGAGAGCAGCAGGGTGAGGGTCAGGAGCAGCACCCCGACCACCCAGTTGAACTCCCGGGGAGGCTTGTACGAGCCCGTCAGGAAGACCCGGTACATGTGGAGCATGACCGAGATCACCATGGCGTGGGCGGCCCAGCGGTGCATGTTCCGGAGCAACACGCCGAAGGGGACGTCGGCCTTCAGGAACTTCATGTCCCGGTAGGCGTTGAACTTGTCCGGGTGGTAGTAGAACATCAGCATCACGCCGGTCAGCGTCAGCACCAGGAACAGGAAGAACGTGATGCCGCCCATGCACCAGGTGTGGCGCAGCTTCAGTCCGTAGCGGGGCATCTGGGCCGGGTGCAGGTGCAGGAAGACGTTGGAGAGGATCTTCAGCACCCGGTTGCGCCGGTTGTCCTCGACCCCGTGGCGCATGATCGAGCGGTAGACCTGACCCTCGGTGATCTCGCGGATCACATGGTCGAGCGGGGTCTTGGGATCGGGGACTCCCGCGGGGACGCCGGACTCGGGCCCACCGCTCTGGCTGCTGTCGTTCTTCGCTTCGCTCATTCGCGATCCTTCGGGGGGAGGGAGGCGGGGATCGGTCGGGTCCCCGGGACGGTTCGGATCAGGCGGCCACAGAGACGTAGGCTCCGGCCTTGGACCACTCGTTGCGCTCCTTGCGGAACACCCGGGCGGTGTTCACGAACATCCGACCGTCGGGCTGCAGCGAGATGAAGGCCCGCTCGAGCGGCCGGGGAGCCGGTCCCTCGAAGTTCACGCCTTCCCGGGTGAACCCCGAGCCGTGGCAGGGGCACTTGAATTTGTTCTTGGAGTCGATCCACACCGGGGTGCACCCGAGGTGGGTGCAGACGGCCTTCAGGGCGTAGATCCCGGCGGTCTCCCGCACGATCCAGACCCGATAGGCGTTCTGGAAGGTGAGGTTCACCTCGCCGACCACGAACTCGCCGGGGTAGCCGGCGACGAACGAGGTCGGCGGCTCGAGCAGGGTCCGGGGCCAGAAGAAGCGGGCGGCCAGGGCCCCCAGGAAGGCGAAGTAGGCTCCCAGACCGGTCCACCCGAACATCTTCATGAAGAGGCGGCGCTGGACCACCTCGACCGGGGGAGGCTGGTACTCGACCTTGGGCTTCTTGGCCGGTTTGGGGGCGGCCTTGGCCTTCTCGTCGCCGGTCAGGGGCTCTTCCAGGGTGTGCTTGTCGCCACCCTTCAAGGCGGTCTTGGCCTTCTCCTGCTGGGTAGCGGCCCGGGCCTCCTGGAAGGCCTGCTTCTCGGCCGCGGCCTCGAGGTCCTTGCCGCGCTGGCCGCGGGCCCGCTCGGAGGTGTCGGCGACCTTGGCCTTGGCCTTCTTCTCGGCGGCCGCCTTCTTGGCCTCGATCTTCTTGGCGGCGTCGTCCTTGCCCTGTGCCGCCGGTTCGCCGGCGGTCTGGTTCGACTTCTCGCTCTCGTCGCTCATGGAGTGGACGGCAACCCTTCCCGCAGTGCGGAAGACGACAGAGTGCCCCGTCCCCCTCGGGAGCACGGGTACAGTAACCGGCCCTCCGATCGGATGGCAAGATGGTCGGAACGGAGGTATCGGTCTGCGTCCGGTCCTGGATCCCTCCGAGTTCCCGCTCGGGATGCGTCGCCGTTGGCAACCGCTCCGTCTCCTGGGTGCCGGCGGATTCGGCACCGTGTGGGAGGCGAGGGATCTCGACCTGGGCCGGGCGGTGGCCTTGAAGGTGCTCCACCTGGGCATGGGAGAGGTCGGTCGCGGCCGGTTCGCCCGCGAAGCCAGGGCCCTGGCCAGGATCCGGCACGAGAGCGTGGTCCAGGTCTACGACTCGGGGGAATCCGAAGGGCATCCCTACCTGGTGATGGAGTTCATCCCCGGGGAGAACCTGCGGCAGCGGGCCCTGCGCCTGGATCCCGCCGTCCGACCCGAAGACGGGCCGGCCCGGCGGCGGCTGGCGGTGCGGGCCCTCCTCCAGGTGGGCGAAGGGCTCTCCGAGGTCCACCGCGCCGGACTGCTCCACCGGGACCTGAAGCCCGAGAACGTGATGCAGACGCCCGGGGGCCGAGCCGTGCTGGTCGACTTCGGGCTGGCTCTGACTCCCGACTCGACCCGGGTCACCGAGACGGGATCGGTGGCGGCCACCCTGATCTATGCCGCGCCCGAGAGGCTGGCGGGGCGGGAGGCCGTGGCCGCCTCGGACTGGTTCTCGTTCGCGGTCACCCTGTACGCGGTGCTGGAGGGAAGGCTGCCCTGGTCGGTCTCCGAGATCGCCCGCTCGACCCGCGGCGGCAACCGGCCCCCCGTGCGTTTCGACGAGCTGGGGCCTGGCGATCCCCTGCGCCAGGTCCTGGAGGCGAACCTCGTCCTGCGCCCGGAGGACCGACCGGATCCCGCCTGGACCCTCGAGCAGCTGGCGCGGGAGGCAGGCTCCGGCTCACAGGCGCCGGTGACCCTTTCGATCCCGCTCGCGGCCCCGTCCCGCTGGCGACCGGATCCGTCTCCGGAGCCCGGGCCGGAACCGGCCACCGGGAAGGTCACCAGGCCCGGTCGGGTCCTCGGGACGGTCGCCCTGTGCCTGGCCGCAGGGGCTGCCTGGTTCTCCTCGGGTGGTCCTCCCGGACGAGGGTCGCCGGCGGCGAGGGTGCCGGTGGCGGCTGGCGCCGCTCGCGATGCGGGATCCGGGCCCGAAGAGCCGAGGAGGGGAAGCCCCGGCAATCCCGACGCGGACCGGGCCCTGCTCGCCCTCGAGACCCTGGAGCGTTCCGCCCGGGCCCCGCGCTCGCCGGCCCGCAGACCGTTCCGGGCCGACCGGGGTGAGCGGGTCCGCCTCTGGCTCGAGGAGGAGACCATCGGTGACCGGGCGCGGCTCCTGGAGGCGGCCCTGATCTGGATCGCGGCCCTCGACCGGGAACCGGGCGGCTGGGAGGTCCCCGGCCGGGACCTGGCGAGCCGGCATCGCTGGCTGCCGCTCCTGGTGCTCGCCGAGACCGAGCGGGAGGTGGTGGAGCGCTACCTCGCCGAGGCCCCGCTCCGGCTGGCGATCGAGGACCGGGTCGAGGGCGACCTGGGATCGCCGGAGGAGTTCGCGGCCCTGGAGGCCCGGGTCGAAGCGCTGGCGATGGACCGCGCCGGGTTGCCGGGGATCGCTCCCTGGCCCGGTCCGGGACCCGAGCCGGCCGCCCGACTCTGTCTCCGGGGCGCCTCCGGCCTGCCGGCGCCGGAAGGCCTGACCGGGCTGGTCTTGGCCCTGGCGACCGCGGCCCGGGAAGCGCCCCAGGTCTGGCAGCACGGGATCTTCCTCGCCGCCCTGGGACGGATCCCGGCAGCGCTCGCCGAGCGGGCCGGCGGTTGCGGGGCCCTGGTCCCGGCACTCGAGGCACTGCTGGCGGCCTTCCCCCCCAACCGGGCGGATGCGGGACCGGCCGACGCCTGGTACCTGGCGGTCCCGGCCGGCCTGGTGCGCCGCACCGTCGAGGTGGTCACCGACTGCGGACTCGAGTGGGACGAGGCCCGCCGCACCCGGATCCGGGAGCGGATCGAGGCTCTCGAGGCCGAGGGAACCCGGGGGACCGGCTGGCTCGCCCTGCACGCCTCGGGCACCCGGGCTCGCCTGGCCCACCCGGGTTTCTGGCTGGCCAAACCGGCGGCCCTGGTACGGCTGCTGGAGCGCTTCGCGGCCATGGGCTGAGAAGCCTCAGGTGAAGCGGTGGTCGGCCAGCGGCGTGTCCAGGCTCTCACCATCGACCTCGACGTAGAGGTGGCGCTCGGTGACCGAGAGGGCCACCCGGCTGCGGCGGGTGAGGCGCTCGGCGAGCCGGTCCACGAAGGCCGGCGGGAGCTCGATCACCGGGATCTCGGCGGCCCTGTGGATGCCCTGGCCCTGGAGCTCGGCGAGCACCTGCTCGATCCGGCGATGGGTGTAGACCGCGGCCCGCCCGGCCAGCTTCACGCCCCGGTGGAGCCGGCGAGGGTCGGGCTTGCCGACCTCGATCCAGGCGGTCACCCGGCCGGTCAGGTCCTTGATCCAGAGGGCCGGCTGGTCGCCCGTCCCGATCCCCTCGGTGAAGGCGATGCCCTCCGCGTACTCGAGCCCGTAGGCGAGCAGGCGGGTCGCCATGTAGGCGGCGGTCTCGCTCGAGTGGCGGGCGATCCGCAGCGTCTCGGTCCGGTATTCGTCGAAGGCACTGTTGCCGCTCGAGGGCGGTTCACGCCACCATCTCGTGGCCTCGCGCATGCGATCGGCGCCGTGCCAGCGGCCGACTTCTCCACGTTTCCAACAACCCATTCGTCCGCTCCATATCATGTAGGCCAGGATCGCGAGGCCGATCGGCCAGAACACGATGAAGCCGATCACCATCAGGGCAATCCATGCGGGCTTGCCGAAATCGTCTACTCTCATGGCCATCT
>CAYOHP010000096.1:0-26166 GCA_964403795.1 uncultured bacterium | reverse complement strand
TGATCGAGCCGCGCTTCTGGAACTCGAGCATGGACCGGAGGTGAGCCACCAGGGTGAGCCGGGAAGCCTCCAGGTAGGCCCCGGGATCGGTCCGTCGGAGATCCAGGGCCTCGGCGTAGCTCATCCCCATGGGGATGTACCCCTCGAGCATGTCGTGGGCCGAGGTCTGGTCGGTGACCACGTCGGGGACGATGCCGCGTCGGAGCAGCTCGGGATGGACCTCGCCGGCATTCCCGACCAGCCCGATCGAGAGCGGGCGGCGCTCCTGCTTGGCATCCAGGGCCAGCTTCAGGGCCTGGTCGAGGTCGTCGCAGAGCACGTCCGCGTAGCGTCCCTCGACCCTGCGGGCGATCTTGTCCCGGGCGGACTCCACGCACAGGAGTACGCCCTCGTTCATGGTCACGGCCAGCGGCTGGGCCCCGGACATGCCGCCCATGCCGGCGGAGAGCACCAGGCGACCGGCCAGGGTTCCCCCGAAGTGCTGGCGCGCCAGTTCCGCGAAGGTCTCGTAGGTTCCCTGCAGGATGCCCTGGGTCCCGATGTAGATCCAGGAACCGGCCGTCATCTGGCCGTACATCATGAGGCCGCGGGCCTCCAGATCCCGGAAGTGCTCCGGAGTGGCCCACTTGGGCACCAGGTTGGAGTTGGCGATCAGGACCCGGGGAGCGTCGAGGTGGGTCCGGAACACGCCCACGGCACGTCCCGACTGGACCAGCAGGGTCTCGTCGTCCTCGAGACGGCGCAGGGCCGCTACCAGGGCGTCGAAGTCCGGCCAGGAGCGGGCCGCCCGCCCCGAGCCTCCGTAGACGACCAGGTTCTCCCAGTCCTCGGCGACCTCGGGGTCGAGGTTGTTCATCAGCATGCGGAGGGCGGCCTCCTGGATCCAACCCTTGCATGTCCTGCGGTCGCCACGTGGCGCTCGGACCGGGTCCCGAGCCATTTCCAGGCCTCCCATCGACGGGATCCACGGTACCACGGTGGCAATGTCCGGAGAGCCGCCGGGGGCGGCCGCGACGTGTAGGATCGAGGCATGGCCGAGCATGCGAAGTGGCCCAAGCCGGAGGCCCTGGAGGCCGAGATCGGTCGCGGCTCGGTGGCTCCGGCCTACCTGCTGCTCGGTCCCGGGGAATTCCTGATCGACCGCCTGGTACGGAAGCTGGCCGGGGTCCGGGAGGCGCGTCTGGTGCTCGTCGATGGCGGGGAGACCTCGGCCCATCAGGTGCGGGTCGAGGTCCTGGTGGGCGACCTCTTCGCCACCCCGAAGGTCGTCCATGTGAGGGACGCCACGGCCTGGAAGCCCAAGGAGCGCAAGGAGCTGTTCGCCGAGGCTGCCGCCGGTGGGCTGCCAGCGGGGATGACGCTGGTGCTCTCGGGTCCGGCCAAGTCGGAACCCAAGGAGGCGATTCCCGAGGCAGGGCGGGCGGCGTTCTTCTGGAACCCTTTCCCGTCGGCCCTCCCGGGCCTGGCGGAGGGGCTGGTCCGGGACCATGGAGGACTTCCCCGCCCCGGTGTCGGGGCGCTGCTGGTCGAGAGATTCGGGACCGACCTGAGGAGGATCGATCAGGAGGCGAGGAAGCTCGCCCTGGCCTCAGAGGGGCGCCCGGTGGATCCCGGGATGGTCGAGGCGCTCTGCGGCCGGCTCCCGGAGAGCCGGGGCTTCTTGCTGGCCGCGGCCGTGACGGCCAGGGACAGGGATAGGGCCCTGGCCCTGCTGGGGGCCCTGCTCGAGACCGAGAGTCCCCACGGCCTCGTGGCCATGGTGGCCAACCGGCTCCGTCGCATGGCGATGCTCAAGGAACTCGGCCGGCTCGAACCGGAGCGGATGGAGAGGGCCCGCAAGGCTGCCGCGTTCCTGGGCGAGGACCCCATGGGGAAGCCGATCTCGAGGGCCGCCAAGGTCCCGCATGAGAAGGCCCTGGGGGACCTGGTGGCCTCTCTCCCGGAAGGTCGGCTGGCGGCGCTCGCCGACCAGGCGCCCTGGCAGCTCTCGGGTCTGGTGCTCCACCAGGAGCGGTTCAACGAGGAAGAGCTGGGGTCCGCCTTGGGGGCCGTGGCCATCGCCGACCGGGACCTGAAGGGCGGGGGCGGCGACGAGGCCTTCGCGGTGGAGCGCATGATCCTGGCGATCGCACCCGCCGGGAAGCCGGGGCGCTCGGCACCACGGGCCCGCAGCCGCTGAGGGCCCGAGGTCGGCTCGGGGTCGGCCCGGCCACGGCCCGGTCTCGGTGGGAGTCCCCCCGTGACCACGGCCGGACGCCGGGAACGATCAGGCCGATGCAAGCCGCGACCCGTGACGGGTTGCGAGGAAGGTAGCGATAGGCTCGTTCGGCCGGAGGGGGTCCGGGGGATCCTTCCCCCGTGACTTCAGTGCCCGCCGGTGTACATGTTGGCGAGGTCCTCGAGGCTGGTCGCCCCGCCCAGGCACTTGGACTTGGCCGACTCGTAGAGAGTGACCATGCCCTCCTTCAGGGCCTGGTCCCGGATCTGGATCATCGATACGTTGTCGATGATCATCTGGCGCAGCTCGTCGGTCAGGAGGAGGACCTCGAAGATGGCGTTCCGGCCCCGGTTCCCCGTGTTGTTGCAGTTCTCGCAGCCCTTGCCCTTGAAGAACGGGTAGTCGAGGTACTTGTCGAAGTCGAGGCCGGCCGCGATCAGCTGGTCCTTGGTGGGCTTGATCTGCTCCTTGCACTGCCCGCAGATCTTGCGGACCAGGCGCTGGGCCACCACCACGTTCAAGGCGGCCGCGAACAGGTAGTTGTCGATGCCGATGTTCTGGAGGCGGCCGATGGTGTCGACCGAGGTGTTGGCGTGGATGGTGGCGAACACGAGGTGGCCGGTGAGGGCTGCCTGGATCGCGATCTCGGCGGTCTCGTAGTCGCGGATCTCTCCGATCATGACCACGTCCGGGTCCTGCCGCAGGATCGACCGCAGCGACTTGGCGAAGGTCAGCGAGCGCTCGGGGTCGGCCTTGTTGATCCTCACCTGGGTCTGGTGGATCCCGGGGAGCTTGTACTCGACCGGGTCCTCGACCGTGATGATCTTGGTGTCCCTCTGGTTCAAGGCCGACAGCGAGGAATAGAGGGTGGTCGTCTTGCCCGAGCCCGTGGGCCCCGTCACCAGCACCCAGCCGTAGGGGCGGAACACGCCCATCTTGTAGCGGTCGAGCTGGTCGGGTGCGATCCCGAGTTCGTTCAGGTCGAGCTCCACGCCGCCCGCACCCAGGATCCGGATGACGATGTTCTGGCCGTAGATCGAGGGCAGGATCGAGACCCGGAAGTCGATGTTCTTGCCCTTGAGCTTGACCTTGAAGCCGCCGTCCTGGGGGATGGCCCGCTCGGTGATGTCGACGTCGCACATGATCTTGATGCGTGAGATGCAGGCGTCCTTGGCCTTCAAGGGGACCCGCATCCGGTCGTAGCAGTCGCCGTCGATCCGGTACCGGATCAGCATGTCCTTGGGCTGGCACTCGAAGTGGATGTCGGTGCAGCGCTCGCCGATGGCCTGGAGGATGATCTTGTTGACGAGCTGGACGATGGCCGAGTCGTTCGACTCCTTCTTCAGGTTGTCCAGCGCCAGGCCGTCCATGGCGTTCTCGTCCACGTCGCCGGAGGCCACCTCGAGGTTCACGTCCGAGAGCACCGAGTCGATGTCCTTCTCCTCGAGGCTGCCCTCGTTGGACCCGGTCGCCTTGCTGACGTGCTTCTCGATCTGGGACCGCTGGGCCACCACGAACTCGATCTGGTAGCCGCTGAACCGGGCCAGGGCCTGGAAGGCGGTGATGTTGGTCGGGTCGAAGGTGACGATCGTGAGGGTGCTGCCCATGAGGCGGACCGGGAGGATCTGGTGCTGCCCCATGATGTCGGCGGGAACCAGGGCCAGGAGGTCGTCCTTGGGCTGGTAGGAGCTCATGTCGAAGTAGGGGACCTGGTACTGGGTGGCGAGCGCCCGGGCCAGGATCTCCTCGGAGATGATCCCGGCCTCGACCCAGATCTCGCCGACGCGCTTTCGGTTCTCGCGCTGGAGTTCGAGGGCCATCTCGAGCTGCTGCTGGGTGATCAGGCCCTTGGAGAGCAGGATCTCGCCGATCCGCTTCTTCTGGATGAACTCGGAAGCCATCGTCCTCCTCCCGGGACCCGCCGCGGCGATGGCGTCGAGGCGGGAACCGACCGGGCCCCACGGTACGCCAGGGGACCCCTTCGCGCCTACCAGCCGCTGTAGGTGGTTCCGTCCAGGCCCCGGGCGGAGCTCCGCGACCTCACGTCGAAGATCCCGGCGGTCACCACGTCGGTGGTTTGAACGGTGGGACCGGCCTCGACCCAGGTAGCCCTCCGGGTGATCGCCAGGGTCGTCCACTGGGTCGCCGGTGCGCTTGCCTTGTTGGCCGCGAAGGGATCCGGAGGGATGGCCGAGAGATAGCCTCGATCGACCAGGGCCTGGAGGGTCTGAGGATAGTTGGGGGGGCCGTCCTCGTCCACGCGCCCGTCGCGGTCGTCGTCGAAGATCCCGTCGCCGTCCGGATCGCCGGCGGGGTCCTCGCCGCTCACCCCATCGCCGTCGTTGTCGCCGTCGTCCTCGTTCCAGGCATAGAGCTGGATGGCCTTGCGGATCCGGGTCAGGGAGTCGACCAGCTGCACCTCCTGTTCCCGGTCCTTGGCAGTCTGTGCGTAGGGCACGGCCATGATGGCGAGCAGGGTCAGGATGCTGGTGGCAGCCATGAGCTCGATCAGCGAGTAGCCGGTACGCGGACGCGGGCGGACTGCGGAGGGGTAGCCGCGGGATCGGGAAGGGGTGGGCTTCACCATTGCGAGTAGGTGGTCAGGTTGGTGGACCTCTTCGAATTGGTACTCGAGATGTCGGTCAGGTCGGCCGAGTCCTCGTCCCGCCGACCGTCGCTGTCGTCGTCGAGCCCGTTGCGAGGGTCCTCGTCGTAGAGGCGGAACAGCGCGGATCCGTTGCCGGGGGGTGAGGAGCAGGTGCCGGCGATGCACTCGTCGGTCGGAATCCCGTTCCAGACGGCGTCCTTGCTGAGGAGAACCAGTTCGCCGACCGGGAGAGGGCGGGTGGCGTTGTTCGACCAGTCGAGGTCGTTGTTGGCGGCCTCCGCTTGCAGGGTGGAGGGGGTGGTGAGGTCGCCGATCAGGAGCTTCAGCTTCCAGGTGGGCTGGTTGGTGGTGGGGTCCCGGGGGATGCGGCCCCGGAGGTGGGAGACCCGGTTCACGAGGTCGAAGAGGTCGGAGGGATAGGTCTCCTCGTCCCGGGACATGTCCTCGTCGTCGTCCGAGCGCAGCCGCCAGTCGTAGGCACCGTTCACCTTGCCGTCGGGGAGGAAGGGGAAACGACCGGCCCAATCGACATCGGGGAACAGGTCCGAGTTGTCGTCCACGCCCCGGAGTCCGGGGAAGCCGTCCCCGTTCTGGTCGCCCTTGGGATCTTCGTCGATCTCGCCGTCCGAATCGTCATCCCGCAGGTTGGCCGGGAACTCCCGGATCCCCAGGCGCAGGAGCATCAGGGTCTCGCGCAGCAGGAGTTCGCGCCGGCGCTGGTAGAGGGAAGAGGCGACGGGAGCCGCGGCGGCGGCCACCACCGCGATGATGGCGACCACGGTGACCATCTCGACGAAACTGAAGCCTGGTCGGCGCCGGCGCGGCATGGTCAGGGGAGGAGCCTCCACTGCGAAGGTAGTCCGTCGGCGGGTCCGGGACAAGCAAGAGGCCGACCCCCGGAGGGGTCGGCCTCGCTTCCGGAACCGGGGATCAGTACTTCTCGAGGCGCACGCCGCGGCGTTCGCTGTTCACGAGCTCCACGCACTGCGGATCCCGCTTGTAGGTGTTGTAGGCCTCGGCGCCGTACACCGTCGGGTCCATCGGGCCGGTCGGGGTGGCGCCGGCCGGGTAGTGGGTCTCGATGATATTGTTGGGAGCGGCGAGGGCTGCCTTCTGACCGGTGGCGGCGACGCAGTCGAAGTCCAGCGCCATTGTGGGCGTCACGGCCTGGCGCAGAGAGTCGGTCGAGTTGTCGGCATTGCACTGGATGACTGCGATGCCCACGTCGGCGCGGTGGATGGGGTCCCGATTGGTACCGGCCGCCGTGGTATTGGCCGTCTTCCAGGTGTTGGCGACGAAGTCGTTGGCGGTGGAGGCGCTCAACTGCTTCGGGGCACCGCCGGAGAAGGTGCCGTTCTGGGACGCCAGGTTGGTCAAGAGCACGAACTCGCCCTCGTGGCTGGTCCCCACGGGACCCTCGGCGAAGGGCTTGGTCATGGTCACGATGAACTTGTTGCCGGTGGCGTGCTGCAGATTGCCCGCCACGAGCGCAACGGGCCGCGGCCGGCCCCAGGACCCCTGGTACTGGGCCCGGGTCAGCATGAGCGGCGGCTTGGTGTAGATGGTGATGTCGGTATCGCCGCCCGAGCCGAGGGGGAGGGCGTCGGCGCCGTAGGAGCAGACGAAGCCGACCGCGCCGTCGAAGAGGTAGTCGTTGCCCCAGGGGTCCTTGGGCTGTTCCTGCATGTACCGGCCGAGCAGGGGCTTGAGGTCGGTGCCGGTGAGCGGCCGGGGCTCACGGGCGTCGTAGAGGGCGATCGACTTCTTGATGATCTCGAGGTCCTGCTTGGCCTTGGTGCGCTGGGCCTCGGAGAGGTTGTCCTGGAAGAACGGGACCGCCACACCCACCAGGGCGGCGATGATGGCCACCACGATCAGCAGCTCGATGAGCGAGAAGCCGCTCCTCCTGCGCAGGAACCGACCCATGTTGCCCTTCCGTCCTTCCCGCTCCGGAGGATCTTCCGGAGGTCCGCCGATTGCATGCCACAGCACGCCGGCTCGTTGTACCGCCGGTCGTGGGGCCGAGTCAACTCCCGGCGGTGCGACCGACGAACTCCGGGGGCACTGGGCGAGAACCTGTGCGTGGAGTCCGCCCTGGGTTACCCCCGGGCCGGCCGGAAGGTTCGAAGTTTTTTCGCGGCGCTCGGACCCGAGGGGAAAAACGGCACGGGAAGAGCTTTTTCGGCGTTCACGGCGAGGCCGCGACCTGGATCAGGAGGAGGGCGACGCTGCGAGCCCCGCGCCGATCCCCGGTGGACCCGGGCGCGCCGGATCGGGAGTCCGCACCCTGCGAGAAGCCGGAGACCACGATCGGGTCGCCCGGCCGGGCGTGGACCCTGGTGGAGAGCGAGGTCGTGGTCCGGTCGACCCCGTCCGGGCGGACCGCCAGGGGGCGTTCGTCGATCAGCGAGAGGTCCAGGGTGGCCGAACCGTCGGCGTGGACCCGGGCCGAGACCTCGAATTCCAGTCCGACGAAGACCTCGGCGACCCCCGAGGTGGCGGTGAAACCGCCCGCCCCGACCGCCGCGGCCGAGGTGCGGACGTTGCGGGTCTGGCCGAGCTGGATCCGGGAGGAGGCACCGTCCTGGACCACCAGGGTCCGGGCGGTCTCCGAGCGGGCGCCAAGGGCCTGCATCAGCCACGAGACCGTCCCTCCCACCCGCGGCGGCGAGAGCCCCCGCAGGCGGACCAGGTCGGACAGGCGCTGGGCGGCCAGGGCTCGGGGCGCCACTTCGAGGCCGAGCCGGGAGAGCGTCGAGGCCTCCACCTCCATCCCTGTGAGCGTCACCCGGACCTGCCGCCGGGCCAGGTCGACGGCCCGCAGAGCAGCCTCAATGCGGGCGATTCCCTCCGGGGTGGCGTGGACCACCAGGCTCCGCCCGTCGGCTCCCATGGCGAAGGTCGGAAGCGGTCGCCCGTCGCCTTCGAGCCGGGCCAGGGCGGATCGCAGCCCGGCCTCGTCGAGGTGCGAGACCGGGAGTCGGGCGTAGAACCGGCCCTCGGAGACGCTCCGGGTGGAGGCTTCCAGCTCCCGAAGATCCCGCTCCTCCCCGGAGGTCAGGACCCCGAAGAGGGTGCCGCGGGAGTCGTCCGCGGAGAGCCGGTCCGGGGGCAGGAGGGTGGACAGCTCGGGGGATTCCCGGATCCGGGCGATCAGCCGGGACGGCAGGACCGAGAGCGGGCGGAGCAGGACGGGTCGGCGCAGTCCGAAGCGGCGGGGGTCCCCGGGATCGGCCAGTACCAGGCCCCGAGTGCCCAATCGCTCGATCCGCGCCCCGGTCAGCTGGACCAGCAGCCGGAAGGCTTCGCCCAGCGAGAGTCGGACCAGGGGCCAGGGGGCGGGCTCCCCCAGGCGGGGGGAACGGGCCGTCACCACCAGGTCGAGGCCCAGGAGGTCGGGACGGGCCAGGCGTGCCAGGGCTGCCCCCAAGGTGAGTCCCTCGAGCGAGACGCCGGGAGGGATCGGGTTCGCCGAGGCCTCCCCCAGGTCGGCGAGGAGCCTGTCGGACCCGGCGAGGTCCCCGGCGAGGGCCGCGGTGCCGAAGGCGGCGACCAGGTACCGGGCCCACCGGCTCCCCCGGACCCTCCGGGCGGGGCACACGTCAGTGCCCCGACACCGCCTGGGACATCTTGAAGATCGGCAGGTACATGGCGATCACGATGGTGCCCACGATGCCGCCCAGGACCAGGATGAAGACCGGCTCGATCAGCGCCAACACGATGGCCACGCTGGCGTCGATCTCGTCCTCGTAGAACTGGTTGATGGTCTCCAGCATCTCGTTCAGGTTCCCGGTCTCCTCGCCCACCGCGATCATCTGCAGCACCAGGCTCGGCATGAGTTCCACCCGCTCGAGCGAGCGGGCGATGGTCATGCCGGCCTCCACGTCCCGGGTCACGTTGTCGAGCTGGGTCCGGATCGCGAGGTTGTCCACCGATTTGATCGCCAGCTTCAAGCTGCCGGCCATGGAGGCGCCGCCCCGGCTCAGCATGTCGAGGTTGGAGCAGAACGAGGCGATCGCGTACTTGAGCATGAGGGTGCCGATGATCGGCGGCTTCAGGAAGAAGGAATGGAAGGCGAACTTGCCCTTCTCGGTCCGGTAGATGCCCTGGATGGTGAAGAAGACCCCGGCGCAGACCCCGATCACGACGTACCACTTGTGCAGGAGCATGTTGGAGGCGAAGACCACGTAGGAGGTGAGGACCGGGAGGTCGGCGCCATGGCTCTCGAAGATCTTCACGAACTTGGGGATGATGAAGGTCAGCAGGAAGACCACCACGCCGACGGCCACCATGGTGATGGCGGCCGGGTAGATCAGGGCCCCGATCACCTTGCCCTTCAGCTTGGACTGCTTCTCCAGGGTGGTGTAGAGGCGGATCAGGACCTCGTGCAGACCGCCCGACTCCTCGCCGATGCGGATCAGGTTCCGGTAGTTCTCCGGGAAGATGTCGTCCCGCACCTCGAAGGCCTTGTAGAGGCTGGAGCCCCCCTCGACGTCGGTGGTGATGCCTTGCAGCTGGGCCTTGAAGTACGGATTGTCGTTCTGGTCGGCGAGGATCGCCATGGACTTCAGCACCGGGATGCCGGCCTTGATGAGGATCGAGAAGTACTTGGTGAAGAGCAGCAGCTGCTTCTGGCTCACCCCGGGCTTCAGGAACGGGATGTAGTCGCGGATCGACTTGGCCTCGGCCCGTTCCTGGACCGAGACGACGATCAGGCCCTTCTTCTCGAGGTGCTCCCGGACGGCTCCGCCGCTGGCCGCCTTGATCTCGGCCGCCATGACCTCGCCGGTGGACTTCTTCGCTACGTAATCGAAGACGGGCATCGGGGTCTCCTAGGCCGACAGCGGCGGGAACGGGTAGCCGGACACGATCATTGTCCCGAGGAGGATCGTACGTCGTAGATGCCTTCCCCTGGGGGGGTCAGGGACGGGACCCAGGACGTGGGATTGGAAGGATCGCCCGAAGGGCCGATCACCAGCCAGTCGTTGCCCTCGTAGTCGGTCAGCGGGTCGTCGGGGACCTTGGTGAGGTACTTGCGGGTGAGGGTCTCCAGGGAGGCGGGCCACCGCTGGTTGCGGGCGTGGTACTGCTCGATCGCCTTGCGGATGGCGATCTGGTGGCTGCGCATGGTCTGGAACCGGGCCGTATCGGCGCTGGAGCTGAACACCTCGTAGACGCTGCCCACCAGCAGACCGAGGATCACCAGCACGAGGAGGATCTCCACCAACGTGAATCCGGGGCGGCGGGGACACCGTCGCACCGGGGTCGGCAGCCTTCGGGCTCGCGCCGGGAACCTCACCGGGAACTCCTCCTCCTACAGAGATAACCCCGGATCCTCAAGGCGTCCAAGCCCGGGGTGCGCGACCCCGGAGGGCCCGCACCAGACCGCTGGCCTGGGCCAGGAATGCGTACCCCGGGAGGGCCGGGACCGGGAGGCTGGGGCGCCCGCCTGCGGCCAGGGCGGCGGCGGCCGAGGCGGCGAGCGCCAGGCCGGAGATCCCCAGGAGGAAGAGACCGAACCCGGGGCTGGCCACCACCAGGGCGATGGCCAGGACCCCCATGCTGGTGGCCAGGTGCCAACGCAGGAATTTGTGGCCGAGGTACTGGAAGGCACGGTCGGCGCCGGCCCCGGCGAGCCAGCCGCGCAGCAGGCCTGAGGAGGAGAGGGCCCGGGACTGGATCCGGGTCCGGGCCCGGGCCCAGGCCGCCACGTTGGGCCGGCCCGGCTCGATGGCCTCGGCCTCGGGGACGTAGAGACCGCGGCCCCCGGTGAGGCGCTCGAGGAGGCAGGGGATCACCAGGTCGAGCATGGCCTCGGGCGGACTGGGGGCGTAGTCCCGCTTCCGGCAGGCGAGCAGGCCTCCCGAGGCCCCGAGAACCCCCCGCCACCGGTCCTCCCACATGCGGATCCGGTGTTCGAGCTCCCAGTAGGTGTCCTCGGCCCCCTGGCCGCTCCCCAGGTAGCGGAGTCGGCCGGTGGTATAGGCGACTCCCGGATCGCCGAGCGGAGTGGCCAGCCGGAGCGGAGTACCGGGGCGGACGCAGGTGTTGGCGTCCAGGAGCAGCACGATCGGATGGGCGGCGGCCCGGACCCCTTGCAGCTGGCGCTCGGCCTTGCCCAGGCGTCCCGGGCCACCCAGGAGTCGGACCCGAGGATCCCCCGCCAGCTCCCGGGCTACGCCCAAGCTGTCCGGGGTGGCGCCGTCGGCCACCAGCACCAGTTCGAGGGGGACCTCCTCGGCCTGGCTGTCGAGGAAGGCGCGACCGGCGTTCCTCAGTGCCTCGGTCTCGCCGACGTGGCAGACCACCGCCGAGATCCCCGAGGGAGGGGCACCGGGTCCGGGACGGGGGCGGGGCGAGATCCAGCCCAGGAGCCGCACCAGGCCAGGGTAGGCGAGGGGGAGGAGCACCAGGACCAAGGCCGCGACCGCGATCCCGAGCGGGACCGTCGGCGGGAGGGCTCCGGGCATGGGGAGAGCGTACCGCGGGGAGCGGGCCGTCGGGTCCGGGCAGACGACCCGGAGCCTTGGAGGTCCCCGAGCCGGGGGGGCCACCAGCGAACCCGGTAGGACGGATGACCGGGGGACGCGAAGACCCCCCTGCCCGGGGGGCAGGGGGGTCTCCGTCGGGGGATCCGAGGGACCGGCCCGGGGGGCCGGTCCGCCGGGATCACTCGAAGAGCCGACCGAAGGTCTCGGCGCGGCGGGCGCTGCGGTCGATCGAGGTCACGCCGGCGTCGCCGTCGACGTGGATCGAGCGGACCCGGGCGGCCACGACGTTCTGCATCGCCTCGGTGAACTCGACCAGGTCGTCGGCCTCGGCGGCGCTCCGGGGCTGGCGGGCAGCCACCGCATCGAGCCGGGCGGCGAACTCGGAGCGGCTGGGGGCCAGGTAGCCCAACGCCGCATCCATCACGGCCTTGCGATTGGCCGCCGAGTCGATGCCCTCGAAGCCGAAGGCCAGGTAGACGACCTTGGCGTTGCCCTGGGTGCTGCGGACACCGGCCACGGTGCCGTTGCCGTACTTCAGGAACGCCTCGCCGCCCGCCAGGGCCTCGACCACGTCGGGGTACCGCTGGTTGTTGGCGCCGTCGCCGCCTTCGATGGCGAACGAGAGGCCCTCACCGGCGACCTGCTTCGAGTCGGCGGCGTCCTTGACCCACTTGGCCTTGAGGCGCTCGCCGTAGAAGGCCGAGCTCTTCAGCTCGTAGCCGATGTCCTGGCCGGTCACCAGCAGGCGGCCGCCCAGGTCGAGGTACTCGGCGAGAGCCGCCTGGTCGCCCGAGGTCAGGCTCCCCTGGTAGTCGGCGCCGGTGAACCAGATCACGGTCTCGTACTGGGCGAGCTCGAGTCCGGTGAAGCCGGCCTGCAGGCTGGCGTAGTCGACGGTCTTGTAGCCGCCGGTCACGCCATCGAGGGCGGCCTGGAAGAACTGCTCGTAGGGCTTGCCGTCGTCGTCGTCGACCAGCAGGACCGAGGGCAGGTCGGCCAGGTCGAGAGAGATCTCGGTGGTCTGGTCGGCGGTCACGGTCACGGTGTCCGAGGTGGTCATCTCGTAGCCGTAGGCCCGACCCATCAGCTTGTAGCTGCCGGCGGGGAGCGAGACCGAGAAGGCCCCGTCCTCACCGACGGTGACGGCCGAGAGGGGGGTGTCGAGCACCTGCACGCTGCCCTTGACGGGAGCGCCGGCGCCCTTCATCACGCCGGCCACGGTGCCGGAGGCGGCCTTGGCGAGCACGATGTCGACCTGGGTCTCGTTGCCGGCGGTGACCGACACGGCCTGGCCGGCGTCGTCGGTGAAACCGAACGCCTTGGTGGCCAGCGTGTAGGAACCCTCGGGGAGGGTCATCCGGAAGCTGCCGTCGTCCTTCAACCGGATCTTGACGTTCTTCTCGACGATGGTGACCTGGGCGTGGGTGACCGGGTTGCCGTCGGAGTCCTTGACGGTCCCGGCGACCTTGCCGCCCGAGACCACGATGGCCAGGGCGGCCATGCAGTCGATCTGTCCGGTGCCCCAGTCGTTGTCCTTGCCGGCCGGGCCGTGGTCGACGGTGGTGCCCTCGATGACCTCGCGGAGCTGGTCCACGGTCAGGTCGGGGTTGGCCTGGTAGAGCAGGGCGGCCATGCCGGCCACGTGGGGGGTGGCCATCGAGGTGCCGCTGATCGTCCAGTAGCCGCCGCCGGCCTTGGCCGAGGTGACGTCCTTGCCGGGGGCCGAGACGTCGGGCTTGATGTGCTGGGTGCCGTTCCAGGTGACCGGGCCGCGGCTGGAGAAGTCGGCGATGGTGGTGTTCACGGCGGTGGCGCCCACGGCCAGCGACTCGAGGAAGCCGCCCGGGGTGCCGACCGAACCGGAGCTCGGGCCGCTGTTGCCGGCCGCGAAGATCGGGGCGATGCCGAGCTGGAGCCATGCCTTGGTGGCCTCGAGGAAGGTGGTGGCACCAGGGCCGCCGCCCCACGAGTTGGAGACGAACCGAGGCTCGTCACCGCTGCCGGGCTGGCCGTCGGGATCGACGATCCACTGCATGCCGTTCAGGATCCAGTCGGCCTGGGCCGAGCCGCCGCCGGAGAAGATCTTTCCGGCGACGAACTTGACGCCCGGGGCCACGCCGATGGCCATGCCCGAGGTGGCGCCGCCGCCGATGGTCCCCGAGACGTGGGTCCCGTGGCCGTTGTCGTCGTAGGGGTTCTGGTTGGAGCCCACGAAGTCCTTGAACTTGAGGAGCTTGCCCGCAAGATCGGGGTGGGCGGCGTCGAAGCCGGTGTCGAGGACGCCGGCAACCACGCCGGTGCCGTCGACCGCGTAGGTGTTGACGGCCTCGAGCGCCTTGACGGCCTTGAGACCCCAGGTCGAACCGTCGCCGTCGCCGGGGGCGGCCTTGCCCTCGGAGACCTCGCTGGTGATGAAGGGGTCTAGCTGGATGGTGGTGTTGTCCTCGACGCGCTTGACGTCGGAGCGGGCCGCGATCTCGCGGATCTGCTCGGCGGTGGCGTCCATGAAGATGGCGTTCGCCAGCCAGTTGGACTGCACCGCCACGCCGTCGATGCCGAGCCCGGCCTCGCGGAGGAAGTCGGCCTGGGCGAGGGCGGCATTCTGGCGGAGGGCCTCGATGCCGGCCTGGCGGTCACCGGAGGTGCCCTGCATCGCGAAGGCAGCGCCCGGGGCGTCGTTGAAGAACACCAGGATGCGGCGGGTGCCGTCGGGGTTCTGGTTCAGTTCCCGGACGAGACCGTCCGAGAGGATCGCGCTGCTGGCGGTGCCCACACCGAGGGCGGCGACCAGCATCGTATCGAGAAGCTTCCTCATCTTCTTCCCTCTCTCGCAGCCGAACCTCCCCGGCTCGCTGCGCTCCTCTTTGAAGATGGCGCCCCGTAGGGCCCACGCTCGTCCCGGGATCCGGCCCCTGCCTTCTTCTTCGTATTGCCGGGGTCCTGGAAAAGAGCCGGCAAGGCTAACCGCCACGATCCGGACCGTCAAGCGGATTCTGTAGGCACCCTGCATGTGCTTTCCTGGGGCCGTCGGAAGCCCGGAGCGGGAGCCGGGAACCTGCATGCGCACCTTCGCCTTCGAACTCGCCTACGACGGCAGCCGGTTCCACGGCATGCAGGTGCAGCCGGGGGATCGCACCGTCCAGGGCGCGCTCGAGGCGGTGCTCGTGAAGCTCCTCGGACACCCGGTCCGGATCCGGTTCGCGGGCCGGACCGACGCCGGGGTGCATGCGACTGCCCAGGTCGTCGCCTTCGAGGTGGGGACGCGGATCCCGCTCCCCGCCCTTCGGGAGGTCGCCAACGCCAAGCTGGCCCCGGAGATGGCGCTGGGAACGGGGTGGGAAGCGGTACCCGGGTTCGAGCCCCGCTTCGCAGCCAGGAGACGGCGGTATCGCTACGTGCTGGAGGCTACCGGGGCCCTGCCGGACCCTTTCCGGGCGCGGCTGGCAGCCTTCCCCCGGATCGCGGAGCTGGCGCTGCCGGACCCGGGCCCGCTGGTCGGGGATCACGACTTCTGGGCCTTGGCGGCCAAGCCCGAGACCCAGGAGCGGACGCTGCGCACCCTGGAGTCGATCACGGTCACGGCCCGCCCTCCGTACCTGCTGGTCGACCTGGTGGCGCCCGGGTTCCTCAGGGGCCAGGTACGGAACACGGTGGGCGCCATGCTGCGGATCGCCCGGGGCGAGCGGCCGCCCGGGTACCTGGAGGAGCTGCTCACGCTGGGGCGGGCCCACCGGAAGGACGACACCCTGGTGCCGGCGCCGGCCGAGGGCCTGTACCTGACCGGGGTCGAGTACCCCGAGGGGTTGCCGGGACCGAACCCGGAGCCGGGCCGGGCGCGGCCGGTCGACCTTCCCTGGCTGTGGTGAGGTGGGGGGCGTCCGGACGCGTCTCCGAGGGGCAAGCGGACGCGGCCAGGGGCTCCCGGAGTCGTGCATGTGGATGGCCCGGGGATTGCGGGGGCTGGGGGAGCCTGTCCGGGAGGTTCCCCATGGTCGTCCGCAATCGTCGTCGAGGCCTGTCGCTGCCGATCATGCTCGCCATGGGAGCCGCCAGCTTCGTCCTCCCCATGCTGATGGGCGGAGGGGGCGGCGGCCTGGGCGGCATCACCGAGAAGCTCGGCAGCCTCTTCGGCGGCGGGGGGAAGGCGGCCAGCGGCGCCCAGGGTGCCAGCGCGGGGAGCCGCGATGCGGGCGAGGGTCCCGGCCTGCTCCCGCCCCTGCCGGAGTTGACGGTGAGGCAGGGCGTGCCCCGGGCGCCCCAGGCGACCTCCGCCCCGGTGGCGCGGGCCCCCGAGCCGGCCCGGCTCCCGATGGCCGCGGCCCCGGTGGCGATCACGCCGCTTGCGGTGGCCCCGGTCCGCACCGTGCCCTCGGCCAAGGAACTCTTCCCCCAGGTGGCGATGGAGGTGCCCGAGGCCGATGCCGTGTCGGTCACGGCTTCCGACGTCCGGGCCCTGGAGCGGGTGCGGAGCCAGGCCTACCTGGCCTTGCAGCAGGCGCTCAGGGACGGCGACCGGGCCTCGATCCGGGCCGCCCGGACCGCCCTCGACACCGCCCAGCGAGACCTCGACCGGGCCCGAGGCGGCACCGCCCACTGATCCGTCCCGGTGCCGCGCGGGGACACGCTGCCGCCCGGGTCCCGGCACCGGTTCCGGGCCCCGGATCCGGAGCCGATCCCCACGGGGCGACCCATGGCGGGCCGCTAGCTTGATAGCATGGCCCCGACCCGGGAGGGGAACGGGCGATGAAGCCGAGGATCCTGGTCACCGATGACGACGCGCAGCTCCGCGCCTTCCTCAAGGACCTGCTCTGCGAGGAATTCGAGGTGGTGGGGGAGGCCGCCGACGGGGCCGAGTCGGTGCGGCTCGCCAAGGAGCTCGAGCCGGACCTGGTCCTCTCGGACGTGCAGATGCCGGTGATGGACGGGATCACCGCCACCCGGGAGATCTCGGAGGCCTGCCCCGGGACCGTGACGGTGGTGCTCTCGGCCGACAAGGACTCCGAGTCGATGCGCAAGGCGCTGGCGGCCGGGGCCCGGGACTACGTGACCAAGCCGTTCCAGGCCCACGAGCTGCTCGACACCCTGCAGCAGGTCTGGGTCCAGCATGCGGCCCGCCAGCGGGTGGTGCAGGCGACCCAGGGGCCTCCGGGAGCCGGGATCTGGTCCTTCCTCCGGGCCACCGGGGGGACCGGGGCCACCACCCTGGTCCTGGCGCTCGCCAACGAGCTGGCCTCGATCCGTCACCGGGTGCTGGTGGTGGACCTGAACCTGCACTTCGGGCACGTCCCCTTCCTGCTGCAGCTGGACCTGGGGGGGCGACATCTGGGGGGGCTCGCCGGGATCGACCCCCACGATGCCGACGCGGCCTTCGAACTCACCGTCGAGCACCCGAGCGGGATCCGGGTCCTGGCGCCGCCCTCCGACGCCATGCAGGCCCACGCCCTGGTGCCGGAGCAGGTGGCAGCCGCGGTCTCGGCGCTGCGCGGGCGCTTCGACTACGTGCTGGTCGACCATCCGGTGGGGATCCCGGACGCCTTCCTGCCGGTGATCGACGCCTCGGGCTTCGTCTACCTGGTCACCAACGGTTCGACCTCGGCGATGGGGAGCATGGGCAAGCTCCTGAACCTGATGCTCCGGCTCGACTACCCCCTGCACAAGTTCCGGCCGGTGCTCACCGGGTTCCGGGCCGACGAGTCGGTGCGGCGCATGTTCGACGGGGTGCTGGCCAAGGTCGACTCGTCGGTCAGCCAGGTCTTCCCCTACGACCTCGAGGCGGTGGACCGGGCCGTGGAACAGGGGCAGCCGGTGACCCGGGTCGATCCCAAGAGCCCGTTCTCCCGGGCGGTCCGCGAGTTCCTGGTCCCGATCCTCGAGATCTCGGTCCGGCATGGCTCGGAGGCGCCCCGGGCCCGCGAGGAGCGGTCGTTCTTCGAGCGGGTCTTCGACTTCGTGGCCGGGGGGGACTGAGGTCGTGACCGGGATCCCTTCGCTGCCGGGTGGATGGTCCCTGACGGGGCGCCCGGTCGCCGGGAGGGCGACGTGAAGCACTGCGGAAAGTGCCGACAGGACTACGCCGACAAGTTCGAGACGTGCTTCTCGTGCGGCGGGGCGCTTGCCGAGGGGTCGATCGAACCGGTCGCCGAGGCGGCCCACCAGCGGGCCAGCGAGGACGCCGCCGCCAAGGCCATGGTGGCCGTGGCCCGGACCCACGGGACCGATCTCGCCCTGGTGGTCTCGGCTCTGGCGGCGGTGGTGGGGTTCTGGTTCTGGGCCAACGATCCCCGGCTGGTGGTGGCGGAACGGGCCCTGGCGGCGCTGGAGGAGGGGAAGGTCCCCGGGTTCGCCCCCGCTGGCGGCGGGGCGATCCGCACCGAGCTCGAACGGGCCCGCTTCCAGGTCGACCACGGGGTGGCGCTCCCGGCCATGGAGACCGGGCGCGAGATGCTGGTCTGGTACCCGATCGAGAGCGAGGTCGTCTACCGCAGGCGGTCGCCGGAGATCGAGGGGGTGGACGACCGGGGAGCGTGGGTCGAGGCGAGGGTGCGGGCTTCCAAGCACCCGCCGCCGGCCATGCTGCAGCTGGTGGAGCGGGTGATGCGGGAGCTGGACGCGGCCGCCGCCGAGCTCGACCCCGGGTTGCTGGTCGATCCCGCCGAGCTCGAAGGCCTGGACGAGGCCGAGGTGGAGCGACGGATCGAGGAAGCCGCGGCGCGTGCCGCCCGGAGCGTGCCCGGCGCCCGGCCGCGGGCCTCCTCCTCCCGGCCCCGGATCCAACTGGTGGCGGTGGCCCGGGTCCCGCTCCGGATGGGGACCGTGCGCTTCGACGTGGCCAAGGCCCTGACCGATCCCGAGGAACCGTTCGATGCCGCCGCCATGGGCAAGCAGATGGCGGCGGAACTGATCTTCGGGTTCTTCTCGGATCTGGGGGGGTGGCTGGTCTTCGGCCTGGCCGGAGTGGTGGTGTTCGTCTGGCTGACACTGAAGCTGGGCAGCCGGAGCTGAGCTCGGGCCCGGGCTCCCCAGGGGAGACCGGGGGCGCCGGACTCGGCTCCGGGACCGGTGGAGCCGGAGACCGGGCGGGGCCGGGGAGCCACGACCTGGTCTCGCTCGAAGGGGTGGGGAAGACCTTCCGCACCGGGGAGGTCGAGGTGGCGGCCCTCTCGGATCTGACCCTGGGGATCCGGGATCGGGAGATCCTGGTGGTGCTCGGACCGAGCGGATCGGGCAAGAGCACCCTGCTCCACCTGGTGGGCGCCATGGCCCGACCTACCCAGGGACGGATCCGCTACCGGGGCGAGGACCTGGGAGGGGCCAGCGACGCGGCCCGCACCGAGTACCGGCGCCGGCGGGTCGGGTTCGTGTTCCAGTTCTACAACCTGATCCCCACCCTGACCGCCGAGGAGAACGTGGAGGCGGCCGCCGAGATCGCCGATCGACCGCTCGATCCC
This sequence comes from uncultured bacterium, assembly GCA_964403795.1. GTDB lineage: Bacteria > Muiribacteriota > UBA6191 > CAZXTJ01 > CAYOHP01 > CAYOHP01. Next base: position 7,401 of record CAYOHP010000096.1, on the reverse strand, counting down.
CGGGAGGTCCTCGCCGAGGTGGGGCTGGGAGACCGGTTCGGGCATTTCCCGGCCCAGCTCTCGGGGGGCGAGCAGCAGCGGGTGGCGGTGGCCCGGGCCCTGGTCTCGCAGCCCGAGCTGCTGCTCTGCGACGAGCCCACCGGGGCCCTCGACCTCGCCACCAGCCGGGTGGTCCTGGGGATCCTGGTGCGCTCGGCCCGGGAGCTCGGCAAGGGGGTGGTCGTGATCACCCACAACGTCGCCCTGGCGGGCATCGCCGACCGGGTCGCCAGCCTCCGGGACGGGCGTCTGGTCAGCCTTCGCGAGAACCCCGAGCCGCGAGCGGTGGGATCGATCTCGTGGTGAGGCCGGAGGTCGGTTCCGGGGAGGCGGTGCCTTGGTGAGGCCGGGGGTCCTGGTCCGGAAGCTCGGGCGCGACCTCAGGACCGAATGGGGATCGGTGCTCTCGCTCACCGCCCTGGTCGCCACCGGGATCGCCTGCCTGGTCGGGGCCCGGGCCCTGTTCCGGGACCTGGACGGGGCCAGGGAGCGCTACTACCGGGCGAGCCGGCTGGCCGATCTGGTGGTCGAGCTCCGGCGGGCTCCGGAGGTGGCGGGGGAAGGCCTGGAGGCCGACCTCGGCCTCCTGGAGGTGCGGACCCGGCTGGTGATCCCAGGGATCGCACTCCTGCCGGGGGAGGCCGGGGTGGCGGTGACGGCCCGGGCCTACTCGCTCCCCGAGCCGGGGCGACCGGCCCTGAACGACGTGGCCCTGGTGACCGGGACCAGGCCGCGGTCGCCCTTCGCTCCCGAGGTGGTGCTCGACCACCAGTTCGCCACCGCCCGCGGGCTCGGGGTCGGGGATCGGATCACCCTGGTGGCCGGGGGAGGGGAGCACGCCCTGCTGGTGGTGGGCACCGCTCGCAGTCCCGAGCTGGTGTGGCTGATGCCGGCCGGAGGAGGGCTGGTCCCGGACCCCGCCAAGCTCGCCGCCATGCACCTGGAGCGCCGGTTCCTGGCCGGGATCACCGGGATGGAGGGCGCGGTGAACCAGCTCCTGGCGAAGCTCCGGGACCAAGGACGCGCCCCGGTCGAGGCGGCCCTCGCACGCCTGGAACGCCGCCTCGAGCCCTGGGGGGTATTGGCCGCCTTCCCCATGGAGGACGATCCTTCGGTCCGGTTCCTGGCGGACGAGCTGTTCGGGCTGGGGGTGACCTCGCGGCTCTTCCCGCTGGTGTTCCTGGGCGTCGCCTGCCTGGTCCAGCACTTCGTCCTGGTCCGGATGGTGGAGCGGGGGCGGGTCACGCTCGGGACCCTGGCGGCGCTGGGGTATCCAGGGCCCCGGCTGGTACGGCACGCCATGGCCCCCGGGCTGGTGGTGGGCGGGCTCGGCGGCCTGGTCGGGCTCGGCTTGGGGCGGTGGATGCAGACCGCCAGCATCCCGCTCTACCGCACCATGTTCTCGCTCCCGGGGATCGAGGCGGGAATGCATCCGGACCTGGGGGTGCTGGGGATGGTGGTGGCCCTGGTGGCGACCGCCCTCGGAGGGCTGGGGGCGGCCCGCAGGGTGGCCGCGATGGAGCCCGCCGAGTCGATGCGGCCTGCCCCCCCGGAGTCGGGTTCCAACCTGCACCTGGAACGGATCGGCGGCCTGTGGCGGCGGCTGCCCTTCCCGGCGAGGGTGGCGCTCCGCTCGGTGGCGAGGAGTCCGTTCCGGTCCGGGGTGGGGGTGCTGGCCACGGCCTGTGCCACTTCGCTCGTGCTCTCGCAGCTCGCCCTGCTGGACTCGGTCGACGGGATGATGCGCCACCAGTTCGAGGCGGTGCGCCGGGAGGACCTGGCGGTCTCGCTGGAGGCGCCGGTGGAGGTCGGGGACGCGGCCGGGCTGGGGCGGCTCCCGGGGGTGCTCGCCTGGGAGCCGGAGCTGGTGGTCCCGGTGGAGCTGGGGCTTTTCGGGCGGCGCCGGAAGCTGGCGGTGGTCGGCCTTCCCGAGGATGCCTGGCTCCAGGGTCCGCGGGGGGCGGACGGGGCCCCGGTGCGACCGGTTCCGGGCGGGATCGTGCTGGAGCGGAAGCTGGCGGAGCTCCTGGGGGCCGGGGTCGGGGATCGGGTGACGGTCCGGGTGCTCCTGGGGGAGCGTCGCGAAGTCCGGGTTCCGGTGGGCGGCGTGGTGGAGGGCTTCCTCGGGCTCTCGGCCTGGATGGCGGTCGGGGACCTGGGGCGGATGGCGGGTGGGACCCGGATGGCCAGCGGGGCCTTGCTGGTGCTGGAGGGCGGGACCGCGGGGCCGGGACTGGCGGGGGCGCTGGCGGGCCGGGCCGGGGTCACCGGGTTCTTCGAGCGTCGGCGGGCTCGGGTCCACCTGGAGGCGAGTTTCGGGGACGTGCAGCGGGTGGCCATGGGCATCATGGTCTTCTTCTCGGGGCTCCTGGCCTTCGGGGCGGTGCTCAACGCAGCCCTGGTCACGCTCTCGGAGCGGGCCCGGGAGGTCGCCACCTACCGGGTGCTGGGGTACTCGCCGGGCCGGGTGTTCGCGATCCTGGCCGGCGAGCTCGCCCTGGTGCATGGGGTTGGTGCCGGGCTCGGGGTGGCGGGCGGTATCCGGCTGGTGCAGGTGCTGGCGCGGGCTTACGACACCGAGCTCTACCGGTTCCCGGCCCAGGTGCCGGGCTGGAGGATCCCCTTCACGCTGGCGATCATGGGGGTGTTCGTGGGGGCGGCGCTCCTGGGCCTGGCTCTGGCGATGCGGCGGCGGGACCCGCTCGAGGCGCTCGGGGTGAGGGAGTGAGATCCGGGGCGGGGAAGGCGAGCCGGGGTGGGCGGCGGGCCGGTAGGGAGCGGGTCGGATGGTAGGCTCCGGGGGCGCGAGGAGGTCCCGGTGAAGGGTTGGACCTGGGGTCGCCGGCGGCTCGGGATCTGCTTGGGCGGGTTGGCGGCGCTGTCCGGGAGCGGGTGCGGGAGCGGGCCCCGGGTCGAGGTGGTGGCCCCCCGGTGGCAGGCGGTCCGTCGCACCGTGGTCGAGACCGCCCGGACCGAGTTGGTGCGCACCTGGCGGCTGGGGCTGGACGTCGGGGCGCGGGTCGGTCCGGTGGAGCGCGAGCCTGGGGATCCGGTGGCCGCCGGAGTGGAGCTGGTCCCGGTGGACCGGACGCCGTTGGTGGCCGCAGTCGAGGCGGGTCGGGCCCGGATCCTGGACCTCGAGGCCCAGCTCGCCCGGGCCCGGGACGTGAGCCTGGAGGAGGCCGCGCTCGAGAGCGCCAGGGCCGAGGTGGCCGCCTTCCACGAAGCGCTCTCGGCCTCGGCACAACAGGTGGAAGCCGAGCGGGTGCGCTCGGAGCGGCGCAGCGCCGACCTGGCCCGCGATGACGCCCTGGTGGCCCAGAAGGCCCTGGCACCCGCCGAGCGCGACCGGACCCGGCTGGCAGCGGACACCGCCCGGATCGACTTCGCCCGCCAGAAACTGGACCACGCCTCCATGGTCTCCCTGGGGGTGGCGGTCGACCTGCTGCCGCGGGTGGTGGACCTCTGGACCGCCCGGGGTCGGCACGACCGGGCTGCGCTCGAGGCCCGGATCGAGGCCGAGAAGGCGGGGCTCGCCCAGGCCCAGCATGCGCTGGGCCTGGCTCGGGTGGTTTCGCCGGTCGACGGGGTGGTCCTGGAGCGGCTCCATCGCGGCGAGGCCTGGGTGGAGGCCGGCACCCGGCTGCTGGTCGTGGGCCGCCCGGCGGACCTGGGGGTGGTGGCAGAGGTCCTCACCGAGGACGCGGTGCGGCTCGAGATCGAGGACGCGGTCGAGTTGGCGGTTGCCGGGGGGAGCGGCCCCCGGTTCCGTGCCCGGGTGGCGCGGATCGAGCCGCAGGCGTTCCTGAAGCGGAGCGCGCTCGGGGTGGAAGAGGCCCGGGTCCGGGTCCACCTGGGGTTCGAGCCCGGAGCGGGCCCTTCCGGGACCGGGGTCGGCGTCGGCTTCCGGATGCTGGCCCGGTTCGTGGTCGAGGCCAAGGACCGGGCCCTGGCGATCCCCCGACGGGCTCTGTTGCCCGGCAAGGAGGCGGGCTTTAGGGTCCAGGTCGTGTCGGGTGGGCGGATCGAGGATCGCAGGGTGGAGGTGGGGATCCTGGGCGAGGCCGAGGTCGAGATCGTCTCGGGCCTGGCCGAGTCCGACCGGGTGGTCGCTTCCGGTTCGGTCGACCTGGTGCCGGGTACCGAGGTCGAGATCGAGTCCGTGGCGAACACTCCTTGACCCCCGCTTCGCATGGGTGATAGCTTTCCCACTCCCCGCTCCGCGGGCGCCCCTTCCTCGGGGTCACGCGGCCTGGCGGGCGGGGGACCGATCGGCGGCGGATCCGCCTCCGGACTGCTTCCAGGATGGCTTTCATCGTGACTGCGACTCCAGCGAATCCGAATACCGTGGCCAAGACCCCCCTCCTGAAGCCGGGGACTGCCGAGCGCAGCTGGCTGCTGATCGATGCCGAGGGCCAGAACCTCGGCCGGCTCGCCTCCCGCATCGCCGTGCTCCTCATGGGCAAGCACAAGCGGACCTACACCCCGCATGTGCCGGGCGGCGACTTCATCGTCGTCGTGAACTGCGAGAAGGTCGCAGTCACGGGCGAGAAACTCACCCAGAAGCGCTACTGGCGCCACAGCGGCTACTGGGGCGGGATCAAGTCCCGGACCCTCTCCGAGCAGCTCGCCCGCCAGCCCCACAAGGTGATCGAGGCCGCGGTGTGGGGGATGCTCAAGGGTTGGAACCGCAAGAACAAGCAGGTCATGAACTGTCTCAAGGCCTACAAGGGTCCCGATCACCCCCACAAGGCCCAGAACCCGAAGCCCGTCAAGCTGGGCTGAGCCCAGGCGCGTAAGGACCCGACCCCATGGCCGCCAAGAAGACCGCCAAGACCAAGAAGAGCGAGCACGTCAACGGGCTCGGTCGCCGCAAGACCGCGGTGGCCCGGGTCCGGCTCCATGTCGGCAACGTCGGCGTGATCGTCAACCAGAAGCCGCTCTCCGAGTACATGCGCAACCATGACTGGGAGCAGGTGGCGCTCTCGCCCTTGACCCTCACCGGGACCTCCGACCGGTTCCGGGTCGAGGCCACCGTCGCCGGCGGGGGTCTCTCCGGCCAGGCCAACAGCTTGCGCCACGGGATCTCCCGGGCGCTGTGTGCGGCCGACCCGAGCCTGCGGACCGTCCTGAAGCGGGCCGGGTTCCTCACCCGGGACTCGCGGGCGGTCGAGCGCAAGAAGCCCGGCCTCCACAAGGCCCGCAAGCGACCCCAGTACTCGAAGCGCTGATCGAGTCGACCGGGATCCCCGTGTCGTCCCCTCCTCCCGGATGGGAAACCCTGGTGGATCGGGCCCGCGAGGCCTCCTCGCGGGCCTACTGCCCGTATTCCCGCTTCCGGGTGGGGGCTGCCCTCGAGGCCGAGGACGGCCGGGTCTTCCTGGGCGTCAACGTCGAGAACGCTTCCTACTCGCTCACCGTGTGCGCCGAGCGCACCGCCCTGGCGAGCGCGGTGGCCGCCGGCGTGCTGCGCTTCCGTCGGATCGCGGTGGCGGCCGGATCGTCGCGGCCCTCGCCCCCGTGCGGCGCCTGCCGCCAGATGCTCCGGGAGTTCGCGCCCGACCTCGAGGGGGTCTCGGCCGGGTTGTCGCCGGGGGATCCGGTCCGGGCCTGGTCGCTCGCCGACCTGCTCCCGGACTCCTTCGGGCCCGAGGACTTGGGAGTCCCTTCGCCGTAGCCGTGGCCTGAGGCGTCCCGGGTGGCGTCGCCGGGATCGGAGCGGTCCGCGGGTGGGATCGCGGTTCAGCCGCGATCCGGGACCGGTTCCGCCACGGCTGCGGCAAGGACTTCGTCCCGGATGGGGAGCGCGTCCGGCTGGGGGCGACCTCCCGGGGCGGAGCTTCGGGGACCCGTGAGGGGCGTTCGCACCGCCAGGAAGAACTCCCGGTTGCCGGCCGGCCCCAGGACCGGGGAGGGGGCCGCACCGGTTACCTGCCATCCCTCCCGGGCGAGGTGCCCGGTCACGGTCCGGAGCACGGCAAGGTGGACCTCCGGATCCCGGACGACCCCTCCCTTGCCCACCCGGTCCGGGCCTGCCTCGAACTGGGGCTTCACCAGGATCAGCCCCGGTGAGCCGGGGGCCAGGATCCGGGCGAGCGCCTCCGAGAGCTTGGTCACCGAGATGAACGAGACGTCCATGACCAGGAGGTCGGGTCGGGGGTCGAAGAGGGCCGGGTCGGCGTGGCGGAGATTGGTGCGTTCCATGACCCGGACCCGGGGGTCGGTGCGGAGCTTCCATGCGAGCTGTCCGTAGCCCACGTCGACCGCATGCACCAGCCGGACGCCGCGTTCGAGCAGGACCTCGGTGAAGCCTCCCGTCGAGGCCCCGGCATCCAGGCCGATCCTGCCTTCGGCCTCCAGGCCCAGCCGTTCGATCGCACCCCGGAGCTTCAGGGCTCCCCGGCTGACCGGCAGTTCGGCCCCGACCACCTCGATCCGCGAGTCGCACGGGACCTTCGTACCCGGCTTGGGCGCGGGCTCGCCCTCCACCCGGACCTGGCCCGCCAGGACCAGGGCTTGGGCCCGGGTCCGGGACTCGGCCAGGCCCAGCTCCACGAGCAGGGTGTCGAGGCGCTCCCTGCGGATCGCCATGGCGGGGTCAGCGCCGGGCGATCCGGGCCAGGCCCTGCTGGGCCCGGGCGTACCACTCGCTCGAGGGGTAGCGCTGGAGCAAGAGCTCGTACTCCCGCCGCGCCGACACCAGGTCGCCGAGCTCGACCTCGAAGATGCGTCCGATCTGGTACTGGGCGTCGTCGGCAAGGGTGCTGAAGGGGAAGCGGGCGACCAGCTCCCGGTAGGCGTCGACCGCCTCCTGGAACGAAGCGAAGTAGGTGCGCTTCAAGTGGGCGAGCCGGTCCAGCGCCTTCTCGTCGCTGCCGGAGCGGGGGAAGGTGTCGATGATGTTCTGGTAGATCTGGACGGCTTCCTGGACCCGGTTCAGGCGCTCCAGCACGCCGGCATCGGCCACCAGGGCGCCGAGGCGTCCTGCGTGGGACGGAAATCTGCGCTGGAACCGGGTGTAGAGCTCGTGGGCCGCCTCGGGACGGTCGAGGTCCTGGGCTTCGATCTCGGCGAGCCGCAGCATCGCGGTCGCCTGGTCGGCGCCCGGTCCGGGGAGTTCGAGGAACGAACGGTAGGCCTCGGCGGCTTCCCGGGGGCGCTTGCGTTCGCGGTCCTCCAGCCGGGCGAGTTCGTAGAGCAGTGCGGCGCGCCGGGCCGGGTCGCCGGCCCGGTCCGCGGCGGCCCGCAGGGCCTCGGCGGCGGCCGCCAGGTCCTTCCGGCGTCCCGTCAGGTACTCGGCCCGGATCGCCTCGAGTTCGCCCGGAGCGGCCGGCCAAACAAGACGATGCTCATCACTAGCTC
>CAYOHP010000095.1:0-26693 GCA_964403795.1 uncultured bacterium | reverse complement strand
GCCAGGTCGGCCCGCGGCACGCCCCCGTGCCCTCCCTTCAGGATCCCGCCCGCGCACCACTCCTGGACGTTGCCCAGGCAGTCGCGGACCCCGAAGGGACTCTCGCCGGCCGGATGGGCGTCGACCGCCGAGACCTCTCCGGTGCGGGCCTCTCCCCGGATCCGGTACTGCGCGTGCTCCGGTGCGGGAGGCTCCTCGCCCCACGGATAGGCGCGACCGTCATCCCCCCGCGCCGCCTTCTCCCATTCGTCCTCGGTGGGAAGGCAGCCTCGCGCCCACGTCGCGTACTCCTTGGCGTCCTCCATGGAGAGGCCCGTGACGGGGAGGTTCCGGCGCGGGTCCTGGGTCTCCCATGCGAGCGGAGCCCGGGCCCCGACCGCCTCCCGGTAGCGGGCGTAGGCAGCCACCGTCACCGGATAGCGATCGATCAGGTACCCGCCCAGGCAGCGCCGCTCGGCCGGTCGGCTGGTCGGGAGCCCGTCGCTCGATCCGCACACGAACGGCCCCGCCGGGACCAGCACCATCTCGGCGCCGTCGCGCACCCGCAGAGCCCGGAGAGGGAAGCCGGAACGCCGGTCGTGGAGCTCGCCGCCGGTCTCGGCCAGGCGCGGACTCCTGCGCCACCACTCGGGCGGCGGGACCGGGTCCAGGAGAGCGAGCCCCAACACCGGAAGCACCAGACTGGCGAGTTCCCGCCGGGTCGGCTCGGCCGCCCACAGCTCGGCCAGGCGGGGGAGGTGGGCTTCCGCGGAGAGCCCCTGGGGCGCCCTCCCCGATCGCTCGGCCAGCCGGGCCAGTTCGAACCAGGGTTCGCTGCGACGCCCGGCGCGCTCGGCCTCGGCCAGCGCACGATCCAGATCGCGTCCGATCACGGGGACTCCCGCATCGAGGTTACACCCGGGGGGTAACCCGCCCGGTGCCCTCCCCCGTGACAGCGCGTGTGGGTGGCCGTCCCGCCCGGTCGGCGGCGAGTGTCCCGACCCGATCCAGGGAAGGAACCGAAGTGGGGTCGAGCTACCATGGGCACGAGGGCATCCAGCGGCCACGACGAGACCGGACATCGAACGGCAGCCGCCGGTCGGGAAGGGACCGAGGCGATGGCGAGCGGAATGCAATACCGGGCACCGGGGACCGGGGAGATCGAGTACCCGGAATCGGACGGCGCTCCCTTGGGTGAGACGAGCGCCCACATCGACGCCATCTTCGACCTCTTGGGGTCCCTCCGGTGGTTCTTCCGGAAGCGCTCCGACGTCTTCGTGGCGGCCGACCTCTTCCTCTACTACGAGGAGGGCGAGCCGGCCTCCCGGGTGGCCCCCGACATCCTGCTCGCCACCGGCGTGGCCCACCCGGGACACCGACGCACCTACCGGGTCTGGGAGGAAGGCGTGCCGCCCTTCCTGGTCGTCGAGGTGACCTCGAAGTCCTCCCGGATCGAGGACCTCGGGACCAAGCGGGCCGTCTACGAGCTGATCGGCGTCCAGGAGTACCTGGTCTTCGATCCGCTCGAGGAATACCTGACACCTCGGTTCCAGGCCTTCCGTCGTGCCGGCGACCAGCTCCTCCGGGTCCTGCCCACCGCCGACGGTGACCATCCCATCCCGGCCCTCGGCATCAGCCTCCGCCCCGAGGGCGACCGGCTGCGCCTGGTCGACCTGGCAACGGGCGAACCGGCACCCTCCCTGGAAGAGGCGACGGATCGCATCGAGGAAGCGGTGCGCCTCAGTCGCAAGGCCGCCGGCGAGACCGAAGAGGCGCGGGCCGAGGCGGCCCGGGCCAGGGCCGAGGCGGCTCGGGCCGAAGCCGAGGCGGCTCGGGCCGAAGCCGAGACAGCCCGGGCCGAAGCCGAGACAGCCCGGGCCGAAGCCGAGACAGCCCGGGCGGCAGCCGAGGCAACCCAGGCGGCAGCCGAGGCGGCCCAGGCGGCAGCCGAGGCAGCCCAGGCCCAGATCGAAGCGGTCCAGGCCCGGGCGGGGCAGGCGGAGGCCGAGGCCCGAGCCGAAGCCGAGACCCGACGCCGGCAGCAGCTCGAGGAACTCCTGGCTCGGGCAGGCGTGGCGCTCCCGCCCGAGGGGGGTTAGGCCCCCTTGCCTCGCGACCCGACGAGGAAGCCGCGAGCAGGCCTTCCTCTCCTCCTTGCGGTGCTCTGGACCACCGGGCTCCCGGCCGCCGATCCGGTCGAGCGCACCGTCGAGGTGGACGGCCGGACCCGCCGCTACCTCCTGCACGTCCCGGATCGCCCCGCACCGGCCGCAGGCTGGCCCGTGATCCTGGCGTTCCACGGAGGCGGCGGCCGGCCCGAAGGCCAGGCGCGCATGACGCGGCTCCACGACCTCGGCGCGACCGAGGGCTTCGTCACCGTCTACCCCGCCGGCTCCGGACGCTTCGAGCGGGCGCTCCTCACCTGGAACGGGGGGAACTGCTGCGGTTACGCCATGACGCAGGGCGTGGACGACTCCGGGTTCGTAGCGCGCCTGCTCGACGACCTGGCGACCCGGGTCCCGGTGGATCCCGACCGGATCCACGCCACCGGCATGTCGAACGGAGGCAACCTCTGCTACCGGCTGGCGATCGACCTCCCCGACCGGATCGCCTCGATCGCCCCGGTCGGCGCCCCGATGGTCCGCGACTCGCCCCGACGAGGAGCCAGGCCGGTTCCCGTGCTGCATTTCCACGGGACCGCGGATGCCAGCGCCCCGATCGAGGGCGGCGTCGGACCCAAGTCGCGGGCCGGGATCGCCTGGCCTCCGGTAAGGACCCGATTGGCCGGTTTCGCCCGAGCCTGGGGGCTCCCCGAGACGCCCCGCCGCGAACCCCTGGTCGAGTCCGCCGACGACGGCAAGACCGCCCATGTCGAAGCCTGGGGACCGGGAGCAAATGGCGCCGAGATCCGCCTCGTCGTGATCGAAGGCGGCACCCACTCCTGGCCCGGGGGCCCGGTCTTCGCCGCCCGCCTGCTGGGAGCCCCGGCCCGCCACGTCGACGCCAACCGCCTGATGTGGGACTTCTTCCGCACCCACCCGCGTTAGGGCTCCCACGGGCACAGGCCGAGCTGCAGATGAAAATGAGCCGAGCTGCAGATCAGAAGATCGCGATCTCCGGGAAGACCCTCCGGCCGGCCAGGGTCGCGATCTCGTCCTCGCCCTCGCCCAGCGACACCGTGTAGATGCCGGTGGCGTAGTCGCGGTGGGAGAAGCGCGCCCGGACCTCGGGGAGGGCCGGGTGGTCGTCGGGGAGCGAGAGGGTGAGGACCCGCAGGCCGTTGCGTTCCCGGCTGTCGCGGTAGACCGCCTCGAGCAAGGCCAGCAGCACCTGTGGATCGTCCCCGTCGACCGCCACATGGGAGAGGTAGGCTCCCGCAATGGTGGTTCCCGGTGCCGGGATCCGCGGCGTCCCGAGGATGGGTGCCAACAGGTTCACGAAGGGGCGGGCCCAGGCCATGCGGCGGGAGATCGCCTTCACCACCCACTGCTTGTAGGCCCGCTGGTCCCAGCGCGCCAGGCATCCCACCACCCGACCGTCGCGTCGGGCCACGTGGAAGTCGGACAGGGCGAGACCCCGGGCCCGCTCCGGGTCGGAGAGTTGCGCCGCGGTCCAGCGCGGCACCAGGCCGTAGGCGGACGCCCTGCGGTCGAGGCACGCCACGATCTCCTCGAAGCCGACCCGATCCCCGGTCACGACCTCGATCCCCGGCGTCGGCGCCGCCTTCCGTCCCTTGGTCATCGGCATCAGCAGGCTGACCATGCGGCCGACCCGCCGGAACGGCGGGATGCCCTTCTTCCCCGACTCCAGGATCCGGCGGGCCACCCGGTTGTCGTCCACGATCCCGGCCACGTACCAGCGACAACGCCGGTCCTCATGGAGGACGTGGAGCACCTCGAAGAGCCGCGACAGGAGCCCGATCCGGCTCCGGTAGGCCGGCGCCACCCGGAGTTCCGCGAGGTAACCGACCGGGACGCTGCTCCCCGCCACCCACCAGTCGCGGATCGACCGCGACCCCAGGATCGCGATCTCGCCCTCGGGATCGATGCCGACGACGGGCTGGTGGAACCCTCCCTCGATCGCGCCCGCGTGGAAGAAGCTCGGCTCCCGCTCCAGGGCGATCGAGACCTCGCCGGCCATGGGGTTCTCCCGGAGCAGGCGCAGGATCGCCGCGTCATGCTCGGGGCCTCCCGCCAGGAAGCGCACCGCCGCGTCGGTGCTGCGGCGGGCCAGCTCGCCCTTCCGGCTGTCTCCCCTGCCCGGTCCGCTCGCCGCGTCCGGGGGAGGTCCTGAGGTCGTCATGGCCCCGGAGCCTACCGCATCGCCTCCAGGATCTCGGCGAAGTGGTCCACGTAGATCGAGCTGTGCCCGTCGTCGGGATAGAAGACGGCTCGCGCCCCCGGCACCACCGAGGCGAGCACCCGCGACATCACGGGCGGGACCTTGCCGTCGCGCTCCCCGTGCCAGAGGAGGACCGGCACCCGGATCGTCCCGGGATCGAATCCCCACGCCGAGGCCAGGATGGCACCGTCCAGGGCAGCTCCCCGGGCACCCTGGCGGAAGGCCTCCTGGCCCGCATGGACCTTGGCCCCCAAGACCCCGGGATCCGCGAGCACCCGCTGGTCGGCGGGCGGCTTGGTAGCCCGGTACCCCCAGGCCGCCAGCCGCACCACCGGCGAGGCGACACCCCCCGTGAGGAACCATCGGGCAGGGGCCAGGGTGGCGGCGGCCAGCCTTCCCCCGACCCCGAGCCGCAGTGCCAGCCGGTGCAGGGCGGAGAGTTCGGCGAGCACCCGGGGATGGTCGGGCGGACCCATGGGACAGATGAGGCCCACCCGCTCCACCCGGTCGGGAAGTCCGTGGGCCACCGAGAGCGCATAGGGGCCACCCCCGGAGCACCCGAGCACCTTCACGGAGGCGATTTTCAGGGCGTCGAGCAGGACCGCGATGTCGCCGGCCCAGTCCACCAGGCGACGCCCCGGGGCGAAGCCGCTCCGACCCATCCCGGGCCGGTCGACCGCGATCAGGCGGAAGCCGCCCCGGCGCGCATCCTCGTGGCCATGGGCCACCTCGACGCCGGCCCCCGGCCAGCCATGGAAATAGAGCAGCGGGAGACCCTCGGTCGCGCCGTACTCCACCCAGGCAAGGGCTCGCCCGCCGGGCAGGTCCAGGGAGCCCGACGCGACCGGTTCGACATGCATGCTGAAAGGGTACCCGCGCCGCCCCGGCGCGCGTTGCCGCGACCCGGGCCGGGTGCTAGCATCGCGCCGTCTTCACCAAGGAGGAGTGCGATGATCGTCGGCGTCCCCAGGGAGATCAAGGACAACGAGTACCGGGTGGCCCTGACCCCCGGCGGGGTTCGGCTGCTCACCGACGCCGGGCACTCGGTCATGGTCGAGACCAAGGCCGGCAACGGCAGCGGGTTCACCGACGAGGAGTACGCCAAGGCCGGCGCCAAGCTGGTCGGCGACGCCGACACCGTCTGGTCCAAGGCCGAGATGGTGGTCAAGGTCAAGGAGCCCCTCCCGTCCGAGTACCGCCACCTCCGGGAGAACCTCCTCCTCTTTACCTACCTCCACCTCGCCGCCGAGGAGCGCCTCACCCGGGCCATGGCCGAGAGCAAGATCACCGGCATCGCCTACGAGACCGTCGAGATGCCCGACGGCCGGCTCCCGCTGCTCACCCCGATGAGCGAGGTGGCGGGTCGCATGGCGGTACAGGTCGGCGCCCAGTACCTCGAGAAGCGCAACGGCGGCCGCGGCAAGCTCCTGGGCGGGATCCCCGGGGTGCGGGCGGCCGACGTGACCGTGATCGGCGGCGGCGTGGTGGGCACCAACTCGGCCCAGATCGCGGTCGGCTTCGGGGCCCACGTCAACATCATGGACCGGGATCTCGACCGGCTCCGGCACCTGGCCCTGCTGTTCCCGGGGCAGACCACCCTGGCCGCCAACCCGGTAAGCATCGCCGAAGCGGTGCGGCGCTCCGACCTGGTGATCGGCGCGGTGCTGGTCAAGGGAGCCAAGGCCCCCCGCCTGGTGACCCGCGAGATGATCAAGACCATGAAGCCCGGCAGCGTGGTCGTGGACGTAGCGGTCGACCAGGGCGGCTGCATGGAGACCACCCGGGCCACCACCCACAGCGATCCGGTCTACGAGGTCGACGGCGTGATCCACTACTGCGTCGCCAACATGCCCGGCGCGGTGCCCCGGACCAGCACCTACGGCCTGAACAACGCCACCCAGCCCTACGTCCTGGCGCTCGCCGCCAAGGGCATGGACGCGGTGCGCCACGACCCGGCCCTGGCGCTGGGCGTGAACACCTATCGCGGACGCATCACCTACGAGGCCGTGGCCCAGGCCTTCGACCTGGAGTACACGCCCCTGGCGGGTCTGCTCTGATGCTGGCCCGAGCCCCCGGCACGGGTCGATCCGGCCTGCGAGCCGGCGGTCCGGCCGGGCTGCTGGCCTTCGCCCTGGCGTTGGCCTCGGTCGGTTGCCTCGGGAGCGAGGCGGGGTCGGCGACACTGCCCTACGTGGTGCGACGGGTCTTCCCCGACCTCGCCTTCGAGATGCCGGTGTTCCTGGCCGAGAGCCCGGACCGCACCGGACGCCTCTTCGTGGTCGAGAAGGCGGGTCGGATCCGGGTCTTCGACCGCGAGGCCCCGAATCGGTCCCGAGTCTTCCTCGACATCACCGATCGGGTGGCCTCGGCCGGGAGCGGCGACGAGCGCGGTCTCCTCGGCCTGGCCTTCGATCCGGATTTCGCGGCCAACGGCCACCTCTACGTGAACTACACGGCGATGCCCCAGGGCAGCCCGACCCGGATCTCCAGGTTCACCGCCGGCGGCGAGGGCAGGCAGGCGGCAGCGGCCTCGAGCGAGGAGGTGCTGCTCGCCTTCGAACAGCCCTGGGCCAACCACAACGGCGGGTGGATCGGCTTCGGGCCGGACCGCATGCTGTATGTGGCTACCGGCGACGGCGGCGCCGGCGGGGATCCCCGCAATGTGGCCCAGGACCTCGGCAGCCTGCTCGGGAAGATCCTCCGGATCGACGTCTCCCGGCGGGATCCCGACCTGCGCTACGCCATCCCGGAGGACAACCCGTTCCGGGTGGCGGGCAAGCGCCCGGAGATCTGGGCCTACGGCCTGCGCAATCCCTGGCGCTGCTCGTTCGACCGGTTGACCTCGGCGCTCTGGTGCGGCGACGTGGGCCAGAACGCCATCGAGGAGGTCGACCGCATCGAGCGGGGGGCCAACTACGGCTGGCGCGTCATGGAAGGCAGCTCCTGCTACGGGAATCCCCAGTGCAAGCCGCCCGCCGGCGCCCAACCTCCCAAGGTCGAGTACGACCGGCGGGTGGGGATGTCGATCACGGGAGGCTACTCCTACCGGGGGACCCGGCTCCCCGAGCTGGCCGGGACCTACCTCTACGGCGACTACGTCCGCACCACCGTCTTCGGGATGCGCCGTCGCGAGGGCTCCCGTCCCGGCAACCCGGAAGGGCATTCGAGCTCCGACGGCTTCTACGTGGTCCCCATCGCCCGGGCCGGGTTCCCGCTCTCGTCCTTCGGGGAGGACGCCTCGGGCGAGGTCTACCTGGTCGACTACGGGCGCGGCGGGCTCTACGTGCTCGACCCGGCTCCTGCCGGTAGCCCCACCGGGCACTGAACCCAGGCCTCCCCTATCGGCCCTTGCCGGTGCCGCCGTTGCCGTTCGCCTTCTCCAGGAATCCCCGGGCGGCCCGGGCGATCACCAGCTCCTCGTTGGTGGGGATCACCCAGAGTTCGGCTCCCTGCCCTTCGTCGAGCCGACGCTCCCCCCGGAGGCCGGGGTCCCGGTTCCGGTTCTTCTCGAGCCGCAGGCCGATCCCCTCGAGCCCGTCGAGGGCGAGCTCCCGCACCCAGGCCGAGTTCTCCCCGATGCCGCCGGTGAAGACCACCGCGTCCACCCCGCCCAGCGCAGCCATGTAGGACCCGATGTACTTCTTCAGGCGGTAGCAGAAGATCTCGATGGCCAGCTCCGCCCGGCGGTCCCCGTTCTGGGCCGCCTCCTCGAGCTCCCGCATGTCGCCGGAGAGCCCCGAGATCCCCAGCATCCCCGACTGCTTGTTGAGCAGGGTCGAAAGGGCGGCCGGATCCAGGTTCTCCTCCGCCATCACATAGGGGAGGATCGAGGGGTCGAGGTCCCCGCAACGGGTCCCCATCACTAGGCCCTCGAGCGGCGTCATCCCCATCGAGGTGTCCTGCACCACCCCGCCGCGCAGCGCGGCCACCGAAGCCCCGTTGCCGAGGTGGCACGTGATCACCTTGAGATTGGCAGCATCCCGGGAAGTCAGCTTGCGGACCCGCTCGTCCACGTACTGGTGGCTGGTGCCATGGAATCCGTACCGCCGGACCCGGTGGCGCGAGTAGAGCGACATCGGCAAGGCGTACAGGTAGGACCGCGGCATCATGGTCTGGTGGAAGGCGGTGTCGAACACCGCCACCTCGAGGGCCTGCTTCAGGAGTTCGCGGCAGACCCGGACCCCCTCCAGGTTGGCCGGGTTGTGGAGCGGTGCCAGGCGCACGCAGGCCTCGATGTCCTCCTCGACCTGGGCGTCGATCACCACCGGGGCATGGAAGCGTTCGCCTCCGTGGACCACCCGGTGGCCCACCGCCTCCACGTCCTCCAGGCGTGCCAGCACCCCGCCCCACTCCTGGTTGGTGCAGGCATCGAGGCAGGCCTTGATGGCCTCCCGGATCGAGGCGATCGGCCGGCTCCGCAGGTACCGGGTGCTGCCCGACTCGTACTGGATCGAGGCCGAGGGCTGGCCGATCCGCTCGACCATCCCGCTGGCCGCCACCTTCTCGCCCGCGAAGACCTTGAACTTCACGGTCGACGAACCGCAGTTCAGGACGAAGATCGCCATGGGGTCCTCAGGCCGCTCCGGCTCCGGCCTCGCAGCCGACCGGTACCACCAGCACCGGGCAGGGAGCGTGGCGCAGGGTCCGCTCCGCCACCGACCCCACGAACAGGCGCTCCCACCAGCCGGGCTGGTGGGTCGACATCACGATCAGGTCGGCCCCGATCTCCCGGGCGTAGTCGTCGATGGTCGAGGCCGGATCCCCCAGGCGGGTCTCCAGCTTGCAGGGTCGCCACATCCCCGGGAAGCGCTTGGCCTCGGTCTCCAGCCGGGTGCGAGCCGCAGCCGCGAAGGCCTCGGGCATGAAAGCCCCGTCGGCGAAGTACATCGCCACCTCGCCGGCCACCGGGAGGTCCGGCAGCACGTGCAGGAGGTGGATGGCGGCCCCATGCTCCTGCGCCATCTTCTGCGCCCATGGAAGGGCTGCGTAGGCATGCTCGGTGAAGTCGGTGGGGAAGAGGATGATCCCGATCTTCGGTTCGCTGGCGTTCTGCTTTCCGCTCATGGCTCGCCCGTCCCTTCGACGCGTCCCCCTAGGCATGTCGCCTCCGCCCCACGGGTCGCGCCCGTACCGTACGACGGAGGATCCCCCCCGGGAAACCCGAGCATGGCAGCGATCCGGTCGGCGGCCTTGCCCACCGCGGCGGCCACGGCCGGCGAGAGCCCGGGCCCGGCCCCGATCCCGCCTCCGATCGCCACCGCCACCACCCGGACCTGACGTCCCGGATCCGGCTCCAGCCGCTCGGCCAGTTCCAAGGCCTCCCGTACCCCGAGGCCATGGCTCGAGGCCGGTCTTCCCAACCGGGCCAGGTCGATCGGGTCCGGCTCCAGCACCGTCCCGGGGGGAAGGCGGGTGACCAGCGCGTCGACGACCACCAGGAGGGCGGCACCGGCCGAGAGTCCCACCAGGCCTGCCGGGTCGCCTTCCTCCACGAGCTCGGCCAGGCGACCCGCGCCCCGGCGGCCCAGTTCCCGTACCACCTCGGGACCGACCCCGTCGTCGCCCCGCATCGGGTTCCCGATCCCGACCACCCGCATGACCCGGGCGAGGCTCCCGCTCATGGCCCCTCGCCCTCCGGCACCTCTCCCACCTGTTCGATCTCGAGCTTCAGGAAGTGGGTGGCGCACGAGATGCAGGGGTCGTAGTTGCGGATCGCCTGCTCGGCCCGCCAGGTCGCCTCCTCGAGGGGCATGGCGGCGAGGGAGGGGGCCAGGGCCACCAGGTCCTCCTCGATCGACTTCTGGTTCTGGGAGGTGGGCGGGATGATGGTGGCGGCCTCGACCTTGCCGTCCGCCACCGTGTAGCGGTGGTAGAGGATCCCGCGGGGCGCCTCGGTACACCCGTGACCTGTCCCCCGGCCGACCGTCGGCACCGGGACGAAGGAGGGCCGGGGCTCCTCCCGGTACCCGTCGATGATCCGCAGCGCCTCGTCGAAGGCGTACCAGGTCTCGATCCCGCGGACCAGCAGGCTCCGGAAGGGATTGCGGGTGGCCGGAGAGATCCCGACCTCGTGGGCCAACGCCTGGGCCTCCGGCGGGAGCTTGTCGAAGTTGAGGACGAAACGCGCCAGCGGGCCGCAGAGGTAGGCCCCCCTCCCCCTGATCGAGGAGTGCAGGGCGTTGGAGCGGGCGACGTGGCTCTCCTCGAACCAGTCGGGATACTCCCGGAGGGCGATGTCGAGACCCCGGGTGGAGACCAGGCGTCCCTCGTTCATCGGGTACTCGTCGGGATGCCGGAGCGAGACCAGCTCGTAGTCGCGGGAGAGGTCCGGGAAGGGCAGGTCCTTCATCCACCGGAGCGCCGCGGCCATCCCGTCCCGGCCCTTCTCGAGATCGGGGACCAGGGCCAGCAGGTCGGCCCGCCGGGGTGCCCGGTAGAAGCCGCCCAACCGCACGTTGATGGGATGGATCTCCCGACCGCCCACCGCCCGCACGATGGCGTTCCCCGTCTTCTTGATGGCCAGCGCCAGCTTCACCTCGGCCGGGTGGTCCTTCGCCATGGCGAGGGCGTCGTGGTACCCGAGGAAGTCGGGCGCGTGCAGCATGAACGCGTGGAGCACATGGCTCTCGATCCACTCCCCGCAGTAGAGCAGCCGCCGCAGCTCGCGCAGCGGCCCACCCACCACCACGCCGAGCGCGTCCTCGATCGCATGGCAGGAACTCATCTGGTAGGCGACCGGGCAGATTCCGCAGATCCTGGCCGTGATGTCCGGGACCTCCTCCTGGCCCCGGCCGCGCAAGAAGGCCTCGAAGAAGCGGGGCGGCTCGAAGATCCGGAAGGCGACCTCCTCGACGACGGAACCCCGCATCCTGAGGGTGAGCGCTCCCTCGCCCTCGACCCTCGCCAGGTAGTCGACCTCGATGGTCCGGGTGCCCGGCTCTCCCGGGCCTCGCGGTGCCCCGCTGGTCATGGCCCGCCGCCCTTCCCGGTCCCGCCCGCCTCCGTCGCCCTGGCCGCCACCCGTTCGGCCGCCTCGGCGAAGGCTCCCTTGCCGCTGTTGTAGGTGCGCAGGGCGCGGAGCACCCGGTCCTGGTCGGCCCCCGTCCCCCGCCAGACCGACTCCAGGCTGGCTGCGTTCGTCTTCTCCTGGGGACCGAAGCACCCGAAGCAGCCCCGGGAGAACGAGGGGCAGAGGGCCCCGCACCCGGTGTGGGTGATCGGTCCCATGCAGGGCGTCCCGGCCGCCACCATCACGCACACCAGGCCCTTGCGCTTGCAGTCGAGACAGACGCTGTGGGAAGCCAGCCTCGGGGTCCGCCCGGTGGCGAAGGCCACCACGACCTCGAGGAGCTGCTGCTTGTCCACCGGACAGCCCCGGAGTTCGAAGTCGACCTTCACGTGGTCGGCGATCGGGGTCGAGCGGTCCAGCGTCGAGAGATACTCCGGGTGGGCGTAGACCATGCGGCTCATCTCGGGGACGTCCGCGAAATTCCGGAGCGCCTGGATGCCTCCGGCCGTGGCACAGGCCCCGATGGTGACGAGCACCTTCGAGTCCCGGCGCACCTGGAGGATCCGCTCCCGATCATGGGGTGTGGTGATCGACCCCTCCACCAGGGTCACGTCGTAGGGCCCGGGCCGCATATCGCTCGAAGCCTCGGCGAAGTTGGCGATCTGGACCAGCTCGCCCACCGTGAGGAGCTCGTCCTCGCAGTCCAGGAGGCTCAGCTGACAGCCGTCGCAGGAGGCGAACTTGAAGACCGCCAGCTTGGGCTTGGCGCCCATCTCAGACCTCCTTCCGGTGGAAGAGCGGGGCCACCCGGTCGAAGCGGAAGACCGGTCCGTCCTTGCAGACGAACTCCGGGCCGTACTGGCAATGCCCGCAGAACCCGACCGCGCACTTCATGTTGCGCTCCATGGTGACCCAGATCGAGTCCCGCCCGAGACCCAGGGCTTCGAGGTCCCTGGCCGCGAACCGCATCATGATCTCGGGCCCGCACATCAGGACCGCGGTCTTCGCCGGGTCGACGGGCACCCCGGGCAGGAGCTGGGTGATGACCCCCACGGGCCCGTGCCAGTCCGGGCCGCCCCGGTCGACCGTCACCCGCACCTCGCAGTCGAGGCGCGACCTCCAGGACCGGATCTCCTCGACGAACGCCAGGTCCGCATCCGAGCGGGCTCCATGCAGGAGCGTCACCCGGCCGTAGCGCTCCCGGTGGGCCAGCAGGTGGTAGATGGCCGGACGCAGCGGGGCGAGCCCGATCCCGCCGGCCATCACCACCACGTCCCTGCCCACGATCTCCTCCATGGGCCAACCGATCCCATAGGGACCGCGGATCCCCACCGTGGCGCCGGCCGCCAGCCCGGCCATGACGCGGGTCACGGAACCCACGGCCCGGATGGTGTGGACCACCTTCGAGCCGTCGACCGGGTCCCCGCTGATGGAGATCGGGACCTCGCCGGTGCCGAACACGTAGAGCATCGAGAACTGGCCGGGGCGGAACCGGAATCCCCCGGGGATGCCGGCGGTCCCGATCTCCCAGGTGAAGGTGTCGCCGTTCTCCCGGTGCACCCTGGCGAGCCGTACCGGATGCGGGACCAGCGGATCCGGCCGGGGAGCCCGGGAACCGGTGCAGGTCGTGCCCGTCATGACGTCGTCCCCGGGGACCCATAGAGGTCCAGGAGCTGCATCCGGGTGCGCTCCAGCTTCTTGTGCATGGTCTCGACCAGGCGCTTCAGGAAGGCGTAGCCGAGGTCGTGGTCCGCCTCGCACTTCCGGCGCAGGCAGGCCCCATCGACGTCGAGGAGCAGGGTGTCCTCGAGCGCCCGGGCATCGAAGTGCCATCGGTAAGGGGGGAAGAGCCAGGACCAGCCGATCAGCTCTCCGGCCTCGACGGTGCCGATCCGGACCGCGCCCCGGCTGGGGCAGTGGATCTCGAGGGCCACCCTCCCCTTCCGGAGCAGCAGGGTGCGCTCGGCCGCCTCGCCCTCCCGGGCCAGGAACTCGCCGGCGGCCACCCGTCGATTGGCGGAGCACCCGGCCAGGAACTTCATGTGCTCGGGCGAGAGGCCGCGGGTGATGGGATGCTCTTCCAGCAGTCTGGTCAGGTCGTGCGTCTCCACCTCAGGTCCCTTCCCGGTCCGGTCGAGCCGGAGTTCCCGGCGCCTGCGATCGTGTCGCGACCTCCCCGGACCCGCTCCGCAGGGCCGCCACTTCCTCGGTCAGGTCGATCCCGGGCGGGCACCAGGTGATGCAGCGCCCGCAGCCCACGCAGCCCGAGGTCCCGAACTGGTCATGCCAGGTCGAGAGCTTGTGGGTCAGCCACTGGCGGTAGCGCGACTTCACGCTCGAGCGCACGCTTCCCCCGTGCAGGTAGCTGAACTCGGAGGTGAAGCACGAGTCCCAGAGCCGGACCCGCTCCGAGACCTCGCCGGTGAGGGACGGCTTCTCCTCGCTGGTATTGCAGAAGCAAGTGGGACAGACCATGGTGCAGTTGGTGCAGGCCAGGCAGCGGTCGGCCACCGCCTGCCAGTGGGGGCTCTCGGCCTCCTGCACCAGCAGTTGCGCCAGGCCCTCGGTGTCCATCCGTCGGCCCATCCGCTCCCGGGCCCGGGCGCTGACCGCGGCGGCGGCCTGCCGGTCCCGGTCGCGGGCCGCCGCGGCCCCGAGTCGCTCCATCAGGTCCGCGCCACGGTCGCTGCCGATCTCCACGAAGTAGCGGGGCTCGCCCGCCTCCAGCACCTCGGTGAGCGCCAGGTCGTAGCCGGCTTCGGCCCGGGGCCCGGTCCCCATCGAGACGCAGAAGCAGGTCCCGCCCGGCTCGCCGCACTGCACCGCGATCACCAGCAAGCCCTCCCGCCGGGCCTGGTAGCGGGCATCCCGGTGTTCCCCGGCCGACCAGACCCGGTCCTGGATCGCCAGGGCTGCCAGATCGCAGCCGCGGGCGCCCAGCACTGCCAGCCGGGTGGGTCCCGGATCGGGGACCCGGATCGCGAACCCGTCATCGACGGCCTCGACCCGGTAGAGCACTTCCTCGGGCGGCAGCAGGACCTTCCTCAGGGACTGGGGACCGTGCACGAACCCGAAGAGGGCCCGGTCGCCGCGCTCCACCAGCCGGTAGCGCCCCTTCTCCTGCTCGTCCCGGAGGCCCCTCGGCAGGTCGGCGATCCCCCGCACCGACTCGAGCCCGATGGCCCCGTCCCGGGCCACCGGCCCGAGCACCGTCCACCCGTCCCCCGTGAGCATCCGGATGAGGCGGTCCAGTCCCGCCTCGTCGAGACTCCGCTCCCCCCTCGTGGCCGGGTGCGGATCTTCGAAGCTCACCTTGGCCTCCAGCTCTGGAGCACCTTCATGTAGTTGGCCCGCTCGTAGAGTCCGGGGATGGGGCAGGATGCGTAGCTCATGCTCCCCTTCATCTGGGCGACCGACTCGTAACCGTGCTCCGTGGCCCAGTGAACCAGACCGGCCCGGATCTCGGCGAGCCTTCTCGGCCCCTGGGCCAGGAGCGTGGAACAGAGCATGGTCACGTCGGCGCCGGCCATCAGCAGCTTGAGCGCGTCCTCGGGGGTGTGGACCCCGCTGGTGGCCGCCAGGGACGTGGCCAGCTGGCTGCGGAGCACCGCGATCCAGCGCATGGCCAGGCGCGCCTCCAGGCTCGAGGAGAGCGAGAGCGCGGGGGTGACCTCCAGGGCCTCGAGGTCGATGTCGGGCTGGTAGAAGCGGTTGAAGAGGACCAGCCCGTCGGCCCCTGCCTCCACCAGGCGGGCGGCCATGTGGGGGAGCGACGAGAACCAGGGCGAGAGCTTGACCGACAGCGGGATGCGCACCTGGGCGCGGACCCGCCGCACGATCTCCAGGTAGCGCTCCTCGACCTCGGCGGCGCTCACCGTCGGATCGGTGCTCATGAAGTAGACGTTCAGCTCCAGGGCGTCGGCCCCCGCTTCCTCCATGAGCGCGGCGTACCGTACCCACCCGCCCGGGGTCATCCCGTTCAGGCTGGCGATCACCGGGATCTCGACCGCCTCCTTCACCTTGCGGAGGTGATCGAGGTAGTCGTCCCCCCCCCGGGTGTAGGGGCCGCTCTTGGGGAAGTAGTCGAGCGCCTCGGCGAACGACTCCGCCCCCAGGGAGGTGAAGAGCTCCATCGCCTCCTCGTTGGCGTCGATCTCCTCCTCGAAGAGCGAGAACAGGACGACGGCCGCCGCGCCCGCGTCCTCCAGCGCCCGGATGGTCCCGAGATCGCGGGAGAGCGGGGACGCCGAGGGCACCAGGGGGTTGTCCAGGTCCATTCCCAGATAGCGCGTCGCGAGGTTCATACCTCCGTCACCTCTTTCCCTTCGGGGCTCCCCGATCCGACCAGTTTCACCAGGTGCTGGTACCGCTCCTCGGCGGCCCGCTGGGCCTCCTCCCGGAAGCGTCGTGCCGCCTCGGGGTGCGACACGTCGAGCATCCGGTAGCGGGCTTCCATCTCCATGTACTTGGCGACCGGCAGCTTGGGAGCCCGCGAGTCCAGGGTCAACGGGCTGGGCTTGGCCGGGTGGTACCGGTAGAGCGGCCAGTGCCCGCTGTCGACCGCCGCCTTCTGGTGGTCGAGCCCGTGGCGCATCGGGATCCCATGGGCGATGCAGTGGCTGTAGGCGATGATCAGCGAGGGCCCGTGCCAGGCCTCGGCCTCCAGGAATGCCTTGATGGTCTGGGTGTCCTTGGCCCCCATCGCCACCCGGGCGACGTAGACGTTCCCGTAGCTCATGGCCATCAGCGCCAGGTCCTTCTTGCCGGTGGGCTTGCCGCCGGCCGCGAACTTGGCGACCGCCCCGAGGGGAGTGGCCTTGGAGGCCTGGCCCCCGGTGTTCGAGTAGACCTCGGTGTCGAGCACCAGGACGTTCACGTCCTCGCCGCTGGCGAGCACGTGGTCGAGGCCTCCGAACCCGATGTCGTAGGCCCAGCCGTCCCCGCCCACGATCCAGATGCTCTTCCTGAGCAGCCACTTGGAGAGGCTGGCGAGTTCCCGGGCGGCGGGATCGTCGCCCAGGGCGGAGAGGCGGAGCAGCAACTGCTTCACCCGCTCGCGCTGTTCGTGGACGCCGGCCTCGTCGCCCTCGTCGGCCTCCCGGATGGCGGCCGCCAGCTCACCGCCCACCCGATCGGAGAGGCCTTCGAGCAGGGAGAGTGCCCGGGCCCGGTGCTGGTCGACCGCCAGGCGGTATCCCAGCCCGAACTCGGCGTTGTCCTCGAAGAGGCTGTTGGCCCAGCCGGGTCCCCGGCCGTCCTTGTTGGCGCTCCAGGGAGTGGTCGGAAGGTTCCCGCCGTAGATCGAGGAGCACCCGGTGGCGTTGGCGACCAGGGCCCGGTCCCCGAAGAGCTGGGAGAGCAGCTTGACGTAGGGCGTCTCGCCGCAGCCCGAGCAGGCGCCGCTGTACTCGAAGAGCGGCTCCAGGATCTGGGCCCCCTTCACGGTGTCGAGCTTCAGGAGGCGCCGGTCGTACTCGGGGAGGGCCAGGAAGAACTCGAGGTTCTCCCGCTCGGCGTCCCGGAGCGGACGCTGGGGTGCCATATCGAGGGCCTTGTGCTTGACGTTCGACTTGTCCTTGGCCGGACAGACCTCGACGCAGATCCCGCAGCCGGTGCAGTCCTCGGGCGCGACCTGGATGGTCATCACGTGCCCGTCGGCGAAGTCGCTCCCCCGGGTCTTGGCCCACTTGTAGCTAGGTGGCGCTCCCGGTGTGAGGTCCTCGCGGTAGACCTTGGTCCGCACCGCGGCGTGGGGACAGACCAGGGCGCACTTGCCGCACTGGATGCAGAGCTTCTCGTCCCAGACCGGGATCTCGTCGGCCAGGTTCAGCTTCTGGTACCGCTGGGTGCCGACCGGCCAGACCCCGTCGACCGGCAGGGCCGAGACCGGCAGCTGGTCGCCGCGGCCGGCCAGGAGTTCCCCGGTGACCCTGGTCACGAAGTCGGGCGCCCCGGCCGGCACCGGGGGGATCAGCTCGATCGCGCTGGTCGCCCGTCCCGGCACCTCGACCCGGTGGAGGTTCCCCAGGGTCCGGTCCACGGCGGCGAAGTTCTTCTCGACGATCGACCTTCCCTTGGACCCGTAGCTCTTCTCGATGGCGGCCTTGATCCGGGCGATCGCCTCGTCGCGGGGGAGCACCCCGGAGATGGCGAAGAAGCAGGTCTGCATCACGGTGTTGATGCGACCGGCCATACCCGCCTCCCGGGCGACCCGATCGGCGTCGATCACCCAGAACGCCGCTCCCAGTCCGATCAGGCGTTCCTGGTAGACCCGGGGCAGTCGTTCCCACACCACCCCGGGATCCTCGGGCGTGTTCAGGAGGAAGATCCCTCCCGGCTCCAGCGACTCCAGCAGGTCCTGGCGTTCCAGGAACTGCGGCTGGTGGCAGGCCACGAACCCGGCCCGGGAGATCAGGTAGCTCGAGCGGATCGGCCGGGAGCCGAAGCGCAGGTGGGAGACCGTGGTGGCCCCGGCCTTCTTCGAGTCGTAGACGAAGTAGCCCTGGGCCGAGTGTTCGGTCTCCTCGCCGATGATCTTGATCGAGTTCTTGTTGGCCCCGACCGTGCCGTCCGAGCCCAGCCCGTAGAACAGGCAGCGCTTGGTGTCGGCGGCCTCGACCGAGAACCCGGCGTCGAACTCGAGGCTGGTGCCGGAGACGTCGTCCACGATCCCCAGGGTGAAGTGGTTCCGGGGACGATCCCGGCCGGCCTCCGCCAGGGCCGCGGCCAGCATGCCGGGGGTCACTTCCTTGGAGGAGAGCCCGTAGCGTCCTCCGAGCACCCGGGGCGCGGCCCGGCGTTCGCCACTGTCGGCGGCCTCGGCCAGCACGGTGCGGACGTCCTGGTAGAGCGGCTCGCCCGCGGCCCCCGGTTCCTTGGTGCGGTCCAGGACCACCACGGTCCGGACCGAAGCCGGGAGCGCCGCCAGGAAGTGGGAGGCCGAGAACGGCCGGTACAGCCGGACCTTGACCAGACCCACCTTCTCGCCCCGGGCCACCAGGGCCTCGACGGTCTCATGGGCCGCCTCCGCCCCGGAGCCCATCATCACCAGGACCCGCTCGGCGTCGGGAGCGCCCACATAGTCGAAGAGCCGGTAGCGCCGGCCGGTCCTCGCCCCGAGCCGCTCCATGACGGCCGCCACGATCCCGGGCGTCCGCTCGTACCAGGGGTTGACGGTCTCCCGGGCCTGGAAGAAGACGTCGGGATTCTGGGCCGTGCCCCGGATGGTGGGATGCTCGGGATCCAGGGCCCGGCCCCGGATCTCCCGGATCCGGTCGGGATCGACCAGGGCCGCCAGGTCGTCACGACCGAGCTCCGCGATCTTCGCCACCTCGTGCGAAGTCCGGAACCCGTCGAAGAAATGCAGGAACGGCAGCCGGGACTCCATGGAGGCGAGGTGGGCGACCGCCGCCAGGTCCATGACCTCCTGGACCGACCCGGAGGCCAGCATGGCGAAGCCGGTCTGGCGGACCGCCATGACGTCCGAGTGGTCGCCGAAGATCGACAGGGCCTGGGCCGCCAGCGAGCGGGCCGCCACGTGGAAGACGGCCGGGGTGAGCTCGCCGGCGATCTTGTACATGTTCGGGATCATCAGCAGCAGGCCCTGGCTGGCCGTGAAGGTGGTGGTCAGGGCCCCGCACTGGAGCGCGCCGTGGACGGCGCCGGCCGCCCCGCCCTCGCTCTGCATCTCCACGACCCTGGGGACGCTCCCCCACAGGTTGGCCTCGCCGTCGGCAGCCCAGGCGTCGGCCAGCTCGCCCATCGCCGACGACGGGGTGATCGGGTAGATGGCCACCACTTCGCTGAGCGCGAACGCGACCTTGGCGGCGGCTTCGTTGCCGTCGATGGTGATCGTTCGGGTTCCCACGGCTCCCCTTCCGGACTCGTCCCCGGTGTTCCTGCACTCCTCGTGCCAGATGTGGGCACCCTCACCGGAGGCGCATCGCCCCCCAAGGGAGGGCGTATCCCACCGATACGGGTGTCACCGGCGAAACGGTTCCGGGCCGGGAGCCGACGCCCGTCGGGATCCCCGAGTCGCCGACCGGGCGCCCCACGAGCCCGACAGGGAGCGGCTGGACGACCTCGGCGGCGAGCGTGATCGGAGCTCACCGATCCCCTGGCACCGGGCTTGCCTCTCCGGGACCTGGCCGACGAGGAGTCCGCCCCGGCCGCGGGAGGGAGGAACGTGCGCGCGGTAGAGGTGTTGCGAGCCGAACATCGCCTGATCGCCCGGGGTCTGATGCTCTGCCAGACGCTCGCCCGCCGCCTGCGCGGCGGAGGCCGGATCCCGGCTTCCGACCTCGCGACCCTCCTCGACTTCTTCCTGGTCTACGCCGACGGCCACCACCAGCGCCGGGAGGAAATCGTGGTCGCCTCCTGGCTCCGCAGCCATGGGATGACCGAGGCCCTGGGTCCGATCGCCTGCATGCACCAGGAGCACCGCTCCACCCGTGCCCACCTGCGCTCCCTGGCCGGCCACGCCCGCTCCCCCCATCCCGACGCGGCAGCCGTCATCGAGGACCTCGAAGCGATCGTCGGATCGCTCTCCGAGAGCATCCGGGAGGAGGAGTGCCTGCTCTTCCCGGTGCTGGAGCAGCTGCACGCCCACGACCAAGAGCTCTGCGAGCTGTTCGAGGACTGCCTGCCCCAGGGCGACCGGATCGAGTACGTCTACCAGGGCGTGATCGCGGGCCTCGAGGACAAGTATGCGGGGCCTTCGCCCGGGAGCTGCGGGATGACCTCGGCCCACTCCCTGACCCAGATGGTCTAGGAGCCTGCCTCCTCGCCCGGCGACGGGACCGGCGACACCGGCCAGGTCTGGACCCTGAGCGCCCTCGGCTCGGCGGGACAGACCGCCACGCACTGGCCGCAACCGGTGCAACGATCGAAGTCGACCAGCGGTCCGGCCGAGGTCAGCCGGATCGCCCGGACCTCGGAGGGACAGGCCAGGGCACAGAGGTCGCAGGGTGTCCCCGCCACGTCCAGGCACTTCCCGGGATCGATCCGCAGCTCCCCGAGGCGGATCCGGGTCCAGTGGTCCGGCGGTGCGAGAGCCCCCGACGGGCACGCCCGGGCGCAGTCGATCCCGGGACAGAGCTCGCAGGCCCCGGTCTCGGGGAAGAGCCCCGGCGTCCCCTCGGACTTCCCGTAGGCATCGCCGAGCCGGAGCAGGACTCCCGGCTTGCAAGCCTCCCGGCAAGCCCCGCAGCGCTGGCACCGGGTCAGAAACTCCGGCTCCGGCAGGGCTCCGGGGGGGCGCAGCGGGATCGGGGGAAGGCGGGGAGCCGCGCCCGGTCCCGCAGGCGGGGTCTCCTTCGGGCTCCGGGCCCCGTCCGGCCGGCCGGCCAGTCCGGCAGCCAGCCCCGCGCCGGTGGCCCTGAGTTCCCGCCCCATCCGACCCAGCAGGCCGGCGAAGAAGTCCCGTCGCCCCATGCCCGAGCTGGTCACAGCCCGCTCCGCATCTCCATGGGCTGGGCCAGCAGCCAGAGGTTCATGGCCGTGAAGGCGAGCACCAGGAGCGATGCCAGCCAGGCGGCTCCGTCCCGGTCCTCGCCGTCCCCGAAGCGGTCGGTCATCCCCACCGCGGCCCGGGTCGCCGCCCAGTGGCCGATCAGGACCAGGGCGATCTGGACGACCCAGATCCACTCCATGGGGAAGATCGGTGCCACCGCGAAGCCCGCGGTTCCGAAGAGGTCCCACCCCCGACCCATCGGATCGGAGAGCACCGGCACGATCCGGGCTCCCTCGACCAGGAAGTGCCCGGCGTTGTGGGCCAGGTGGTAGAGAAGGGCTACCGCCACCATCGGGTAGGCGAGGGCTGCCGTGAAGCGGCCCCGGTTCGGTCCGATCGCGCCCAGGCGAGCCGCCGCCGAGGCCACGGCCCCGAACACCAGCACCGGCAGCACCAGGGCGAAGAGCATCCCGATCGAGAAGCCGGCCAGGGGTCCGAGCCCCAGCTGTCGCCGCCCCTCCTCCAGGAGGCGGTTCCAGACCGGGGTCATGGTCAGTCCGTGGAAGCTCGTCATGGCGAGCATCACGACCGCCAGCAGGGCTTCGTCGCGGCGGGGCTTCGCCAGGGTCGAGAGGTCGGCACCCCAAGGACGGAGGTTCCAGGCGATGTTCTCCTTGGGGCAGGTCTTCACGCACTCGGTGCAGACCGTGCAGTAGGCGTTCGACTCCATCCGGGCCGGGTACTGGGCCGTGGGACATGGGTAGCCGCGGTCGTTCCCCATCAGGCAGTCCTTGGAGCGGCAGTCCTTGCATGCCTCGGGATCGGCAGCCCTCACCTCGACGGGAGCCAGCATCGAATAGAGCCCGCAGATCCTTCCCACCAGGCAGGCGTACTTGCAGAACGCCCGCTTCTCGTAGACCAGGGCCGGCAGCACCGCCAGGAACACCATGGCGATCCCCATCCAGGCGGTAGCCCGGGGCGAGAACGTGACGCCGTACCCGAGCTCCAGCCAGGTGAGCCCCACGAAGAGCAGGGTGGCCGGATAGACGTTGCGGAGCCAGCCCGGCCACTTCCTCTCGAGCGCCATGGGTTCCGAGGTTCGAGCCACCACCGCGCCCCTGCGCAGGAATCCGGCGATCGCCTCCCAGGGGCAGACCATGCACCACATCCGACCCAGGAGCACGATGTCCACGATCAGGAGGACCCACCAGATCCCCCAGGTGAGCACGGTGGCGAGGTTCCGCTCGGGCACCGGGGTCCCGTAGAGCCCCGACACCACCACCGCCACGAACAGGACCAAGGGCAGCGCCTGGAACACGGGCTGGAACCAGCGGGACGAGACCGCCCGCCTCGCTCCGGGCAGCTTCAGCACGTCGAAGCGCCAGCCTCGATCCGGTGCCTGGCGGCGCGGCACCAGGAGGATCCAGGTGGTGATCAGAGCGGCCGCCACCAGGGCACCGGTCAGCCCTGCGTCCGGGATCCCCTCCATGCATGGATGCCCGCTGGTCCCGACCTCGCTCGAGGTCCGGCTGCCGGCACTCCCCGCCGAGCCGGCCGATCCTCCCGAGCTCCCGGAAGTACCGCTCCCCGCGCAGGGCTCGACGAGTCCGACTTCGGTGCTGCCGGCTCTCACCGCGCACCCTTCCCGACGGAGCGGCGCTTGGCGAACCGGACCCCGACGACCATCGCCACCAGGCACGCCAGCGCCCCGACCAGCAGAGGCGTGTCGTCGGTGACCCCGACCTGGACCGGGAACGGGATCTCTTCGGCGTCGACTCCCGGGAAGGGGAAGCGCACCACGACCCGGTACGCCTCCACCTCGGGGAACGAGAGGAAGAATTTGTAGTCGTTGCCCTCGGGTCCGGTCCCCACCTCGATCGGGAACTCCTCGACCACCACCTCGGGGGACCGCCCGAAGCGGACCTTCTCGACCCGGCCCGTCAGGGGCAGCCGGAAGGGTTGATGCGTCCCACGATCGACCGCATAGAGCTTGAACCGGATCCGGGCCCCGGCCTCCACGATGCCCGGCATGTAGCTCATCCGGATGTCGTACGGCCCGCTCTGGGCGAGGATCTCCACGAACGCGACCTGGGGATAGTTCTCGTCGTAGGCATAGTGGGGGATCCCCAGGATGTGGTGGCCCCGCGCCGGCCCGGCCCCCAGGCCGGCGAGAACGAGCGCCACCCACAGCACCACGCAGGGCAGGGTCCTCACTCGATCCTCACCTTCCCCCGGTCCGGGGCGAAGGGCGGTTCGACCGCGATCGCCTTGTACCGGATCGGGCAGGCTTCCACGCAGAGGCCGCATCCCACGCAGCCGTCCAGGACCTCGGGACGGTTGCGGTAGTCGACCCGGATCGCCGTCCCCTTCAGGGGACAGGCGGTGTAGCAGGCGCCGCACCACGAGATCCGGTTGAACGGCAGGCAGATCTTCTCGTCGACCACGGCCCGCCCCATCCCCGTGTTCCCATACTCGGCCTCCGGGGTGGCCTCGGGTCGGACCAGGGCGCCGGTCGGGCAGACCTCGGCGCATTCCATGCAGAGGATGCAGCCCGCCACCCATGGGAGCACGTAGGGGGTCCCGGGGTGCTCCCAGACCGGGGCCACCATCTCACCCCGGAGCGGACCGGTACGCGGTCGACGCAAGCCCACGTCGGCCCCCTGCACCGCCGACGGGAACTGGATGCACCCGGGTGGGCAGACCGACCCGCAGAGATAACACCCGATGCAGCGCGCCAGGAAGTCGGCCTCGCTCCGGGACCCCGGTGGCCGGGTGGGGGCCTGCCCGGCCGGAGCCTGGACCGGCGGGTCCCGTCGTCCCCAGGCTCGGGCCCCTGCCAGGATCGCAGCACCGCCGGGCAGTGCCCGCAGAGCCGCTCCCACCCAGGCGAGGAACGGCCGGCGACGGACCTCCCCGGCCATCTCAGACCTCCAGTCCCGATTCGACGGGGTGCTCCGCCCTCCCCAGCGAGAGGGCATGGGTGGGGCAGCTCGGCAGGCAGGCTCCGCAGTTGTTGCACTCGGGCCCCACGTCCTTGGCCTCCGGCTTCAGCCCGAACTCGCAGGCCGGTTCGCACTCCCGGCAGCCGTCGCAGAGCTCCCGGTCCACCCGAAGACGGACCAGCCGGCGGGATCCGAGCCAGGTGTAGAGCGCCCCCCCGGGGCAGACGTACCGGCACCAGAAGCGCTTCGAGACGAAGATCTCGAGGGCGAGGACGAGGAGCAGGAACCAGGCCCCGATCCCGAACTGGTGGTACCAGATCCAGCCGTAGACCTCGCCCGCCATCAGCCGGGGCGGATAGATCTCGGCGAGGCTCTGCGACCCGAGCCATGCCGAGGCGAGGCCCCCCAGCACCAGCACCGCGTACTTGGTGCTCCGCAGGAATTTCACGTCGGTCTCGATCCCGGCGAACTCCCGTGCCTTGCTCCCCAGTTCGAAGAGCACGTCGGCAGGGCAGATCCAGCCGCAGAACACCCGCCCCAGGAGCATGGTCAGCAGGACCGGAGCCAGGATCGTCAGCAGGAAGGGATCGACCAGGGTCCTGGTGGCAGCCGCGAAGTCCCAACCCGCCAGCGGATCCGAGATCACCACCGGACCGAGCCGGAAGGTCCATGTCGAGCCTCGCACCAGGGTCGTCACCGGCTCGGTATCGGCGACCTGCGAGAGCACCAGATCGACGATCCTGGTGGCGGTCTCGGAACGGATCCCCACCTGGTCGCGCTGGTTGCGCAGGGCCTGGTACCTGCCCAGGGCGGGAATCGCGAACAACCCGACCAAGACCAGGATCTGCAGGCTCCGCCGGGCGACGGTCAGTCGGCTGCGCAGCGGGAGCGCCATCGCCTCACACCCTCTCCGGCCGCACCCGGATGGCCTGGGGCATCTGGACGCAGGCCTGCTCGCAGAGGCCGCAACCCACGCACCACTCGGGGTCGACCACGGGCGCTTCCCAGAGGCCCGCCGAGAGGGCCTTCCCCTCGTAGGGGCAGGCCCGGATGCAGATCCCGCAGATGTAGCCGTTCAGGGAGTGGCAGGTGTTGGGATCGACCCGGGCGATGCCCATGCGAGCATGGGGTGGAGGCGGGTACGCCTCCTTGTCGACCGGGCGCAGGGCCCCCGAAGGACACCCGTTGTTACAGGTGTGACAGAGGATACAGCCCTTGACGCGCGGGACGATGTAGGGAGTTCCCCTCGCCTCGGGCGGTCCTTCCGGTCCCACGAAGCGGATGGTGTCGTTGGGGCAGTTCTCCCCGCACTTGTGGCAGCGGATGCAGCGGGAGAGGAACTCGCTCTCCGGAGCCGCTCCTGGAGGTCTCAGGAAGAGCGAGCCCCCCCGGGTGGCGATCGCCACATGGTCGGCCTTGGCCTCGACCCGGAGGCTCCCGTAGGCCGCCAGGCCCCCGACCACCGCTCCCGACTTGAGGAGCTCGCGCCGGGAGATGTCGCGACGATCCGCCATGGTCGCTCCTCACGCAATCCGCGTGCCGGACCGCAGCGCACCCGGCGACCCGGCCCCGACGCCGGGAGCCCGGAGGCTCCGGCGCCGGGCCGGCACCCGACTCAGGCCGGGCCGATCCGCTCGATCCGGGCCGCCAGCTTCTTGAAGTCGGCCTGGCCCGAGACCGGGTCGTAGGCCCGGTGCGCCACCGCGTTCACCAGCCACTTGTTCTTCTCGGGCTCCACCGCGTCGGCCACCGAGAGGTTCCAGGGCGAGAACAACATCCCGCGTTGGACCTCGTTGCGGGCCGGGCGCACCTTGCTCTTGGCCCCGCCCACCGAGGCCCGCCCCTCGTAGGACCCGCGGCGGGTCGTGACCCGGATCCAGTCCCCGTCCTTGATCCCGTAGCGACCGGCGTCGTCCGGGTGCATCTCGACGTACTGCTCCGGGACCAGCCGCCGGGTGGTGGCGCCCCGGATCGTCTTCGAGGTGTGGAAGTGCTCGTAGACCACTCCCAGCAGGAGCCAGAACGGGTACTTCCCTTCCGGCACCATCGACGGCGGCTTGTCGGCGAAGTCGGCGTCCGGGATCTCGGGATGGAGTCCCCGGTCCCGCAGCGCCACCAGGTCGGCCTGGTGGTCGAGCGTCATCCAGTTCGGGTCCACGCCAGCCGGTCGCACCGCCGCCAGGTACTTCTCGCGATCGACGTAGGTCTGCTCGCAGAGCTTGAACTTCGCCTTCCCGTCGGGCCGGCGGAAGGCGCCGTAGGGTTTCTCGTCCCAGCCCTTCTCCTGCCACATGTACCGGCGCTTGGTCCCGCCCTTCATGGCGATTTCGGCGGTCGGGGCCGGCCACTGGATGCCGCGCAGCTTGCGGATCTGGGCGTACGGGCTCTCGCCCGTCAGCTTCTCCACCTCGAGCATCCCCGAGCAATCGGCGTCCGACCCCTTGGAGGCGGCCAGGAAGGACCGGAAGACCTCCTCGGGGTCGTACCAGCCGTTCTCGCCCTTCGGCTGGTAGGGGAACATCTTGTCGGCATCCTTGCCGAGCAGGTGGGCGATCTCCTTGCCCTTGTCGATCACGATGTCCATGTCCGGCTTGCACATCATGGGCTTGCCGGCCTTGTCCTTCATCACCTGCCCGTTGACCGTCATGTACGGGGCCTTCTGCATCCCGTCGACGACGTAGATCCTCCGCTCCGAGTTGATGTAGGTGCCGCCCCGCCACTCGCCCCAGGTGGCGGCCGGGAACACCACGTCGGCGTAGAGGTTGTTCGGCGCATGCCGGTAGATGTCCTGGGCCACCACGAACATCTTCTCCATGCCCGGGCGGACCAGGGTCTTGGTCTCCGGCAGGTCGATGTGGGTGGTGTAGATGATGAACATCGCCTTCAGGTCGCCCCGGATGGCCCGCTCGAACATGCCGACCGCCATGCCGGGGTTCTGGAGGCCCGCCACTTCGGTGAGGTCGGTCTCCGG
>CAYOHP010000094.1:0-26840 GCA_964403795.1 uncultured bacterium | reverse complement strand
TAGCACCTCGGAGGCCAGCGATTCCACCATCCGGGCGAGGGCCCTCCCCCGGTGGCTGATGCGGTGCTTCTCGCTCGCCGGGAGCTCTGCGATCGACAAGGTGAGGCCCTCGGGAAGGAACAGGGGGTCGTACCCGAAGCCCCCCCGGCCCCGCGGCGCATCGAGGATGGTTCCCCGGAGTTCGCCCTCGAACCAGCGGGGCGGGGAGCCGGGTCGGCACAGGCAGAGCACGCACACGAACCGGGCCCGGCGGGACGACTCCGGGAGGCCGGAGAGTTCCGCCAGGAGCCGCTCGATCCGCTCCGGAGCGGTCGGGGCGTAGCGGGCGGAATGCAGCCCGGGACGTCCACCCAGGGCCTCCACCTCGAGACCCGAATCGTCTCCCAGGGTCGGGAGCCTGGTGCGGGATGCCAGGTCCTCGGCCTTGATGCGGGCATTCTCCGCGTAGGTGGCGCCGTCCTCCTCGGGCGCCTCCCAGTCGGGGAGGATCTCGGCGGGGAGCCGGAGCCGGAAGCGGTCCCCGAGGATCTCGGAGAACTCGGCGAGTTTCCCCGGATTGGCCGAGGCCAACAGCAGCTCGGAGGTCCCGGTCGCCCTCACGAGCCGATGCCCTGGCCGGCGGCCAGGGCTCGGTCCTGGGCCCTGGCGATCACCTCCAGGGCTCCTGCGCCCAGGACCAGGATCCGGTCGAGCTGGGAACGCGGGAACGGCTCGTCCTCGGCGGTGGCCTGGAGCTCGATGATCCGCCCCTCCCGATCCATCACCAGGTTGGCGTCCACTTGGGCCCGGCTGTCCTCGCTGTAATCGAGGTCGACCAGGAGCTGCCCGGCGACGATCCCTACCGAGACCGCACCGACCCCGGTGCGCACCGGGTCGACCGGGAGCAAGGCGTCCTGGAGCAGACCGGCGATCGCCAGCCGCAAGGCCACATAGCTCCCCGAGACCGCCGCGGTCCGGGTGCCTCCGTCGGCCTGGAGCACGTCGCAATCGAGGCGGATCGAGAACCCGGCCAGCTTCTGGAGGTCGACCACGGCCCGGAGACTCCGGCCGATCAGGCGCTGGATCTCCAGGGTCCGACCGCTCGGACCGCCCCGTCGCCCGTCCCGCTCGGTGCGGGTGTGGGTGGAGCGGGGCAGCATGCTGTACTCGGCCGTGACCCAGCCCTTGCCGGCCTCCTCGCAGTGGGGCGGGACCCTGTCCTCGACCGTGGCATTGCACAGGACCCAGGTCTCCCCGAACCGGGCCAGGACCGAGCCCTCCGCATAGCGGGTGAACCCCGCCTCGAAGGAGATCGGTCGCGGGTCCCCCGCCCCACGGCCCCCGGCCCGGGAGCTCGCCTCAGCCGCCGGCACCGAGGCCGCCCATGAGCGAAGCGAAGGGGTTGGCCTGGGCTTCCAGCTTGGTCTCGATCCGGGCCCGGGCCCGCAGCTCGGAAACCCATTCCCGCTCGGTCTGGCGGCGCTTCTCGGCGAGCAGTCGCTCCCTGACCTTGGCCGCGACGTCCTCGAACTTCGCCTCCACCGACTTCTTCTTGGCGCCGACCCGGACCAGGTGCCACCCGATCGGGCTCTCGAGCGGCTCGGAGATCAGGGTGTCGGGAGCCGCCGCCTCGACCGCAGTGCGGATCGAGGGCACCGAGATCTCGCCCTTGATTCGTCCCCCGTCCTTGGCGGTGACCCGGTCCATGTTCCCCGGACCGCGGACCACGTCCTCGAAGGACTGGGCCCCGGAACGGATCCCGGCCAGCGCCTCCTCGGCATCCTGCCGGCTGGAGAACAGGGCGTGGAAGACCTCGTCGCCGCCGGTCTCGGTCTGGAAGTCCTTGGAATTCGAATCGAAGAAGCTCCGGGCCTCCTCGTCGGAGACGGTGGGGTTCAGGGCCTGGCGGATCTGGTCCTCGACCTCCGCCTGCGGGCGGAAGGTCTCGGGCAGGACGCCGGCCACGAAGAACAGGTGCCGGAAGCCGGAGAGGTCCACCGGCTGCGAGACCTGCCCGGGCCCCAGGTTCTTGACGGCCTCCACGATCCGGCGCGAGAGGCCGTTCCAGGAGACCACCTCGGCCTTGACCTCGTTGGGGAGTTGGGGCGGCTTCAAGGGATCGAGGGCCACCTCACCCCAGTCACCGGAGAGCTCCTTCTTGTCGGCGGAGTCGCTGTGGGCCGCGATCGCATCCCGGAAGCACTTCTCGGCGGCGGCCGGATCGCCGGCGCCGGAAGCCTCCACGCCCCCTCGCGAACAGTCGGACCGGACCTTGTCGAGGACGGTCTTCACCGCCCTGTCGATCTCTGCCTTCTGCACCGCCTTGACCACCTGGTCCCGGACCTCGGCCAGCGGCCGGGCTCCCGGCTCGGGCTTGGCGTGCACGTAGATCAGGTGGTGGCCCCGGAAGGACCGGACCGGTCCCAGGACCGTGCCCGACTTGGCGTCCCGGAGGACCTTCTGGATCGCGAAGTCGAGGAAGCCCTGGGTGCCCACCTCGTCGAGCAGTGTCGAGGGGCGGTTCTCCCCCAGGATCACCTCGCCGATCCGCCCGGCCGCGGATGCCGAGGCCGCGTGGGACGACGCCCGCACCAGTCCTGCGAAGACCTCCTCGGTCACAGGGAAGGACCGGACACCTTCGTCGTCGGTCTCCACCTGGGTCCCGGCCGGAGCCTTGGCCTTGGCCTGGTCCAGCAGCTCCTCGGCCCGGGTCTTGGCGAGTTCCCAGGCCTTGTCCTGGCGCAGCTCCTTGACGATGTCGGCACGGACCTCGGAGAGGGGCTTCTGCTCCGGCTCCTTGCGGGCGGTCACGGTGAGCAGATGGACCTTGCCCCCGACCCGGATGGCATCGCTGATCCGTCCCACCGGCAGGGTGAAGGCGAGGTCCGAGAGCTCGGAGGCCAGATCGAGGGAGGCCATCCAGCCCATGTCCCCCCCCTGGTCGCGGGTGGAGAGGTCGTGGCTGGCATCCTTGGCGACCTGGGCGAACGGCTCCCCCTTGCCCAGCCGGTCCCGGGCCTGCTCCGCCAGCTTGTCCGCTTCCGGGCCTTCGAAAACCATCTGGGAGACCCGTCGGGTCTCCTCCCGGGCGAAGTCGTCCCGGTTCAGGTCGTAGTAGCGCTGGACCTCCTCGTCGGAGGGGGCACTGGCGGCATCGAGGTCGGGGTGGCGGGGATCCACGAACAGGTGCGAGAAGTCGACCCGCTCCCGCTCCCGGTACTCGTCCTTGTGCTCCTGGTACCAGGCCTCCACGGCCTCCGCCGATGGCGTGGCCTGGGCGGAGCGCTTCTCCGACCGGGGATCCACGGCCAGGTGGAGGATCCGGGCGACCTTCGGCAGCTGCCAGCGCCGCTTGTGGGCCTCGTAGTACTCCTTGACGTGCTCGGGCCGGATCTCGGCCCGGAGCTTCTCCTCGATCGTGCCCCGGACTTCGGCCATCGGCCGGGGCTCGGCGGCCCCTTCGGCCTTGAACTCGGCGAGATGGGCCCGGTAGTAGGCCTCGACCTCGGCCTCCGGGATCGACCGCCCCTTGCGGACCTTCTCGAGCATGGTCTCGAGCTTGAAGCCCTGGGTGAGGACCCGACGGAGTTCCGCCTCGTCCTGGCCGGTGCGTCGCAGGTACTCGGCCTTGCCCACCTGGGACCAGATCGAGGCCAGCTGCTCCTCGACCCTGGCCGAGACGTCCACGGCCGAGGCCTCCGCCTGGAGCAGGATGAGCCGCTCCTCGACCATGCGATCGAGGATCATCGGCATCAGGAACTTGCGGGCGTCCTCGGCCATGCGCTGGCCCCGGGCCAGCTCGGTCTGCCGGAACCTGGTCTCGAGTTCCCCCTCGGTGATGATCGACTTCTGCCCGTCGAGCTCGATCTCCGCCATCACCTTGGTCGAGCTCAGGCGGGGATCCCGGGTCTCCGGGGAGGTCGCTCCGGTAGGCTCGCCGGTGATCGGATCGATGCCTCGAGCCCGTTGCTGGTCGGACTGGTCGAGGAGCATGAAGATCGATGCCGACCCGAGGAAAGTGGCCACCACGAAGGCGGTGACGATCAGCCAGATGAAGCCCTTTGCGTAGTGGCGGAAGAAAGCGATCATCCCGGGAAGAGCGCTCCTTTCGAGCGCCGACCGCATCTGCCGGGAACAAGTCGGCTCCCGGTCGCCGCGGTCGCGCGGCCGCGGCCCCTGAGGGCCGAGGGCTCGACTCTAGACGTTCCGCGAGGGGGTTTCAAGGGCACTCCCGATCGGCTACCTTGGAGACGGTCCCACAGGTCCCCATGACCCGCATCATCACCATCCCGCTCGTCGTCCTGCTCCTCTCGCTGGCCTACGTGGCCTTCGAGGTCCCGATCCTCTCCACCCTCTCGTGGATCAGCGGGGACGGCCTGGTGAACTGGTTCTCGATCGGTCGCCTGCAGGAGCGCGAGAAGCTCGACGAGATCCTGGCCCTGTGCGAGAGCCCGCATGCCAAGACCCGCTACTTCGCCCTCCAGGCCGCGGTCGAGATGGGGAACCGCAAGGTCCTCGCACCCAGGATCCGCGACCAGGACTGGGAGGTGCGGATGCGGGCCATCGAGCTCTCCAAGCTGCTCTCCCACAAGGAGAGCGGCCCCAACGTCGTCGACAGGATCCGCGCCTACACCCCCATGGAGGCCACCGCCCGCCAGGCCTTCTACGAGCAGGCGGCACTCCTCGAAGCCATGCCGGCGGTCTCCTCCCGGCTGAACGCCGAGAGCGTCGCCGAGCTGGCCCTCACCACCGGCGAGGAGCCGATCTACAACGCCGCCCGCGCCACTCTCTGGGGGCTCGGCCCGCTGGCCGAAGCGGAGAAGGCCTACCTGGCGTTCCTCGAGAAGCCGGAGGAGCACCGGGCCCGGATGGAGGACGTGGAGCGTTCGATCGCGGCGGCGGCCGCGTTGCGGGTCGACGGGGCCATCGAACATGCGATCCGCTACGTGCGCGAGGGCGGCGGCCCCATCCAGCTGGCGGCGATCGCGGCCCTGGGGACCCTGGGCGGGGACAAGGCGAAGACCATGCTCGCCCCCATCGCCCGCGACCCGGGCCCGGGTGCCTTCGAGACTCCCTTCGACAAGGAACGACGCGACGCGGCCAAGCTCGCCCTGGCCAGGATCGAGGCCCGCGCCAAGGGTCGCCCCGAGCCGACCTCGCTGGAGGACACCCGGAAGCCCGCCGAGGACCTGCTGGCCGGATACTCCAAGGAGCCGACCCAGAAGCCCCCCGAGGCGACCCGACCCCCGACTCCGGCTGCCACCAAGGCGGCCACCGCCAAGCCGGTGCCGGCGACTTCCCCGGCCACCCCCGCTCCCTCCCGTCCCGCCCCGGCCCCGACGCCCCCCAAGGGGGAACCGGAGGAGGACGACCTCCTCAAGATGTACGGCGGCGGTTAGCCCCCGGGAACCTCGGTTCCGGGGGACCAACCGGCGATGCCGACCTCGGCGAGGTGGCGGGCGGGGCCGCAGGCCGCGATCCGGGTTCAGTCCGAGAGCGCCTCGGCGAGGACCCGGCCGTCGAGCCCTGGAGGCACCGGCCGACCGAGCAGTCGGGTGGCGGTGGGTGCCAGGTCGCAGACCGAGACCGGAGCCTCGATCCGGTAGCCGCGCTTCACGCCGGATCCCGAGAGCACGAACGGTACCCGCTTGTCCTCCGGCAGGTTGGTCCCGTGCGTCTTCCCGTGGCCTCCGTGGTCGGCGGTGATCAACCACGAGATCCGCGCCGCGAGACCCCGTTCCGAGAGGCCGGTGCGCAGGGTTCCCAGGACCGCGTCGATCCCCTCGATGACCTGGAGCTGGGAGTCCGACATCCAGCCGTAGGTGTGCCCTGCCCCGTCCGCCTCCGGGAAGTGCAGGAAGTGGAACCCGGTCGGCGGATCCTCGGGCAGGGACCCGAGGAACCCTTTCACGACCCGGGCAGAGCTGTACCCGGGCACGTCGAAGGCATCGAGGTGCTCCCGGACATCGAGGTGCCGGAACTTCTCCTTGCCCGCGAACAGGCTGGTCCGGATCCGCCCGGGATGCCGGATCCACTGGAAGGCGGTGGCGACCGCGACCACACCCCGCTCGGGCTCCCAATTGTTCCAGAGCACGCCATGCCGCTGCGGGTGGACGCCGGTGATCATCGAGGTGTGGGACGGCAGGGTCACGGAGGGGGAGACGGTCTCGGCGAGCCGGGCCACGGCCCCCTCCCGCGCCAGGGCATCGAGGTTGGGGGTGTCGGCACGTTCCCAGGCGTCAGGCCGGAGACCGTCGATGCTGAGGCCGATCACCAGGCGCCGTTCCGGACCGGCGGCAGGCGCCCCGGGGCGCTCCGCCCGGAGACCGGACGAGGCCCCGGCGAGGAGGACCAGCAGGAACGCCAACGCCCAGGCCGAGGCGAGCGGCCCGCGGCCCGGCCGGCTCACTTCATCTCCCGGACCTTCTGCATCGCCATCTCGATCCGCTCCTCGGCGTTCTTCGAGAGCTTCGAGTCGGGCTGCAGGGCCACCACCTTGCGCCACGACATCATGGCGGCGACCAGCTGCTTGCGTCGGAACTGGATGTTGCCCAGGTAGTAGTACGCGTTCACCTGCTTCGAGTCCTTGTCGATGATCTTCTTGTAGAACTCGGCCGCCTTGTCCAGGTCGTCGGCGGTGTAGTACCGGAACGCGATGCAGTCGAGCACGTGCAGGTTGTCGGGATTGGCGGCGTGCATCCGGAGGAGTTC
Source organism: uncultured bacterium (assembly GCA_964403795.1). Lineage (GTDB taxonomy): Bacteria > Muiribacteriota > UBA6191 > CAZXTJ01 > CAYOHP01 > CAYOHP01. The sequence goes on along the minus strand of CAYOHP010000094.1, from coordinate 20,150 downwards.
GTCCAGGTCCAGCGGCGCCTGCGAGTACTGCGTCAGCATGGCCTCTTCGTCGGACACGGGGAATCTCCTCGGTACCTAGCTTAGCGCCATCCTACCCTTCACCCGGGTCGCGGCGCATCCGGCTCGATCCGAGCGCCCACTCGAGGTCCCCGAGCCATCGGAGCAGGAGGACCCGCTCCGCCATCCCGGCGGTCCCGGCCAGGGAGAGGAAACGCTGCCACACCACCCGGCGCAGGCGGCCGGCCCGCTCGCCGAGCCCGCTCCCGGGCCGGATCCGGGCCAGGGCATCGAGCGCCAGCCCCAGGCGCGCCGGGGTCTCGAGCTTGGCCCGCTCCTTCCAGGCACCCAGCACCCAACCCGGAGGTTCGCCCTCCGGGCCATGGAACTCGGCGAGGTGTTTGCCCTGCGTCTCGGCCACGTCCAGGATCCCCTCCGAGAGGTCGAGGGCCCTGGCCACCCTCACCAGGGCGAGGATGGCTTCCCCGTGGGGATGGGCCACGTCGGGGTTGGCGCGGAAGGTCTTCACCGGCCGGCGGAAGGCCTGGAAGCGCCAGGTGGGCTCGCTCTCGACCTCGACCCGGAGCGCGAACCCCCGGGCCCCGGCCTCGACGAATCCGCGGAGCCGCTTCGAGGGACGTCGTCGGTAGGCCGAGGCCAGACCCTGGACCCAGCGCGCATGGTCCTCGGTCCAGAGCCCGGGTGCCTCGCCGTCGAAGGCTTCCTGGCGGACCGCGGCCAGCGTCAGGAACTTCTTCTCGGAAATCGCCCCGGTGGCGAACGGCGAGAGCGGGTCGCCGGCAAGCTCCGCGCCCTTCCGCCGGGCCACCCGGCCCCGGAACTCGGTCATGACGTCCCGAGCCGCTTCCGACCTGGCCTCCAGGGCCTCCAGGGTCTCGAAGACCTCGGCGTCGATCGGGAGCCGCAGCCCCGGGGTGATCTCGGCGAAGTCGCCGGTATCCGGGTCGTAGCCGCTCTCGAGGTCGCGCAGCAGGGTCCTGGGAGCGGTCTCGATCGGGGCCGAGGCGCTGGCCGGGAGGAAGCGGGCCCCGCCCTTGGCGAGGCTACCCTCGATAGGGCGTCCCCAGCGCGGCGCCAGGTCCACCACCTCGTCGCCGAGCCGGATCCGCCAGCGCCGGGGTCCCGACAGCCGGGACGCGGGGAAGGCGACCCAGCCCTCGGCGTCGGTCCTGGCCGCGATCCGCTCCGGGGGCGATCCGGGCTCCGGGCCCACCTCCAGCTCGACCCGGCGGCCCTTGACCGCCTTCCCCCGGACCTCGTCGAGGGATCGGGCCCCTACCCTGCGGACCAGGCTGCCGATCCGGACCGCGATCGCCACCGCGGAGCCCGGTGCGGCCGGCAGCGCCAAGCGTCCCGGGACTTCGCCCGGGTCGTCCCGCCCGAGCAGGTAGTGGAGCTCGCCGCCGACCTCCGCCACCACCTCGGAGACCCAGCGGAGTTCCTCCTTGGCCAGCGTCCCCGAGTCGGCCATGAAGGCCTGGACCGCGGCCAGGAAGGGAGTGTGGCGCAGGGCCTCGGCATCGGAACGGAGGTAGGCGGCATCGATCTCCTCGAGCCAGCCGCGGAGCAGGTTCGAGTCCTCGCCCTTCAAGCCCTGGTCCCCGCTCAGACGGAAGTGGTAGTGGTGGGGGCCGCTCTTCAGGTAGAGACCGAAGTTGCGGAGCTGCCAGCGATCGCCGTAGAGGGACCTGAGGCCCCGGGGCTCGAGGGTATAGCGGTAGAAGTGGGCGGGTTCGCCGGCCACGACCAAGGTCTCGACCGGCCCGACGTGGGGGAGCAGGTCGCTCGCTCCCATGCCGGGGAACTCGATCCCGGTCACCAGGTTGATGCGGACCTCGAGGTGGGCCGGCGAATCCGGGATCGGCACCGGTCCCTGCCACTGGAACGTGGGCTCCGCTCGGGTCACGCCGCCTCCCGGGGCAGGGTACCGCGGCGGTGTCGGCCTGCGACCTGGACCTCTCCGTGCCACACTGTCCCGGCGCGGCCGAGCGGGAGGCAGGCATGGGGAGGAAACCTGGAGGCGCCCGGAAGCCGAAGCCGGGCGCGGCTTCCCGGGCTCCGCCGGGAGACCGGACCAAGCGCGATCCCTCCGCCTGCGGGCTCTGCCGCTCCCTGGGCGCCCATGCCTACTGGGGCTCGAACTGCCCGGATCCGCACGGCCCGGAGGGCGTCGCTCGGCTCGAGGACCTTGGGGACGAGCTGAAGCGCTGTCCGGACTGCGGGACCCGCTACCGGGTCGAGTTCGAGTGCGAGCAGGCGGCCGACCACTTCATGCCGGACATGAACTGGCGGCTGACCAGGCTCTGACCCGGTCGCATCCACTCCCCGGGACCCGCGATCAGCTCCCGCTGCCGGTACCCCGCTGGGGAGCTCCGGACCCGGTGCCGGTGCCCCCCGTCCCGGAGGTGCCGTTGCCGCTCCCCGAGCCGGTGCCGGTGGAGATCCCCAGGACCTGGAACTGGGCGTGGATGGCGGCCTGCAGCTCGCGCTGGGCGGAGCCGGTGCAGCCGAACTGGATCGGGGACATGAGTCCCTCGGCGTCCCGGGCGCTCCTCAGGTCGGCGAAGGGAAGGCTGGAGGTGATCGCCTTCACCTTGTTCGAGCACGAGAAGCCGAAGGGGATCACCTCGGTCACGTTGGCGACGGCCAGGAACCGCACCGGGGCCGAGCGATCGGGGGCGGGGCCTCCCGTGCCGGACCCGGCGCGACGGGGGGTCCGGGCCGCTTCCAGGTACCGGCGCTGGTGGACGGCCGCCGACATCCCGGCGTGGACCTGGTCGAGCACCTCGAAGAAGGTCGAGGACGAGCTGGAGCAGAAGGTCCCGAAGTGCTCCAGCAACGACTTGCGGGCCGGCAGGTCGACGTCGTCGACGAAGGCCAGGGTGTCCTTGGCGTACTCGGCCTTGCGGGTGCAGGAGAGGTTCTGCGGCAGCGACCGGACCAGGGCCGCCATCGGCAGGACCCGGAGCGGCGGACGGGAGATCCCGATGCCGGTGCCGGTGCCGGTGCCGGTCCCGCTCCCGGAGCCGCTGCCCGAGCCCGTGCCGGACCCCGTGTTCCCCTCCGGGGGCCGGGGATCGGCGATCCCGGCCGCCGCCAGCTCCTCCTCGAGGAGCTTCGAGAAGTGGTCGAGCACCGTCCGGTTCAGGCCCAGGAACTGGGTCGAGTCCGAGGAGCAGAAAGTGGCGAAATGCTCCAGCAGCCGCTGACGGGCCTCGAGATCGCGGCTCGCCAGGAACGGCACCGCATCCTGGACGTAGCGGAGCTTCTGGCTGCACGAGAACATGGTGGGAAGGGCCTCGACGAGGGCAGCCCCGGAGAGCGGTCGCCGACCCGGACCCGGCTCGGAGACGAGCCTCGGCTCGACCCCGCTCCCGGTACCGGAGGTCGACCCGCTACCCCCCGTCCCGGTCCGGACGACCGGCATGCGGCGGGTGAGCTCCCGGTTGACCGCGGCATGCATCTCGTGGAAGACCGCGGTGTTGCTCGAGCAGTAGGTGGCGAAGTGTTCGAGAATCCTCTTGCGGCCGGTCGTGTCCAACCCGTCGATCCCGGCCAGCGCCCCTTCGAGGATCTGGCGCTTCTGGGTGCAGCTCTTGGAGGTGAACTGCCAGTCGCCCAGGAGCGAGTCCAGGCGCGGCCCGCCGGAGCCCGTTCCGGTGCCGGTGCCGGATCCGCTCCCGGACCCGGTGCCCGAGCCCTGGGTCCGGACGCCCCCGGATCCGGTCGAGAGCCCGCCGAAGTCGAGGCCGCCGCTCCCGGTCTGGGAGAGTGCGGGACCCGAGAGGGCGAGGGCCAGGGCCGCGACCAGGGCGAGGGATCGAGGGGACATCGGTAGGGAACCTCCAGGGCGCGCCAGGGCTGCCCACTGTGCTCCCGACTACCGGTCCCCGGACCCGGAGGTTGCCGGCCCGGGGGGCCCAGCGACCGGGCCCTTTCTGGAGGCGGCCCCGGTCGGCCGACCGGGGACCTCCCGTCCCAGGGCGGCCAAGGCCCCCAGCAGCAGGTCGCGCTCGCCGCAGGAGAGTCGGCTGCGGGCGAGCACCCTCCGGAGGATCCCGGCCCGGGCGGGCCTCCCCTCCTCCAGGAATCCGACCTCCCGGAGCCGGGCCTCGACCCGGTTGGCCAGGAACTCGACTTCTTCGAACCGGGCCGGCCGGTCGGCGGGGTCCCTGGGATCCTCCCCCAGGGGCGCGTTGACGGTCCCGGGGCCCGACCCGCTGTCCCCCGCCACCCGGAAGAGTTCCCAGCAGAGCACCGCCGCGGCCTGGGCCAGGTTCAGCTCGGGATAGGGGTCGCCGGTGGGGATGGTGACCACGCCCGCCAGCTTGGCGAGCTCGGCCTTCTCGAGTCCGTTGGCCTCGCCCCCGAAGACCAATGCGGCCTCCCCCCCTGCCGAGGTCGAAGCCAGCAGCCGGGTGGCCGCGGCCTCGGGGACCTCGGCCGGGAACCCGGGGAAGCTGCGATGGGTGGTCCCCAGGGCAAGCACCGTCCCCTCGAGGGCGGTCTCCAGGTCCGGCACCCGGGAGGACGCCGAGAGCACGTCGGCAGCCTTCCACGCCATGCGCCCGGCTTCGACCGGGAAGAACTCCGGGTCCTGGTACTCGGGGAGATCGACCAGCACCAGGCGGGAGAACCCGAAGTTCTTCATGGCCCGGGCCACGCTGCCCACATTGCCCGGGGAGCGGGGTCGGACCAGCACGATCCGGATCCGCGCCAGGGCGCCCGGGTCCGGCGGGTTCACTTGCGCTTCTTGGCCCGGGCCAGCTTCACCAGGGCCTCGACCTCGACCCGCTCGGCCTGGAGATCGACCACGAACGGGATCCGGTGGCCGGCGAGGCCGAGGGTGAGCCAGGGTGCGTCCACGGAACGCGGGCCGCGCACCTTGCCGGCGTGGCGTTCTCCCCCGGAGAGATCACCCGGGACCGCTTCCAGGCGTCGCCCGGAGCCGAAGAGGCCCAGGGTCTCGAGCTCGATCCGATCCCCGGTCCGCACGATCGAGGTGAGGTAGCGCCGGCCGTAGCCGAGCATCCCGAGGGCCGGGAGCAGGCCGAGGGCCGCCACCGTCGAGGCCATGGCGTAGCGTTCCCCGGGTGGCCGGAGCACCCCCCCGTCGCCCGGCGAGAGCCCGTAGCTCTCCGCCAGGCCGAGCGCCGCCCAGGACGTACCGCAGGCCACCAGCAGGAAGGCCCAGGTGAGGGCCCGGACCTTCCGGGCCTGGTGCCGGTTCTCGAGCAGGACCTCGGGCTCCATCGGCGACCTCCGGCCGGGATGCTAGCTGCCCGGGGAGCCCGCCCGCACCCGGTGGGTCCGGCAATCTTCCGGCACCACTGCCTGGGCTGCGGCTATCCCTTGACGCAGACCACCTGGCGGAGCCGGTGCACAGTCTCGACCAGGTCGGCCTGGGCCGCCATCACCGCCTCGATGTCCTTGTAGGCGGCCGGGGTCTCGTCGATCACCCCGGAGTCCTTGCGGCACTCGATGCCGCGGGTGGCGCGGCGATGGTCCTCGACGGAGAAGCGACGTTTGGCCTCGCCCCGGGACATGCGCCGCCCGGCTCCGTGGCTGGAACTGTGGAAGCTCTCGGGATTGCCGCGTCCCCGGACCACGAAGCTGGCGGCCCCCATCGATCCCGGGATGATCCCGAGTTCGCCGGGACCCGCCCGGATCGCTCCCTTGCGGGTGATCCAGAGGTCCTGCCCCAGGTGTTCCTCCCGCGCCACGTAGTTGTGGTGGCAGTTCACTACCTCGTCGGTGACGGTGAAGGCGGGAAGGCCGGGGACCCCGGAGAGCGCCTCCACCGCGGCCTCCATCATGGTCTCGCGGTTTTGTCGGGCGTACTCCTGGGCCCAGTGCACCGCCTCGACATAGGCGCGGAAATGGCGGCTGCCCTCCTCCAGGTAGGCGAGGTCGCGATCCGGGAGGTTCCGGAGGTGCTCCCCCATGTCCCGCCGTGCCTTCTCGATGTAGAGGGTCCCGATCCGGTTGCCCACTCCCCGCGACCCGCTGTGGAGCATGATCCAGACCCGGTCCTCCTGGTCGAGGCAGACCTCCAGGAAGTGGTTGCCGCCCCCCAGGGTCCCGAGCTGGTCGACCGGACGGGTGCGTTCCTCGAGCTCGGGCTCCTCGGCGACCACCTTCTCGAAGCCGGCGGCCAGGCGCTTCCAGGCCCGGTCGACCCGGCGGGGGCGGTGGCCCCGGCGACGGGAGAAGTCGTCGAAGCCGACCGGCACCGCCTCCTCGATGGCGGCCCGGAGCGGGGACAGGTCGTCGGGGAGCCTGGTCGCGTCCAGGCTGGTCCGGACCGCCATCATCCCGCATCCGAGATCGACGCCGACCGCGGCCGGGATGATGGCTCCCCGGGTCGGGATCACCGAGCCCACCGTGGCGCCCTTGCCGAGGTGGACGTCGGGCATGGCCGCCACCCACCCGTGCACGATCGGTAGGCTGGCGACCGCCAGCAGCTGCCGGCGGGTGGCGTCGTCGAGGTCCACGCCCCGGACCCAGGCCTTCACGGGCACTCCGCGCGGGTTCTCGAGCTGGACGGCTCCGGGTCCGGGCCCGGTTCCCGGTCCGGGATCGCCGGGTCCGGTTCCGCCCGGGGGATCCTGATCCATGAGCGACCTCCGAGCAGAGAGAGTAGCGCCCTGGCGGTTCCGACCCCGGGTCCCGACGGCCGCCTTGACCGCCCCCGGGAACCGCCACTAACCTCGTCCGGGGAGGCGGGCTTGGCACAGGTACCCGAGGGCGAGCGGATTCCCGGCGGCAAGCCCGACGGGGACGAGAAGGGCAAGCGCAAGCGCTGCCAAGGGTGCCATCGGGCCGAGGCCGAGCACCACTGCCAGGTCTGCCGGCGTTTCGTCTGCGACGACTGCGTGGCGCCGGCCGGCGAGGTCGAGGCCAGCCACCTCGAGGACGACCTCGAGTCGTTCCTGCAGGCGGCCCTCACCCGCTGCCGGGTCTGCGTCGACGAGGCCGTCCGGCTGCCGGCCCACGACGTGGAACACGAACCCGATCCGCCGAAGAGCTGACCGGGACGGACGAGGGGACGTCGGGGTGGAGATCGAGACGACCAAGGCGGGCGAGATGTACGTCCTGGCCTTGAAGGGGGACGTGGCGGGGACCGACGTGCCGGGCTTCGCGGCCGCGGTGCAGAAGATCCTGAACGCCAAGGGAATGAACCTGGTCCTCGACCTGGAACGCTGCGCCAGCCTGTGCCAGACCATGGTGGCGGCCTTCGGCGAGCTCGGGTCGAAACTGGCCCGGGCCGGCGGGGCCCTGGTCCTGGCGGGGGGCAAGCCCGAGCTGCTCGGCGCCCACGCCGCCCGGTTGAAAGCCGGTGGCGAGGTCGTGGTTGCCGAATCCCGGGGGCTCGGCATGGCGCTCCTGATGAACCGGATCAGCGTCCGGGGCCAGCTCCTGGGCTTCATCCGCCAGGCGCTCTCGACCGTCTACGTCTCCCCCCACCAGCCCGGCCAGCCGGTCACCTGCCGGTTCGTGAAACACCTCCAGAACTTCCTGGTCTACGCCCTGGAGCCGCCCTACGACGGGACGCTGCGCCGCGGCATGTCGCTGCGCTTCACCATGCAGGGCTGCGGCGAGGACGGCACCCGGACGGTCTCCTTCGACGGGACCATCAACCGGTTCGGCACCCTGCAGGACGGCTCGCCCTGCCTGGTGGTCAAGGTCCCGGACCTGCTCGAGATCGAGGAGGACCGACGCGAGGATCCCCGGGTCAAGGTGAGGTTCCAGTGCACCTGGTACCCCAAGGCCGCGCCCCACCAGATCGGCTACGGGACCATGGAGGACATCTCCTCCGAAGGTGCGTCGCTGCGGGCCACCTCGTTCCCCTACCAGGTCGGCCAGCTGGTCATGCTCGAGCCCGATTTCCGGAACTGGAAGCTCCTGGAGCCGATCCACCTCGAGGTCGTGCATCTGCGCCACGACGCCGGCGAGGTGCTGGTGGGAGGTCGCTTCGTGTACGTGAACCCCGGGGACCAGGCCCGCATCGACCAGTTCATCCTGGAGACCTCCAAGTGGTGAGCCGCGCCGGGTCGCCGGCCCGCCCCGGTCCTGGGCTCGCCCTCTGGTTCGCCCTGACCCTGGCCCTGGTCCCGGGCACCCACGCCGATCCGCTCCGACGCAGCTTCGAGCGGCTCCCGGGAGGGCCCCAGGCCCGCTCCGACCTGCGCCTGCTCCCCGACAACGTGGAGGCCTGGGCGGCCCGCTGGAGGCTCGTTTCCGCGGCCCGTACCCGGATCGACTTCCACACTTTCATCTTCGAGCCCGACGTGCTGGGTCTGGCGCTCCTGGGCCGGCTCTCGGAACGAGCCGCGGAAGGCCTGGGGGTGCGCTTCATGGTCGAGGCCTCGGCCGCGCCCCGGCTGCGGACCCCTGGGGGCCGCGCCCTGCTGCGAGCCCTGGCCCAGCACCCGACCGCCGAGGTCCGGCTCTACAAGCCGCTCTTCCGTGGGGCCCTGCAGGCCCTGGCCGAACGCGACCGGTTCCTGTGGATCGCCGGCAACCACGACAAGCTCCTGCTGGTCGACGGCGAGCTCGGACTGACCGGGGGCAGGAACCAGGCGGCGGCCTATCTGGTCGATCCCCGGGACCATCCCCTCGCCTACCGCGACACCGACGTGGTGGTGCGGGGCGGACGGGCGGTCGACGACCTCCGCGCCGCCTACGACCGCGAGTGGCAGGCGCGCTCCAACAAGCCGGTCGAGCCCCGTCGGATCTTCCCAGAGATCCGGCCCCGGGATCCCCTGCTCGCGACCATGGCGGCCGCCATGGACCTCTACCTGGCGAGCGATCCGCTCAGCGAGGAGGAGTGCCGGGTGCTCGCGCACCCAGAGGACGGAGCCCGGGCCCGCCGGGCCGAGGCCCGCAGGCTGCTCCTGGCGATCGCCGCGGAGAAAGGCTCCGGGCCGACCGACGACGGCCGGGAACCGGGCGCCACCGGCGACCCGGACACGAGGGACGCCGCGGACCGGCTCGGGCTCGATGCCCGGGACCGGGAGACGGCCCTGGCCCGGCTCGAGGAGCTGGCGGGCTACCCGCGTCTTCGGGGCGCGGGGCGGATCGACCCGCTGGCTTCGGGATGGAGCCTGGATCTCGAGACCAGGGTCATGGACCAGACCTCGCGGGCCGGCGACGGCCACGACGACCTCCGGCCCAACCTGCTGCGCATGCTGCTGGCGGCCCGCTCCGAAGCCGTGATCCAGACCCCCTGCGTCTCGCTCACGCCGCTGGCGCTGGAGGTCCTCTCCCGGATGGGCCGCAACGGGGTCCGGATCCCGATGCTGACCAACGGGATCGAGACCGACGAGAACGCCGTGATCCAGGCCTTCTTCCTGCGTTTCTGGCCCGAGTACCTGGCCCGCATCCCGGGCCTCACCTTCGACGTCCTGACCGGGACCCGCATGCTCCACTCCAAGGTGGCGGTGCTCGACCGGGTGCTCACCCTGATCGGCAGCTACAACCTCGATCCGGTGAGCGAGGTCTTCAACGGCGAGGTCGGGATCGCGGTCTGGTCGCCGGAGTTCGCGGCCGGGAACCTGGCCCTCGACGCCTCCGACCGCCACCCCGGGCCGGATCCTCGGAACCCGCTGGTGCGCCGGTACGACGTGGTGCGGGACTCCGCAGGGCTCGCCCGGCGCCATCCCGAGGGCCATCCCCGGGCCGGCGAGGTCGAGGTGGCCTTCGGCCCCGAACACCACACCGCCAAGGCGACCCTGGCCCGGATCGTGAAGGCGGGGAGCCGGATCTTCGAACTGTTCCTGCCCCGCCTGGCGCGTTTCTCCAGGTAGCGGCTCGACTACCCCTTCAGGGTCGACAGCGCCCGGGCCACCAGGGAGCTCCCGACCCGGTGGTCGGGGCGCTCCCCCCCGGAGCCGAGCAGCGAGTTCACCAGGTTCCGCACACAGCCGGCGTGCTCGGAATGCGGAAAGGCGAAGGTCGCAGGGACGCCCCTCTGCACCGACTGCTCGTGGTGGGTAGCTTCGAAGGGCAGGACCTGGCGGAACTCTCCGCCTACCCGCTCGAGGGCCCTCCGGTAGAAGTCCCGGGTGGAGGCCTCGCCCGGATCCCCGACCAGGACCGGAGCCACCTTCTGGGTCGGGTATCCGAGGGCGTCGAAGAGGCGGAGGTGGCCGCGGAGGTTCTTCACTCCGCTCACGCTCGGGCGGGCCGCCACCAGCACATGCTCGCAGGCATCGAGCACCGGGAGCACGCTCTCGAGCGAGCCGCGGGGCAGGTCCACGATCACATGGTCGGCCAGGGCCCGGGTAGCCAGGGCGATCTGGGCCACCGCTTCCATGGGGATCTCGAGGGCGGAACGGATCTCGCTCGGGGGGACCAGCACCCGGAACCCTGCCGGGTGCGGCTTCAGGTGCTGACGGATCACCTCGGGGTCGAGATGGTCCCGGAGCCGGACCAGGTCCCCGAGATGGGGAGAGCCCTGGTCCATCGAGAGGTAGAAGGCGACGTCGCCGAAGAGCAGGTCGAGGTCCACCATCACCACATGGAAGTTGCGGCCCGCCAGGTCGGCGGCGATCGAGAGGGCCAGGCTTGTGGCCCCGGCCCCGCCACAGGCAGCGAGCACGGTCCAGATCCGGGAGAGGCTGCGGTCCCGGGCCACCCGGCGCCGCTCCTGGGCCGCCAGGCCGCGTTCCAGCGCCTCCCGGAGCGCACTGACCGAGAGCGGGATCGGGAGCACGTCCCGGATCCCGACCGCCATGGCATGGCGCAGGGTCTCGACGTCGATCGACCGGCTGGTCCCCAGGATCACCGGGGGCTGGCCGCGCATGGCCAGTTCCTCGGCCAGGGCCAGCCGTTCCGACCGGGCCTCGTCCAGGTCGAAGAGCACGACCTCGGGGAGGGACAGGCGCTGCACCAGGGCGATCCGGGGCACGTTCCCGAGATCCTCGAACTCGTAGCTGCCCTGGAGGAGGTCGCGGACGATCGACAGGTAGGACGCATCGGTGGAGACCACCGCCACCCGGACCCGATTCGGATTCGCCATCCCGGGCGGGATCTTATCAGGCCCCCAGGCTGGCTGGACTTGGCACCGACGGATCGCTCGGCACCGCCGAGGGACCCGCCTCGTCGAGCCCCGCTCCGGTCGCCCCCGCCGCCCGGGCGGGGCCGGTAGCCCGGCGCCGGGTCGAGGTCTTGCGCAGCTCCCGGGCGGCCTCGGGGTCGATCTGGTAGCGGCGCGAGAACTCCGGGGTGGTGGAGAGCTCGTAGCTGCCCTCGATCGGGTGGCGCACGATCAGGCGGTGGGCCAGCAGGTCCTTGATGTGCATGTAGGCCCGCTTGCCCCGGATCCGGATGATCTCGCTCTGCAGGATCGGCTGGCGCACCGCGATCATCGAGAGCGTCCCCAGCACCGGCTTCGCCAGCTCGGGCGGGAGCAGGCGCTGGACCAGGTCGCGGAACTCCATGCGGATGGCGATCTGGTAGGCGGGGACGGCCCGGATCACGGGCGGCTCGGCCCCCGGCTCGGGCGGGAGGTCGAGCGCCGTCTCGGCGTCCTCGTCGTCCCCGGTCTCCAGGGCCGAGAGGGCCTCGTCGGGATCCTCGGACTGGTCGGGGACCCGGGTCCCGGCAGGCGAGACGATGCGGCCCCGGTTCATGAGCACTTCCCGGACCTCCAGCGCCCCGGGCCGGCTGGAGTAGTCGAGCCTGAGATCGTCCAGGGTCCGGCGCACGAAGCGCCCCTCGACCTTGAGGTAGTTCGCCATCCAGCGCACCGTGCGGGGCTCGTCGGCCGAGAACAAGAGGGCCTCGATGCGGGCCTTCAGGTCGGGGGGAGGCGGCACCGGAGGCGACGGCACCAGTCCGGGCCGGGGATCGTCGCCGGGTACCCCGTCCGCCTCGTCGGCGGGACTCCCGCCCTCGGCGGCGAGGAGGTCCAGGTCAAGGGTCTCTTCCGGGTCGGTCACGGGGTCTCCTCGTCGGTGGCATCGGGAACGGTGGCGGGAGGGGTGTCATGGGGAGCCCCGGGGTCCGTCCCCGGGACCTCGGCGGCCTTCGCCTTCCTGGGCCGCTTCACCGGGAGGTAACGGTCCCGGGGCTCGGCCCCGGCCGCCAGGCCGGCGGGATCGCCGCGCACGATCCGCACCTCGCCGTAGAACTCGGGTTGGCGCAGCTCGACCTCGCCCTTGGCCGCCAGGAACAGGAGCGAGAGGTAGCCGGAGATCCGGTCCAGGCTGCCCTCGAAGATCCGGAGGTCGGCCTCGCCGGCCAGGGCCAAGGCCTGGTCCAGGAGGGCCTTGGCGGTCCGCACGTCGGTCTCGAAATCGTCCTGGTGGACGGTCGCCATGGCCTCGCGGACGTTCTTGAAGGGCACCACGTTCTTGCGGTTCTTGCGGGCCCTCTCGGCCTCCATCTTCCGCTCATGGGCCTCGGCCCGCTCCAGGGCGTCGAGGAGGTCCCGCACCGTGAGCGGCCGGCTCTTCACGCTGCGTTCCCGGGGGAAGAGCACGATCTCGCCGGCACCCCGCCGGGGCGAGCGGAACAGCGCCGCCGAGGCCTCGTCGTCGTCGATCTCCTCGGGGAGCCAGTCCTCGCTCCCCATGTCCCCGGCGTCCTCGGCGAGCGGCTCGGCCACCAGCGAGGCTCCCTGGCCGGCCAGCAGCTGGGCCTTCATCCGGACCAAGACCGAGGCGAAGAAGAGCAGTCGGCCCGACTTCGGGAGATCTCCGGGGCCCATCGCCTCGATCGCCTCGAGATACCGGTCGACGACCAGCCTCAGATCGACGTCCCAGGGATCGACGGTCCCTCCCCGCACCATGTCGACCAGCAGCTCGAGCGCCCGGTCCCGCGGCCCCCTGCCCTCGACCAGATCGGACCAGTGCAGCGACGCATCCTCGGCCGTCTCGACCGCTTCCTCGATCAGGGTTTCGGGCGCCTCGAAATCGGCACCGACGACCCGGAGCACCGGCCCCGTCCCCGGCTCCCGGCTCATGCGTTGGCCGCCTGCCGGGGCGCCTCGTCGGCGATCCCGCCGGAGCCGCCGGAGGTCGCCGACGCCGGGCTGCCGGTCCCGTCGGCCTCCGCCGCCGCCATGATCTCGTGTTCGATCCCGGTGACCCGGGTGAACCCGCCGGGACCGGGGGTGACCCCGATGGTGCGGCAGGAGCGCTTGAGCATCGCCTTGCGGAGCGAGACCACCAGGAACTGGGTCCCCTGGGCACGTCGCTGGATCATGTCGGCGAGTCGCTCGGTATTGCGGCCGTCGAGGAACATGTCGACCTCGTCGAACACGTAGAACGGGGCCGGGCGGTAGCCCTGGAGCGAGAAGATGAAGGCCAGCGCCGCCAGCGACTTCTCGCCGCCCGAGAGTGCCTCGAGCCGCTCCATGTTCTTGTGCCGGGGCTGGGCCTTCAAGGTCAGGCCGCCCGCGAACGGGTCCTCGGCCTTCTCGAGCTCGAGTTCGCCGGCCCCTTCGCTGAGCTCGCCGTAGATGGTGCGGAAATTGGCGTCGACGGCGTGGAAGGCCTCCAGGAAGGCGGAGCGCTTCAGGTCCCCGAACTTGGAGATCCGGGCCAAGAGCTCGGCCTTCTCGGCCTCGAGCACCGCCAGCCGGGCCAGCAGCTCGCCCCGTCGGGCCTCCAGCTCCTGGTACTGCTCGACGGCCAGGAGGTTCACGGGCCCGAGCTCGCGGAGCTCCTGCGTGACCCGGTCCAGTTCCCGGCGGGCCGCCACCAGCGAGGGAGGCTCGCCCAGATCGGCCGGCAGCTCGCCCATCTCGGAGAGCCGGCGAGCCAGCTCGGTACGCACCGCCTCGAGTTCCGAGATCCGGAGCCGCACTGCGGCCAGCTGTTCGCGGGCCACCGCGATCCGGGCCTCCACCTGGGAGCGCCGCGCGAACATGGCCTCGAGGTGCTTGCCGCGCTTCTCGCGCTCGGCCCTGAGCCGTTCGATCTCGCCGGTCAGCCCCTGCAGCTCCTCGGAGAGGACCCGGACCCGCTCTTCGAGGGTGGCGGCCTCCTTGCGACCGTCTTCGACCCGCCGGGCGAGCTCCTCCTCGCGACCGCGGACCTCGGAGAGTTCCTGGGACCAGCCTTCCAGCGACTTCGCCAGGTAGGAGGCCTCGAGGTCCTTGCGGCGGGCCTCCTCCTCGAGCCGGCGCGCCTCCTCGCGGTGGCGCTCGGCCACCAGACCCAGTTCCTCGGTCTCGGAGGCCAGGCGGGCAGCCTCGCCCCCGCCGAGTTCCGCCTCGAGTCCGGACAGGGCTGCGGCCAGCACCGCCAGTTCGCCCTCCAGCCGGCCCTGCACCCGGGTGGCGGCTTCCAGGGCGGCCTGGTGCTCGGCGGCCTCGGCGGCCAGCTCGTCCCGGCGGCGCTTCTGCTTCACCCGGGCGTCGAGCAGGCCTTCCCGGTCCTTGCGGTCGCGGGCCAGATCGCGATCGAGATCGGAGAGCGACTGGCGGGCCCGGTCGCGCCCTTCCTCGGCCTCGTGGATCCGCTTCTCGACGGTGGCCATCTCGTCCTGCAGCCGGCGCAGCTCGGTCTCCCGGGAGGTGAGCTGGGCCCGCAGATGGGTGAGGTTCCCGCCCCCGAGTTTCAGCTTCTGGTTGCCGCCGCCGGTCATGGCGCCCGAGGTCTCGAGCAGGTCGCCGTCCCGGGTGACCAGCCGGTACCGGCCCAGGTAGCGGCGGGCCGATTCGAGGTCGGAGGCCAGCACGGTGGCCCCGAACACGTACTCCATGGCCGAGAGGTACTTCTCGTCGAACTGGATCTTCTGGATCAGGTAGGACTCGAGGCCCGGGTCCTCCACGAACCGGGTCACCTGGGTGCCACGGATCTTGTTGAGCGGGAGGAAGGTGGTCCGGGGCCCCTTCTTGTTCCGGAGCACCCGGATGCACTCGGCGGCCGCGGCGTCGTCGACCACCACCAGGTTGCGGAGCCGTCCCCCGGCCGCGGCCTCGATGGCGCCACCCAGGTCGGAGGGGAAGCGCAGCAGCGACTGGACGTCCCCGATCACCCCGGCGACGCCCTCGCTCCGGAGGATCGAGAGGGCCACCGCCTCGCCGCTGGTCCGGCTCTGGGCCTCGGCGGCCCCGATCTCCTTGATCAGGGGGCGGATCTCGTCCTCGATCCGGCTCCGGCGTTCATGGATTTCCTGGCGCCGGTGCTTCAAGGCCGAGACCAGCTCGTGGGCGTCATGGACCCGCTTGTCGAGATCGCTCCGGGTGGTGTCGGCGTCCTCGACCAGCTCGTGGATGCCCTTCAGGCGGTTGGCCAGCTCGTCGAGTTCCTTGTCGACCTCGGCGAGCCGGGCCCCCACCCGATCGCGCCCTTCGAGGGCGCTCCGGGCCTTGACCCGGGCCGACTCGAGCTCGACCTCGAGGTTGCGGCGCTGGTCCTTGGCCTGGTGGAGCTCCTCGATCTTGGCCTTGCTGGCCGAGGCCAGCCGGTCCATGGCGCTCCGGCGCTCCTCGATGGAGTGGCGGGCGTCCTCGGCCCGGCGGGCCTCGCGGGCCGCCTCGGCCCGGGCCTCGACCGCGATCTTCAGGGCCTCGGCCTTCTCGACCTCGGCCTTCTCGATCCCGCTCCGGAGCGAGCGGGCCCGCCGGTCGCCTTCCCGGAGCAGGCCCTCGGCATGGGAGACCTCGGCCCGGAGTCCCGCCGACCGAGCCTTCTGCTCCTCGAGTTCCCGGAGCTTCTCGAGCTTCTCGCCCTCGCCCATGCGCCGGAGTTCGTCCTCGATCTCCGAGAGCGCGGTGCGGGCCTTCTCGATCGCCCCTTCGATCCGGGGCAGGTCCTCGACGGCCTTGGCCTCGCCCTCGGCGAGCTCGGCGGCATCGGTGGCGAAGCCCTCGGCCTTGCGTTCGACCTCCCGGATCTCGGCCCGCACCAGCTGGACCTCGGCCCGCTTGCGATCCGCCTCCAGGGCCTGGAACCGCAGCGCCGCCGCCCGTTCGGTGGCGAGCGCCGCCAGCCGGGTCTCGAGCTCGCCGGAGATCAGCCGGCAGTCCTCCATGTGGCGCTCGGCCTTGGACATCTCGACCTGGGCCGCCTCGATCTTGCGGTCGAACTCGGCCACCCCGGCGAGCTCGTCGATCACCCGGCGCCGGTCGAGCGGGCTCATGGTGATGATCCGGGTCACGTCGCCCTGGAGGACGACGTTGCCGCCCTGGCTGCCGATCCCCAGGTCGTTCAGGAGGTCATGGACCTTCTGCAGGGGAGCGACCTTGTCGTCGACGTAGTAGGTCGAGGTGTATCCGGCGGGCGTGAGCCGGATCTTGCGGGCGATCTCCAGCGAGCGGTGGCCGCCGGCGCTCTCGGCGTCGGGGACCCGGAGGACCAGACCGACCCGGGCCCAGGTACGGCCCTTCTGGTTGGTGATCAGGTCGGGGAGCCGCTCGGCCCGGAGCTGCTTGGAGGAGGAGAGCCCGAGCACGAAGAGCAGCGAGTCGAGCAGGTTCGACTTGCCGGACCCGTTGGGCCCCGAGATGGTGGTGAAGCCCGACCGGAGCGGGATCCGGGTCTTCACCCCGAAGCTCTTGAAGTTCTCGAGGACGAGCTCCTGGACCATCACGCCGGTGCCCGAGGTCATCCGAACCCGATCCTCCCTGCGTCGGCCGACGAGCCGATGCCAACCCCCAACGACCGCCGGGCGAGCGCCAGGAAGCGCTTCCGGAGCGGCCGAACGCCGAAAGTTACCGGTCCCCCCGGGGGCGAGTCAACAGAAAAGCCTCTGTCACGCGCTTTCCCGTACGATCGGCCCTGCCGACCGGCTCCTGCCGGAGGGTCACCTCGGCAGGGTCACGACGAAGAGCCGGCCGCCACTGCCCGGGACCTCGGAGAAGACCTCGGGCAGCTCCCGCACCCAACCCGCCTCGGGGGTCTCCCCGGGCAGGATCGCCAGGCGGGTGACCCCCGCCCTCCGCAATCCCGCCAGCCACACCCCACGATCGGCGATCGTTCCCGGCGGCACCGGCTCGAACTCCCCCCGGTACCCCTCCGCCACCGGCACGTAGACCACCCGGTTCCGGAGCCGGCTCCCGAAGCATGGGAACCAGAACCAGTGCTGCCCGTCCTTCTCCAGGCCGGCCGTCACGGCCACCGTGACCGGTTCCCCGTCGAGTCCCGCGAACATGCCAGCGAGTCCCTCGGGGAGCGGCTTCAACTCCTGCCAGGTCCGCCAGCGGAGTTCCCGGTCCTGCTGCCGGAGCGACGAGAGCCAAGGCACCGCGAGGAAGGCTGCCAACGCGCCCCCGAGGACCCACCCCAGGCCGCGCCGGGCACCCGGTCCCGGGGCGGGTCGGGCCCCGGGTGCGCTCGAGGACCACCGGGCCACCCCGAATGCCGCCACCAGCACTGCCACCGGACCGGCCCCCAGGGGCCGCATCGGTCCCGGCCACCACGTGAATCCGGCGACCCAGAGGCCGAGCACGGTGAGCCCCCGGAGCAATCCGGGCCCGATCCGGTCCCCGCCCGCAGCCAGGCCCAGGGCGATCGGGACCACCAGGTGGCGGGAGTTCAGCTCCGGCCAGAGCAGGCGGTAGCCCCGCCCCGCCGGCATGAGGTAGGGGACCAGCCAGGCCGCGACCCCGGCGCCGAGCACCGCGAGCAGGGTCCAGGCGCGCCGGCGGACCAGACTCCCGAGCCCCAGGAGCCCGGCGAACGCAGCCACCGGCAGGAGCGGCCCCGGGACCCCCAGGCGGGGCAGGCACAGGCTGCCCCAGACCGGCAGTTCGCTCCCCAGGGTGGGGTAGACCTCCCCGGCCCGGGCGTTGGCCGCTGCCAGGCTCTCCCGGAACGCGGCATGGCCCGCGGCTGGCCGCCTTCCCCCGAACTCGACCGGGACCGGGTGGATCGGCGATCCGCCGACCCAGAGGCTGCGGGCGAGATCGGGAGCCGCCACCAGGACGAAGGCCGCCAGGGCCCCGGCCACCACCCGGGGAGGACGGGTAAGGAGCGGGAGGCCCGCGACCAGGGCCACGGCCGGACCGGTCGGCTTGGAGACGGCCAGGATCCCGAGCGCCAGACCGGCCAGCAGGGGCTCGCGTCCGGTGGCTCCGGGCGGATCGCGTGGCACCAGGCAGGCGGCGGCGAACACCCCGGCCGCCAGGGCGGGGAGGTCGGCGTAGGCGATCGTCAGGTGGGAGGAGACGGTGGGAAGGAAGCCGACCGCGAGCCCGATCGCCAGCGGGATGCCCGAGCCCGCGGCCGACGCCAGCGCGACCGCCGAGGTCACGAGCCAGAGCCAGGCCGGGAACGAGGTCAGGCCGACCAGCAGATCGCCGTTGGCCGGGAGCAGGGCGAAGGCCGAGTAGGCCTCGGCGCCCCACGGGAACTCCCGGTAGTAGCTCCAGCTCCCGGGGGCGGGGAGATCGCTCGGCAGGCGCCCCTGGACCACCAGGCCCGCGATCACCAGGTGGTAGGTGAGAGCGTCCCAGGCGAGGGGAGGCGCCAGCAGGGCCCGGAGCGCGGCGACCGCGAGCAGGGCCGAGGCGGCCACGATCGGGCCGCCCCAGGGTCCGGCCGCCGCCTCCCGTAGGCGGTGCGCCAGGGAGGCCAGGTCCTCGGCGAGGTCGGCCGGGAACAGGCGGCCGTCCCGGGCCCGGCCGGCAAGGACCATGGACGCCAGACAGAGGAGGACCGGAGCCAGGGCGAAGCTCCGGGCCGGAGCCAGGACCTGGAAGAGGAGCACCGCCAGCGCGTGGGCCCCGGCCAGGCGGGCCGCTCCCCGGTAGGCCGGACCCTGCCCAGGGCAGAGCGCCGGCGCCACCAGGCGGGAGCCCGCCACCAGCAGCCCGAGGGCGAGGGCGGCGGCGGCGGGCACGGCGAGGAGGTCGGGCATGGGCAGATCGTATCGTCCCGTCCGGAGGGGCCGGTGGGGATTTCCGGGTGGAGGACACCCGGCTCGGGCCTGCGCCACAGGACGTCTCCGGGGTCTCCCGAATCTCACATGCGAGGCGTGGAGCACACGACGGGACCCGGTCGCTGTCGACCTCTCCCGCTCCGGATACGGGTTTCACTTTCGTATCGAAGTGGCGCGGATGTTGCTCGGAAATGTCCGACGGAAGCGGACCACGGCCCCCGAGAGGACGACTCGCGTGCAGGTTTCCTTGAGGTCGGTCCCGGTGTCCCCCCGCAAGCGGCGACGCGGCACCCGGCGCTGGATGCTCCTGGGGCTCGGTTCCTCCCTGGTCCCCACGACCGGGTGCCAGCAGCTCGCCACCTTCATGCAGGTGGCGGCGATGATGCTGGGGATGGCCGCCGCGGCCCGATCGCCCATGCCCCCGATGCAGCCCTCCCCCCCGGGCGGGCCCATGATCCCGGGAGGCGTGCCACCCTCGAGCGCGGTCGGAGTCCCCGGATCCACCGCCCCCAACGGCGGCATCCCCAACTTCGACCAGGTCCCCAAGCCGCCCCCGATGGGACCTCCCGGGAGCACCAGCCCGGTGGCTACCACCGGCGGCACCCTGAACCTGCCGTCGTCGGTGCGCTTCCTGGCCCGCAACCAATGGGACCAGAACCCTCCTACCAGTCGCTGGGAGCGGGACCGGGCCCCGGAGACGATCACCATCCATCACAGCGCGGCGCCGGCCAGCCAGCGCATCGAGGTGATCCGCGACTACCACATCCAGACCAAGGGCTGGGCCGACATCGCCTACCACTTCCTGATCAAGCAGGACGGCACCATCTACGAGGGACGCCCGGTGGGGATCCTGGGGGCCCACTCCGGGAAGAACGCCGGCCGGATCGGGATCTGCCTGGTGGGGAGCTTCTCCGAGTCCGACTTCAACGGGCCGGACTTCGCCCCGATGAAGGCCTCCCTGGTGGCCCTGCTCCAGGCCCTGAACCAGGCCTATCCCGCCACCCAGGGACGGAACCGTCCCCACGGGATCGAGAAGCGCAAGGACGGCCACGGGAGCAAGGTCTGCCCGGGCCGGACCGTGGAAGCCTTCGGCACCCAGATGGCGCTCTGGGAGAACGGCTACCAGCCCACCTACGCCTACCGCCCCGACGGATCCCCCGAGCCCGAGGAGCTCGACACCCACGACATCGACTCGCACTGAATTCGTCTGCAGCTCGCCCCAAGGGGCTCGCTCGCGGACGGGCTACGCCTTGTCGGGTAGCCGGGGGCGGTTGCCCGCCCCCGGCTCCCACAGA
>CAYOHP010000093.1:0-27024 GCA_964403795.1 uncultured bacterium | reverse complement strand
ACCGGCTGGCGGTCGGCGAAGCGCTGGCGACGTTGCTGGCCGACCGGGAGCGGGGCGAGGAGGCACTGGCCACGGTCGAGATGACCATGGCCCTGCTGGTGCCCGGTCCGGCGGTGGGAACGGGTCCGGCCGGCCCGGGCGTCCCGGTCCCGGGGCCGCCAGCGGCCTCGGCCGGAGCCGGAGGACCGGCACCCGTGGCCTCGGCTTGGCAGGCCCGGCTGCTTCGGGTGAAGGCCCAGGTGGCCCTCAGGGCCCGGCGCTACCTGGAGGCCGAAGAGGCGGCTTTCCGGGCCATCGGACTCCTGGAGGCCCAGGTCCCGGTGCCGGCGATCGAGCTGGCGGCAGCCCTCTCGG
Organism: uncultured bacterium; assembly: GCA_964403795.1. Lineage (GTDB taxonomy): Bacteria > Muiribacteriota > UBA6191 > CAZXTJ01 > CAYOHP01 > CAYOHP01. Next base: position 26,670 of record CAYOHP010000093.1, on the reverse strand, counting down.
TCTCGGGTCGGATCTTCATGCACCGGACCATGTTCGAGCGGGCCCGGAGCCAGCTCGATCGGGCCCTGGCGCTGGTGGAGGGAACCCTGGGGCCCTCCCACCCGGCCACGGCCTCGGCGCTGGACGACCTGGCGGTGCTCGACCAGGTGGAGAAGCGCCTCTCGGACGCCGAGCCCCGCTACCGTCGCGCCCTGGGGATCCGGGAGGACATGCTGGGGCCCGACCATCCGCTGGTGGCCGAGAGCTGGAACCGGCTCGCCTCGGTGCTCTTCGCCACCCATCGCCTGGGCGAGGCCGAGGCCATCTACCAGAAGGCGATCGCGCTCTGGAAGCTTGCCTACGGCGACGGCCACTCGCGGCTCGGCATGGTGATGAACAACCTCGGGAACCTCTACTCGGAGAAGGGCGACGGGACCCGCGCCGAGCCCCACTACAAGGAGGCGGTGCGGCTCCTGGAGGCCGCCCACGGCCCCCGGCATCCGCACGTGCTGGCGGCCCTGCGGAACTACGCGGCCTTCCTCAGGGGTGCAGGCCGCGGGCCGGAGGCGGCCGAGGTGGAGGCCGGACTCGTGACCCGGAGCCTGAGGAGGTAGCGCCCGGACCATGGAGACCCTGGGGCCGTACCGCAGCCTGGTCAAGCAGCCCTCGGCCGAGCCGATGGTGGCGGTCTTCGCCGCCCAGCACGGCACCACCGGCAAGCGCGTCGAGCTCCGGGTCCTGAAGCGCTTCCTGATGCCCGACGACGCGGCCAGCGTGCGCTTCCTCCAGGCCATGGAGACGATCCGCGGGATCGACCATCCTCGCCTGCCCCGGCTCCGGGACTTCGGGAACCTCGACGGTACGGTCTTCTACGCCCTGGAGGCGAGGGAGACCGTGACGCTCCGTGACTATCTCGAGGAGAACCTCTATCGACTCTCCCCGCTGCTGGTGCTCGACCTCCTGCTCCCGGTGGGGGAGGCGCTGGCCGCCATGCACGAGAAGGGGATCGCCCATCGGGACGTCTCCCCGGATTCGATCCGGATCGACCGGGTCACCGAGACCGCCGGGATCGGGCACTTCGGGATGCTCCGCATCCTCAGGCTCCCGACCCTGACGGATTCCGGGTTCCAGCTCCCCTTCTCGACCGCGGCCCACACCCCCGAGGCGGAGGAAGGCTGGGAGGAGGACTCCCGCACCGACCTCTACCTCTTCGCCACCGTGATCCACCACGCAGTGACGGGGGTCCACCTGCCGACCTCGGTCGAGGTGGCCCGGGGCTGGACCTACCTGCCCGATCACTTCGCGGCGCCCTCCTCGCTGCTCGACGGCTTCTGCGCGGGTCTCGACGAGCCGCTCGCCAAGGCGCTGCGCTATCGGCCCGAGGAGCGACCCGCCTCCATGCAGCTCCTCTGCGCCGAGCTCCGGGAGTCCCGCCTCGCCCTCAGCATGGAGGCGCGCCCCAAGCGCTTCGGGGCCCGCCGGACCCAGGCCATCCAGGCGGCTCGGGACATGTCGCGACGGGACCTCTCGGTCCGCGGCGCGGCGGCAGTGGCGGCGCCCGGGGCCGCGACGGGTCGGTTCCGGAAGGCTGCCTTGGGAATCGTTGGGGTGCTGCTCGGGATCGTGGCCATGCTCGGGTTCCTCGACCCTGGGAGTCCGGCCGTGCCCTCGGGACCGCGCTACCGCAGGGCCGAGGTCGCCCCTCCCGATCCGGCCCGCCTGAGGGAGAGGCTGGTCCAGGTCGCCGGGGAGGCCCGGACCGCACCGACCCGTCGGGAGACCTTCGAGGAACGCCAGGGCATCCTCCGGGCCTGGGTCTCCACCTTGTCCCCCGAACTGCGCGAGAAGCACTTCCCCAAGGCATCCCTGGCCGATCTGCGGATCCTCTACTTCCGCGACCCCAAGGCAGGGGCGGCCAGGCTGGACGATCTCCTGGCCCTGGCCGCCAAGGTGGCTTCCGGCTCCTGACTCCCGGCTCCGGGTGTGAGGAAACTCCTGCATGCGGGCGACCTGTCGCCGCCGGGGGTAACCTCGGGAGGGCCCCTGCCGCAAGTGGAGGTGCACCGTGGATCTCACGGTCCCCACCACGTTCACCGCGTCCTTCCTCGAGGGGTTGGCGGCGATGCGCGAGGCGCCCGCCGTCCCCGAGCACCGGGTGGTCGAACTCTACGGCTCGTTCCCCAGTTCGGTCGCGGGCTCGGGGCGCCCTTCGAAGTACCTGCCCGAGCTCGACGCGCCCGGTCTCGCCCGCCATGTCGCGGCCGCTCGCCGGCTCGGGATCCGGTTCCGCTACCTGCTCAACGCCCCCTGCCTGGGGAACTCGGAGTACACCCCGGAAGGCCGGGCCGCGATCCGGGAATTGCTCGCCACCGTGCGGGACGCCGGGGTCGAGGCCGTCACGGTCGCCATCCCGCTGCTGGTCGAGTGGATCCGGGAGGACTTCCCCGAGTTCGACATCAAGGCCTCGACCCTGGCCTACGCCACCACCGTGCGCCAGGTCCAGGCCCTGGCCCGGCTCGGCTGCCGGTCGGTCTGCCTCGACATCGACGCCAATCGCGACTTCGAGCTGCTCCGCACGATGGTGGCCCACGGCGGCGCCAAGGTGGAGCTGATCGCCAACCCCGCCTGCCTGCTCTCCTGCGCCTACCGCTTCTACCACAACCAGTGCGCCGGGCACGGGAGCCAGGATTCGGTTGCTACCGAAGCCCAGCTGGCCAGGTCGGAGGGGGAAGCTCCGCAGCCCGACGAGGGTCACTCCGGAGGCACGCCCTACGGCCCCTACTGCCTGCTGCGCTGCCACCTGGACAAGCTCCGGGACCCGGTCGAGCTGCTGAAGACCCCTTGGATCCGGCCCGAGGACCTCCGGATCTACCAGGAGCTGGGGATCGCCTCGGCCAAGCTGGCCGGCCGCGGGCTCGCCGAGGAGAAGCTGCTCTCGTTGATCGGTGCCTACGTGGCCGGTCGCCATGAGGGCAACCTGGCCGAGCTGATCGGGTGGAGCTACTGGAACCTCTACGCCATGCATCCCGTGCACGGCGAACTCCCGCCGCTCGAGGTGGACCTCGACAACCGGTCTCTCGACGGGTTCCTCACCTTCTTCGCCACCCATCCCTACCGCTGCCATCTGGGGTGCGCAGGGTGCGGGCACTGTCCCTCCTGGGCCAGGAAGGCCCTGCGGTACGACCGGGAGCTGGCCGATCGCTACCGGGAGACCATGGAGGGGGCGATGGCCCGGGAACGGTCCGGGACGGTCTCGCCGCGTCGCTACCGGAAGCTGGTCGACCTCTGGAGCCGCAGCGGGAAGCGGCGGGGGACCGAACGCCGGGAATAGGCCCGGGAGGTCGGCGCCGGTCCGGGGGCCTGTCGGGCGCGGCTCCGGGGAGATCCCGATGCTAGACTCCGGCTCCTCCCGTGCGATCGGCCGGGTAGGCTACCCAGGGGAGGCTCCATGGGAATCGCCGAAGCCAGCGTGGAAGCGACCTGCCAGCGCATGCGCGAGGTCCTCTCCGGGGTCGTCCCCGAGATCGAGCTCCGCTACAAGGCCGAGCTCGTGCACGAGATCCAGGAGCTGAAGCGGCAGAGGAACGCGGTGGTGCTCGGCCACAACTACATGGAGGCGGCCCTCTTCCACACCATCCCGGACTTCACGGGGGACTCGCTCGAACTGTGTCGCAAGGCGGCCACCACCGACGCCGAGGTGATCGTGTTCTGCGGGGTCCGGTTCATGGCCGAGACCGCCAAGATCCTGAACCCGGGGAAGAAGGTGCTGGTGCCCTCGCTCGAGGCCGGGTGCTCGCTGGCCGAGAGCATCACCGCCGAGGACGTGAGGGCGCTCAAGGCCAGGTTCCCCGGGGTCCCGGTGGTGACCTACGTGAACAGCTACGCCGACGTGAAGGCCGAGACCGACATCTGCTGCACCTCGTCGAACGCCAAGGCGGTGATCGAGAGCCTGGACTCCGACACCGTGATCTTCCTGCCCGACGAGTACCTGGCGCGCAACGTGGCCCGGGAGACCGGGAAGAAGATCCTGTTTCCGCGACGCCTCGACGGAACCGAACTGTCGGCGGCCGAGGCAGAGGGCGCCATGATCGGCTGGAAGGGTCGCTGCGAGGTGCATGAGCGTTTCACCCCGAGCGACATCGCCGATGCCCGGGCCCAATTCCCCGACGTGGTGGTCCTGGCCCATCCCGAGTGCCCGCCCGAGGTGGTCGAGAGGGCCGACTTCTCGGGATCCACGACCGCCATGGTGAAGTACGTGGAGAAGGCCGAGGGCGGGCGCTTCCTGCTGCTGACCGAGTGTTCGATGGGCGACAACATCATCGCCCTCAATCCGGGCAAGGAGATCCTCCGGCTCTGCTCGGTGCGCTGCCCCCACATGAACCAGATCTCGCTGGAGATGACCCGCGACGCCCTGGTCCACCTGCGCTACGAGGTCGACGTGCCCGAGCCGATCCGGGTGAAGGCGCTGCGTTCGGTCGAGCGCATGCTGGCCATCGGGCCCAGCGGGAAGAAGGACTAGGAGCCTGCCGGTGTAACGGACCTCGCACCCGCGACCTCGACCGCCTCCGGTGCCCCCGGAACCGAGGCCCTGCGGGCGAGCCCGATCCCCGCCACCAGGCAGACCGCCCCGGTCCACTGCCAGGGACCGAAGCGCTCGTCGAAGCAGAGCCAGCCGAGCAGGGCCGCGGTGGCCGGCTGCACCAGCAGGGTCACCGACGAGAACGAGGCCGGAAGCTCGCGCAGCGCCCAGGCGATCAGCCCCTGGCCGATCACCTGGGGACCGATCGCCAGCGCCAGCAGCACCCCGAGGCCGCGGGCAGTGGTCGGCACCAGGGATTCGCCCGCGGCCATGGCCAACGGCACCAGCACCAGGGCCGAGACCAGGGTGGAGACCCCCATCAGGAGCGAGGTCGGGACCCGGCCCGCCACCCGCTTCACCGACAGCTGGTACCCGGCGTAGAAGAAGGCCGTGGCCACCCCCAGGAGGTCGCCCAGCAGGCGGTCGCGGGAGACCCCGAAACTCGCTCCCACCAGGGCGATGGCGCCGGCGAGGGCGAGCAGCATCCCGAGCAGGAAGCCCGGCGTGATCCGCTCGCCCAGCCACCACCACCCGGCCAGGGTGACGAAGAGCGGCGCCAGGTTGGCGAGCAGGGTGGCATTGGCGACGGTGGTCCAGGTCACCGACCAGTGCCAGAAGGCCAGGTCGCCCGCGAAACAGAGGCCCGCCAGGACCGCCAGGGAGGCCCACGACCGGTTCCCCCCGGGGGCGGCGCGCCCGGCCTTCCACCCGGACCGCCAGGCCAGCAGGGCGAAGAAGGGCAGCGAGAGCGCCATGCGCATGGCCGCGGTGGCCGTGGGGCCGAGCTCGCTCAGGCGCACCAGCACCGGGGCGAACCCGATGGTGACGCCGCCGGCCACCAAGGCGGCGAGCGGTGGGAGGGTCACGCGGTCGAGGGCAGCTCGCGCACGTGCCGCTTCGAATCCTCCATCAGGGCGGGGATGTCGAGGATCAGCGAGACCCGGCCGTCGCCGAGGACCGTGGCCCCGGCGAAGCCCCGCACGTCCATGAAGGTCTTGTCGAGGCTCTTGATCACGATCTCCCGGCGCCCGATCAGGGCGTCGACGACCAGCCCCACCTTCTGCTCGTCGATGCCGGCGAACACGATGAACTGGCGTCGGCGGGCGGCCCGGGGCAGGCCGAAGACCTCGTTCAGGTAGAGCAGCGGGGCGATCTCGTCGCGGAAGGTGACGACCCGCGATCCGTTCATCATGTGGATGGCGCCGGCGTCGAGCTGGATCGTCTCCTTGACGGTGGAGAGAGGGATGGTGAAGACCTCGCCGCCGACCTGGACCAGCAGGCCCTGGATGATCGCCAGGGTGAGCGGGAGCTTGATCTGGATCGAGGTGCCGACGTTGACCTCGGACTTGATCTGGATCTCGCCGCCGAGGGCTTCGACGGTGGTCTTCACCACGTCCATGCCCACGCCTCGCCCGGAGACCGAGGAGACCTCCTTGCGGGTCGAGAAGCCGGGGAGGAAGATCAGGCTGTAGGCCTCGGCGGCGTCCATGCGGCTGGCCGCCTCCTCGGTGAGGAGTCCCTTGCGGATGGCGCTCGCCTTGATGGCCTCGGGATCCATGCCGCCGCCGTCGTCGGCGGTCTCGACCACGATGTGGTCGCCGGCGTGGCTGGCCTTGAGGAAGAGGATGCCCTTCTCCGGCTTGCCTTTGGCGCGGCGGGTCTCCGGGGTCTCGATCCCGTGGTCGAGGGCGTTGCGGATCAGGTGCATCAGCGGGTCGCCGATCTCGTCGATGACCGTCTTGTCGAGCTCGGTCTCCTCGCCCTCGATCAGGAACTCGACCTGCTTGCCCAGGTTCTTCGAGAGGTCCCGGACCAGGCGGGCGAAGCGGAAGAACACCTGCCCGATCTGCACCATGCGGGCCTTCATGATGCCCTCCTGCAGATCGGTGGTGATGCGGGAGAGGCGGGCGTTGACCTCGGTGATCCGGCCCAGGAACTCGTCCTGGTCCTTGCCGGCGTCGAACTGGCTGATCATCTGCTGGAGCTGGGTCTTCGAGATCACCAGCTCCGCCACCAGGTTCATCAGGTAGTCGAGCCGGTCGACCGTGACCCGGACCGTGGGGTTGGCCTTGTTCTCCCCGCGGCTGTCGCCCTTGACCTCGGTGACCCCGGCGGTCTGGAGGGCGGATGCCTTCTCGACCGGTTCCTGGCTCGGCGAGGTGGCGACAGGGGCGGCAGGTCGAGGCCGTGCGCCGGCCCGGGACACCACTTCCAGGCCGTCGACGGTGATGGCCGTGAAGACGCTCTTCTCGACCTCCTCGGCGATCGCCAGTTCCCGGAGCTGCTCGACGTCCCGGGTGGTGGAGAGGATGACCTGGAGCGCGCCTTCGAAGGTCTCCGGGTGGCGGAGCTCCTCGATGCCGGGCCGGGCCAGGATCACGTTCGAGTTGGCCTTGAGGTAGTTGAGGATCGCCAGTGCCCGGGCTCCCGAGCGTTCCCCGGTGTCGTTCAGGACCACCGTGACCTCGAGCACGTTGTGGTCCTGGTGGACGGCCTCGAGGATCCGCGCCTTGTGGTCGTCGGTGGCCGTCGCCAGCAGCGAGCCGGTGGGGAGCCGGCGCTCCCGCAGGGGTCGGGAGGGCCCGGTCTCGCCCTCGCCCTCGGCTGGGATCCGGTCCCGGGCCGAGGGAGGGGGAGGAGGAACCGTCACCCGCGGCACCAACGCCTCGCCGGGCGGGCGGGGAGACGCGGGGGTGTTGCCCGAGGTCGGCGCAGGCGTCGGGCGGGCCTCGGCCCGGACTCCGGGGCGGGCCTCGGGGGGGCGCGGCACCGGGGAAGGGGAGGAGCGTGGCGCCGGTGCCGGCGTCGGGGCCGGGACCGGGATCGCCGCCGCGGGCTTGGCTGCCGCCGGTCGTCGGGCGCCGCCTCCGCCGGCCGTGATCTCCTCGATGTCCACGGCCTGGGCCTCGCCGAAGGCCAGGATGTTCAGGAGTTCCTGGCGCGAGACCGGGGTCTGGATGACCAGGGAGAGCACGTCGCCCATCTGGTCGTTCTCCACCTCGCTGATGCTGGGCTGGCAGGAGTGGAGCGAGCCCACCTCCTGGAGATGGTTCAGGACCAGGAAGGCCCGGACCGAGCGCATCTCCTGGTCCGGGGAGAAGTGCATCACCACCTGCCACATGCCGCCCTGGGCGGTGGCGGTCGGTTCCAGCGGCTCCGGGACCAGGGCCCCCGCCATGCCGGTGGTGCGCATCCCCACGTCGGCGGCGAGCAGGGTCTCGGCGGCGCTCGGCTCGGTGCCGCGACCCGGCGACGAGAGGGGGGCCAGGGCCTCGGGGGGAGGTGCGCCTCCGGTCTTCACCCGGCCGGTCAGGGGGGCCTCGACCTGGGAGGGATCGAAGGCGCTCTCGAACTGGCCGTCGAGGATCCCCCGCAGGCGGGCCTCGAGTCCCGCCCCGTCGACCCCGGGGTCCCGGTCGGGGAGACTGGCGGAGTAGGCCGAGAGGCCGTCGTAGGTCTCGAGCAGCGTCTGGAAGACCTCGGGGGAGAGGAACATGTCCCCGGCCCGGATCACCTCGAGCACGTCCTCGAAGGCCCCCGCCAGCACCGCCACGAAGTCGAAGCCCATGGTGGCTGCCGACCCCTTGATGGTGTGGGCGATCCGGAAGATCTCGTGGATCCGCTCCCCGTCCTTGGGGTTCCTCTCGAGTTCGAGGAGTGCGGCATTCAAGTGCTCGAGCTGCTCGGCGAGCTCGGTCCGGTACTCATCCAGGTACTCCGAGAGATCGATCTCGAAGCCCATTCCGATCGGGGCGGCCGGGGGTCGGGGCTGGACCGGCGGCGTCGAGGCCGGGGACGGGGGGGCCGATCCCCGGGGCTGTGACGGCGCCGCGACCGGGTCGTCCGGCTCCGGCTCCGGCTCCGGCAGGAGGCCGCGCAGCGCGGCCGGCAACGCCACCGAGGGCTCGTCCGCCTCCAGGGGCGGGGGCGGCGGACGGGAGGCCGGCGGCTCCTGGCGGGGCTCCCCCGGCCCGGCGAGCGGAGCCCCGTCGGGGCCGATCCCGGCGAGCGCCCGGAGGCGGTCGGCCAGGGTCTGGGGATCGTCCTCCACGGGCTCGCCGCTGGTGATGGCGGCGGCCCGGCGCTTGATGTGGTCGAAGGCCGCCAGCATGGCCTCCACCACCGCGTCGTCGGGGGCCACCCCGCCTTCCCGCACGCTCCCGAGGAGGTCCTCGAAGGCATGGGAGACGGTGGCGATCTCCTGGAACCCCATGGTGGCGGCCGAGCCCTTGATGGTGTGGGCCAGCCGGAAGATCTTCTGCACGACCTCGGGGTCGGCCTGGGTGCTCTCGAACTGGAGCAGGCTCTCGTTCAGCTCCTCGAGCTGCTCGTTCAACTCGGCGAGGTACTCGCCGAGGTACTGGCTCAGGTCGATCTCGAAGTCCATCGAGGGGGTCCCTGCCGGCGGCCCGCGGCCGCCATCGGGTCAGCGCTTGGCCTCGCGGGCCGAGGGTCCATGGAGCGAAGGCGGCATGGCGGCCAGGTCGTCCCGCTCCCGGGTGGTCAGGATGCGGTCGAGGTCGAGGAGGATGAGGATCCGGTCACCCATCTTGGCGACACCCTTGATGTAGTCGGTGTCGATCCCCTTGACCATGGCCGGGGCCGAGAAGATGTTCCCCTCCTCGATCTCGATGACCTCGGAGACCCCGTCGACGATCACCCCGCACATCTTGCCCTCGATCTCGACGATGATGATCCGGGAGTCCTCGCCCAGGGGTTGGGTCTCGAGTTTCAGCTTCCGGCGCAGGTCGATGATGGGGACGATGTCGCCGCGGAGGTTGATCACGCCTTCGACGAAGACCGGGGCCTTGGGGACCCGGGTGATGTCCATCAGGAGCTTGATCTCCTTGATCTTCAGGATGTCGACGGCGTATTCCTCGTTGGCCAGCCGGAAGCCGACCAGCTTCAGGTAGGTCTTGAGGGTCTCCTTCTCGGTACGCACGTGCCTCCATCCGGTCGCCCGGCCGGACTCTCCCGGGCGGGCTCAGGGACCGCGCTCGCCGGCGACCTTCCGTGCCCCCAGGGCTTCGGGGATCGACCGCCAGTAGGGAGGGTACAGGATCCCCACCTCGGTCACGAGGGCCGACACAAGCGCGGCCGGAGTCACGTCGAATGCCGGATGGGCGGCTTCGACGCCCTCGGGGGCCAGCCGGATCCCGCCGACCCGGACGACTTCCTCCGGGGAACGCGATTCGATCGGGATCCCCGAGCCGTCCCGGGTGCCCGGGTCGAAGGTGGACAGCGGCGCTGCCACGTAGAACGGGATCTCGTGGTAGCGGGCCAGGACCGCCAAGCCGTAGGTGCCGATCTTGTTCGCCACGTCCCCGTTGGCGGCGATCCGGTCGGCACCGACGACCACCAGGTCGATCTCGCCCCTGGCCATGAAGTGGGCGGCCGCGTTGTCGGTGATCAGGGTGTGGGGGATGCCCTCCTGGACCAGCTCCCAGGAGGTGAGGCGGGCGCCCTGGAGGTAGGGTCGGGTCTCGTCCACGTAGACGTGGAGGCCGGGGTCGGCGGCGGCCGCCGACCGCACCACGCCCAAGGCGGTGCCGTAGCCGTAGGTGGCCAGGGCCCCGGCGTTGCAGTGGGTCAGCAGGCCGGCCCCCCGGGGCACCAGGCGCGCCCCGTGGTCGCCGATGGCCCGGCAGCTCGCCTCGTCCTCGGAGGCGATCGCCTCGGCCTCCGCCAGGAGCGCCGCCCTGAGGTCCCTGCCTTGTTCCCGGGCGGTCCGACGGGCCCTGTCCATGCGATCGACGGCCCACATCAGGTTCACGGCGGTGGGTCGGGCCGAGCGCATGCGGGAGCTGGCCGCCTGGTAGTCGGGATCGGGCGCCTCGGCGACCAGGACCAGACCGAAGGCGGCGGCGCAGCCGATGGCCGGGGCGCCCCGCACTTCCATGTTGCGGATCGAGCGGGCCACCTCGTCGCAGTCGGCATAGGTGTTGGACTCGATCCGGCCCGGGAGCAGGCGCTGGTCGAGGATGGCGACGCCGGTGCCGGTCCACTCGACGGGGCGCACCTCGGCCATGGGGCGTTCGTACCACGAGCGGCCGGGGGGCGGCAAACCGTGGCCCTTGCTACCTGGGACCGGTGGGGCGGGGACGTCCCGCCGACAGGTCGAAGAGGTAGGGACGGCCGGCCGCCACCAGCAGCTGGGTGGCGTCGGGGGAGAAGGACACGTCCACCCGGGAGGGCTCCTCGCCGAGCCGGAAGACCCGCGGCAGGGCCAGCCGGAAGCGAGGCTCCTCGCCCGGGGCGCCGAGGTCGTGGATCTCGACTTCCCGGGAGAGGACCACCGCCAGCCAGCGCCCATCGGCGGAGAGCGCCAGGGACCGGCAGGGTTCGCCGGGACGGTGCCGCAGCTGGGGCTCGGTGCGTCCTTCGTCGGGGAAGATCCGGACCCGGTCGTCCTGGTCGGAGACCGCGGCCAGGGTCCCGTCGTCGGCGAAGGCCAGGCCCTGGGGGCGGTTCCGGGTGACTCCCGAGGCGGAACCGGCGGGACGGCCCTCGGGCAGTTCCCACCACCTGAGCACACCGTCGGCCCCCGAGGAGGCCAGCCGGCGCCCGTCCCGGCGATAGGCCAGGGAGAAGGTGCCTCCGGGGTGTCCGTCGAGGGGGGCTCGGGAGATCCCGGTAGCCAGGTCCTCGCGCTCGATCCCCCCGCTCTCCAGTCCGTACCCGAGCTCCCGGATCCCCAGGTGGACGACCAGTTCGGTGGGGACCAGGGGATCGAGCTCGAACCCGACCCGGGCCCGGCCCCGACGGAGGTCGAGGAGACGGCCTCGGTTCCTGCCCCGCACCATGACCCAGGACCCGGTCACCGAGGCTTCCAGCCGGGGCTCCTCGTCGAGCGGCGCCTGGACCACGTCGGCGGTCAGGGTCCGCACCAGGTCGCCGGATTCCCCGTCCCAGACCGCCACCTCGATCCCCTCGACCAGGGCCGCCAGGCGGGTCTCGCGGGTGTCGCCCCCGTCCAGGAACCAGGCGTCGTCGATCCGCTCCCCGGACCAGCCCTCGAGGCGGAGCGGCGGGCGCGGCACGGGATCCGGTCCCACCGTGACCTCGGGGAACGGGGCGCGGGGCAGCTCCCGCAGGGCGAAGGTCCCCGGGGGCAAGGGCGGCGCGGGAGGCGGGGCGACCCGCACCGCGGCCGTGGTGGCGACGGTTCCGGTCTCGGGTGCCGCGGTGGGCGGCACGAGCGGAGGGGACGGCGTGGGGGCGGGAAGGGTGGCCCCCGACCCGGAGCGCGCCGGCACCCGGGACGAGGCGGTCGCGGGGTCGGACCCGGGAGCGGAGGTGGAGTCGGCGCCCGGAGCCTCGGCTCCGCGGACCGAGGGCCCTTGGGGCGAGGTGGTGGGCCCGGGGGCGGTCCGGGTCGACCGGGGCCGGGCCTCGCCCGGTGGCGGCACCGTGGCCGTCGGTGGCGGTGAAGAGGACGGTGACGGTGACGGTGACGGAAACGAAGGCGGGGCGAAGGCGGCCCAGCCGGCGAGGGCACCCAGGCCGAGGCCGAACGCCAGGCCTGCCAGCCGGAATCGGCCCGTCCTCCCGGCAGGAGGCGAGGCGGACCCGATGGCGGCGGGCGAGGGCGGGTCCTCGGTCGAGGCCACCATCGAGGTCGGGGCCTCGCGCACCGCCCGCAGCGCGGGGCCCATCGGGAGCGCCCCGGACGCGCCGGCCGGGCCCGGGGGGGAGCGCAGGAGCGCCTCCAGGGCGGACCGGCCCCGGGGGCGCCGGGCGGGATCCGAGGCCAGGGTCGCCAGCACCAGGCGGACGACCGGCGCCTCCCGGGGCGTGGCCCGGAACTCGGGGGGAGGCAACGAGGCGCCGGCTGCCAGCCGCACCAGATCCGGCAGGGGATAGGGCGGGTGGCCTTCGAGACCGTGGTAGAGGCTGGCTCCCCAGGCGTACCAGTCGACCTCGGGGCCGCCGGCCTCGCCCCGGAGGCGCTCGGGAGCCAGGAACCCGGCGGTCCCCGGGAGTGCGCTGGTGGTCGTCAGGCGCTCGTCCTCCGGGTCGTGGACCAGCCCGAGGTCGAGCAGTACCGCGACCCCCGAGGGAGTGACCAGCACGTTCCCGGGTTTCACGTCCCGGTGGGTGAGGCCGGCGGCGTGGAGCGCCTCCAGGGCGTCGGCCACCTGGAGCAGCGCGGGGAGAGGGTCGGCCGGGGGCGAGACCTCCCCGAGCGGGCGTCCTTCCTGGTACTCGGTGGCCAGCCAGGGGCCCTCGGGCAGCTCGCCGGCGTCGACGAAACGGGCCAGGTTGGGGTGGCGCACCCGGGCCAGCGCCGCCACCTCGCGGCGGAACCGCACCCTCCAGGCCTCTTCGGTCCCGGGGAGCATCGTCTTGAGCGCGACCCGTCGGCCGCTGGTGCGCTCGCGGGCGAGGTGGACCCGCCCCATGCCGCCGACCCCCAGGAGCGAGAGGATCTCGAAGCGCTCCAGGAGGCGCGGGGGCAGCGGGTCGCGGGCCGCGGCGGGAGGCGAACCGGGACCGGGAGGAGACGAGGGAGCGTCCGGCATGCCGCTCCTAGAATGGCACAGGCTCCTACTCCACCGCCGTCCACGGCTTCCGCTGGGCGTGGGCCATCACGATGGGAGGGTAGGCGGAGCCGCCGTTGTAGCGCTTGAGGGCGGCCTCCCAGGAGCCGGTCTCGTCGTACTTCTGCTTCAGGAAGCGGGCGCCGTAGTCGATGTTGGCGGCCGGGTCGAAGACCTGCGGGGTCTTGGCGAACTGGTGGAAGCGATCGTCGATCTGCATGATCCCCTTGCCGTGGCCGCCGTCGAAGGAGGTGGCCCGGGGGTTCCACCTCGATTCCTGCCATGCCACCGCCTTCAGGATGTCGGGGGGGATCCCGTACTTGGCGGCCGCTGCGTCGAGCATCTGCCCGATCTGGGCCTTGGAGGGGTTGGGGCCGAAGTTCGGGATGGTCCCGTTGGTCGGCTGGGAGCCGTCGAGGTTGGTGGGCATGCCGCCGGGGTTCACGCCGGCGACGGGACCGATCCCGGTCTGGGGACCGGTCGGGAAATTCGAGCCCGGGAACGGGGTCGAGCCCGGCGTCAGCCCCGGGGTGGCGCCCGGGGTCATCCCCGGGGTCATTCCGGGCTGGCGGGCCAGGATGGCGACCACCTGTGCCATGGCGGTGAGCGCGGCCTGGGCCTGCTCGGGCTTGCAGCCGGCATTGGAGAACAGGGTGACGAGCGCGACCGCGAGCACGAGGGCGCGCCGGGGACCCCGGCGCGGGCGGAGGGAGCTGGGATGCAGGGCAGGACCTCCAGGCGGACCGTTTTCCCCGAGGCCGGATCCGCACGCCCTGTGCCAGGAGCGCGAGGTCGGCATCCGACCGGAAAACGGACAGTTGCCCGCTTCCGGAGCGAGTCTCCGGAGTCTCGGGCGTGAGCCGAAAGAGAGACCCGAGCCGGGACCCGAGGGATGGTCAGGCTCCCAGGCCCGGCCTCAGCCCTGGGCTCCACCCTCGCCGATCAGGCGCTCGAGCAGCCGGGTGAGCCGGGGCTCGGCCTCCATGGCGTTGGCGATGATGCGGGAGATGTCGGCGACCGCCAGCGCCTCCGGGAAGCACATGTCGGTGACCACCGAACAGGCGAAGACCTTCATCCCCATGTGGCGGGCCGCCAGCACCTCGGGCACCGTCGACATCCCCACCACGTCGGCCCCCGCCCAGCGCAGCATGCGGTACTCGGCCCGGGTCTCCAGGTTGGGGCCGGTGACGCAGGAGTAGATCCCCTCCTGGAGCGGGATCCCCTCCTCGCGGGCGATCGTCCTGGCCCGGGCCCGGAGCCCCGGATCGTAGGCATCGAGCAGGTCGACGAAGCGGGGGCCGAAGCGCTCGTCGTTCCGGCCCCGGAGCGGATTGCGCCCCTGGAAGTGGAGGTGGTCGGCGATCATCATCAGGTCCCGCTCCGCGTACTGCGGGTTCATCCCGCCGCAGGCGTTGGACACGTAGAGTTCCCGCGCCCCGAGCCGCTGCATGACCCGGACCGGGAAGGCGACCTCGATCGCCCGGTACCCCTCGTAGAGGTGGAACCGCCCCTGCATCGCCACCACCGGGCGGCCCCCGAGGCGCCCCAGGATCAGGCGGCCGTGGTGGCTCTCGACCGTCGAGACCGGGAAGTGCGGGATCCGGTCGTAGTCGATCGAGGTCTCGACCTCGATCCGCGCGGCCAGCCCGCCGAGTCCGGTGCCCAGGATGATGGCGGCTTCCGGGACCAGCCGGGAGGCCTCCCGGATGCTGGCGACGGCCGCTTCGGTCGACTCGTGGAGGTTCTCCGGGGTCAGGGTCATGGCGCGCTCCCGTCCCCGGCTTCGTACCATGGGGACGGGGCCCGGGGCGATTCCCGGGTGGCCCGGGAGGCGCGTCATGACGAGTCGATGGGGGAAGGCTGCCGCCGCGGTCCGCGGTGCGTCCCTGGGGCTGGCGCTCGTCGGGCTCCCGGCAAGGACGTTCGCGGATCGGTCGGTCCGCCTCCTCGACCTCGAGTTCGATCGCTCGCTCGAGGAGGTCCCCGCCGGGGAGCGAAGCAGGATCCCCTCCTGCGGCGAGGAGGACTCCCGGCCTGCCGAGGGGCTCGCCAAGGCCTGGCGCTTCGCCCCCGAGGACCAGGAAGACCCCGACCGGGAGCCGTTCGCGGTGGCCGGGACCGCAGTCTCGCAGGGTGGCCGGAGGCGGCTCTTCTCGCTGGTGGGCTGGCGGGGACGGGGCGGGATCCGGGTCTCGCTGGTCGACGTCACCGGGGGAGCCCCCCGGAGCTACCGCCACCTCGAGCTGGGGGACCCGGATCCCGAGCCGGTCGGCATGGTCGTCGACGGCACCCGGCTCATGGTGCTCGATCGGACCGAGGGGCTCGCCGGGTACGACCTCGCCGGGTTCGAGCCGGTGGCGACCGGGGACGCGGGGGAACTCGCCGGCCTCCGGGTGCCCCGACTCACGGCAGGGCCGGGCCGGGTGGATCTGGCCCGCGCCCTGGGAGAGGCCTCCGGTGCCCCGGTCCGCTTCCATGCCTGCTCCATGCCGCGCCGGCGGGGCGAGGACCGCCTGGTGACGGCGGCGACCCTGGAAGCAGCCGGCGAGGGGACGGCGGGCCCGCCCGCCCTGGTGCGCCTGGACCGCTGGCAGCTCGATCCCATGGGATGGCCCTCGATGGACGGCGGCATGGAGTTCGAGCCTGCCGGGGGCGACCGGTTGCCCCTGGCCCTGCTGCCGCTCGAGGACGAGGACCCTCCGGTGGTGCTCGGGCTCTCCCCGGGAACGCCCTCCCGGCTGCTGGCCTGGCGGGTCGGGTCGAAGGCCGGGGCGGCCGGGGAATGGCCCTGGCCGGAAGGCGCCGCCGGCCTCCATCTCTCGGCCACCCGCAGGCTCTGGGGCGTCTCGGCCCGGCGCGGCCGTCGCCTCCTGTTCCACGCCCCGGTCGACGCCTACCTCCGCGTCATGCGTCGGTAGCAGGCTCCCAGGGAAGCGGGAGGCTCAGGTACCGGCGAGCCGGGCCGTGACCTCGCCGGGCGTGACGCCCGCGACCAGGAACGCCTTGATCTTCGAGGTCGCCCCCCGGACCAGCTCGACCCGGGATCGCGGCACCCCGGCGACCTCGGCGAGCAGGGCCCGGAGCGCCTCGTTCGCCTTGCCGTCGACCGGGGGGGCGTCCACCGCCAGCACCAGGCAGCCGGCCTCGATCCCGGCCACGCCCGGCCGCCGGGAGCGGGGCTTGGCGCGGACCTGGACCAGGGTGCCTCCCGGGTGGGGGGCACACCACGCCGGTTGCGGGGAATCCGGCCCGGCACCCGGTGGAGGTCCCGGGGGCGGGCGGCCGGCCTTCCCCCGACGAGGGCGCGACAGGGTCAGACCTTCTTCTCGGGCTCGGGGTCCTTCAGCATGTCGGCGTAGCCGTCGATCAGGGTCTTCAACTCGATCCGGAGCTGGCGCTTGGCCTTCTTCAACTCCCGGACCTCGTCGAGGAGCTGGCGGGCCTCGGAGCGGGCCTCGTCCACGATCCGCTCGGCGTCGAGCTCGGCCTGCTTGAGGATGAGCTCCGCCTCCTTCTGGGCGTGGCCCCGGCTCTCGGTGGTGGTGCGCTGGGCGGTGGCCAGGGTCTGCTTCAGGGTCCGTTCGAGCTCGATGTAGTCCTGGAGCTGCTTCTGGCTCCGGAGCATGGACTCCTTCAGGCGGCGGTTCTCGACCACCGTGCCCTCGAGCTCCCGGGCCACCAGGCCGAGGAAGCGGTAGACCTCCTCCTCGTCGAGGCCGCCGATGCGCCGGCGGGAGAACTGCTGCCGTTGCACGTCGAGGGCGGTGAGCCGACCGGTGGGGCCGGGCGCGGAGCCGGCGGCCGGAGGGGCCAGCGGGGAGTCCTCGCCCTGGGGCAGGGGGTTCGACATCAGGCGTGTCCTTCCTCGAAGAGTGCGGTGCCGATCCGGACCATGGTGGAGCCCTCGAGCACGGCCCAGCGCCAGTCGGCGCTCATGCCCATGGAGAGCTCCCGGGCCTTGAAGACGTCGGGGTGGCGGGGGGAGAGGTCGTCGAGCATGCCGGAGAGGCGGGCGAACGAGCCCCGGGCGGTCCGCTCGTCGGCACCCAGCGCCGCCATGGTCATCAGGCCATGGAGCTCGAGGTGGGGAGACCGCGCCATGGCCTCCATGGCGGCGTCGAGCTCTTCCGGCGGCAGACCGGTCTTGGTGGCCTCCCCGCTGGTGGCCACCTCGAGCAGGACCGGCTGGGGAGGGGACCCTAGGGTCGCCAGCCGGGCCTCGAGCTTGTCGATCAGGCGGACCGAGTCGAGCGAATGGATCAGCGTCACCTTCCCGGCCACCGAGGCGACCTTGTTGGTCTGGAGGTGACCCACGAAGTGCCAGCGCACCTCGGGCAGATCGGCGAGGGCCTGGCGGCGGGCGTCGAGGTCCCGGGTCCGGTTCTCGGCCAGGTCGTGGAGGCCGGCGGCCACGGCTTCCCGGACCTCCGCCTCGGAGCGGGTCTTGGTCACGGCGACCAGGCGGGGAGGCGGTCTCCCCACCGACTCCGCGAGGCGGCGGAGCTCGTCGGTGATGCGCCGGGCCCGGTCGGGGAGCGAGCTCACTTCGTCCAATCCGGGTGGGTTGGAGGCCGAACTTGTCGGGATCTTGCCCCCCGGGTGCTCGGATCCTACACTGGTCCGTACCCGGAGGCAAGGCGGAAGCCCGCTCGGGAAGCGCCTGGGCGACGCGAGCCCCGGGACGGAGGCAGGTTGCGATCGTTTCCCAGAGGGCGGGGGGCCGCCGGCATCGGGGGTCCCCGATCCGGGTCCCGCCGATCGCGCACCCTGCGGCTGGCCCTGCCGGCGATCCTCGTCTCCGCCTGCGGCGATCCCCCGGCGCCACCGCCGCCGCCCGAGCCCGAACTCCTGTTCCTGGCCGCGGTGCGGGGGGCGGGACCGGTCGTGGGCCCGGCCCGCTACGACCTGGTCGTCGACCTGGTCAATCCCCGGCCCGTCCCCTTGCCGGGGGCCCGGCTGGAGGTCGACTTCGTCCCCGGCCAGCGCCAGGTCTTCGAACTCGGGACGGTGGCGGCCGGGGCGATCGTGCATGAGCGGTTCTCGCGCCCGGTGCCGGCCGGCTCGCCGGGGGACTCGGTGGCGGGAGCCCCGACCCGCAAGGTCAGCGGCCCGATCGAACTCCTCTATGCCTCAGGCTTCGCCCGGGTGGCCCTGGTCTGGGACGAGCCTGCCCACGGTCCGACCGAGTCCGGCACCGGCCCGGCGCCGGGATCCGGCCAGGGCCAGGGGGCGCCCGGCCCTGGTGCCGGCGCTGGGCCTACCGAACCGCGGGTCCTCGACCTGACGCGGGCCGTCGCGGAGCGGATGCCGGAGTGGATCGCGGCCGAGGCCGAAGCGGCCGCCGCCGGGCCGGATCGGGCTCCCGCTCGGGCTCCCGCGACCGGGGCGCCGTGACGACGCCGGCGGATCCCCTCAGCCTCTCACTCCACCATCAGGTAGCTGGTGGCGAAGCTGGCGAAGCGCAGCAGGGCGAAGGCCAGCAGCAGTCGGGTGTCCACCACCGGACGATCCCCCCGTCGCCGGTCGGGAAGGGCGTCGAAGGCCGCCACCACCAGCAGGGGGTAGAGCACCGGGAAGATCCCGCTGACCACGACGTGCAGCATCTGGACCGGGGCGAGACCGGCGCTCGCCCGCTCGGCCACCGGCCTGAAGAGCATCAGGTGCCCCAGCATCAGCAGGTCGAGGACGGCCGCCGCCAGCACCAGCCCGAGGAAGGTCCGACGCCGGCCCCGCTCGGTCAGGGCCGCGCCCACCAGCGAGACCGCCGCCACGTTCAGGAGCTTCAGGTTCACCGGGCGCCTCCGCGGGATCCCCCGCAGGGTCCCGGATCCAGGCTACCCCACCGGGGTGGTGCCCGCGATCGTCGGGTGCCGCAACCGGTGGTGCGGCGCCCGGGCCTGGCCCTGGGGGCGCTCCTCTTCGCTGCCTTCCCATGGAACGGAAGGGCGGCGCCTCCGGAGTCGCGCCCGGGATCGGCGCTGGAAGCCGCATTGGAGGCAGCGGCCCGCAAGGTCACCGGAGGCGATCCCTCCGGGGCGCTGGCCGACCTGGCGCCCTGGGTGCGGCGCAGCGACGGGCACTCGGCGGCCTTGTTCCAGCTGATCGGCAGGGCCCACGAGGCCCGGGGAAGTCCCCTGGAGGCGGCTCGGGCCTACCGGACGGCCGGGTTCCTGGCCCCCGAGGCCGAGCCTCCCCGGTCGGCCCTGCGGCGTCTCTCGGCTTCCCGGTGGACCGGCACGAGCCAGCTCCTGGGGCGGCTCGGGAGGCTCGACGAGGCGATCCGGCGGACCGTGAGCCTGACCTGGATCGGGGCCGCCCGGGAGGCGCTCGAAGTGCTCGGGGAGCGGCGCGACCGGGTGGCGAGGGCGAGCCGGGCCAACGCGCTCGGCGAGCTCGGACGCTTCGAGGAGGCCGAGGAGGAGCTGGTCCGGATCGAGGCCGAGGCGCCCCGCCAGCCCCTGGTGCCCTACCTCAGGGCCAGCTTCGCCCACTGGCAGGGCGACACCGACGCCGAGGCCAGCCACCTGGCGGAGGCCGCCCGGCGGGCGCCCGGGGATCCCGACGTGGAGGCGGCCGAGGCGGCCCGCTTCGCGGCCTCGGGGGAGACCGACCGGGTGCGGGCCTTCCTGGTCCGGGACCAGTCCCGCCCCGGGGCCGAGGAGCCGCAGCGACGCCTGGGTCGGGCCGCGCTCCGGGTCGCCATCGGCGAGGGCGAGGCCGCCCGCCAGGACCTGGCGATCCTGGGGCGCGACTTCCTGCCCTCGCCCCAGGTGCTGGTGGTCGAGGCCGGGTTGGAACTCCGCTCGGGGCGGATCGAGGAAGGGGTGCGGGCGCTCCGGCGCATGATCGAACTGGCCGAGGGAAACGTCCTCCTGCTCCCGGCCGCCAATCTGCTCGCCAGCGTGGGCCGGCCGGAGCTGGGGCGTCGGGCGCTCGAAGGGCTCTCCCCGCCCCAGCGCCACGACCCCCGGGTGCTGGCGCTGTTCCATCGGCTCTCGGGAGGCCAGGAGGGGAGCGGGCAGGGAGGGACCCGCGGGCCGCTCAGGTGGCGGGCCTCGGCGACCATGCCGGAGGCCGCGGTGGAGCGGGCGCTGGCGCTCCTGGGCGCTGCCCGCACCGAGGTCGATGCGCGGCTGGGACGGCCCGGACCCGACCCGGTGGACCTCCACCTGGTGCATGTCCCGGGCGAGTCGCCCTGGGGCTACTACGACGCGGTCACCCGGCGGATCGTGTACCGGGGCGATTTCTCGGCCGGGACCGACCCGCTCTCCGATCCCCTGGTCCGCCACGTGGCCCGCCACGAGTACGCCCACATGGCCTTCGATGCCCTGCTCCGGGGAACGGGGGAGCCGGTGGTGGCCTTCCCCCGTTGGATGATGGAGGGGGTGGCCGATCGCCTGGCCGGCGGGGTCGAGTACCTGGGGCGCTTCGGCTACGACCCGGAGCGGCTGGCGGCGGAGCCCGGCCTGGATCTCGACCGGCTGGCCCGGATCCTGGCGACCCCGATCCTGGGCTCGGGCTCGATCCCCCAGGAAGACCAGGCCCGGGCCTACGTGGTGGGGCACCGGCTGGTCGGGATCCTCTTGGAGCGACTGGCCCGGCCCGGGGAGCCCGAGGCCGAGGCCTGGGTCCGGTTGGCGGAGCTGGCCCGCTCGCTGGGGCGCGGCGGCGATCTCGAGGCCGGGCTCATGGCCCACGTCGGGCTGGGGCTCGCCGAGCTCGAGCGGCTGGCCACGGGCCAGGGCGAAGCCCGGTGAGCCGGGGCGGGATCCGGGTCGAGGGCCTCGCCCGGGCGTTCCCGGGCAAGCCTCTCCTGGTCGACCTCGGGTTCTCGGTGGCCCCGGGGGAAGGCCTGGTGGTGCGGGGTGCCAACGGTTCGGGCAAGTCGACCCTGCTCCGGATCCTGGCCGGCCTGGTGAGTCCCGACGCGGGCCTGGTCAGGGTGGGGGGAAGGCCGCCCGCGCCGGCCCGGCCGGAAATCGGCTGGCTCGGACCCGGGGACCGGTCCCTGTACTGGAGGCTCACACCGGTCGAGAACCTGCGCTTCCTGGCCGAAGGCCGCACCACGGAGGGGGACCGGGAGGCGGAGATCCGGCAGGCGCTCCGGGAGTTCGAGGTGGAGGCCCTGGCCGACCGGCCGGTCCGGTTGCTCTCGACCGGGGAGCGGCGGCGGGTGGCGCTGGCCTCGGTCGGCTGCGGGCGACCCTCGGTGCTGCTGCTCGACGAGCCGGAGGCGAGCCTCGATGCCGCGGGGCGGGCTCTCCTGGGGCGTCGCCTGGCGGCCCGGGCCGCGGCCGGAGCCGCCCTGGTGGTGGTGCTCCATGACCCGGAGCTCGTGATCGAGGGGTTCCGGACCCTGGAGCTCATCCCGGGCGGGCCGGCGCGCTTTCGGGAGGAGGCGGGTGGCGCGGTCCGGATCGAGAGGCCGGGCGGAGGTTCGGCTCCGGGAGGCGAACCGGCGACCGGACTCGGCGGTGGGTGGGACCCGCAGCCGGAGTCGACTCCGGGCCATTGCCCGGGCCGAGGCTGGGCCACCCTGGCGGCGTGTCTGCGGCGCGACCTCCGGGCCTTGGCCAGCTACCGGGTCTCGCTGGCGACGACGCTCGGCTCCGCCCTCTTCCAGTGCGTGCTCTTCTGGTACCTGGCCCGGCTGGTGCCGGCCGGCTCCCTGCCCGGTGCCAACGGGGGCGGCGACTATTTCGGCTTCGTGGTGCTGGGCCTGCTGGCCCACCGGCTCTCCTCGGCCGCCCTCGAGGGTCCCGGCCAGAGCGTGGCCTGGGAGGCGGTCCAGGGCACCCTGGAAGGTGGGCTCCAGACCCGGCCCGCGGCCTGGTTGCTGGCCGGGGGAGCCGGCTCCGGGATGCTCTTCCGGATGGCCGAGGCGGGTCTCTACCTGGGGCTCGGGCTGGCGGCCTCGCTCAGCCTCGACCCGGGCGGCCTGCTGCTCGCTGCCGTCGCCCTGCTGCTCTCGACCGTGGCCCACCTGGGCCTCGGCCTGGCGGGCGCCGGCTGCCTGCTCGCCTTCAAGCGGGGGAATCCGGTCGGCGCGGTCTTCGCCTCGCTGCAGGCCCTGGCGAGCGGGGTCTGGTTCCCGGTGGAGCTCCTGCCCCCGGTCCTGGTCCCGGTCTGCCGGGAGCTGCCCCTGGCGTGTAGCCTGCGTCTGGTGCGGGCCGGCTTCGGACAGGGAGGCGCCGAGGTGGCTCCCGACCTGGTGCGCCTGCTGGTCTGGTGCCTGGTCCTGGTGGGCTCCGGGCGCTACGCCCTGGCGGCAGGCCTGGAACGGGCCCGCCGGGAAGGATCCCTGGGTGAGTACTGAGGCGGCGTGGCCGGGGCGGCCGGTCAAGGGCCCCTATCTGGTCTGTCTGGGCGGCGGCGAGCTGGGCCAGCAGGAGACCCTGCCGCTCGACATCCTGGCGGTGTCGCTGGCGGCCCGCCACCCGGCCCGGGCGCTCTTCCTGGGGACCGCCAGCGACGACCCGCCCGGATACTTCGAGGCCTTCGCCCGGGTCTACCGCGACCTCCTGGGCTGCCGGGTGGCGGAGCTCCGGGTGGCGGGTCGCGACCCCGAGCGGGGCGAGGTGGAGGCCGCCTTCGACGGGATCGATCTCGTGTACGCCGGCGGCGGCAGCTCGCTCTTCATGATGGAACGCTGGCGGGCCACCGGGATCGACCGGGCCCTGGTGTCGGCCGCGGCCCGGGGCGTGGTCCTGGCCGGCCTCTCGGCGGGGGCCCTGGGCTGGTGCGGGGTGGGCCACACCCCGGTGGGCCTGGGCGAGGGCGTGGGGAAGTCCGGGGTGGCCGGGATCGGACTCCTGCCGGTGGCCATGGCGCCCCATTCGGCCGCCCAGGCCTTCCGGGTGCCGGGCCTCGCCAAGCTGGTGGCCCGGACCGGCCTGGTGGGCGTGGCACTCGACGACCACGCTGCCCTGGTGGTGGCGGGCGACCGCTACCGGGTGACGGCCTCGCGACCGGGCCACCGCGCCCGCCGGCTGGTCCCCGATCCCTCCACGCGGGACGGCCGCGGCCTGCCCTTCGTGAAAGTCGAGGAGCACCCCTGCCACCGGGAGTGGCGGTCGCTTGCGACGTTGTTGGGAGTACCGCTGTTGTAGTCGGCCCCCCGGCCCCAAGGGCCCCCGAGAGGGGCACCTCCCCCCGCCCCCCCGGGCTGGAGGTAGGCCCGGGCCTTCGCCAGTCGGTCAGCCCAGGTCGAGGAGCAGGACCTGGCCGCCGCCGTTGACGCCCTCGATGTCGAGGCGGGGCTCGCCGATCACGGCGATCCCGTCTCCCGCCGACACCCGCTCGCCTGCGATCGAGAGCCGCCCGTGGGTGACCTGCAGCCAGAGATTGCGACCCGGTCGCACCAGGTACTCGAGGTCGTCGCCCCGCTCCACCTCGGCGATCAGGATCTCGACGTCGCTGCCCACCCGCATCGAGTCCTCCCGGCCCGAGGGAGAGGCGA
Organism: uncultured bacterium; assembly: GCA_964403795.1. Lineage (GTDB taxonomy): Bacteria > Muiribacteriota > UBA6191 > CAZXTJ01 > CAYOHP01 > CAYOHP01. The sequence goes on along the minus strand of CAYOHP010000093.1, from coordinate 3,113 downwards.
CCACCCTCCACATCCCCCGGGCCCCGAAGGCGTCCGGCTCCCAGTGCTGCAGGGAGGGAGGACCCCCGGGGCGGTCGGCGAGCAGGTGGAACTGGTAGACCCGCAGGAGCTCCTCGGGGCTGGCGTTCATGACGCTGTGCCGGATCCCGGTCCCGGTGGTGGCCAGCTGGGCGTCCCCCGCCTGGAGGATGAGTCCGTGGCCGAGGTCGTCGCGGTACTCGAGCGATCCCTCGACCAGGTAGGAGAAGATCTCCACCTCCTCGTGGGGATGGGGCGGGAAGCCGTGGCCCGGAGCCACCCGGTCCTCGTTCAGGACCCTGAGCGGTCCGAAGCCCCGGTGGGCCGGGTCGTCGTACTCGCCGTAGGAGAACGTGTAGAAGCTCTCGACCCAGCGATGCGGGATATGCGCCCGCTCCTCGGCCCTGCGGATCCCGATCAAGGTGGCTCCTTCGCCAGAGCCACCATGGGAGCAGGCCGGAACCGCTCCCGGCAAGTCCGCTGGCCACCGGTCTATCCTGCCTTCGCCATGGATGACGACGAGTCCCGGTCCGGTCCTCCGGCCGTCTCCCGGCAGGAGCTCCCGGCGGTCCGGATCCAGGCCAGCCGGTCCCGGGCCTTCGCCTGGTTCCTCACCGGGCTGGCGATGTGCCTGGGCGGTGCCCTTCCCGGGATCGCCATGGTCGGATCGGAGCTGGCCCGCTGGAGCGCGGGTGGGGGCTTCCATCCCGGGACCATGCTGCTGGCCCTGGCGCTGGGCGGGGCCCTGGCCGTCCCGGCCATCCTGCTCTTCGGCTACGTCGCCTGGATGCAGCTCCGGGAAGTGCTGGCCCGGGAACCCCGGTTCGTGCTGGACGAGGAGGGGTTCCGGGACCGCCAGCTCGGACTCGGCACCGTGCCCTGGGACGACGTGGAGGACGCCAAGGCCATGGCGGGTACACCCCACGTGTACCTCTACCTGAGGGATCCCGTCGGGTACCTCGACCGCGTGCCCCTTCCGCTGCGCCTCTTCTGGCGCTACAACCGGGGCTTCGGGCTCCCGCCCTTCCTGGTGAACACGATCGGGACCGGGATCGAGGCCGAGGAGCTGGCGGCGGAGATCCGGGCCCGGGCCCGTGGCCAGGCGGCGCTCCCGGCCACGGCGCTGCCGCCAGGGAAGAAGACCGGGGACTCGTCGGCGGTAGAGGACCGGGCCACGTCGGAGGATTGGATCTCGGGAGGGTAGGGGACGGTCCGGGGTCCCGGCGCTACGAGCTGACGCTCGAGAGGGCGCCGGCGACCTCGTTGGCGGCCCGGACGTAGAACGCTTCGGTGTTCACGCCCAGCGCCTGGACCAGGACGATGCAGAGGACCGAGACCAGGACGACGATCAGCCCGAACTCGGCGATCCCCTGACCCTCTCGGGTCTTGCCCGAGCGCTTCGAGGTGACCACGTCGCCGTCCCTTCCCGGCGCCAGCACAGGTGTGGCGCCATGCAAACCCATCGGCAGGATAGGGCTCCCGGGAGAGGTGGGACAACTCGGACCCGGGTCCGTCCGGGCGGAGGGCGCGCCGACCCTCGGGTCCGGGGCCGCCATTGGCTACCTTGGATCCGCCGAGGGAGGTTTCGTTGGTCGGGTCCGGGAAGGCATCCCGCTACCGGGTCGAGAAGATCCTGGGGCGGGGCGGCATGGGCCAGGTGGTCCTGGCCCATGACCTCGAGCTGGATCGCCAGGTGGCCCTGAAGACCATCCTGGCCGACCGACCTTCGGAAGAGGTCTGGGCCCGCTTCCGACGGGAAGCGGAACTCCTGGTCTCGGTGCGGCACGAGGCCCTCGTCGAGCTGCTCGATGCCCAGCTCGAGGGAGATCCTCCCTTCCTGGTCTTCCGCTACATGGAAGGCGGTTCGCTGGCCCAACGCCTCTCGAGCGAGGGGCAGCCCATGCCGACGGGTCAGGTCGTGGAGATGGGGCTGCGCCTGGCGGGTGCCCTGGAGGCCCTGCACCGGGCCGGTGCCCTGCACCGGGACGTGAAGCCTGGCAACGTCCTGCTCGATGGGTCCGGCCGCGCCTACCTGGCCGACCTGGGCCTCGGCCGCCCCGCCGAGCATGGGTTCCTGACCGGCACCGGAGCCGTCCTGGGGACTCCCGGGTACCTGGCTCCTGAACTGCTCGCGGGGCGGGAGTACACGCCTTCCTCGGATGTGTATGCGCTGGCGATCACCCTGATCGAGGCAGCCCTGGGCAAGGCCCTGACGCTGCCCCTGGGAAGTGCCGGACCAGGGGCCGAACGGCTCGCCGAGGTCACCTCGCCCGGACTCCGGGCGGCCCTGGGACGGGCTTCGTCGGGCCGTCCCGAGTTGCGGACCCCTACGGCCCGCGAGTTCGGGCGCGAGCTCGAGAAGATCGGTCCCGGTCCGGAGGACCAGGCGACCCGGTCGGGGATCCGTCCGCGGGTCGGGGGCGGGGGGAAGGCCGTTGCCGTGGAGCCGGGCCGCGGGTTGGGCGAGCCCGGTCCCGGGTCGTCGCCACCGGCGATCGGGGCAGGAAGCGGTGATTCACGAGTCGGAGCCGGGCCCGGGCTGTGGCGCGAGGTGGCCACCGGCCTGCTGGTGGCGTCGGTCCTGGGGGTGCTGGGAGCCGGAGGTGCCGGGTACCGCGCCGGTCGGCAGGCCGGCATCGCAGGTCCCGGGTCCGGGGAGGGGCGGTACCGCTTGGAGCGCGACCGGGAGGGGCGGCTCTCCCTCCTCGGCAGCGGACCTTCCCGGCTGGTCCCGGATCCGGCCGAAGCGGGCGAGCCCCTGGTCGTGGAGGGCCCGGGGGAGAGGACCCGGATCGAAGTGGCGGTCGAGTCCGGCGGCGACCTCCGGATCTCGTTCTGGAGGCAACAGGGCCGGAGGACCTCCCATGAGGCGTTCCGGCCCAGGGGCGGGAGGGTGCGGCTGGAGACGCTCGCCTGGGACGGGTCCGGTGCCGAGGCGGTATTCCGGGTGGCCGATGCCTGGGGACGGGTGCAGACGGTGCGGGTGGAATTGTAGGTTCGTCTGCAGCTCACCCCGAGGGGTTCGCTCGCGGGCGGGCTTCGCCTCGTCGGGTAGCCGGGGGCGGTTGCCCGCCCCCGGCTCCCACAGAACCGTA
>CAYOHP010000092.1:0-27121 GCA_964403795.1 uncultured bacterium | reverse complement strand
GTGCCAGGCTGTGCACAAACCGCAAAGCCGCTCCAGGAGCGGACCTTCCCAGGCAGCGCCGGGAAGGCGTGCCGAACCGGGAACACCGCCTGGCAACCGGGCGATCCACTCGCGGGGATCGGTAGCCACCCTGCCCGGTACCCGCCTCCGGATCCGCCCGACCGCTACCCGAGCAGCCCCCAGAGGTTTGCGAACCCGCCACCCTTCTTGGGCGGTACCGACTCCTGGACCAGGGCCTCGGCCGCGACCAGGGTCCGGGCCACATTGGAGAGTTCGACCCCGCACTCCGACTCGGGGGCGTGGGTGACCACCAACTTCCCGGCATTCAGGCTCTTCAAGGCTCCGGCCCGGTCGTAGGGGATGGCGCCCGAGATCCGGCGCCGGCTGTGCTTCTCGATGTCCTCGACCGAGAAGCTCCCCTTCTCGAGCTTGTTCACGACCAGGACGATCTTCGCTTCCTCGAACTCCATCTTCTTCAGGAGCGAGAAGACCTGCCCGATCCGGTAGACCGACGCCAGGTTCGGCTCGAGCACCAGCAGGATCTGGTCGGCCAGCTCGAAGAAGGTCATGGTCCGCTCGTTCAGGTCCTTGGGAGCGTCGATCACCACGTACTCATGGGTATAGGCGAGCTCCTCCACCACCCGGCGCAGGATGTCGGGGGTGAAGAGTTCGCTGGCCTCGATGTCGCCGGGTGCGGGCAAGAGGTCGATGCCCTTGCCGACCTCGACCGAGGCACTGGTGATCGAGAGCGAATCCACGTTGCCGCCGTTGCCCTCGATGATCCGCGCCAGCTCGCCCTTCTTGGCGTGGTTGAAGTAGACGTGGGCCAGGCCGAGCTGCAGGTCCCCGTCCAGGAACCCGACCCGCTTGTTGGTGTAATGGGAGATCTTCTGGGCCACGTTGCAGGCCACGAAGGTGGCCCCGGCGCCCCCGCAAGGGCTGTAGACCAGGATGACCTTGCACTTCTTCTTGGGCTTCTTGGCCTCGGTCTTCTCGGCGAGCTGCTTCTTGCGGGTGGCGACCTCCCGCATGACCTTTTCGGAGATCTCGGGGTTGGTGGCCATCATCTGGTCGAAGGCCTTCTTGGTGACCGCCAGCAGGATGGCGTCGTCCGAGACGGTGGCGGTGGCGCAGCGGGGGCTCCCCTCGATCACGCCCATCTCGCCGAAGAACTGTCCCTCGGCCAGGGACACGGTGAAGCCCTTGCGCTTGCCCATCTCGGGAATGGCGATCTTCACCTTGCCCCGGGAGACCACGTAGAAGGCATCCGGCGGGTCGCCTTCCTTGAAGAGCACCTGGCCCTTGAGCGCCCCCTTCACCTCGACCAGCTTGGTGAGCTTCTCGAGTTCCTCGGCCGAGAGGTTCGCGAACAGGGGAACGCTCGAAAGCACCTCGCTCGACATAGGGCTCGCCCTTCCTTCCGGTCGCCGTGCCGAAGCCGGTCCGGGCCAGGGTACTCGAAGCCAGGGGTCGCCCGCGGTCCCCGGCCGATCCCGGCTCCGGGAACGCCTCGGCCGGCCGCCGGATCAGCCGGTCGCGACCTTCTCCGCCTCCGCCCGCTTGGCTCCCCTGGCCTCGGCGAGCGCCGCGTGGGCCGCCGCCAGCCGGGCGATCGGCACCCGGAAGGGCGAGCACGAGACGTAGTCGAGCCCCAGGGCATGGCAGAAGGCGATGGAGCGGGGATCGCCCCCGTGCTCGCCGCAGATCCCCACCTCGAGCCCGGGGCGTGCCGCCCGGCCCTTGGCCACCGCCTGTTCCATGAGCTTGCCGACCCCCTCGCGATCCAGGGTGGCGAAGGGATTCTCGGGGAGGATCCCCTGCTGCAGGTACTCGATCAGGAACCCCGACTCGGCGTCGTCACGGCTGATCCCGAACGTCGTCTGGGTCAGGTCGTTGGTCCCGAACGAGAAGAACTCGGCGTGGGCGGCGATGGTGTCGGCGGTGAGGGCGGCCCGGGGGATCTCGATCATGGTCCCGAACTTGTAGGCGATGTGGGTGTCCTGTTCCTCCATCACCGCCTTGGCCTCCTCCTCGAGCACGTTCCGCTGGAGCGCCAGCTCGTTGGCATGGGAGGTCAGTGGGATCATCACCTCGGGATGGACCTCGACGCCCTCCCGGCTGACCTCGCAGGCCGCCTCGAAGATGGCCCGTACCTGCATGCGGGTGAGCCCGGGCCGGAGGATGCCCAGCCGCACCCCCCGGAGGCCGAGCATCGGGTTGGCTTCCCGGAGCGACTCGACCCGCTCGAGCACGTGCTTCTTCTCCTCCAGGGTCTTCAGCAGGTCGTCGATCTCCTGGAGGCTGGCGGCGTTCTGCAGCCGGATCTTCAGGTCCGCCAGGGCGTGGGTCAGGGACTCGTAGCTCGGCAGGAACTCATGGAGCGGCGGGTCGATGAGCCGGATGATCACCGGCAGCCCGTCCATGGCCCGGAGCAGTCCCTTGAAATCGCTGCGTTGCAGGGGGAGCAAGGCATCGAGCGCCTCCTGGCGTTCCACCCGGGTGCTCGCCATGATCAGCTTCTGCATGATGGGGATGCGCTCGGCCTCGAAGAACATGTGCTCGGTCCGGCAGAGTCCGATCCCCTTGGCCCCGTAGCGCCGGGCCCGCTTGGCATCGGCCGGGTAGTCGGCGTTGGCCCAGACCCCCAGCCGCTTGACCTCGTCCGCCCATGAGAGGAGCTTGCCGAGCCAGGGGTCCTCGATGTCGGGGACCTTGGTCTGGAGCTGACCGAGGAAGACCTCGCCGGTGGTGCCGTCGATCGAGACGTACTGCCCCTGGGTGATCAGCTTGTCGCCGATCCGCATCTGGCGCTCGACCAGGTCGATCTCCAGGGCCGACACCCCGACCACCGCCGGCTTCCCGAACTGGCGCGCCACCAGCGCCGCGTGGCTGGTGCGTCCGCCCCGGCTGGTGAGCACCCCCTCGGCGGCCAGCATCCCGTGGACGTCGTCGGGCTTGGTCTCGGGCCGGACCATGATGACCTTCTTGCCCTCCTGCTTGGCCCAGCGCTCGGCCAGGTCGGCATCGAAGGCCACCATGCCCACCGCCGCCCCCGGGGACACGTTCAGGCCGGTGGCGATCCGGGTCCCGTCGTCGAGCGCCTTCTTCTTGCTCTCCGGCTCGAACTGGGGGTGCAGGAAGAAGTCGACCTGGTCGGGGCTGACCCGTTCCAGCGCCTCCTCCTTGGTGATCAGGCCCTCCTCGGCCATGTCGACCGCGATCCTCACCGCCGCCTGGGCGGTGCGCTTGCCGTCGCGGGTCTGGAGCAACCACAGCTTCCCCCGCTCGATGGTGAACTCCATGTCCTGCATGTCGCGGTAGTGCTTCTCCAGGCGCCCGGCGATCTCCGCGAACTCCCGGTAGAGCTCGGGCATCTCGCCTTCGAGCTCGTCCATCGGCTTGGTGGCGCGGATCCCGGCCACCACGTCCTCGCCCTGGGCGTTGACCAGGAAGTCGCCCTCGATGCGGGGCTCTCCGGTGGTGGCGTTCCTCGACATGGCGACGCCGGTGGCGGAGTCCGGACCCCGGTTGCCGAACACCATGGTCTGGATGTTGACCGCGGTGCCGAGGTCGTGGGGGATGTTGGCGGCCTTGCGGTAGTCGAAGGCGCGCTTGCCGTTCCAGGACTTGAAGACCGCCTCGGTGGCGAGCTTCAGCTGCTCCCGGGGGTCCTGGGGGAAGGGGCGCCCGGCGTAGCGCTCCACGATCTCCTCGAACTTCTGCACCACCCGGCGCACGTCGTCGGTGGTGAGCTGGGAGTCGTCGGCCACGCCGCGCTTGGAGCGGGCCTTGGCCAGCACCACCTCGAAGGGCTCCTCCTTGATGTTCAGGACCACCGACCCGAACATCTGGATCAGGCGCCGGTACGAGTCGTAGACGAAGCGCTCGTTCTCGGTGAGCTTGACCAGGTGCTCGGCGACCTCGTCGTTCAGTCCGATGTTCAGGACCGTGTCCATCATCCCGGGCATGGAGAACTTGGCTCCCGACCGGCAGGAGACGAGCAGCGGGAACTCGGGATCCCCGAAGACCTTGCCGGTCGTCACCTCGATCCGCTTGAGCTGGGCCTCGACCTCGTCCCACATCCCGTCCGGGAAGTGCTCCTTCTTCGCCAGGTAGGCATTGCAGGCCTCGGTGGTGACCGTGAACCCGGGGGGCACCGGCACCCCGATCCGGGTCATGTCGGCGAGGTTGGCGCCCTTGCCCCCGAGCAGGCCCTTCACCTGGTCCCAGTCGCCGCCCTTGTAGCGCTCCGCCTCCTCGATCTCGTCGAAGCCGTAGACCCACTTCTGACCCACGTCGTCCTCCTCGGGAGTGGCGGTAACGGGCGACCGGGACCTCCGGTCCTCGCTCGGGAGAGTACCGCCCCGCGCCGCGGAACCGGGGGTCCATACGGCGGTCGCCGCCCAGCGGCGTCAGCCGGATCCGGCCATCCCGGCCCAGCCCGCCCAGGCGAAGAAGACCAGCACGCCGGCGAGCGCCAGCCGGGTGGCGGGACCGCTCCGGTGTTCCTCCCCGACCAGGTCGGAGCGCGAGTTCATCCAGAGCAGGGTGGCGGCCAGGACCGGCATGAACCAGGCACCCAGCAGGGCATACGCCATCTGCACCTGCTGGAGGGGATGCATGAGGAAGGCGGCCGGCGCCAGTGCCAGGCCGACGAGGTAGGCCCGGTAGGCGAACGAAGCCCTCAAGCGGGGGGGGTCGGCCTGCTCTCCGCGCCAGAGGGCCACGAAGTCGGCGAACAGGTAGGGCACGCCCTGCCACACCCCGAGCAGGCTGGAGAACACCGCGGCCCAGAACCCGAGGAGGAAGGCCCACCGGGCGGGAGCCCCGAGGACCGGCTCCAGGCCTGCCGCCAGGGTGGCGGCCAGGGCCGCCCCCTTGCCCCCAACCAGGGCCGGCATGCGGCTCCCGATCGCCACCATGGAGGCCGAGAAGAGCGCGGTCATCGCATAGGCGACCCCGAGGTCGAGCCGGCAGTCCGCCAGACCGGTTGCGCCCTCCCGGCCTTCCTCCCGGATCCAGTAGCCGTAGGAGAGGATGGTCAGGGTGCCACCGACCCCCCCGAGCAGGGCCACCACCCAGGCGAGCGACCCGGTCGGGAAGCTCGGGACCAGGCTGCCGGCCAGCAGCACGGGTACCGGAGGCGCCATCCCGCAAGCCGTGACCAACACGGTGACGAACATGACCGCGGTGCAGGCCGCCATGGCGGTCTCGAAGAGGGAGAAGCCTCCCCCCAGCACCAGGGCGAGGCCGGCCAGCGAGTGGCCGATGCCCCAGATCGCCTTCGACCTGGCCGGATCGGCGTCCAGGGGCAGCAGGGCATGGCCTGCGACCCCGCAGGCGCTGGCCAGGGCGCTCCCCACCGCCACCGACCAGACCACGAGGTAGGCGAGGAACAGCCAGCGGAAGGCGCCACCCAGGCAGCGGACCCAGCCTTCGAGCAGGGTGGTGCCGGTGGCGAGCTGCCAGCGCGCCAGCTCGACGTTGAGCACCCACTTCATGGTCGCGCCCAGGAAGACCGCCCACAGGACCGCGGGCCCGGCGTGGGCCCCGGCCAGGCTGGCCGTCACCAGGTCGCCGGCCCCGACCCCGGTGGCGGCAACCAGCAGTCCCGGCAGCAACATGCGAAGGCGCGGCGGCATCGAGGCAGCGTAGCCGCTGGTCGCGGCGATCCCTCGCGGCGTCTATCCTGGAGGCGATCCGGAGGTGTCGTTTGCAGCCTTCCCTTCGCCTCGCATCCATGGCGACCGTCCTCGCCGCGACCGCCCCGGCGTTGCTCCGCGCCGACATCCCGCCGCGCCGCCCGGGCGAGGAGCCGGCGACCCCGCCGCCCGAGACCCAGGGTCCCGGCACCGGCGCCCTCGTGATCGGGGTGGTGGTGGCGATCGCGGTGGCCGCCGCGCTGCTGCTGCGGAAGCCGGCACCGACGCCCCCCTCCACCCCGGCTCGTTGACGCACCCCGGTCGCGACCTCGGCTTCCTGGCGGGCGTGGTCGCCTGCCTGGCGATGGCCGCGGCCGCGCCCCTGGCAGCCATGGTCTGGAGCCCGATCCTCCTGGGAGTCCCCCATGTGATGGCGGATCTCCGCTACCTGGGAGGGCCCTCTGGCCTGCTGCCCCGGTCGACCTGGGCCTGCCTCGCGGCCATGGTCCTCCATCGCCTGGCCGGTGCCCTCGACATGCCGTTCTCTCCCCGCCTCGAGCTCGCCCTCGGGATCCTGGCGATCGGCCTGTCGCTGGGCGACCGCCACGGCGCCCGTCGTCCCGGCCCGCTGGCGGTCGCCACCCTGGCCGCGGCCGCGGGCCTGGCGACGGCCTGGCCGGTGGTCCTGGTGGCGCTCCTCGCCCACCTCCACAACCTGACCGCGGTCTGGATCTGGACCCGTCTGGGGCCCGCCACCCCGAGCGGGACCGGGATCGCCCTCGTCACCTACCTGGGAGGCCTCGGCCTGATCCTCTCCGGGTTCCTGGACTCCGCCACCGGTCCCCTGCTGGCGAGCCCGGACGGCCTCGCCCTGGTGAGCCCGCTGGCCCCCGGCCTGCCGTCCCTGTGGATCGGACGCCTCGGCCTGGCCTTCGTCTATGGCCAGCTGGTCCATTACGTCATCTGGCTGATCATGGTGCCGAGTTCGGCTCCCGTCCGGATCGGAGGTGCGCCGTTCCTCGTCCTCGGCCTGGGTCTGCTCGCCACCTTGGCGGTGCCGTGCCTGGCCTTGACCTGGGATCCGGCGCAGGTCCGTGCCCTCTACCTGGGGCTAGCGGGCTTCCACGCCTGGCTCGAATGGGCCTGGTTGTTCGCGGGCCCCCACCCTCGCCCGGAGCGTCTGCCGTGATCCGCGCCTTCGCCCTCGCCTTCGCCTGGACCCTGGCGATCGAGATCCCCGCCTATGCCATGGCCCTCCGTCGGATCGGGGTCGCTCCCAGGGACGCACTCCGACTCGGCCTGGCCGTGAACCTCGCCACCCATCCGCTCTTCTCGGTCTGGGTGCTCTCCTCCCCGCGGGGTCCCGGGGCCTTGGTGGCAGCCGAATTCGTGGTAGTGCTGGTCGAGGGCTCGCTCTTGGCGACGGTCCTGGGTCACCGGGGCCCATGCCTGGCCGCCGCGCTCCTCGCCAACGCCGCCTCGCTGGCGGCCGGAGTCGGCCTGGCCGCTGCCGGGTGGCTGTGAACGCCGGTGGCCTACCGGAACCCGTCCTTCCACGTCCGCAGGCGAGCGAAACCGGCCGCGTCGCGAGCCCGGAGGAAGGGATTGGTCCGCCGCTCCTCGCCGATCGTGGACGGGATCGTCATCTCCTCGGGGATCGCTGCATGCCAGTCGGGGGAGGCCCGGGCCCGGATCGCCCGCACCCGCTCCGCCCGGGCCGCGACTTCAGGATCCCCCGGCAAGGCCGCGGCCGCGAACCGGAGGTTCGCCTCGGTGTATTCGTGACCGCAGTAGACGAGGGTCTCCTCGGGGAGCGCGGCGAGCCGCTCCACCAGGCTCCGGTACATCTGCTCGGGCGTGCCCTCGAAGAGGCGTCCGCACCCGGCCCCGAACAGGGTGTCACCGCAGAAGACCATGGCGGGCTCGGACCCGAAGTAGGCGACGTGGCCGGTGGTGTGACCGGGAACGTGGAGGACCCGGAGACGATGCATGCCGACCTCGACCTCGTCCCCGTCGGAGACTCCCGAGGTGAAGCCCGGCAGTCGAGCCGCGTCGCCGACGAAGCCGACCACCGCAACCCCCAGCCGGTCCGCCAACGCGGGGTTGGCGGCGGCGTGGTCGGGGTGGTGATGGGTGGAGAGGATCCGCACCACCCGGACCCCCGTGGCCTCGATCCGGGCCAGCACCGGTTCGACCTCGGGAGCGTCGATCACCACGGCCTCCCGGGTGTCGCGGCAGCTCACCAGGTAGGTGTAGTTGTCCCTCAGGGTGGGGATGCGTTCGACGACCAGCGCCATGCCGCGACCCTAGCATCCTCGCAGCGCACCGCCGGAGCCGTCCGTCTCATCGTTGCGCCTGCCGTCCCGACCGCCGACCCCGGGACCATCTCAGCCGCGAGACTCGGGAGACGACCCCTGGGCCACGACCCCGCTCCCTGAGCGGATCGTCGCCGCCCCGGAGCTGGCACGACCCTTGATCATCCCGGACCGTGCCCCTCCCCCGCACCCTGGCTCCCCGCGCCCTGGTCGCACTCCTGGCCACCGGCATGACCGGTTGCCAGTCCCTGAACCTCGGAGGCCTGATGCCCGGGGCGTTCGCCTCCACGCCGGCCACGCCGTCCCCCGGAACCCCACCCCAGTCCTACCCGCCGGCCTCCTTCCCGCCCCAGTCCTTCTCCCCCTCGCCCTCCTCCACTTTCGGCCCCGCACCCGCGGCGCCCCAGCAAGGCATCCATCCCACCGACCTCCCGACCCCGACCCCTACCGGCGCCTCCGGCGAATGCCCGGCCAGCGTCGGACTGGTCGGCGACTCGATCACCGCCGCCGCCGGCTGGCCGGCCGCGCTCCGGCAACGATGCCCGGGAACCACCTTCGTGAACTCGCCCAGGGCCTACGCCTACGTCGGCAAGAACACCCGCCAGATGCGCTCCGACTTCGAGACTCCGCTCGGGGCCGGCCACCAGGTCCTGGTGATCCTGGGAGGCGTCAACAACATCGCCGAGCCGACCCAGGTGGGGGCCGACCTCGCCGCCATGTACGAGGCCGCCCAGGCCCGCGGCGTGAAGGTGGTCGCGCTCACGGTGATGCCCTACCAGGGTTACTCCTCCTGGACCCCGGAGCGGGGACAGGCGGTCCGCCAGGTCGGCGACTGGATCCGCGCCCAGGGCAGCGCCGGCAAGGTGGCCCGGGTGGTCGATGCCTTCGCGCTCTTCTCGGATCCGGCCAGCCCCGATGCGGCCCGTCCCGGATGGACCTCGGACCGCCTGCACCCGAGCGCCACCGGCTACGCGGCCCTGGCCGACGCGGTGGCGGCGGCGCTCCGTTCGCTGCGGTAGTCCGGTCGGGAGCCAAGCCCGTGCCAAGCGGTCCGGGGGAAGGCCGGGACTATCGCCCGGGACCGGCGGCGAGGCGCGCCGCGGCCTCCCGGATCCGGGCACTCCGCTCGGGGTCGGACGGCCGGGCCCGCGCCGCCCACTCGCCGGCCTCGGCCAGGTGGCGCCGCGCCTCCTCGACCCGACCCAGGCCTTCCGAGACCTCGGCCAGACGCTCGGCGGTCGCCGCCAGCAAGGTGGCCGGCGCTCCCCGGGTCGCCCGGGCCGAGCCATGGGCCAGCACCGCGTGCGGTTCCGCGTCCCGGTAGCGCTTGAGGCGCGACCAGATCTCCGCGAGTTCCAGGGCCACCGCCGCGATCTCGACCCGAGGGGGCACGGCTAGGCCCTGGAGGATCGCGAGCGCTCGCTTGGCGGCCGTCTCGGCCTCGGCGAGCTTGGCTTCCGCCTTCCGCACCCGGGACGCGGTCAGGAGTACCAGGCCCCCGAGCATGGTCCGGTCCAGGCGGCTCGATCGCGCCAGGTCGCCGGCCCGGGCCGCGAAGCCGCGCGCCTCCTCCCGCCGGCCGGACCGGAGCGAGAACTCGGCCCGGGCCCGCAAGAGCGAGAGCTCTCGGGCCGGATCCGGATCGGGCAGCCGGGCCAGGATCCCGGAGGCCTCCCCGAGGGCCGCCTCCGCCTCCTCGGGGTTCCCGGCCAATCCCAGCCAGGACCCCAAGCGTTCGAGCCCGGCGGCGGTCTCGGCGTGCTCGGCGCCGAGGCAGGCCCGGGCGGCCGCCAGCGCCTCGGTCTCGAGACCGACCGCCTCCTGGTAGTCCTCCCCCGCCACCACCAGGTCGATCACCCGGCGCAGGTCCCCGAGGTGTTCGACCGAGCCGCGTCCCGCCAGCCGCTCGCTGAGAGCCGCCGCACGCTCGATGCAGCGACGCGCCTCCGCCGCCTCGCCCCGGTCGCGCTCGGCCTCGCCGCGGAGTCTCAGGATGCTGGCTTGGATCGGGAGGTCCTCGACCCGGAGGCCCGCTTCCGGACCCAGGATCCGCTCCGCCTCGACCAGGTCGGCCACGGCCTCGGCGGCGCGCCCACCCCGCACCCGGCAGAGCGCCCGGGTCCTCAGGTCCAGCGCCCTCCCCGGGTACTTGGCTCCCCAGAGCTTCCCGGCCATCCCGAGGAGCGCGGTCATCGCCTCCTCGCCGACCTCGTGTTCGCCCGCCTCCGAACGGGCCAACGCGTAGAGCACGACGGGAGCCTTCCCGGTGATGGCGAGGAGCCCGGGCCGGGCGACCAGGGCCGCCAGGTAGGACGCTCCGTGCCGCAGTACCTCGTCCCGTCTCCCGGCGGCCTGGGCCGCCTGGACCGCGCCGGCCAGGAGGCTGGGGCCGAGCTCGGGATCCGCCACCCCCGGGTCGGAGCCGCTCCTGCCCTCCGCTGCAGCCAGTCCGCGCCCGAACGCCGCCAGGGCGTCGCCGGGCCGCCCGGCGGCCACCATGGCCCTGCCCCGGGACAGCTCGAGCCGGGCCACGAGGTCGCGGGCCCCGGAAGGACCGAGAGCGTCGAGAGCTTGCTGGTAGGCGTCGGCGGCCTCCCCGGCGCGACCGGCGACCGAGAGGAGCAATCCGAGTTCCCGCCAAGCCTCGGTGCGCAGCGCCCAGGGCATCCCGTCGACGCGGCCGAGGGCCTCCCGGTAGCGCGCCTCTGCCTTCGGACTCCCGGCGTCACGGTCGAGCCGGGCCAGACCCAGCAGGGCCTCGGCCTCGAATCCGGCCAGCTCCGGTCGTCCCCGGGCCGTCGCCAGCGCCTCCTCGAGCAGGGACGCTTCCTCCTCCGGCTTGCGTTCCTGGCGGGCGGTGCGGGCCGCCGCCAGGCGCACCCTGGCTCCCAGGTCGGGATCCACTCGTGTCTCCGATCGCACCAGGGCCAGCGCCCGGGCCGTCGCCCGGCCGGCCAGGAAGCTCCGCCCCACCGCCCGCGCCGCCACCTCGAACTCGAGCAGCGAGGTCAGGTAGGCCCGGCCGTCCCGGCTCGCCTTGGCTTCCTCGGAGGCCCGGAAGGCGCTCTCCATGCGTTCCGTAGGATCGTCCCCCGCCAGCGCGCCGGCGGCCAGGCAGAGTCCGACCGCCAGCCATGGCAGCCGGAAGGACGATCGGGGAATCGGCCCCGGGGACCAGCGGCGGGACAGGGCTTCCATTCCGGGTCGAGCGTGCCCCATCGGCCTCGGCGTGGGGAATCCCACCTCGCCTCCCCGCGCCTGCGGCGACCGGGTAGGATCGGCCCCATGTCCCGCACCCGACCCGCTCCCGAGCCTCGACCGGCAGTGCTCGCACCCGAGGTGATCGCGGCCTTCCATCGGGATGGTTACGTCCACGTCCCCGGATTCATCCCCGATCCCGAACGCCTGTGCGCCTGGGTCGCCGAGATCGAGGCATGGCCCGAGACCCCGGGCAGGTGGATGAAGTACTTCGAGAAGAGCCTGCTCGACGGCAGCCGGATCCTGAACCGGGTCGAGAATTTCCTGCCCTACCATCCCGGGCTCGACGCCCTGGCCCAGGGTCCGCTCACCGAGGCTGCGAGCCTCCTCTTCGGCGAGCCCGCGGTCCTCTTCAAGGACAAGATCAACCTGAAGCTGCCCGGCGGCGACGGCTTCAAGGCCCACCAGGACATGGCTGCCCGCTGGGACCGTTGGGGATCCCTGCACATCACCGCCATGGTGGCGGTGGACCCGGCCGACGCCGAGAACGGTCCCTTGGAGTTCGTGCCCGGGCGCCATCGCGAGGGCCTGCTCGGACCGATGGACCAGCCGCTCGCCGACGATGCCTTCCCGCCAGGCTCCTACCGGCCCCTGTTCGCAGCTCCCGGGGACCTGGTGCTCTTCGACTCCTACGCCCCCCACCGCTCGGGCCCCAACCGGAGCCCCCGGTCCCGCCGTCTCCTCTACCTGACCTGGAACCGGGCGAGCGAGGGCGACCACCGGGACCGCTACTACCGGGAGAAGCGCCGCTCCTACCCCCCGGACTGCGAGCGCGAGCCGGGCAAGGAATACGTCTTCAAGGTCTAGGGAACCTCAGCGGCCCCGGTCGCCCCCGGTCGCCAGCGCCAGGATCCCGGCCACCAGCGGCGACTCCAGGGCGGCGACGGGTGTCCCCTCGGCGAGAGCCCCCAGGAAATCCCGGGTCTCGGGGCAGGGATCCTCGAGGCCCGAAAGGGCCGCCACCACCACCGCGGCCAGGCCTCGGGTTCCGGACCGTTCCAACTCCGCCACCCGGGCGAGGAACTCGGGGTCCGGGGGACTCGGCTCCTCGTCCTCGAGGCTGGGACCGAGGCCGTTGATCCGGTCCAGGACCAACCGGGCCCGATCCCGGTAGGCGAGTGCCGCCAGCTCCTCGGGTCCTATCGCCTCGCCCAGGTAGTAGTCCTGGCCCGCCAGCCGCCAGGGAAGGTCGAGTGGCGTGTCCAGGCGCTCCCGCGGCAGACCCCCGACGAATTTCACGGGGACGACCGGGATGCCCGAGCCGATCGCCAGATCCAGGAACACCGAGCTCAACCGCTCGACCCGGTGGGCGGCGTGGAACGACCGCATGCCTTCCACCGCCACGTACAGGGACGTCGCTCGCTCGGCGGCCGCGCCGCGGTACCCCTCCAGGGCGGCCGGGAGGGACTCCCGTTCCGCGGTGTCGAAGACCCTGAGGCCGAGCAGCAGGCGCTCCCCGAAGGCCGCCTGGGCCAAGGCGTAGAGAGCCCCCAGGATCCCGGTCTCCATCTGCTGGCGGTGGGTCAGGGCCTCGGCCGGCCCATGCCGGAGACAGGCGGTCACCATGCAGAACGGGAGACTCTCGATCCCGGTCTGGTGGTTCGCCAGGTAGAGCACGCTGCGTCCCGCCAGCGCGCCATGTCCCTCGGGATCCTCCAGCACCACCCGACGGACGAACCGGTGCAACAGGGCCCCGACCAGATCCACCATGAGGCCCCGCTCCACACCCCGCTCCGCCCACTGGGCCGCCATCCCCGAGAGGTCGAGCGGTCCCGGACCTTCGAGCCGGGTCGCCACGCCCCGCTCGTCCCCTGCGGTCCCGATCCGGCAGGGGTTCAGCGGGAGATTGGCGCAGCTCCCGTCGGCTCCCACCCGGATCCGTCGCGGATGCAGGCGGAGTTCGCTCCCGAGATGATCCCTCCGGGCCAGCTCCTCCCGCAGGTCGGGACGGTCCGGCCCGAGTCCGTAGACCCGAGCCAGGGTCCCCGGGATCCAGGCGAGCTCCTCGACCGCCGCGGTCTCGAGCCTGCGCTCGCTCCCGGTCCCGGCTCCCAGAGCGATCCCGGCCACCGCCCCCTCCCCCGAGAGGAAGCGACCCCAGGCGCCGGGCGCCGTCCCCGCCAGCCGCCCCTTGGCCACCAGCAGCAGGGTGAGCTCGAAGTCCGCCAGGGTGCCCTGTCCGTCGGAGAGCACCAGCCGGACCACCGGGAGCCTCCCATGGTCGACCCTCAGGGCCCGGGCCTCCACCTGCACCTCCCCCTGGCGCGGGGGGGGCCGCCTCCACTGCAGCCCGCGGATCCGGTAGGGGAAGGCGGCCATGCCGCGCCCCGGCCCCGGGAACCAGCGCTCGATCCCGAAGAACGGCACGGCGTGGAGGCAGGCGTCCAGCAGACCGGGATGGACCAGCCCGTAGGGGACGCCCCGCGACTCGGCGAGCACCCGGGCCGAGGAACCGTCCCGGCCCATGACCAGCCCGTGGAGGAGCTGCAGCGAGGGACCATGGAAGAGCCGGCCGCTCCGGTACGGGCAGTCCTGGGGTTTTGGATCCGCGATCGGGGCGAGCGCTCCGGAGCCCGGATCCGCGACGACCGAATCCGGCGATCCGAACTCGAACCGGGCCGCGGCCGCCAGCTCCGTCTCCCCGGGTCGACCCGCCGGGGCGATCCGGAGTTCGGCTTCGATCCCGCCGTCCTCCCGGTCCCGGAGCGCGATCCGGCCGGAGAGCCGGCCCCCCTCGAAGGCCGCCCAGCGCCGCGCTTCCATGGAGACGACCCGCGGCAGCGACGATCCCGGCCTGCGGGCCGCGGCCGCCCGGGCCAACATATCGAGTTCGAAGGTGAGGGGAAGGACCGGAACGGTCCAGGCCGCCCGATGATCCTCGACCCAGGGATCGCCGGCCTCGGTGAGCTCCCACTCGAGGAGGTTCCCGTCCTGGCTCCCCGCCCTCGTCCCGGCCCCGACCCCGGGCCCCGGGACCCCCGCCGCCAGGGTTTCGTGGGCGGCGCGCACCGCGGCCAGGAACGCGTCATGAGCCGTGGCAGCTCGCGTCATGGCCTCCCGGTGGGCCTCCGCCAGGGAACGGTGGAGCGAGGCGAGCAGCTCGGCCCTCCGGTCCCGGGCCGGGTCGCTCACGCCGCGCTCCCTCCCGGGACCGCGGGCGGAGCCGTCAGCAGGATCTCGACCGCATCGTCCGCGCCCTCCGCCTCCAGCTCGGCCACGAAGGCGGCGGCGCCCTCCGCCAGCCCGATGGGGGCGAGCCCTGCGAGGGCGAACATGGCCTTGTGGTGCGCCTTCACCATCCCGCCGTCCCAGGGTCCCCACCCCAGGGAGAGCACCCTGGCGATCCCGGCGCGAGCCTGCGCCTCGCCCTGGAGCGCCTTGTTGACCAGCTCGTTGGCCACCGCGTAGTCCGCCTGCTTGAAGTTCCCCTCCCGGGCCACGATCGAGGAGAAGCCCACCACGCGGGTGAGCGGATCCGGGCGGGTAGCCTCCAGCAGGTGGGCGAGGCCGCCGGCCTTGACCGCCAGTACCCGGTCGAACTCCGCCACCGGCTTCTCGGCCAGCGGGGAATCCAGGTTCACCCCGGCTCCGTGGACCAGGACCCCGATCGGGCCCCAGACCGCCCGCACCTCGGCCACCGCCCCCGCCACCGCCGCGGCCACCGCCACGTCACAAGCCACCCAGCGCGCTTCGGATCCGGCCGCCCGGATCGCCTCCAGGGTGGCAGCGACTTCCCTGCCGCGGACATCCTCGTCCCCGGGCGGGGTGGTCCCCAGGATCGCGATCCGGAGGGGACTCCGCGCCGCCAGGGCCACCAGGCATGCCGCGGTGATGCCGCGACCGCCTCCGCTGGCCAGTACCACCGTGCCGGCCGCCAGCGGCCTACCTCCCGGACCCGGGTCCCGGCTCCGCACCACCGGAACCAGGCGCTGGCCTCCGGGCCGGAGCCCGACCTCGGCGAGGCGGCCTCCCTGGGTCAGTTCGGTGAACAGGTCCTCGGCCAGCTCGCCGGCCAGGCGATGGCGGGTATCCAGGTCGATCGCCTTGACCATGACCTCGGGCCATTCCCGGGCTGCGGTCTTGAGGAGGGCGGGAAGCCCCCCCGACCAGGCCCTCGCCCCGGCGGCCCCGGAGAGCAGGAAGTCGCCTCCGGTGTCCTGGACCGTGACCAGGCCTCCCCCCGATTCCCGAAGCCGCGGACCGGCGGCCTGGAGGGACAGGAACGCCTCCCGGGCCGACCGGATCCCTTCCGACGGGTCGTGGTCCGGGGCGTCCAGGCCGCGGAGCCAGACCACTGCCTCGGCCTCGCCGGAGATCGCGTCGACCACGCCCACCCGCCACCCGATCGCCGAGAGCTGCTCGGCCAACGGCTCGGCCACGCCCCGCCGATCGGCCACCAGCTCGACCGAGCGACCCTCGAAGCCCGGCGTCGCCTGGCACGGGGCCGCCCGGCTCTCCGCGACCACCACCCGGCGGACCAGGCCGCCCCGGGGCTCGACCCCGGTCGAGCCCGAGGTCGCGGCGGCTGCCTGGGGATCGGTCCCTCCGTCCCCCCGGACCTCCCGATCGGCGCCGGCCGCCTCGACCTTGGCCACGATCTCCCCGAGGCTGCGGGCCGTGAAGAGCGACTGGGGATCCCCGATCTCGACCCCGGGCACGCGCTCCTTGAAGACCGAGAGCAACTCGACCTTCTTGATCGAGTCCACCCCGAGGTCCCGCTCGAGATCGGCATCCATGGCGATCGCCGAGCGCGGGTACCCGGTCAGTTCCGCCACCACCTCGAGCATGGTCTCCTGGATCGAAGCCGCTGCAGCGGCCGGGGCCGCCGCGGGCACCGGAGCCTGGGTCTCGCCCGGGGCTCGCTGCGGTCGAGGCTCCTCTGCCGGGACCGGCCCTTCGGGGACCAGGCCGGGGACCGCCGCGGCTGCGGCTCCGGGAGCCCCGCCGGCCAGGCTCGCGAGCACGCTCCGACTCGCCTCCAGGAAGGCCCGATGGGTGCCGGCGAGGGTCTCCTGGTAGTGCCGCTCCGCCTCCACCAGATTCCGCTGCACCTCGGCCACGGCCCGCTGCCAGGGATCGCCCGGGACCTCCCCGCCTCCCGAGTCCGAGAGCCCCTGCCCGACCTCCCCGGCCACCGGGGCCGCGGTCAGGTCGGGCTTCCCGAGGTTGCTGCCGTCGATCCACACCGCAGCTTCCGACATGCCGCGGTCGGTCACGAGGGCCGGGTCGAGCAACCCGCCCTCCAGCCCCTCGAGCCGGAACGGGACTCCGGCCGCGGCCAGGGTCCCGAGCGCGTCATGGAATCCCAGCAGCCCTTCGCCCGGACGGCCGTCCAGGGACACCGCCAGATGATCCCGACCCGCCAGGCACTCGCCGACCAGGCCCGTCAAGGCCCGTCCCGGACCCAGCTCGAGGAAGACCCGGATCCCGTCGTCGTGCATGGTATCGACCATGCGCTGGAACCGGACCGGCCGGGCCAACTGGCCCCCGACCAGGGACGCGATCCCGGCCGGGTCCTCCGGATAGCGTCCCCCGGTGGTGTTGGAGTAGACCGCCAGCCGGGGCGCAGCCAGCTCCTCCCGGGTCACTGCCTCCGCGAACTCGCGCTCGGCCTCGGCGACGAAGCGGGAGTGGAACGCGGCCGAGACCGCCAGGCGCCGGTAGCGCAGGCCCTCGCGCCCGAGCTGCGCCTCGACCCGGTCGAGTTCGGCGAGGCTCCCGGCGACCACGGCCTGACGCGGCGAGTTGGCGTTGGCGACCACGACCCCGGATCCCCAGGCGGCGAGCCGCGCCTCGAGGTCGTCGGCCCCCGCGAAGACCGCCGTCATCCCGCTCTCGCCCTCGGCTGCCGCGACCCGGGCCATGGCGTCGGCCCGGGCCTGGGACAACCGGAGCAGGGCCGCCAGGTCGGGGATCGCCCCGGCCGCCGCCAGGGCCGAGAGCTCGCCGTAGCTGTGGCCGGCCACGGCCGCGGGCAGGAGCCCTATGCGCGCGGTCAGCGCCAGGTATCCCATGGCCGTGGCACCCAGCGCGCTCTGGGCGTTCCGGGTATCCACCAGGCGGGCCATGGCCTCTTCCCGCTGGGCGGCCTCGAAGCTCGGCGGCGGGAAGACGACCCGGGCGAGCCCGGGCCGGGCCGCCTCGACCCGGTCCCAGACCTCCCGGAATTCCTCGAAGGCGACCGCCAGCTCGCGGCCCATCCCCAGGTAGGGACTGCCCTGGCCGGGGAACAGGAACGCCACCGGGCCCGCGGCACCGGTGCCCAGATGCATGCGGCGGGGCTTCGACAGGCGACCCGTTTCCGCCTCCCTCACCCGGGTCCGGGCCTCGGCCACCAGGGCCCCTACCTCCTCCCCGGCCCGGAGCACCAGGGCCAGGCGGACCGGGCTGGCGGGATCGAACCGACCCGCCAGCTCCGCCGAGAGGGCACCCGGCGAACGCTCCGCCAGGCGGGCCGGGAGGTCCGCCAGCAGGGCGTCGAGTTCCCCCCGGTCGCGGGCGCCAAGCAGCAGGAGCAGGGACTCGCCCACCCTCACCCGGGACGGCCTGGCCGCCTTCCCGCGGTACTCCTCCACCACCACGTGGAAGTTGGTTCCCCCGAAGCCGAGCGAGCTGACCGCGGCCTTGCGGGTGGAGTCCGGCGGATGGATCCAGGGCCGGGTCTCGGTGTTCAGGTAGAAGGGGCTCCGTTCCAGGCCGAGTTCCGGGTTGGGGACGTCGACCTTCAGGGTGGGCGGGAGCACCCCGTGGTGCAGGGCCAGCGCCGCCTTCTGCAGACTGGCGGCCCCGGCCGTCATCTTGGTGTGGCCGATCTGCGACTTCACCGAGCCGAGCGCGCACCAGCCGGTCCGCTCGGTCCCGGCCTCCCGGTAGACCGCCGAGAGGCTCTCCACCTCGGCAGCGTCGTTGGCCCGGGTGGCGGTGCCGTGGGCCTCCACCAGCTCGACCTCGGCGGGCGAGATGCCCGAGCTCGCATAGGCTCGCCGGAAGGCCAGCGCCTGGCCCCGGGCCAGCGGTGCGTAGATGCTCTTGGCCCGGCCGTCCGAGGAACTCCCGATCCCCCGGATCACCGCGTAGATCCGGTCGCCGTCGCGTTCGGCGTCCTCGAGCCGGCGCAGGGCCACCATGGCCGCACCTTCGCCGAGGATGGTGCCGTCGGCGGCCTTGGCGAAGGGGCGGCTGTCGCCGGTCGGCGACAGGGCCGGGGTCTTCGAGAAGCACATGAAGGTGTAGATGTCGTTCTGGGCATCGGACCCGCCCGAGATCACCAGGTCGGCCCGGCCGAGCTGCAGCTCGGAGGCGGCCATCGAAAGGGCGGCCAGGCTGCTGGCACAGGCCGCGTCCACCACGCAGTTGGTCCCGCCCAGACCGAGCCGGTTGGTGATGCGCCCGGCGATGACGTTCCCCAGGGCACCCGGGAAGTTGTTCTCGGTCCATTCGGCAAACGAACTGCGAGCGGCCGCCACCACCTCCTCGACCTTGGCCTCGGGGATGCCGCTCCGGCGCATGGCGGCGCGCCAGTTGGGGTGGTCGACATGCCCCATCATCTGGGTCATCATCTCGGTGGCCGCGCCTCCCCCGAGGATCACGCCGACCTCCTCGGGGTCGACCTTCCCCTCCCGCCAGGCCGCGCAATCGGCGAGGGTGTCCCGGGCCACCAGCAGGGCCAGCAGCTGGACGGTGTCGATGGCCGCGAGGGTCCGGGGCGGGATCCCGAACTCGGCCGGGTCGAACGGGACCCGGGGCACGAAACCGCCCCGCCGACCGTAGGTCCGACCCCAGGCCTTCTGGTCCGGGTCGTGGAAGTCCTCGACCCTCCAATAGTGGCCGGGCACCTCGGTCACCTGGTCGCGACCGGCCACCAGGTTCTGCCAGTATTCGGCGAGCGAGCGGGCTCCCGGCAGCAGCGACCCCATGCCCACGATCGCGAGCGGCGGGTCGAAGCGGCGTGCCGTGGTTTTCATGCGCGGCTCCCCGAGCCGGAATCCGACCCCGCGACTATAGTACGGACCGGACCCACCCGGCATGCGCTTCGACCACTTCCTCCAGGACGTCGCCTACCAGGCCCGGGGCCTCAAGCGGCACCTGTTCCCCTGGCGCCGCAAGCCGGCGCTCGAGGCGCTCTTCCTCGCCGTCAACGGCTGGCTCGCCGGGCAGGGCGTCGAGTACTGGATCGCCTGGGGGACCCTGCTCGGCTGGCACCGCCACTCCGCCCTCCTGCCCGACGATCGGGACGTCGACTTCGGGGTCCTGGCCCCCGACTACCCGCGCCTGGTGGCCGCCCGCACCCTGCTCCCCCCGGGCTTCACCCTCCACGACACCAGCCACAAGCACGGCGGCCCCAAGCTCTACGTGGACCACGGAGGATGGTGCGCCGACCTCTACTTCCATGAGGCCGAGGCGGGAGGCCTCCTCCGCCCCCGGATCCGGAGTCGCTTCCTGGCCGACACCGCCCCTTTCCCCGCCTCCCAGGTCCTGCCGACCCGCGAAGCCGTCCTGCTGGGCGCGCCCACCCGGGTCCCGGCCCAGGTCGAGGACCACCTCGCCCACTGCTACCACTACCTCGGGGAGGACGCGGTCCGGGACCCCGTCACGGGGTACTTCGGGCCTCGCAAGGGTTGAGAGCCCGAGGGGGTCCCGCCGCCTCGCTCCCGCACCCTCGAACCCGGACGGGCGCACCGGCGGGTACCGTGTCGGCAGGTTCCGACCCGTGGAAGGCCATCCCCCCGTCCTCCGTCCCCTGCTGGCCATCGCGACCTGCGGCCGGCCGGTCTCGCTGCGGGCGTGTCTCGAGTCGGTCGCGGCGGTCGCCCCTCCCCCTCGGGTGGAGCTCCAGGTGCTGCTGGTCGACAACAACGCCGAGCCCTCCGCCCACACCCTGGTCGACGAGCTCGCCGCCGGCTTCCCTCATCCCCTCCACTTCGTCCACGAGCCCGAGCGCGGCATCGTGCGGGCCCGCAACCGGGCCGTGGCGGAAGCCCTGGCCCGGGGCGCCGATGCCCTCGCCTTCCTGGACGACGACACCGAGGTGGCCCCCGACTGGCTCTCCGGGCTCCTCTCGGTGCTCGACGACTTCGGGGCCGACGTGGCGGCCGGGCCCGCCATCATGGTCTGGCCGCGGGACTGCCCGGCCTGGCTCCCGACGCTGCTCGAGCCCAAGGCCCGGGCAACCGGGCTCGAGGAGCGCCCCGGCTTCGAGTTCCTGCCCGCCACCCGGAACGTGCTCTTCCGGATCCGCCTGATCGACGCCTGGGGACTCCGGTTCCACCCCGACCTGAACCTGACGGGCGGCTCCGACACCCTGTTCTTCGCAGAGGCCCGGGCCCGCGGTGCCCGGATCGCCTGGGCCGCCGACGCCCCGGTCCGGGAGCGCTTCCCGGCCTCCCGGGCGACCCTCTCCTGGTTCCTGCTCCGCCGCTTCCGCCACGGCATGACGCGGGTCCGGTTCCGCCAGCTCCTGGGCGAGGACCTGAGCTGGCGGCAATGGTTCGAGGAGGCCCTGGGACCGCTGCACGAGTACTGGTGCCGGGTTCCCTGGGAGCTCCTGGCGCTCGGCAACCACGACTTCCTGCGGTGGGTCCGCCAGGCAGGCGACATGGCCGACAGTCTGGGCGGCGTCCTCTCCAGCCTGGGGCTCCGTTACCAGGAATACTCCCGGATCCACGGGGGCTGAGGTTCATCGCCCCGACAGGGCGAAGAGGGCCAGGACCGCGGCCAGCAGCAGCAGGGGAAGGCTGCCAAGGCCACGCCCGGCGCTCGCGTCCGCAGCCGGCACCTCGGGGTTCCCCGGAACGGGAGACGCCGGGGGTTCCCGGGCCGGCACCGGTCCGGGCACCGCCACCAGAGGACCCTCCGGCGGTCGCCCCGCGGTCACACCGTCGACCTCGGTTCCGGGTGTCAGTTCCCGGCTCCCGACCAGACCGAGATCCACCAGCGTGACCGTGCTGGTCCCGTAGTTGGTCACGGCCAGCATCCCCGTCGGGGAGACGTCCACCCCATGCGGGAAGTCGAGGTCCAGACCCTGGAGCACGAGGTCGGGCTCCCGGCCCGAGAGCTCGAACCCAAGCACCCGGTCGTTGCGCTGGCAGGCGAACCAGAGCCGTCCGGAGTGCACCCGGCAGGCATCCGCGTGCAGCCCCTCGAAGGTCCGGACCAGGGCGAAGGTCGAGTCCCCGGCTCCCATGACCCAGACGCCGACGGCGGTCTCGCGGTAGGCCGAGAGCTGGGGCACGTTCGAGACCGCCACCGCCCATGCCGCGCCGGAGTCGGGATCGAAACACACGTCCCGGGCGCCCCAAGGGGCGGGCAGCCGCCAGCACCGCCCCTCGCGGTCGATCTCGATGCGGGGATCCTCCCCGGTGCTGAGCGCCAGCCAGATCCTCCCTTCCGGGTCGTAGCGGAGCCCATGGCAGAAGGTCCGGTCGGCGGCCGGCCGGGTCTCGAGCAGGGAGAAGGACGGCGCCGGCTTGGTCCGGAGGACCAGCCTGGAATGGACCGCGTCCCAGCACCCGCTGACCGCGATCTCCCACTCGTGCTCGGAGAGCCGATGGGCCGAGATGCCGTCGGTGAGGTGGGGGAGTTCCCCGACCGCCACCGGACTCTCACCGCACCGCAGGTCGAAGAGGGCTACCCGCTCGCCGCTGCGGTGGTTAACCACGAACCGGGACTCGTCCAGCCACGTCACGCCGGTGAGCGTCGAGATCCGGGTGCCGCGGGAGGCGATGTGGAGCGGCGGCGTGTTCCGCCGATTCGGTTCTTCCCATCGGATCGTCCGCGCCATCGCCATCGCCCTTCCCGGCCGGGACGCACAGGATAGGTCGACGCAGGCCCTCTCCGCACACCCTTCGTCCGACCCTTGGCGGTCGCCCTCGGTCCATGCGAAAATCCCCCGTCCCTGCCGCACCGCGGCAACGCTCGTCCCGGTGGGTCCTCGTGCCTGCCCGGGGGAATGGAGTTCCTCCCCGTGTCCCAACCTGCAGGTCGCCTGCTTCCCGTCCTGGTGTCGGCGCTGGCGGTCACAGTCCCGGCAAGCCTGGCTGCGGAAGCGCCTCCGGCTCCCGCGGCGGGACCCGCAGCCGGACCCGGAACCGCGGTGTCCCTTTCCGACGCGGTGCTCCGAACCCTGAACGAGAACCCGTCGGTCCGCTCGCTCAAGGAGGACGTGGCGGAAGCCCGGGGCCGGACCCGCACCGCCCGGGGTCAGTTCGACTGGACTGCATTCGCCCGCCTGACCCTCGACTCCGACCGACGGGCCGTCACCCGGGTCGACCAGCTCTCGCAACTGGCGGCCAGCGGCTTCTCCGACGAGTCGGTCCGCGAGCAGCGGCGCACCCTCACGGCCGGGATGGTCCGCCAGAACCGGAGCGGCATCCTCTTCCAGCCCTCGCTCACGGTGCTCGATGTCGAGGCCAGCAACGCCGGCTTCGTCCCCGCGGCGCGCTCCGACCTGAACATGACGGTGGTGATCCCGCTGCGCCGGGGCCGCGGCCGGGAGGTCGTCGGAGCCACCGAGAAGGCGGCCCAGAAGACCCTGGAATCCACCGAGCTCCGGACCTTCCAGGCGATCGCGGCGCGGGTGCTGGCCACGGTGGTCGCCCACTTCGACGCGCTGGCCGCCCGCCAGAGCCTGGAGCTCTCCCGGGACATCTTCGCCCGGGCCGAGCGGCTCGCAGGCAGCGCCCGCGACATGATCCGGGCCGGCCACCTGGAGCCCGCCTTCCTCCACCAGGCCGAGGCCAAGCTCGCCAACAACCGCTCCGACCTGGTCGGGGGCGAGAACGGCTTCTATGCCAGCCGCCAGTCCCTCGGCCTCTCGATGGGTCTCGGACCCCAGGCGCTGCGCACTCCGCCTCTGCCCGACGGGACCTTCCCCGAGGTGATCCCCTCCTCGGAATGGGCCTCCATCCCGCCGGACCGCTGGCTGGACCGAGCCCGGGCCAGGCGGCCCGACTACCAGGCCATCCAGGTCGCCACCCAGGCCGAGCTCGCCCTCCTCACCCGGGACCGGAACGCCACCCGCTCCCAGGTCGACCTCGGTCTCCGGGCCGGGTACGCGGGACTGGGCGAGGACCCCGACAGCTTCGACCGCTCGCTCGAATTCTTCGACCGCACCGCCGGGGCCAACGCCGGCTTCTCGCTGACCTTCGGCTTCCCGGTCCAGAACAACACGGCCCTCGGGGCGGTCGAGTCCCGCCGGGCCGCGGTGCGGCGCCTGGAGTTCGAGAGCGAAGCGCTGTTGAACCAGATCTCGGCCTCCTGCCTGGTCGAGGCCGAGTCGGTGAAGAACGCCGCCTTCCAGTTCGAGCTGGTCCAGAAGGCCGTCGCCGATTACGCCAAGGCCGTCGAGTTCGAGTGGGGCAAGTACCGCTCCGGGAACTCGAGCTTGAACCTGGTCATCGACCTCGAGGACCGCTACGTGCGGACCCGGCTGGCGGCGGTGGAAGCCATCCGCCGCTACTCGGTGGCCCTGGCGAGGCTCGCCTTCGCCACCGGGACCATCCTCCGCCAGCAGGACGACGAGCTGGTGTTCGCCGCCGACGACCTCTACCGGGGCGCGGAGTAGCCGGATGGTACCGACCCCGGCCCGTCCGGTCCTCCTCCCGCTCCTGGTCGCGGCCCTGGCGGCCGCGGGACTCCCCGCCTCGGAGCGGGTCGGGGCGCTGGGCACCATCGAACCCGTGGCCGGGATCGTGAACCTGGCCGGGCCCTCCGGGGCCATCGTCGAGAAGGTGCTGGTCGCCCCCGACCGGAAGGTAGCGGCCGGGGATCCGCTGGTGGTGTTCGCGGGCGCGGCCCGGATCGAGCTCGAGCTGGCCCAGGCCGAGCAGCGCCTGGCCGATGCCGACGCCTCGGGCAAGTCGGCCATCGCCATCCAGGAAGCCACCCTCGCCCGGCTGGCGACCGGTTCCGTCCAGGAGATCGAGACCGCCCGCCTCGAGCTGGCCTCGGCCGCCGAAGCGGCCGGCTACGCGACCAAGGCGCTGGCCCGCCTGGTGGCCGCCGGCAGCCAGACCTTCTCGGCCAACCAGAAGGCCCAGCACGAGCACCAGGCGGAGACCGCGCGGATCGCCCACGAACTGGCCAAGACCAAGCTTTCCAGGGTCACGAGCGGACTCGCCAGCGATCGCAAGCTCGCCGAGCTGGAGCTCGCCCGCCTGCGTCTGGTCCATGAACAGACGGTGGCCTCGGCCCGCCTGGCCGTGGACCTCGCCCGGACCGCGCTGAGCGATGTCCGGCTGCTGGCCCCCTCGGCCGGCACCGTGCTCGAGGTGCTGGTGCGCGAGGGCGAACGCGCCTCGGGTCCGTTGATCCGGCTCGCCGACCTCGGGAGCATGGCGGTCCGGGCCCGGATCTTCCAGTCCGACCTGCTCCGGGTGGCACCCGGGATGAAGGCCACCGTCTCCCACAAGATCCTCCCCCGCCAGCTCACCGGGACGGTCGCCTCGATCGGGAGGATCCTCGACGCCGAAGCCCGGGTGGCGCCGGTCCTGGTCCACCTCGCCGACCCGGAGACCGCGGCCCGCCTGCTCCAGCTGGAGGTCGAGGTCACCCTCAGCGGGGGACCCTGACCGCGAACCCGTGCGCGTCCCTCTCGCCTGGGCCAACGTCTCCGCCCGACCCCGCCGCCTGGCGGCCGCGGTGGCCGGGATCGCCTTCGCCCTGCTCCTCGTCTTCATGCAACTCGGCAGCCTGGAGACGGTCCGGGCCACCGCCACCTTGGTCTACGACGCCCTCGAGTTCGACCTGATCCTGGTCTCCAACGAGTACCAGTACCTGAACCGCAGCGGCAGCTTCCGGGCCACCCACCTGGCCAGGGCAGGGGTGGTGCCGGGGGTCGCCGCGACCGCCGCGGTCGGCTACGACCTGGCCACCTGGGAGGATCCCGCCACCCGGGTCCGTTCCTCGGTCATGGTGCTGGGCTTCGACCCCGACCCGGCCGGGATCCGCGACCCGAGGATCCGGGAGCAGCTGCCCGCCCTGGCCCGCAGGGGAAGGGTCCTGGTCGATCGCTACTCGACTCCCGCCTTCGGATCCCGCGCACCCGGCCAGGAGGCGCTGGTGAACGGCGGGAACGTCGAGGTGGCCGGCGTCTTCGAGCTGGGGATGGGGTTCTACGGACAGGGCGCCATCGTGACCGGGCTCGAGACCTTCCGCGAGCTGATCCGGCCCCGGGGAGACGTCTGGAGCCTGGGTCTCGTCCGGCTCGAGCCCGGCGCCGATCCGCAGGCGGTGGCGCGCCGGATCACCGAGGCCCTGCCCGAGGATGTGGTGTGCTTCCCCCGCGACCGGTTCCTCAGGACCGAGAAGGACCACTACACGAAGACGATGCCGCTGGGGATCCTGTGCCGGGCCGGGGTGGCGGTGGCCCTGTTCATGGGAGCGGTGGTGGTCTTCCAGGTCCTGGCCACCGATTTCTCCAATCGGCTGGGCGAGTACGCCACCCTGCGCGCCGCCGGCTTCCCGTGGTCCTACGTGCGGGGGGTGGGCCTACGCCAGGCCACCTGGTACGCGGTGCTCGCCTACCTTCCGGCCGCGGGCCTGGCGCAGCTGGTGTTCCAGGCGACCGGTCGCGTCACCCGGCTCCCGATCCGGATGAGCCCGGAGCTGGCGGGCACGGTCCTGGTCCTGGCCCTGGTCACCTGCCTGGTCTCCGGCGCGCTGGCGCTGTCCAAGGTCCGGCGGGTCGATCCCGCCGAGCTCTTCTGATCCCATGCCGACCACCCGCCTGGCCTGGAGCATGACGGTCCGGGACCCGCTCCGGTTCCTGGTCTCGCTCGCCGCCATCGCCTTCTCGACCCTGGCGCTCTTCCTCTGCCTGGGCTTCTTCAACGGCATGAACGACAGCCAGGCCCGGATCGCCTCGGTGCTGGCCGGCGACCTCCTGGTGCTCGACCGGCGCACCCAGTCGGTGACGAACTTCCACGACATCGGCCGGAGCGCCCTCTACCGCATGCTCGGGGAGCCCGGCATCGCCGAAATCATCCCGGTCCACCAGGGGGCGCTGGAGATCGAGAACCCCGACACCCGGATGCGGAAGTCGATCCAGTACTTCGCCTTCCCGCCCGGGACCGACCCCTTCGGTCTCCCCGGCCTCGAGGACCACCTCCCCGCCCTGCGGCAGCCCGGGACCATCGTCTACGACCGGGATTCCCGCGAGTTCTACGGGCGGATCGACGCCGGGATGGACGTGCTGGTGGCAGGCGTCCCGGTACGGGTGGTCGGCACCGTCCGCTACGGGCCGAACTTCTCGCGTCACGGCTCCATCTTCATGAGCGACGGGACCCTGACCCAGCGACTCGGGGAGCGGCGCAGCGACTCGATCTCGCTCGGGGTGGTGCGACTCTCCCCGGGGGCCGACCGGGAGGCGATCCGACGCCGCCTCCAGGAGCGCCTGCCCGAGGACTTCGAGGTGGCCACCCGGGACGAACTCCACACCCGCGAGCTCCTCTTCAACGTGCTCACCACCCCGATCGGGGCGCTGCTCGGGGTCGGCCTGCTCCTGGCGGTCTTCGTGGGCGTGGTGGTCGCCTACCAGGTCCTCTACAACGAGGTCACCGACCACCTCCCCCAGTTCGCCACCCTGAAGGCCATGGGCTTCTCCCGGACCTTCCTGGCCCGGGTGGTGCTCCAGCAGGCCTTCCTGCTTGCGCTCCTCGGGTTCCTCCCGGGGGCCGGCCTGGCCTGGCTCGCCTACCAGTCGCTCGAGCGCGCCAGCGGGACCCTGATGGCCCTGAACGCCGCCCGCCTGCTGGCCGCCCTCTCGCTCACCTTGGTGATGGGCGTGCTGGCCGGCCGCCTCGCCCTCGCCCGCGCCCTCGCCGCCGATCCTGCCGACTTGTATTAGTTGGTTGGCAGCTCGCCCCAAGGGGCTCGCTCGCGGGTGGGCTACGCCTTGTCGGGTAGCCG
>CAYOHP010000091.1:0-27655 GCA_964403795.1 uncultured bacterium | reverse complement strand
CGTTGGGCTCGGGGGGGAACCGGGTGACCACCCGACCCCCGTAGGTCCCGTCCTCCACGTGGGCCTGGACGATGTCCTCCAGGAAATGGGTCTTCTTGGTCTCGGCCAAAGCTCGCTCCTCGTGCCGTCCCGCCACTCTACACCCGCTCCCCAGGCCGGGTGGGACGGGGAGGGAACCCCGGGGCCGGATCCCGGGTCGTACCGCCGGAGGTTCCCGGATGAAGCGGTTGGCGAAGCTCTGGACGCGGGTGGACGATCTGGCCGAGTGGTTCCTCTTCGACCTCGTGTTGGGGGGAAGGCGGCGACGGGTCGCGGCGGGCCTCGCCATGGGCCTGGCGGGGTACCTCGTCTCGGGGTTCGTGCTGGCCCCGTCCGGGGTCCTGGAGGTCCGGCCCGAGGTCGAGTACCGATCCGGCAGGATCGAGCCCTTCCAGGCCCTCTGCTTCGATGACGCGACCCGGACCCTGATCGAGGAGGCCGGCGAGGAGACCGCCTGGACGCCGGGACGGAGGCAGGAGATCGCCGACCTGCTGGCCCGCCGGGCTCCCCAGCTCGCGGCGGCGGTAGCCGTGACGGGATCCGGACCGGTGACCCTGGCCCGCACTCCCGACTACCGGGAGATCCGGACCCTGGCCCGCACCCTGGTCCAGAGAGCCCGCCTGGAGGCTTCCGGCGGGGCGCCCGATGCGGCCGTGCGGGACCTGGTGACGAGCTTCCGGATCGGCCGTTCGCTCACCCTGGGCGTGGGGGGTCAGAAGCCGCTCCTCATCGAGGGCATGATCGCGGTCGCGGTCTTCGGTGCGACCGAGAAGGTGGCCTCCGGACTGGTGGCCGAGGGGCTCCTCCCGGCCGCCTCGCTCGCCCCCCTGGTCCGCGAGCTCGGCACCTGCCAGCGCCAGTGGCCCGATCTGAAGAAGCTCGGCGAGGGCGAGATGGACTACTTCGCCGCCTTCATGGACGGCTGGGCCGCGACCGCCAGGCTCCCCTCCGGCTTCCCCTCGATGCAGCCGCTGCGCCTGATCCTCCCGATCGCCGAGTCGGCGCGGCGGGAGTTCGCCCGGGACGTGTTGGAACGGATGCGCTCCCGCCAGAAGGAGGAGGTGGAGCGGTGCATGCAGGGGCTGGCCCCGGCTGCCCCCGAATCCAGGTTCTCCCTGGTGGACGCGGTGCTGGCGCCCTTCTCCCGGGAGCGGGCCGCCCGGACCATGGTCGAGGTGGTCTGGAACCTGGTGGGGGTCAACTGGTCGGCCGCCAAGCGCCGCATGGACCAGCGGTCCCAGGCGATCTCGCAGCTCCGGATCGCATGCCTGGAGGAGATGGTGGCTGTTGCCTCGCGCCAATCCTGAAGGGATCCCCCCGGAGTCGAACTGGACATGGCAGAGGGAATACTGTGAAGGCATGAACGGGTTGCCCGCGGAGCTCGGCTCCCGGTACCGGCCGAGACGGAGTCTGGGGTCCGGGGGAATGGGCCGGGTCTTGGAGGCCTGGGATCTCGAACTCGAGCGGCCAGTAGCGATCAAGCTCTGCCTCCTCGGACATGACCCGGTGGGAAGGGCTCGCTTCGCCCGGGAGGCCGAGACCCTGGCCCGGGTGAGGCATCCCCATGTCCTCTCGGTCTTCGACTCGGGGGTGACCGATGACGGACAGGCCTATCTGATCTCCGAATTGGTGACTGGCCGCCCCATCTCGGCGGGATGTCCTGAGCCGCTCGCCCGAATGCTCGAGGTTGCCGCCGCCCTGGATGCACTGCATGCCGCGGGACTGATTCACCGGGACGTGAAACCCGCCAATGTCCTCGTGACCTCTGAACCCCGGGCGGTGCTCATCGACTTCGGGCTGGCCAAGGATCCATGCCGAACCGCCATGACCAGGACCGGGGCGATCGTCGGAACCCTCGGCTACCTCCCACCCGAGGTCCTCCTTGGCGGAGTCGCAGGGCCTGCCGCCGACTGGTATGCCTGGGGAGCCACGCTCTTTGAGATCCTCGAGGGGTGTCCACCGTTCTCCGGGGAAGTACTCCTGGGAGCGATCCATGGAAGACCTCTTCCGCCTCCGGCGCTCGAGGTCATTCCCCGGGACGCGCCGGTAGGACGGCTCCTTACGCGATCCCTGGCCTCGGACCCAGCGATGAGGCCGACCAGCCTCGCCGAGGTGGACTCCCTCCTCGAGGGTCCGCTGGAGGGGAGGAACGGGACGGCTCCGGCGGCCGGGGACCCGAGGACCGCGGCCACGGTTGTGTTCGGCCGTGGACCGACCCCAGATGTCCCGGCGGAGCCGGATCCCGGCGAGACTCCGGATAGCGACCCGGTCGCCCTCGCTCTCGGCGTCGTCTCGCCGCGAACTGCCGGGAGGGTCCTGGTCGTAGTGGCTCTCCTGGTTGCAGGGGCGGGAATGCTCGGCGGGAAGCGACGGCCCGGCAGCGACCGGGTTCAGGTCGTGGCTCCTGCACACACGTCCCCAGATCCGATGACGCTCCCTCCCTCTCTCCCGCCGGAACTCACTGGCGGGAGTAGCCCCACGGTTCCGAAGACCGTCTCCACCATCCGCGAGGTGTCCCTGGCGCCGGCTCGTGTGGCCGAGAACGCCATCAACGACCAGGACCTCCTCTCGAGGCTGAAGGAGGATCCCCTGGCTTTCCTGCGAGAATCGGAACCAGCGGATCCCGAGCTCCTCTTCCGGTGCGGTGAGGTGATTCGCCGCGCCGGTCCCAGCAGGCTCGATGGCTACGCGATTCGGTACTTCCGGCTGGCGGCGGAGGCAAGGTTGCCCAATGCCTGGAACAGCCTAGGACTCATGGAAGAATTGGGACGAGGTGTCGAATCGGGCCAGGAATCGGCCGTCGCGTTCTACCGGAAGGCGGTAGAACTGGGCTCGAACTACGGGCGATTCAATCTAGGGAACTGCCTGATCCGGGGGAGGGGCGTGCCCGTGGATTTCGAAGCCGGGGTCTCGCTCCATCGGGAGGCATTCGAACGGGGCAATGTGTGGTCCAAGTGGCAGTTGGGCCTCGCCTTTTTCGATCGCTCCGGTACGGCCAGCGACCTCGTGACGGCTCGTTCCGACCTCCTCGTTGCTCTGGTCCACCCCGCGATCGGCGAGTCCACCAGGCCTGCGATCGCCCTGTACCTCTTCCACATCGACGCATTCCTGGATGGCCGTCTCCAGGCGCTGGATTCTCTTCGCGCCCGACGGGAGCGCTTCTCCGCCGGGGCCTGGCACCGCCAGCTCCTCGACTACGCGCAAGGGCTGGTTTCCGAGGGCTCCCTCCTGCAACTTGCCGATTCGCTGCCTGGCGAGATGACGCCGGGCCGGGATGAACGTAGGGCGGAAGCACTCTTCCACATCGGCATGCGTCAGTTGATCGAGGGAGACCGGACGGCGGCCAGGGACAGTCTCCAGGCGAGCACCGATTCCTATGATGATCGGGCGATGGAGTCGCGGAGCGCCGCTGCCATCCTGGCCAGGACTTCTCCCGGGTGGGATCCGGTCCACTGAGACCGAGAACCCTTCCCAGACTGGCGCGGCAGCCCCTTCTCTTGCAGGCAGGATCCGCCCTTCGCAGGACGGAATTTCGTCGGGGCTCCGCCACCTGCATCCGCAGGAACTGACCTTCGAGGAGATCGGCTGCTCCCGGGCCGACGCCAGGGGAAGGGTCCGCAGGCTCCGAGAGCCGGTGAACCGGGCTCCGAAGGTCTCGGCCTGGTCCCGGTTCGTCCTCGGTCGGCCTCGCGGTCAGGCCGGGGGCGAACCGGTCCCGGTCCGCTCCCGGAGTTCCCGGGCGTGGGCCAGGATCTCCTCCTTGTGCTGGGCGAAATCCTTCACCGTGTCGCGCAGGCGGACCAGCAGCTCGAGCAGCTCGGCCATGGCCTCGTCGTCCCGGCCCGACTTGTGCAGGGTGAGGGCCAGGTGCACGGGGAGCGCCTTGTCGTAGGGGTACTCGCCGATGGCGTGGCGGAGGACCTTCTCGGATTCCTCCAGCCGACCCACGCTGCGCAGCGCCGCCCCGAAGCCGAAGTAGAAGCGGAGCTTCTGGTCGATGGGAAGGCCCAGTTCCAGGGCCCGATCGAAGAACCGCGCCGCCGCCTCGGCGTCCCCCGCCTCCTGGCAGGTGAAGGCGGCGAGCAGCTGGGCCCGGACGCTGGTCGGGTTGGTCAGGGCCTGGGTCTTGGCTCCGTCGAGGCTCGGCATGGCTCCTCCGATCCGGCCCCACCGTAGCAGTCGCGTCCCCCATGCCATACTGGCGTCCGGGAGGATCGCGGTGGCGCGTTCCAGGATGAAGCGGAGATGGGTAGCGGCCGGGGTGGCGCTGGGCGGACTGGCGCTCGCGGCGGTCGGCCTGGTGGTCGCGGGCACCCGGACCGTCACGACCCTGCCCCTGCCGGGGCGGCCCGAGGACGGGTCCAGGGTAGCCCTGGTGCGGGGACCCGAGGGCTCCGTGGAGATCCGGGGGGCCAGGGTGGTGGACGCGTCGGTGGGCACCGTGTTCGCGGTCCTGACCGACTACCCGGCCTTCCCCCGGATGTTCGCCGGGATCGACGAGTTGACCGCCACCCCGATGGGGAGCGAAAGGTACCTGCTCACGGGCTTCGGAAGCGTGCTCGGCTGGAGCTTCCCCCTCCGGGTCGAGGTGGAGCATCTCGGGGCTGCCGCCGAGCCCCGGATCCGTTGGGATCAGGCCTCCCCGCCCCTGCAGGTGAACCGGGGGAGCTGGACCCTGGCAGCGGCGGCGGGGGGCGGGACACTTGTGGTGTATCGACTGGAGGTCGCGGTGGAAGGCGTCCCGTCGTGGCTGGTCCGCCAGGTGGTGCGGTCCCGGCTGGGGGCGTCGCTCGATGCCGTGGCCCGCGAGGCCGGGACCAGGAGGGGGAAGCCATGACCCAGGCCGCGGCCGTGATCGAAGTGGTCCGCCTCCCTGACGAGCGCGAGCTCGGGTGCATCGAGCCCTTGGCCTGCGGGTGTTCCACCGCCTGTTGTTGCTGCTGCTGCTGTCTCCACTCGGTGGGATCGCTGGTGGGAGCGCTGAGCGCCAGTACGGTGTCGGCGGCGCCGCCCAAGACTCCTCTGCCCAAGATCAAGACCCCGCCTCCGGAGCCGACGGGGAAGTCGCGGGTCCTCCCTGCCGAAGTGCTCCGGGTCCTGGGAGCCTTCGCGGTCTTCCACTCGGTCTGCCGGGTCCATGCCGCGAGCCCGCTGCCGCAAGCCGAGTTCGACCGGCTGGCGGAGGCGCTCAGGGCGGAAGCCCAGTCGGTCTGGGACCGGCTCTTCCCGGATCGGCGACCCGAGGCCGAGGCCTGGATCCTGGACCGCCTGGGAATGGTGGCGGAGGACGGCCTGATCCCGCTCGAGGCCATGGATCGTTTCCGCAAGCAGCTCCGCTCCCTCCCGGCCCGGCCCAAGGTGCCGGCCACCGGCTCCCTCGCCCAGCTCTGGCGGCTGCACCTCCTCTACCAGGAGGTCACCGCGGCGGTGGAAGCCGGGTTCGTGCCGGCCGGGTCCCTGGAACGGCTGCGGGAGCACGTCCTCGAGCAGGCGATGCGGGTAGCGCGCCCGATGGACCTCTACCGGGGCTCCCGCGGGACGGGACGCTTCCGGGGCGACGTGGTCCAGGCGGCACGGGCCCTCTTGGCGAGGCTCGAGAAGCAGGGCGCCCTGGAGGCGGCCCGCCGGCGCGGCCTCGACGACGTGCTGGAGGGGCGGGTGCCCGGTGCCCTGGTCCGGGGCGACGGCGCCTGTCCGATCTGCGGCGACCTCCTCTCGGGCTTCCCCAGCGTCCACTGCGCCGCCTGCGAGACCCCGCACCATCGCCAGTGCTGGACCTACAACAAGCGTTGCGCCACCTTCGCCTGCGGTAGCCTCGACGTCCTCGAGGACGGGCGGGGTGCCGACAAGGCCGTCCGCTACGACCTCACCCAGGGCTCGGCGAGCGACCGGGAGGCCAGCCCGGAAGCGCAGGCGGTCGGCGTGTACTGGACCACCACCTGCCTGGTCGGAATCTCCACCCTGATCGCGGGGGGACCGATGCTTCTGCTGGTCGCGGCTCCCTTCGTCCTGGGAGCCGGGGCCATCCTGTCCTTCCTCGTGGTGTTCCTGATCGTCGGTCCCGGACGCGGCGCGGCCCTCGGCAAGATCTGGGAGATCTTCTCCATGGTCTTCGTCGGCGGGATCCTCGGCTTCTTCGCCAACTTCCTGGCGCCGTTCCTGCTGCCCCTGTTCAAGTGAGCGGGGAGGTCGCCGACCGGAGGGTGCGCCCCCTCCGCCCGTTCACGGTGGTCGCCGAGCCCGACCGGGTGGTGCTCATCGGGGGCGAGGACTTCCGCTTCGCGCTGGCAGGACCCGGCATCGGTGCCTGGGTTCCGGGACTCCTGGCGGAGCTCGACGGAACGCGCCGCGCCGGGGAGGCGGTGGCCGGGCTCCCCGAGGCGTTCCGGGAGGCGGGCCTGGGGGTGCTGGACGACCTCTGGAGCGAGCGGGTCCTGGTCGAGGTCCCGGCCCGGGAGGTCGGGCTCCCGCACGTCGGCGAGATCCTGGTCGAGGGAACGGGTCCCCTGGTGGGTCGGCTGTCGGCGGCCCCGGGGGTCCGAAGCGTCCCGGGAGCGGGTCCTGGCGACCTGCGCATCCTGTGCCAGGATCGCCTCGACTTCCTGGCGCTCGACCGCTTCGCTACGGAGACCCGGGACCGGGGACAACCCTCGCTCTGGGTCACGACCGGGCCGGGGTCGCGGGCCTTCGTCTCCCCGGTCTGCCTGCCCGGGGTCGGGCCGTGCCCCGCCTGCCTGGCCGGGCATTTCCGCCGGAGGTCGCCGGCTCCCGAGCTCTACGACCTGCTCCGCCGCCACGCCCGGGAGGGAGGGCACATCGTGGCCGGTGCGTTCCCCGAGGCAGGGCTGGCGATCGTCGAGGGGGTCGTCCGGCTCAAGCTCGCCGGCTACGCCGAGCCGGACCCTCCCGAGGCCTGCTTCCTCCTGCACTCCCTGGATCCGGCACGGATCGAGGTCACGACCCACCCGGTACCCGCCGATCCCGACTGCGGGGTGTGCGCCCGGGGATGATGGAAGCCCTCGCCGATCCCTGCACCGGCGCGCTGCTCGGGCTGGCCCGCGCCGAGGCGCGTCCCCATGACCCGGAGGTAAGGGTCTGGAGCGGACGCCTCTCGCGGCAGGGCTCCCGGGAGGAGCCGACGCCGGTGGGGGGAGCGGGCTGGACCGACGAGGCCGCCCGGGGCGCATGTCTGGGCGAAGCGTTGGAGCGCTACGACACCTCGCCCCGCCGCTCCGACGGTCCGGTGACGGCCAGCTACGAGGCGTGGCCGCTTTGCGAACCGGCGGTACCTCCGGAGGCCTGGGTCGGATTCTCCGACGCCCAGTTCGCGGATCCGGCCTTCCCCCTCGCCCGGTTCGACGCTGCCAGCATCGCGTCATGGATCCGCTTCCGCTCGGTCCCCGAGGGCGATCCCTGGTGGGTACCGAGCGAGCTCGCCTACCTGGGCGGCACCCCGGGATGCAGCCATCACCACTTCCCGGGGATCTCGACCGGGCTGGCCGCGGGAGCGCGGG
Source organism: uncultured bacterium (assembly GCA_964403795.1). Taxonomy (GTDB): domain Bacteria; phylum Muiribacteriota; class UBA6191; order CAZXTJ01; family CAYOHP01; genus CAYOHP01. The sequence goes on along the minus strand of CAYOHP010000091.1, from coordinate 20,102 downwards.
AGGATGGGCTGGTGCTGCGGGCCCTGCAGGAGGTGGTGGAGCGGGACGGCGCGGTCGGCGCCTGGTGGGGAGCGTATCCGCTCCGGGAGCTCGATCCGGACCGGGTCTTCGGCTCGCTGGGCCGGGACCGGACCCGTCGCCTGCGGCGGCCCAACCTCGAGTGGCGGTTCTTCCGGGTGGCCTCTCCCTTCACCTCCCACCTGGTGGTGGTCCTGCTCCGGGGCGAGGACCGCGAGGGCGGGATCGTGAGCGTGGGATCGGCATGCCGTTCCACCCGGAGGGAAGCCCTGGAGAAGGCCGCCCTGGAGGCGGTGCAGGGACGCCACTGGGTCCGCCGCATGGCGGCCGATCCACCTCCCGTGCTGGAGCCCCCGCTCCGGGACTTCGCCGCCCACGCCCTCTACTACACCCTCCACCCGGAGGAACTGGTGCGTACCCCGTTCGCGACCGCGCTCCCCGACGCGGAGGACGAGGCCACGGGGAGAGAGGACCGTGGCGAGGACCTCGCGGCCCTGCGGGCCGCGCTCGGTCCCGGGCGCCCGATCCTGGTACGCGACCTGACCCCTCGGGCGCTGGCGGCCGGCCTGGGCGGGATCGGGGTGGTGCGGGTCCTGGTGCCCGGGCTGCAACCCCTCTACGGCGACGACCTGCTGGCGCCGCTGGGTGGGCCGATGGGGGCGCGCCTGGGCCTGGCGGGACTGGCGGCGCTGCCGCCCCATCCGTATCCATGACGCGTCATGAGGACGAGGACCGACCCCGAGGCCCCGGCGACCGGGTGCGCAGGGAATTGGCGCGGCTCGAACTCGACCGGGCCGGGATCCGCAGGCTCCGGGATTCGATCGCGCGGTTCTCGGCGGTGGCCCCCGACCGCGAGGTCGTCGCCCGCAGCTATCCCGGCTACCCCTGGCTGAGCCTCCCCCGGGTCCATGCCCGACCGGGTCCTTCCCTCGAGGATGTGCTCCAGACCCGCCGGTCGCGGCGACCGCTCTCGGGTCCTGCTCTCCCGGTCGCCGAGCTGGCGAGACTCCTCGGGCTCTCCCACGGGGTCCGGGCAGCCCACGCCCGGGGTCCGGTGCCGAGCGCGGGAGGGCTCCAGGCCCTGGAGCTCTACCCGGTTGTGCTGGCACCGGGCGCGGTCGAGGCGGGCGCCTACCACTACGATCGCGAGCGGCATGGACTGGCCCGCCTCGACCAGGACGATCCTCCCGGCGACTGGCGGGAACGGGTCCCCAGCCTCCGGGACGCCGGCGAGCCGCCCCTGCTCGCGATCGTGGTGGGCGACGCGATCCGGGTCGAGGAGAGATACGGGCTCCGAGGGGCGCGGTTCCTGCTCCTCGAGGCCGGCCACCTTGCCCAGAACCTCTGCCTGGTCGCCGAGGGGATGGGGCTCTCGGCGATCCCGCTGGGTGGGGTCCGCGAGGACCTGGTGGCCCGCTCGCTCCGGCTCCCGGCCACCGACGCGGTGCTCTACGCGGTGGCGATCGGGCGGCCCGGGGGATCGCGGTGACGGCCTTCCCTCGCGCCCGCGCCCATGGAACGATGAGGGCATGAGCGACCCAGGCACCTTCCTCGACCGGAATCGACTGCGCTTCGAGCGGATCCTCGGCGGCAAGCCTCCCCGGGTCTGGGAGTACCTGATGAAGCCGGACCTGCTCGAGTCGTGGCTGGGCACCGGCCATCTGGGGGACCGGGCCGGGGCCCGGGTGGAACTCGAGGTGGTGACCGAGCACCGGCCCGAACCGGTGGGATCGGGACACCCGATCGCAGGCTGGGTGCTTCGCGCCACGCCCGAGAAGTGGTGCGTGTTCACCTGGAACGACGGCAGCGTCCGAGGCACGGTGGTCGGTCTTCGCCTGGAGGAGGCCGAGGACGAGGAGCACACCCGGCTGGTCCTCACCGTCTCGGCCCGGAGTCCGGACCGCATGGTCGAGGCCGCTGCGGCCTGGCACTGCAGCCTCGATCGGCTGGTGGCCCGGCTGGAGGGGAGGCCCCCGATCGGGTTCGGGGCCGCGGTCCCGGCGCTCCTGACGCGCTACCAGGCGTTGCACCGGGCCGCGTCGGATCCCCCTCGACTCGAGGTCATGGTGGGAGACATCACGACGCTGGCCGTGGCCGGGATCGTGAACGCCGCCAACTCGCGGCTCCTGGGCGGCGGCGGGGTCGACGGGGCCATCCACCGGGCCGCGGGACCCGATCTCAGGGAAGAGTGCGCCGGGCTCGGAGGGTGCGCCACGGGCGAGGCCAAGGCCACCCAGGGTTACCGGTTGGCGGCCGACCGGGTGATCCACACGGTGGGACCGGTCTACCAAGGGACCGGGAACGAGGCCGAGCTGTTGACCTCGTGCTACCGCCGGTCGCTGGAGGTCGCCGAGGAGCTCGGCCTCGTCTCGCTCGCCTTCCCGGCGATCTCGACCGGGGCCTACGGCTACCCCAAGGACCAGGCGGCCGCCCTCGCAGTGACGACGGTGCGGGCCTGGCAGGCGGAGCACCGGCTCCCGGAGCGGATCGTGCTCTGCGCCTTCTCCGACGAAGACGGGGACGAGTACCGGAACCTGCTGGCCGCGAGCGGCTGAGCCGAGCGCGCGTTCGTTGCCCTCGGCCTGATGGTCCTGCTCTCGGGGCTCAGTAGTCCTTGGCGATAGGCCTCGAGTAGCCGCCGCCGTCCTGGCGGGCGATGCGGCGGCGCCTGGCCAGCCAGGTGGTGAACTCGGTGACTGCCGCGGGCTCGAGGCCGGCGGGGTCCTTGTTGCGCTCGACCACGAAGCGGGCCATGGCTCCCTCGAGCTTGCCGGCCAGCTCCTTGTCGCTCTCGTAGAGCTCCAGGTAGGCCGCCTTGGCGTCCTCCAGCTTGCCCATGGCGAGCCAGGTCTGGGCCCGGTACTCGGTGGCCGGGCCGTAGCCGGGCGAGAGTTCGAGGGCCTTGTCGTAGGCGGCGAGCGAGCCCGCCAGGTCACCGAGCCGGCGACGGACATACCCGAGCTGGCTCCAGGCGGGATGCAGGGCGGGATCCTTGGCGACCGCCTGCGAGAGCTTGTCGGCGGCCTGCCGCCAGGCCTTCTTGGCGGCGTCGGCGTTGCCGTCGGCAGCGGCCTGGTCGCCCTTGTCGCTCTGCTTCAGACCCTCGTTGTAGCGGTCGGCGGCGACTTCCCCGGGAGGCCGGGGCGAAGACCCGGCGGCCTCGATACGGGCGGGCACCAGGGAGGCGAGCAGCAGGGCGGCGACGAGCGTGCGCATACCGATCCTCCTTCGTTCGGATTCCAGTCTAGTCCCGCCGAGGCTCCGGGGCGAGCTGCCCCGGCGTCACGTATCCGCGGGCCATCATCGCCATGGGAGAGACCGGTCCCCGCCAGGCGAGCACCTTCATGAGGTCCATGGCCTTCCAGAAGGGGAAGCGCTCGGGAGGCAGCTTCTCGGCCTCCACCAGGAAGTCGCTGACCCGTCGCCGGTGGGCCGAGAGGGCATCCCCCAGGACCTGCCATGCGAGGACCCCGAGCTGGGGATCGTCCTTTCCCTCTTCCAGCGCCACGCAGAACGCGAACTCCTGGCGCAGCAGGGCCAGGGTGGCTTCCAGGATCGGGGAACGGATGCCCTCCCCGGGAGCCGGCGCGGCGGCGGGAAGGTCCAGCGAGAGTCCATGGGCATGGGCCAGGTCCTGGAGACGGGCCAGGCTCTCGCCTCGCGGGCTGGAACGGCCCACTTCCCAGCGGTACACGGTCGACTGGGGGACCGAGAGACGGGAGGCGAAGTCGCGCTGGGTGAGGCCGAGCCGCTCGCGCAAGGCACGGATGGGCTCGGCCAGGGGGGCAGCATGCGGTCGGTTCAGCTCCGCCATGGCGGGGGAAGCCTAGACCCGACGCCCCCCCCCTTGCCACCCGACCGTGCCCCGACTATCCTCGCCGGCTCGTCGCGAGGCGGGCCTGCTTCCGGGGAGGGAGCCGACATGTCGAACCGACGCTCCATGGCCGTCGCGGCCATCCTGCTTTCCACCGTCTTCGGCGGCGCGGCCGCGGCGCTCGCCTGCGACTGCCCACCCAATCCGCCGAAGCCGCCCTTCACCCCGCTCACCGAGGCCCTGCCTCCCCTGGACCGGATCGCCGGCTCGGGCGGATCCCTCTTCGGCAAGGCCAAGCTCGACTGCGTCGACCGGCCCGCCAGCCTGCGGGTCGAGAAGTCGCAGGAAGGCGCCGCCCTGGCCTACCTCATGACCTTGGTCGTGGACCCGCCGGCCAAGGTCGGTGGGCGCCCCTTCGAACTCCGGGGCGCGGTCTTCGCCAAGGAGAACGTGGTGTCGGCAGCTGCCGGCGAATTGGTGATCGACCTCCGGGGCAACCCCTCCAACGGCGGCGCCACCTGGAAGTTCACCCTCGGCGAGGACGGGGCCATCCGCTCCGCCTGCATCGTGAAGCACGGCGTGCTCGGGATCGGGCGCAAGGAGATCGCAGCCGATTTCGCCCCGGCCCAGGTGCAGCGGTTCGAGACGCTCCACGCTCCGCTTCCCTGAGGAGGAGATCCCGGGAGTCTCGTCCCGCTCCCGGGGATCCTTCCGCTTGGTCAAATTCGTCGCCCCGACTACCATCGGCGGCATGGCGGGATACACGGCTTCGGCGGAGTTCACGGTCCACAAGGTCCACCAGTGCGTGCTGTGCGGGGCGGCCTTCGGGTACCGGCTCACCCGGTCGATCACCGGGCAGGGTGGTACCCAGGAGCAGGCCCGGGAGGCGTTGTCGCAGAACGCCCAGACCACCCTGGAGGCGGCGGTCGACACCCACCCATGTCCCGGCTGCGGCATGGTCCAGCCGGAGATGCTCGGTTCGACCCGTAACTCCTCCCACATCTTCCAGGCGATCGCCGCGGGCGTCGTCCTGCTGGTCCTGGCCATCGGGATGGGGACCCATGGGTTCCACCTGGCCACCGGCGCCAAGATCGGCCTCGGTGCCTACGGGGCCATCGCCCTCTGGGCCTACCTCACCGCCACCACCAATCCCAACGAGGACCTGGCGTCGAGCAAGGCCAAGGGTGCCTCGGAACAGTCGGCCGGGACCGTGACCGTCCACGCCGAGGGCGACGCCGCCAATCCCAAGCTGCGACATCCGGCCCGGGAGACCGACGGGGCTCCGGCCTGGGGCTTGGGTCTGCTGGCAGCGGCCGTAGTGCTCTGTGCCACCCCCGAGGCACTCCGCACGGTTCGGGGCGAGGTCGCCAACGAACGCTGGTACCCGGCCGTGGTCGGACCCGGCGACACCGCGACCTACTACTTCGACCAGCGGATCGAGAGCCTGAAGGGCTACTGGCGCGGCAAGGGAGCGGCGGCCATCGTCGGCGAGGAAGGGCTCGGCGAGGACGGCGTGCTCCTCTGCGAGGTCGCCACCAAGGACAACGACTGGGGCCAGACGATCAGCGTGAAGAGCTCCGAGAAGCGACAGACCTCGACGATCTATGCCGGGATCACCATCCCCGGCGAGGCGGCCCTGGCCGGCAAGACCGTCTCCCTGATCGCCCGGCTGGTCTACCAGTACCCCCACCTCACCGGTTCGAACAGCTTCGAGGTCACCGACGGCCACATCGAGGAGCGACCGGCACTCACCCTCTCGGGTCCGGGCGCCGGCACCGCCTACAACCGGAACTCCTGGCTCGGGATCATGGGCGGGGGCCTCCTGCTCCTGTTGGGGTGCGCGGGCCTGGCGGTCCGCGCCGGCAGGATGACCGGCAACCCGCGCCAGACGCTGGCCGTCGAGTAGCCGGGTCGCAGGAGCCGCTCCCCGGATCAGGTACCTGGCGGGGTGGCCCCGGGGCGCGCCTTCGAACCTTCCACCATCTGCCGGTAGGACCGCCAGCCGGCGAGCTGCGCGGGATCGAGGGAGGCTGGACCGCCGGTGGCCAAGCGGTGCTCCACGGCCCGGAGCCAGCGCCGGGTCTCGCGGGGGAGCCGGGGGCTCTCCCCGTTCACGATCAGTCCGGTCACCATCTGCCGCTGGTGGCCGCGGCGGATGCTCAGCTTGCGGCGACGGTGGGCCCGGTAGCCGAAGCGGCGCAGGATCCGAGAGGCCTTCTGCACGATGCCCCGCATCTTCTTCGGGTAGTCCTCGGGGAAGGAGAAGGTGAGGTCGTCGGCGTAGCGGGTGTACGCGCCCTTGCGGGAGGCGGCGAGGCGCTCCATCCAGAGGTCGAGGCGGGCGTTCACCAGGTTGGCGAGGCGGGGGCTGGTGGGCGCGCCCTGGGGGAGCCCGCCCTGCCAGGTGGTGAGTTCGGTGAGCCTGGCGGCCGCGGCGCGGTCCCAGCCGATGCGTCGGAACCAGGCCTCGATGCGGGCCGAGGAGGTCGACGGGAAGAAGTCGCGCACATCCATCCGGATCACCACGGCGCGACCCGAGTGGGGCCGGGCGTTGTCGACGACGGAGCGACCGCGCTCGTAGGCGGTGGCCGAAGGGTGGACCCGGAGGCGGCCCAGCACCCGGCGGAGGATCCGGCGCTGCAAGGCCTTGGTGGCGTCGTCGGGGACGTGCAGGGTGCGGAGCCCGCCGCTGCGCTTGGGGATCCGCACCTCGCGGTACTGCGGACGGAAGGCGAGGAGTTCGGATTCGCCGATGCCCATGCGTCGCGCCAGTTCGGGGACTCCCATGCCGCGCCCGAGCAGGGCCCGGAGCCAGTGGCCGGGGTGGCCGTTGGTGAGGCTCCGGTAGCGGGCGTAGCCGATCAGCAGCGGAACCCCCAGGACGAGCGCGGCGAAGACGAGCCCGAAGGCCAGGCCGCAGAGCATTCCCAGGATCTCGAGCAGGAACACGGCCGGCCCTCCCCCGCCGCCCCAGGGCGAAGAGACCGGGCGCGGTCGCCCGCGCCCGGGTGCCCTGCTTTGTTGCGACAGGGCCGAAGGCCATGTCTGCAACGACGGACGAGTCTCGAGGCGGACCTCGGGACCGGCCGACGAAACATCGGCCCGTGGTTTCCCACCGCCAGGGCACGGCCGGTGTCTAACGCTCCGGCAGGTCGGCCGTCAACCTCAGCCGGTGTTCTGGAGACCCCGGGCGATCCCCTGCACGGTGGAGGCGAGGGCCCCCTCGAGGTCCGGGTCCTGACGGCCACCCTCGCGCCAGCGCCGGAGCAGGTCGATCTGCAGGAAGCTCATGGGATCGACGTAGGGGTTGCGCAGCCGGATGGAGCGCTGCAGCACCGGCTCGTCGTCGAGCAGTTCCCGGGTCTCCCGTACCTCCGAGACCCGCGTCACGGTGCGACGGAACTCCTCGAGCAGGATCGGGTAGACGCGCTCCCCGGCCTCGCCCGCGAGCTCCGCGTAACGTCGGGCGATGGCCATGTCGGCCTTGGCGAGGACCATGGCGGCGTCCGAGAGCAGGGTGGAGAGGACCGGCCAGGCGCGTGCCTGGCGGCGGACCGTCTCGAGTCCGAACCGGGCGACGGCGGCCTCGAGTCCGGTGCCGAGGCCGTACCACCCCGTCAGCATGTGGCGGCTCTGGGTCCATGCGAAGACCCAGGGGATGGCCCGGAGTCCTTCCAGCCCTCCCGACTCCTGGCGCTTGGACGGTCGGGACGCGATCCTCAGCCGTTCGATCACGTCGATCGGGGTGGCGGCCCGGAAATAGGCCGGCAGATCCGGATGGTCGCGGACCAGCGACCGGTAGCCGTCCCGGCTGGCGGCGGTGAGCACCCGGGCGAGTTCCTCCCGCTCGCCATGGGATGGATCCGGGGTCGTCGCGCCTCCCGGGAGCAGTCCCCGCTCCAGGACCGCGCCGGTCATGAGCTCCAGGGTCCGGAGTGCCAGGGCCCTGAGCCCGTACTTGGCATGGAGGACCTCGCCTTGTTCGGTGACCCGCACCTGGCCGCGCACGGTGCCCGGAGGTGCGGCCAGGATCGCATCCCGGGTCTTGCTCCCGCCCCGACTGGCGCTGCCGCCCCGCCCGTGGAAGAGGATGGTGGTGACCCCGGCCGCGTCCGATGTCCCGACCAGCCGCACCTGTGCCTCCTCGAGCGCCAGGCGGCTGGCCACGATCCCGGCCTGCTTGCTGCTGTCGGAGTATCCCAGCATCACCACCTGGCGGTCGCCCCGGCCCGCGAGGTGGTCCCGGTAGTGCGGGTCCCGGTAGAGGGCCGCCATGGTGGCGGGCCCCTGTTCGAGGTCCTCGACCGTCTCGAACAGGGGAGCGACGTCCAGCGGCACCCGGCCGTCGGCCTCCACCAGTCCCGCTACCCGGGCCAGCCACAGCACCGCGAGGGCGTCGTCGGGACCCGAGGCCATGCTCACGATGGTGGGGCCGAGGCACTCGGGACCGAAACGCCGCCGGCACTCGTGCAATGCCCGGAAGACCTCCAGGGTCCTCTCCACTTCCGGGTCGGGGGGGAAGGCAGCCAGTGCCGCCCCGGAAGCGATCGCGGTGGCCAGGCGGCGACCCCGCTCCGCGGCGGGGAGCTCCGGGAACTCCGGTGCTCCCAGCAGGGTTCCTGCGACCCTGCGGTACACCCGCGCGTCCTGCCGGGTGTCCAGCGCCGCCAGATGGAACCCGAAGGTCTCCACCCGGAGGCGGAGCCGCCGCAACCGGTAGAGGCCGGCATGGCTCCCCCGGTTGTGCTCGAGGCTCGCCTCCATGACGCGGAGATCGTCGACGAGCTCCCCGGGTCCCGGATAGCCGGCCTTCCCTCCCGCGCGGGTCGCCTCCAGGCGTTCGCCCACCAGCCAGAGCATGACGCGATACGGCATTCCCAGGTAGCGCTCCGGGATCCCGTCCAGGATGCCTGGGAAACGCTCCCTGCACGCGGCCAGCCGGGCTTCGAGTCCGGGATCCACCGGTACCCGGGTGGCGGACTGGGTGAGCCGGCCGAAGAGGTCCCGTACCTCGCCGAGGTAGCGCTGCAGGGCGAGCTGCATGTGGCGCTCCAGGGTGGCCCGGATGGTGTCGGCCCCCACGTTGGGGTTCCCGTCCATGTCGCCGCCGATCCAGGACCCGAAGGCCAGCCGCGGGGCGACGGTCGCGGTACCCGGGCCGTAGACCTTCCGCAGCGCCCCGTGCACCAGTTCGTGGAAGGCGGGAGCGATCCGGTAGAGCACGTCGGAGACGAAGAACAAGGCATGCTCGACCTCGTCGGCGACCGAGGGGCGGACCGAGAGGTGCTCCTCGGTCTGCCACCAGGCCGTGACCTCCTCCCGGATCCGCGACCAGGTGGCTTCCTCGTCGTGGGGCGAGGGGATCCGTTCGATCCGGTCGATCAGGGCGCGGGCGATGCGTTGCTCCTTGACGAGCAGGGTCCGGCGGATGGCTTCGGTGGGATGCGCGGTGAAGACCGGCTCCAGGCGCATGGTGGCGAGCGTGTCGCAGGCGACCCGGGAATCCACCCCGGCCTCGGCCAGCCGGCGGAGCGAGGCCTCCGGACTGCCGGCTTGGGGGCTCGACGGATCGCGCTGGTACTCGATCCGGCGGCGGACCCGATGGACCCGTTCCGCCAGGTTCACCAGCCCGAACCAGGCTGCGAAAGCGCGCACCACGTCCTGGGCCGCACCGGCGTCGAGACCGGCCAGGAGATCCGCCAACTCCGCCTCGGCCCCGGGGTCCCCGGCGCGCCTTCGCCGGGCCGCCCGCCGCGCCGCTTCGACCCGGTCGAAGAGCCCCTCGGGACCCTGCTCCCGGAGGACCTCCCCGAGCAGGGCACCCAGGGCGCCGACGTCGCGACGCAGCGGCTGGTCCTTCTCGGGAAAGACGAGATCGTCGCCGCCGGCCATGGCCGTGCCATGGTAGCCGAGGCGGCCCGGGCCCCTCGGGTCCCCCGGCTACACTCGTCTGCATGTCGGAGTCCCCCGTCGAACTCCCGGAGCCCCTCCGGAGGCGCTACCGGGTCGACCGGCTGCTGGGATCCGGCGGCTTCGGTACCGTGGTGGCCGCCACCGACCTCGAGCTGGACCGGCCGGTGGCCATCAAGCTGCTCCGGCAGCAGCAGCCCGATTCCACCGCTTCCCGGCGCTTCGAGCGGGAGGCACGGGCGCTGGCCGGGCTCTCCCATCCCAACGTGCTGGCGGTCTTCGACTCGGGGCGCAGCGAGACCGGTCCCTTCCTGATCAGCGAGCTCCTCGAAGGAGAGCCGCTCTCGTGCCTGGGGCCGGGGGCGACTCTCCGGTCGGCCATGCTGGCGGTCGCCGAAGGGCTCGAGGCGGTCCACCGGGCCGACCTGCTCCATCGGGACGTGAAGCCCGAGAACATCGTCCTCACCCGCGACGGCCGGGTGGTCCTGATCGACTTCGGCCTGGTCCATGATCCCGCGTCGACCCGGTTGACCTCCACCGGAGTGATGGTGGGCACCCTGCCCTACATGGCCCCGGAGCTGCTGGCCGGTCGGGAGGCCACCCCGGGTTCCGACTGGTACGCCTGGGCAGCCTCCTGGCCGTCGGCCTGGCGACCCGCTACCTGCCCGGAGCTGGGCCCGCTCGGCCCGGCGGCGGGGCTGGGACGATCCCGGCCGGCGCCGAGCCCCTGGACACCGCCCGGGACGGGAGGACCGGATCCATCGACCTCGCCTACCTGGAGCGGGTGCGGAGCGAGCTGGCCGAGGCCGCCGGGCGCTGGGTGGGGCCGGGCGGCGAGCTGGTCCCCGACGGCAGGCCGCCACCGGACGGGAGCTGGCAGCTGCTCGATCCGGACCCGGCGAGGGCTCCGGCGCGACGCCGCCACCTGCTCGAGCTGGGCCGGTTCTCGCGATGGATGGCCGAAGGAGGGCGCCCCGAGGATCTCCCGCCCCCGGTGAGGAGCGCCCTGCTCGAGATCGACGAGCGCTTCGCCAGCCAGGAGCTTCCCAGGCCCTTCGCAGCCTTCCTGGTCCTGCCCCTGGCCGAGCCCGAGCCGGTGCCGGAACGGGTGCGATCCCTGTTCGCGGGGCTCAAGGTCGAGGGCGTCGCGACCCCGCCCGCAGCAGGCTGGTTGGGGAAGGCCTGGCAGGAGCTCGATCGGGCCCTGGAGGAGGTGGCCCGGCTCCACGACCAGGCCATCGACGATCCCAAGCTGGTGGGCTACCTCTCGGGTCTCGAGGCCAACTTCCTGGTTGCCCATGTCTGGGGCCGGACCGAGGTGCGCGCCCTGGTGGCGGTCGGGGTCGCCAATCCCCAGGCGCGCCTGCGCTGCATGCGGTGGCTGTCCGAGATGCGGGTCCCCGGCCTCGCCGCCGCCTACGCCATGGCGCGCTCGATCCGCCAGGAGCCGGCCACCCGCGAGCTGGTGGGGGCGGCCATCGTCGTGGCCAGCCAGGTCTTCGAGCTGGCCAGCTTCGGGGCGGTGGACGAGACGATCCTCCAGGCGCTGCTCCCGGGGCTCTCCACGGGACCGGCCGAGTCGCACTTCCGCTGCCTGCTCGGCGACTACACCAGGAGCATCCTCCACGAGCGGAGCGACCGGGAGGCCTTCGCCACCGGCAACCTGGCCGATGCCCTGGCCGCCAGCGCGGGACCCTGGGACACGCCGCTCCGCCGCTACCTGGGTTCGGCCTCGCTGCTCCTGGCGGCCCGCCGCATGGTCGAGCTCTCCCGTCTCGACGAACTGCGCCGCCTGGTGCTCCGGGTGCGGTCCCGGGAGCGGGACGTGGACTCCAAGCGGGGTGCCGAGATCCGCTACGAGGCGGCCCAGGCGCTGGTGCTGCGGAACGACCCGGAGCCCTTCCTCCCGGACGAGATCGGGTGGCTACGGACCTGCCTGGCCACCGAGGGCGGTTGGCTCGTCGGCAGCCGGGCCCGCCGTCTGCCCGACCTCCCGGTCTCCCTCGAGGACCTGGCGGCGCGCTGAAGGGACGCCTGGGGGGCGACCCCGAGCGCCCGTTCCCGTCGCTGACCCGGGTGCCGGTGGGCTTCCCGTGGACCGGCCAGGCCGGGCTGGGGACCGCCCCCTGCCACCGGAGCTCGGGCTCCACCTGGGATGCAGGGCTTCCTCGTGGGTCCGGGGTGATGGGGAAGCTGGTTGGGCCGGACGGATTGCCGCCTCCCGGCGGGCGACTTCGGCCGCAGGCGTGGCATGCTGGGCTCCTCCCCATGGACACGCCCCTCACCTCCCGGAGCCCGACTCCCCAGATCCTGTCCCGCCTGCGGGTCGGGGCCGTCGACGAGGTGCTGGAGCGCTTCCACCAGGAGGCCGAGGTCTGGGATCCCATCGACGGGAGGCTCCGGGGGCACCCCGAGATCCGGGGTTTCCTGGACGAGTGCCACAGGTGGTTGGCCAGCCACCGGGTATCCGTGGAAGGCGGGAGGATGGTGCTGGCTACCGGACGGGTAGGTCGCGAGGTCCGGCTGCGCCTGCCGGACGTCGACCTGGAACCGTTGGAGATCGCTTCGGTGGCGGAGGTCGACGAGGCCGGCCGCCTGTGCCAGCTCCGCCTCTACTACGACACCCGGCGGGTCCGGGCCCGCGCCACCCGTCCACTTCCCGCCCTCGACCCGGATCCCGGCCTGGTCCTCCCGGTCCCTCTGGAAATCCTCTGCCATCGCGCCGGCGGCCTCCGGCTGGAGCCCTGCCGGAGCACCGACGACGGCGCCCTGGTCCTCCTCGAGTTCGCCACCCGGGTCTGGGGTCGGCGTCCCATTCCGCTCCAACACGGTCTCCTGGCCATCGACCGGAGTCCCGGCGGCGACCTGCTCGGGGTCCGCGCCTACCACGGGATCGACGAGCCGACGGACAGCTGAGACCCGGGCGACCCGGCGGGACCTCCACGGTCCGGAATCCGGGCACCTCCCGACGGTCCTCCGTGCTCTCCGCCCCCCGGGGGCCACCCCGGAGGCATGGGGCCAGGCCGTGGACCGCTACCTGGCGGAGCAGCTCGACACCGCCAACATCGAGCTGGCGACCTCCATGGAGTTCCAGCGGAGGGCCCACCACCGGGCCGACGCGGTGCTCCGGCGACCGGCGGAGTCGGCGGTCCCGTCGCGGGGAGGCGGCGCCCGTCCCGCCACCGGCTCGAACGGGCTGCTCGGCAACTGAGTCCGTGGCTCGTCCCCCGAGCTGTGGTCCGCCCTTCGAACCCTTGCCGCGGCTCCGCCTCCGTCGCCGTTGCGGAGAGACTCACGGGCTCTGCGCGGCCCTCGCCAGGAGCTCCGCGAGCTGGGGCGCGGCCAGGAGCAGGAGGTAGGCGGAGAGTCCGATCCCGAGGGCCCCGGCGGCCAGGCCATGGGTCCCGAAGAAGCCGCGCAGCTCGACCATCCCTCCTTGGCCGGTAACCCGCACCGGCGAGCCGACCAGCGCCAGGTGGCGCGCCAGCTCCGAGGGGTCCCCGTCCTCGGGATCCACCACGAGCGGCTCGAGCCCCGACGTCCAGAGCTCCCAGCGGCTCCCCCCGGGACCCGGCTCCAGGGTCAGCCGTTCGGGCCGGAAGGGGGGTAGCTCGCCCTCCCGCATCCGATCGCCCTTGAACTCGACCACCGTGACGCCCTTGGTGGTGAGGAACAGGTAGGAACGGATGGCGCCCGGGTCCCGGTCGGGGTCGGAACCGGCCCACCCCGCCGCTAGCCCCACCGCCACCAGCACGACCGGCAGGGCTCCCGGCCCCCAGGACAGGGTGGCGGGACACGCCACACCGATCAGGACCAGGGTCGCTGCCACGCCCAGGCCGGCCATGCGACGGCGCTCCCGGTCGAGGCGGAAGCCGGTGAGGGCCACCACCGCGAGGCCTCCCAGGACCAGGATCCCCGGCCCGCGGAAGGCATCGAGGGAATCGCTTCCCCCGCGGGTGGCCAGGGCCAGGGTCGCCTCCAGGACCGAGACCGCGGCCAGGAGAGAAAGTAGGGGATCTGCCAGCTCGGGGAGCGGGCGCCGCTCCACTGTGGTCAGCCGGCACGCCAGCCGGGGCACGGCACCGTCGACGAAGTAGGCCGGGAGGCGGGCCCGGTGCCGCGCCAGCTCGCACCGGGCCCGGTAGCGCCGCAGGCCCACCCGGGCGCCATCCATGAGCCGCCGCAGCGGATACGTCACGGCCGGCAGGACCAGTGGCAGGACCACCAGGTGCAGCACCGCCCCTGTCAGGCCGAGGAGGGCCAGGACCGGGCTCTCCACCTCCCGGTGGTGGGGCGGGAGCAGTCGGACGGCGGCCACCAGGCCCAGCCCCTCGGCCCCCGCCAGCAGCACCCCGGCGAGCACCACCCCAGCGCCCCCCACCGCAAACAGGAACCGGTCCCGCCAGGGGGGATCGGGGTCCGGGAAACGGGGCTCGACCGGGAACACGGGTCCCCCACTCAAGGGTGGCACACGGTCCTGACGTCCGGGAGCCGGGCCTCGGGTCCGGCGACCCCGGGGCACCACGGACAGGGAGCGGCCGACCAGGAGGACCTGGTAGCCGACCACCGCCTCGGCCCTGGCCAGGTCGCCGCGCCCTTACGGCGAAGGCATGGATTCGGCACCGACCGCCTTCTCCTCCGGCCCCGGCTCATGCTTCATTGCCCCTGGCGCCCCTTGGGGCCGCTAGCTGGGGCGGTCATCCATCGGACCTAGCCCCGGAACGTCGAAAGGACCCGCTTCCATGATCCGTGCCCTGCTCGCTGCCTGTCTCCTCTCCACCCTCGCCCCGGGAGCCTCGGCCGCCGAAGCGCCGGGAACCGCCTATCCCGACAACCTGAAGCGGACCCTCGGCAAGTACGGCTCCGTCGCACAGGTCCCGGCCTCCTCGGTGGCCTGGCTGGCGAAGACCTTCGGCAAGTCCAGCGCCGAGATCGTGAAGGACCTCGCCGCCCAGGCGCCCGGGATCTCCCGGAGTGCCGCTCCCGCCCGCCCGGCCGCGGCTCCCGCGGCTGCCGCCAAGCCTGTCGAGATCCCCGCCGAGTCCTGGGACGACGAGCCCGATCTCGATCCCGATTATTCCCGGGCCCTCGAGGACGTGCTCGCCAAGTACGGGACTCCCGGAGCCGTACCGGACAACTCCGTCGAGTTCCTCGGCAAGGCGTGGAACATGGGCTCCGCACGGATCCGCCGCGATCTGGTCCGGGTCAAGGCCCGGAGCCCGCACGTGGTCTCCGACGACATGTACTCGTACTGACCCGCGCAGGGTCGACCTGCAGGCATGAGGATCCGAGGCCGGGCGTCCCCGCAGGCGCGCCACGCACTCCTGGACCCGCTCCGTCAGGTCGGCCCGCCCCGGGCTCCGACCGTCGTCGCGTACGGGAACTCACCGAGGATCCCGGGACCCTGGCCGGAGGAGCACTCCCTCGCCTAGGTTTCCTGCCCCGGGGTGGCGGCTCCCGCTACCGGTTGGCGGTCGCGTCCGGGCCGACGACCGCGGATCGGCAGGTGCGGCCATGTCCACCGGGATCGAAGCGGCTCTCGACGCCATGCGTTCGGTGGTGGGCAGCCAGCATGTGGTCGCCGAGGGGGAGGAACTGGTGGCCCAGGCCCGGGCCACCATCGTGGATCCCATCCCTCCCGCGGCCCTGGTCCGGCCCGGGTCCGTCGACGAGGTACGGGAGCTGGTGCGGATCGCCAACCGGCACCGGGTCCCTCTCTGGCCCTGCAGCAAGGGCAACAACTGGGGATACGGCACCCGCACGCCGGCCAGACCCGGTACCGTCACGGTCCTCCTGGAGCGGATGGACCGGATCCTGGAGCTGGACACCGAGCTCGCCTACGCGGTGGTGGAGCCGGGCGTGACGTATCGGAAGCTCGCCGAGCACCTCGACCGGGAGGCCCCCCAGCTCTGGCCCGACTGCACCGACTCCACCCCCGAAGGCTCGGTGCTCGGCAACGCCCTGGAAAGGGGGGTGGGCCAGACGCCCTACGGGGACCACTTCGGGAACCTGTGCGGCCTGGAGGTCGTGACGCCCACGGCAGGGCTGGTTCGGACCGGGGGAGGTCCGTTCTCGTCCAGCCGGACCTGGAGCCTCTACAAGTGGGGCGTAGGGCCCTACCTGGAGGGTCTGTTCTCCCAGGGGAACTTCGGGATCGTGACCAAGGCAGGCGTCTGGCTCATGCCCAAGCCGGAGTCGTACTGCTCCTACACCTTCGGGTTGGACCGGGCCGAGGACTTCCCGGCCATGATCGATGCGGTCCGGGAGCTGGCGCTGCGGGGTGTGATCCAGACCCGTCTCCACATGTTCAACGACTACACCGGCCTCACCGTCGTCACCCAGTGGGACCGGGTCCGCGAGCCGGGAGAGACGTTCCTCGGTCGCGGAGGTCGGGAGCGGGCCCGGGAAGCGTACTGCATGCAGCCCTGGGCCTTCGTGGGAGGGGTATACGGTTCCCCGGGCGAGGTGGCGGACCGCAAGCGTCAGCTGCGGAGATCGCTCGGACGCCTGGGACGGCTGGTCTTCCTCGATTCCCGGACTGCCAGGATCGTTCCCGGGATCCGGAAGGTCCTCGGGTGGATGGCCGACAAGCCGATCCTGGGCGCGGTCTCGGATTTCCTGCTGCGACGGGTACTGCGCCGCTCCCCCGAAGTCCTCGAGGCGCTCCCGCACCTCCACTCGCTGCTCGAGGGCCGGCCCACCGAGTACTTCGTCCGCCACGCCTACTTCCGTTCCCATCCGGAGAAGCCCTCCTGCGACGTCGATCCGGCCCGGGACGGCTGCGGGCTCATGTACCTCGCCCCGGTCGCACCGCTGGCCGGTGCGGAGCTCAAGGAGCTGCTGCGCTGGCTCGAGACCCTGCACCACGAGGCCGGCTTCGACTTCTACGCGGGCCTGCTCATGGCCAACCCGCGCTCGGTGGTGGTGCTGCTCTGCCTGGCGTTCGACAAGGCGGACCCGGTCGACGCCGAGAGGGCGCGGGCCTTCTACCGCCGGCTCTCCCGCGAGACACTGGCCCGCGGCTACCAGCGCTACCGGGCCTCGGTGGCCTTCGCCGACGACGTCTTCGCCGAGGCGCCGGAGCTCCGCGACTTCGTCGAACGCCTCCAGGCCGCCGTGGATCCGCAGGGAGTGATCGCCCCGGGCAAGTACGGGATCGGGGCGGCGCGACCCGGGGATCGGTGAGGACGCCCCCTTGCTCCGCTGGCCGCCCAGGGTCACCGGCCGGACTGTTCGAGCTCCAGGAGGAGCTGCTTGCGCCAGAGTCCTCCTCCGTAGCCGCGCAACGTACCGTCGGCCTGGACCACCCGGTGGCAGGGCACCACGATGGCCACGCAGTTCGCCCCGTTGGCGCTGCCGACGGCGCGGGCTCCCCCGGGCGATCCCACCCGGGTCGCCAGCTCCCCGTACGAGAGGGTGGTGCCGTAGGGGATGCGGAGCAGTTCGTCCCAGACCTTCCGCTGGAATGCCGTCCCGGCGAGGTCCAGGGGAAGGTCGAAGTCGCGTCGCGCTCCCGCGAAGTACTCGGAGAGCTGGGTGGCGGCCGCCGCGAGCACCGGGTGTTCGCCTGCCACGGGCGGCGATCCGAAGCGGGCCTCGAGTCGGGCGAGCTCGCCGGGCAGGGCACGGCGATCGGAGAATTCGAGGAGGCAGAGGCCGGCGTCGGAAGCCGCCAGTTCCAGCGGGCCCAGGGGGCTCTCCACCCGGGACCTGACCCAGCGGCAGACCGTGTCGGCGCGACCCGGCGTGGTCCCGAAGACCTTGCCGAAGGCATCCTGGAATCCGCTCCCGGACGAGTACCCCTGGGCCATGGCGACATCGAGCACGGTGGATCCTCCCCTGAGTTCGAGGAGCGCGTCGCCGAGGCGGCGGCTCCGATGGTAGGCATGGAAGGTGGTGCCGTGGCGGCGGCGGAACCAGCGGCGGACCCGCACCGGGTCGAAGCCGGCCGCCACCAGATCGGCGTCGCGGGGCCGCGGCCCCGGACGGGACGCGCTCCATGCGAGGAGCTTCCCGACCCAATCCGGTTCGGCGCCCTCGATCTCCGCGGGTCGGCAGCGCAGGCAGGCCCTGAGGCCCTGGGCCACGGCCGCCTCGGGGCGGAACAGGTAGACGACGTTCTCCTCGCGCGGCGGCCGGGCCGGACACGAGGGCCGGCAGTAGATCCCGGTGGTCCTCACGCCGACCCAGAAGATGCCGTCGTAGTCGGCATCCCGGGCCAGGCGGGCCCGCTGCATCTCGGAACGGGAGGGTCGTCGGATGGTGCTCACGGAGGCAAGGCTAGGTCCGACCCGGCGACCTCGGCCACCGGAGTCTGGACACCGATGTCGGGAGCCGCCACCGGACTCCCCGCAGGAGGTCACTCGCGGGAGACGGGATGCGGTCCCCATCCCGCGAGGAGGCGTTCCAGGTCGCGGTGGGCGGAGGTCTCCGATTCCGTCCAGGGCGAGGGAAGGGTGCGCCACGCATCGGTCCAGGCGAGCGCCGAGCGCCAGGCCGACTCCGGGTCGTGGGTGCGGGAGACCTCGAGCAGACGGAGGCGGAGCCGGGCGCGGACGCCGCCGAACCACCGCCGCGGGAAGGTAACGGTGTGGGCGTGGATCTGGGCGACCTTGACCGCGTGGCGGAGCACCTGGAACTCGCGTTGGTCCTCACCCAGCTCGCGCAGCCGGCGCGAGACCTCCCAAGCAAGGGCGGGGAAGCGCTGTACCCTGTCGGCCAGATCCTCTCCGGGGAGGGCCCGCACCAGGACCGCGGGGTACCCGGGAGGAAACTCCAGTTCGAGGCCATGGCGCAGGGCCTCGCGACCCTGCCGCACGAGGGGGCGGACCGGATCGTCACCGTCCCTCCAGGCCACCGCGATCGTCCGCCGCGCCCGAGGTTCGGGGACCGTGGGGCCGATCGATCCGCCTCCTGGCTCCCCGGGGCGCAGCGGCAGCCGGTCGTTGGCGAGCGGGAGACGCAGCGCCGGGGTCTCGATGCCGTAGAAGTCGCGCAGCTTCACGAGCTCCTCCTTGAGCAGCCCGGACCAGTAGTCCTGCGCGTCGGGGGCTCTGGCCACGGTGGCGAGAAGGCCCGGCCCTAGATCGTCGGACAGCAGCGAACAGCGTTCGGCACCGTCGAGGTAACGGGCGGCCCGGGTGACGGCCACGGTCGCGAGCATCGCCAGGACGGGAGGCAGGCGAGTGGGGTCGTCGAGTTCCGCGAAGGCCCGGTCGGCGAGTTCCAGCGCCTGGAGATTCAGATCGGGTCGGAGTTCGAGGCGACGGGCCAGGAGGTCCCAGAAGAGGACCATCGAGGCCCGGCGCCAGGCCTCGCTGCCGTGCTCGATCCGATCGCGCAGCGCGAGCATGCCGGATCGCGTCACGAAGCGGGCCCCGTAGCCGTCCCCCGTGCCCAGCGAGAACACGGTGGACAGCGCGGTGACCGCCCGCAGTCCCTCCTGCCAGGTGGCGATCGGATCTGCGTCGAGACCCTTCTCCACCAGGGCGAGGACGGCGGAGGTCCAACGGCCGCGAATTTCCGCATGACGCAGCGACAGGGCATCGCCGAGCGGGCTGGGGGCGGCCCGGGCGAGCAGCTCGGGGAGGGCCTCGGCCATCCGGCCCCGGTCGCGTTCCAGGATGGGCTCGAGCCAGAGCCATGGCTCGAGGCCTGCCGGCTTGCCGATGTCGACCAGGAGGTCGTCGAGTGCGGGTCGAGCCGCGGGAGCGGCGACGCCGGGACCCGTCTCGCCGGCCGGCGCCGGGAGGGGGCGGACCTGCGTAGGCGGATCGGACACACGGGTTGCCGGGATCCCGCACAGGAGGAGACCGGCAGCGACCGCGAGCGCGGGGAGGACGAGGGACAACGCTCGTCTCCGGGGCGGGTCCCCGGCCGGGGATGGGGCTGCCCGGCCCGGAGACGGGACGACCAGGGTAGCGCCGGACTCGCGGCCTTCCTCCAGCGTGTCGAGGGCCGCCGCGAACCGGTCGAGATCGGGGAAGCGGTCGGCGGGAGCGCGGGCCACGGAGCGGGCGAGCACTGCGCCCAGGGGGTCGCCGGGATCGGCGACCAGGAGGGGTCCCGGGGCCTGGGCCGCAGCCACGATGGCCTCGACCCCGGCGCCCGGGTAGACGCCCCGGCCGGTCCGGAGCTCATGGAGGGTGACCCCCAGGGCGAACTGGTCGGCGGCCGCGTCGGGAGGTGCACCCAGGATCACCTCGGGGGCCAGGTACGGAGGGGTCCCGAGGACCAGGCCGCGGAGGGTGAGGGCGGTGGAGCCCTCGACCGGGCGGGCGATCCCGAAGTCGCAGAGCACCGGGTCGCGGTCCTCGCGCAAGACCACGTTCCCCGGCTTCACGTCGCGGTGGACCAGACC
>CAYOHP010000090.1:0-27681 GCA_964403795.1 uncultured bacterium | reverse complement strand
CCTTTCGAGCCCCCGGTCGCTACCGCGACCGGGGGCTCTCTTACTTTCCCGCACCCGACGTGACGGGAGGCGACTCGCGGGGTCCGTGTCCCGGAGTCGCGAGGATCGCCGGGGTGCTACCTTCGGGGGCGGCATGGCGAGCCGGGACACGGGCATCCTGTTCTCGGCCCTGGCGGAACGCCAGGGCTGCTTCCTGGCTCCCGACGACGTGGTCTTCCTGGTGGTGAGGGGGCGGGACAAGCCGCTCCGGCTGTTCCCGTTCCCGGAAGAGGTGTTCGGACGCGCCGCCCAGCGGATCCGGCCCTTGGTGCTGCGTTCCACCGACTACCTGGGTAACGCCTGCCTCCACTGCGGCAAGCCCCTCGAGGATCCCCGGGACATGGTCCTGGCCCTGCGGGGACGGGACCTGGTGGCGGTCCTGCACGAGACCTGCTTCAAGCGTTGGTTCGTGCTCCAGGACAAGGCGGGTCTTCCCGGTTACCGCTTCGCCTGGCCCAAGGACACCGAGCTGGTGGCCGACGACGGCGTCACCCGCCTCCAGGTCGACGGGACCCCCGAGCCGGTAGAGCGGGCCGCCTTCACCGCCCTGGAGGCCCTGGACTATGGCAACCTGGCCGAGAGCCGGGCCGAGGCCGAGGCGGCCTATGTCAAGGGAAAGGCCAAGGCTCCCGGTCTCCCCGACGACCACAACATCGTGTTCTGTCCCCGTTGCGATCACCCCAACCAGGTGCCCTTCCTGGAGATGGTGGGGGTGACCCATACCTGCGGGCGCTGCGCGGGCCGGTTCGCCCTGAAGCTCATCGAGCTCTGAGTCCTGACCCAGGTCCGAGTCCTGCGCCAGGCAGGGGCGATGCCTACGAGAGGAACACGATCCCGGCGTCGTCGTCCTCGTCGGATTCGGCTGCCGGTTCGGGCTTCGGCACGGGACGTCGGGGAGGGGCGGCGGCCGCCTTCTTGGGGGGCCTGGGCACCGGGGGGGGCTCTTCCTCGGCGGTCGTCTCCTCGGACTCGGGTTCGGTCTCCGGGCCGCCGTCCTCGGGGCCGTCGTGGGGTGCCGCGGCTTCCGCCTCGGGCTCCTCGTCGGTCTGGGGCGTCTCCTCGGGGGACCGGGGCTTGCGGGACGGGCTCGACGCCGGCCGGCGGCCGGCGCTCTCCCTACCGCTCGAGGCCGGGGCATCGACGCCCTGGGTGTCCAGGATCTGGATCCCGACCTCTTCTTCCTCCTCCTCGTCCACCACGTGGAGGATGCGGTCGCCCCCGGCTCCCGTCTCCGGGGGGAGCTCGGGAAGACCCTGGGTGGCGATCCGCTCCCGCATGGCCTCGAGCTCGTCCTCGATGGCGTTGCGGCGGGCTCCCGAGGTCTCCCCGGGCAGGGCCAGGGCTTCGCCGGTGTCGTCCTCGAGCTGTTCGGCCTCGACCTGGACCCCGATCGTGGAGGCGTACTTCAGCGAGTTGACGTCGTCCTCGAGGTCCTCCAGGACCTCCTGGAAGCCGAGCCCCCCCTCGAGTCCCTCCATGCCCTCCTCGATGGAGCGGCTGGTCTCGAAGCACTGCTTCTGGGTGAGCAACAGGAGCTTCTGGCGCTTGGTCTCCTCGAGCTTCAACTCGAGCTTGCGGACCATCTCCATGAGCCCGTCGCTGATGCCCTTGTGGCGCCCCAGCTCGGTCTTCAGCTGCTCGACCGTCTCCTCGTAGCGCTTCTTCTTCTTGAGGAGGTCGCGGGCCAGCTCGTCCTCGCCCCGGCCCACCGCAGCCAGGGCTTTCACCTGGTACTGGGTGACCATGTTCATGTTCTGGTGGAGCTGGTCCTGCAGCCGCTTCTGGCTGGCCAGCACGATCGCCACCTGGCCCTTCGACTTGCGAAGGTTCACCGACATGGTCGCGATCATGCTGTCCATCACCTGTTCGGGGCGCGGCTTGGTGGGGTACCCGAACAGGGCGAGGACGGAATCCTTGACGCGACCTACGAAACCCATGGTGAGCGGATCGCTTCCAGGGTACCAGGACTCGCGGGCCTGGGGGGCGGCGAAGGGCTCCTGGTCCTAGTACCCACTAGCAGTATGCATATAGGGTACGTCGACCGCCACCTCGACGTGGAAGACCGAGCCGGCTTCGACGATCACGTCCGCCCCCTTGACGGCCAGGCCGCCGGCCAGCCCCAGGGGGCCGAAGGCGAGGAGACCTGCGGCACCCAACGCCACTGCCTCGGTCTGCTTGGGATCCGGGGCGATCACCGACTCGGCCAGGTAGATCCGGGCCGGGGTGGCTCCGGGCAGGTCGACCGAGCCGAACTCGAGGGTCAGGGTGCCGGCCCGGCCGAACTGTCCCCTGGACCGGGCCCGACCCACCCGTCCCATCCCCTTGGAGCCGGCCGGGACCAGGGTCCTGAGGCCGTACATGATGGGCTCGAGGATCACGAAGCGGAAGGTGTCGCCCCGCTTGTTGCGGGCCGAGGTGAGGGCATCCAGGACCTTGACCCGGACCAGGTTGTCGGGCCGCATGAGGACCTTGCCTCCGACCCGGTTGTAGAAGCGCATGTCGGTCTCGCCGGGATGGTCGGGATGGGGAGCGCGGGGCATGAGTCCCGGATCCTGGTCGGTCGCCTCGAACTCTCCCCCCGGGGCCACCGGGGGCGGGGGAAGGCCCTCCGCGTCCCGCTCGGGGAGCGGGGCCTGGGCGCTGCGGTAGAGGCGGGTCCACTCCGGATCGGGAGCCTCGAACCCCTCCGGGCGCCGGAGGGCACCGGCCGGCGGGAGCGGGGCACGGACCGCGGCCCGCGGATCGACCGGGGCCGCCGCCGGTCCTGGGGGTGCGACGGGAGCGGTCGCCACCGGAGCGGCCCCGTAGAGCTCGCGGCCGTCGCCGGCCGCGAACGGTCCGGCCAACCATGCGTCCTGGCGGGCCCAGGCCTCCTGGGCCGAGCCGGGGGTCCCGTAGTACTCCACCGCGCCCGGATGCGGCATGCCCACTCCGGGAGCCCGGGGGCTGCCTGCCGGCGCGCCATGCCGGGGAAGGGGATGGGCAGGCCCGGGGGGCGTCCCGTAGTGGGCCGGCGACCGGGCGGCCGCCTTGGCCCAGGCCTGGTGCTCGGCCCTCCGGTCGAAGGGCATGCCCCCCGGCTTCCGGCTCTCCTTGTCCCAGTTCTGCTGGTAGAGGAGGGTGCCGTCGTCGGCGAAGATGGTCTTGGTCCGCACGGTCGCGGTCTCGGTCCAGAGCACCCGCTCGGCATGCGCGGCTCCGGACCCGAACGCGACCAGGCAAGCGAGAAGGATGTGCTGCGGCTTCAAGTGCGTCGTCGTCCTTCCGGATTCCGGATTCCGGATCGAAGTCAGGCCCCCACCAGTGCTACCGTGATCGGGCCATGATCGCCATCGTCCATGGAACGCTCCTGGAAAAGGGGTCCGACCATGTCATCGTCGATACCGGCGGAATTGGTTACCGGATTTTCATCCCCCAGCGGACCCTCGACTCGATCGGCGAGCCGGGGACCCCGGTCCGGTTCCGGACCCAGCTGGTGGTCCGGGAGGATGCCTGGATGCTCTTCGGCTTCCTCACCCGGGACGAGGTGGCTCTCTACCGCCTGCTCGACGGGGTGAACGGGATCGGCCCCCGGACCGCCTTGGCCATCCTCTCCCTCTACGAGCCCGGTGAGATCGTCCAGGGCCTGCTGCTCGGGGACGAGAAGCTCTTCACCAAGGTCTCGGGCATCGGCAAGCGGACCGCGGCCCGCCTGATCCTGGAGGCCAAGGACAAGGTGGCCCAGCTGGGGATCGCTCCCGGCAAGGGCGGAAGGCCGGGTCCGGTGGTCCCGGTTCCGGCGTCGGGGCAAGCCACCGACGAGGCCCGGGTGGCGCTGGCCGCCATGGGCATGGATGAGGACGAGGTCGAGGCCGCCATGGCCCATGCAGCCTCCGAACTCGGCGAGGCGGCCCGCACCCAGGACCTGGTCCGGGGCGCCCTGGCCTGGCTCCGTCGGGCCCGTTGATCCGTCCGTCCCGTTTCGCCGGGAGGCTGTACCCGGCGGATCCCGAAGAGCTCGCATCCCGGATCCAGGCCCATCTCGAGGCCTATCGGGGGCTCGCCCTGCCGCCGAGCCGCCTGCTCCTCCTTCCCCATGCCGGATTCGAGGCCGCCGCCCCGCTACTGGCCGCGGGGCTCGCCCGGCTGCCGGCAGGGTTCGAGGCCGCCGCCCTGGTGGGGCCGGTCCACGACCCGCCCCCGGGACCCGGGTTCGTCCTCGGGGAGGCCGTCTCCCGATGGGCGACGCCGCTCGGGGAGATGGAGATCGGATCCTGGGCCGGGTCGCCGGTCGCCGGCGCCGGGAGTCCCGAAGCCCTCGCAGGCTTCACCCTCGATCCCGGGGCCCACGCCCGGGAGCACTGCCTCGAGGTCCTGGCCCCCTGGCTTCGCATGGTGGGGCCCGCGGCTCGCCTCCTTCCCATGCTGGTGGCGACGACCATGGAGGCGGATCCGCTCCTGGAGCTCGGCATGCGGCTCGGGACATGGCTCCTGGAGGGGCCGGGACGCGTGCTCCTGGCTACCACCGACCTCGACCATTATCATGGCCCGGCCAGCGCCCCGGGGGCCGGCATGCGGATCCTCGAAGCCCTGGAGGCGGGGGATCCGGAACGGCTCGCCGGGGAGCTTCGGGACGACCCCGCGGCATGCGGGGCCGGTGCGGTCCTGGTCCTGGCCGGAGCGGCCCGGGCCCTGGGGCTCGATCTCGAGGTGCTGGCGCTGGGTTGGACCGGCACCGCGTCCGAGGGACCGGGGCTCGTACTGGCGGCGACCCGCGAGGGGCGCCCGGAGGCATAGCGCGATGGCCGATGTCGACTGGAGCCCGGTGTACCTCGTGGTGGCGAAGCTCGGGTACAAGGATCCCGACGAGCCGGAGAAGGGTCTGGAGCCGGAGATCCTCGACCGGTCCGAGGGCTTCCCGCAGAGCGACGAGGGCTTCGCCGACTTCCTCGACGGCCTGATCGTGGAGGCCCTGGGGCGCCGTACCGACACCGGGGCCTCGAGCCCCTGCAAGGCCTACGACTTCGTCGAGAACAAGAAGGGCGAACAGGACCGCCAGCTCCTCGAGCAGGAGCTGCTGATGGCCACCGATCTGGCCTCCTTCGAAGAGGCGGGCCGGGATCTCCTGGGCCGTCTGGCCGAGCTCTCCGGGATCGCTCCCGGGGTCGCCATGCTGGGCCGGATCCGGGTGGTGGACGAGGAGACCGACAAGGGCGCCGAACTGGTGGCGCTCTTCCTCCTGCCCTACCAGGAGGCCTACCGGATGGACCACGACGAGGGCCTGTCGCTCAGCCAGGTGCCGGGGATCCTCTCGAAGAAGTCCGCCCGGTCGCTCCTCTACCCGATGGTCGACGAGACCGGGCCGCGCCACGACCGGCTGAAGATCCACGCCCGTCCGGCCTCGGATCCCTTCCCGGGCCTGTTCTCGGTGCGGCCGCCCCCCACCACCGAGGCCCTGCTCCAGGCCGAGGTCGCCCGCGCCCTCTATGCCCGGGACCGCAAGGCCGAGGAGCGCTACTCCGGCTACTTCGAGAAGCCGCCGCCCCGCCGGCGCGAGCTCTTCGGCGAGGACCGCATGGTGAAGATCGCCGACCTCCTGCCCTCGACCGATGCCGCGGCGGTGGCCCGGGAGAGCTCCCGCACCGCCCGCGACCTCTACCAGAAGGAGCAGAAGGTCAAGCTGGTGATCGATGGCACGGTGCGGGTCGACGCCCGGGCCGAGGGCCTCGGGGACAGCTTCTTCCTGGCGGAGAAGGGGGGCGAGCGCTTCCTGGTGATCCGCGGCAAGCATTTCGTCACCTCGACCCCCCAGGTCTGCCCGCTCGATTTCCTCGAGGTCGAGGAACTCGACGACCTGCTCGATCGCATGGGGGAGGCGGGCTCTTGACGCCGGTCCAGAAGTACAAGCTGCAGGTGGCCGCCTTCTTCTCGGCGGGTCCTCTCACGGCGTTCTGCGTGGGCCTGGCGGTGATGCTGGGCGCGGCGATCTACCTGGGAACCTGGGCGGGCCTGGCGGCTTTCGTCCTCACCATCTTGGCGGTGGTGAAGACCTCCCAGCCCCTACTCGCCGATCCGGGGTTCCAGCGCCAGGTGCTGGAGGGCGCTGGGATGGAGGAGAGTGCCGGGGAGGCCCTGGCCCGGCTCGAGGTCATGAAGAAGCTGGGCAAGCTCCCTCCCGGGTGGGCGGAGCGGGTCGAGCGCCTGGAGAGAGCCGGGAGCGAGGTCGTGAAGCGGCTCTCGGCGGGCGCCGGGACGGTCCTCGACCACCGCATCCGGGCCCTGGAGGCTCCCTGTCGGGAGGCCTTGGGCGAGGCCCTGGACCTGGCCGCCCAGGGGGCCTCGGCCGCCAAGCAGGGGAAGGACGCGGCCGGGGTGGCGTCCCGGGTCGACCGGATCGTCGCCACCCTGGAGTCGATCCGGGGGGATCTGGCTACGATGGGGGGCGGCCAGGGGGCCCTTCCCGGTGACCGGGTAGTGGCGCAGCTCGAGGACCTTTCCGGAGAGGTCAGGACCTTGAAGGAAACCCTCGACGAACTCGAGGGAACCTAGGAGGAGGACGGGACATGAGCTTCTGGGCAAGGATCAAGCGGATCTTCAGCACCAACGTGAACGCGGCCCTGGACGCGGTCGAGGACAAGGAGCTCGCCCTCGAGCAGATCGTCAAGGACATGGCCGACGAGCACGCCCGCACCAAGGGCTTCCTGGCCGAGGCCATCGTCCACCTGAAGAAGCTCGAGAGGGATGCGGCCAAGCACCGGGACTCGGCCGAGGGCTATCTCAAGAAGGCCAAGGCGATCCTCTCCGACGACGACCCCTCCAACGACTACCTGGCCCGCGAGGCGCTCTCCCGCAAGAAGGACGAGGAGAAGGTCGCCGAGCAGTACGACAAGGCCGTGATCCAGCAGAAGGCCCAGGTCGAGAAGCTGAAGGCCAACATCGACCTGATGGACAAGAAGATCCAGGACGCCCGCCGCAAGAAGCAGGTGCTGCTCGCCAAGAAGCAGATGGCGGAGACCCAGTCGAAGATCGCCTCCACCACGGCCGCGGCCCCCAACAACGAGGCCTTCGCGGCCTTCAACAAGATCGAGCAGGACATCGACGACATGGCCCTCGAGTCCGAGGTCAAGCTCGAACTCTCGGCCGATGCCGGCAAGGATGTCGAGGCCCAGCTCCAGGAGATCGAGTTCGACAAGGACGTCGAGGACGAACTCCTGCTCCTCCAGCAGGAGGTCCAGGGCCTCCTCCCCGAGAAGACCAGCTAGGCCCGCCTCCGCCAAACCAAAAGCAACCGCCCGCGGGCGCCCTGGATCGGAAGGTCCCCGGGCTCGGTTCGCCACGGGTCCAGAGCGCCCGCGGACGGCCGCGGGATGGTTCTCGGTTGGATGGGATCCGTCCCGGGCTAGCCGCCCCGGGACGTTGGTTTCGGGTCGTGGGTCTCTCTTCCGTTCCTCCTCGTCGTCGATCTTTCTCCCGGTACCCGGGCGGTGTGCTCCCGCCTCTCGGCACCGCTCCTCCTCGCTGGTCGTCGTAGGTCGCTACCTGGTTTGGTCTCCCGAGGGCATTCCCTCGCTCTGCCCGGTGGCCGGGTCGGCATTGTCGGGGATGTAGGGCTGCATCGTGATCGGCCGGACGTAGGTCGGCGGGTACTGGCCCACCGGCTGCATCATCGGCTGGGATCCGTAGCCGTTGGGAGCTACCATCGGGAAGCGACCCGCACCGTTGAAGCCCTGGGCCGCCGCCCCGGCCAGGGCTCCCACGCCTCGGGCGGCGCCGCCGATCAGGGCCGCTCCTCCCCGGGCCACCGCACCGAGGCCGGCGCCCAGCACCCGGACCACGCCGCCGAGCACCCGGCCGAGCCCGGCGAGCAGTGCCCCGCCGAAGCAGCCGGTGTTCATCGTGGTCGAGACCATCATCACCGCGAGGAGCAGCCGCTTCCAGGCTCCTCGGCGCCGTCGGGTCTCCGCTGCTTCCATCGGTTCGTTCCTTCGCCCTGCTGTGTTTGCCCCGGGCCACCCTGGCGACTCGCCTGTGGGTTCCGCTCGGTCCGGGGATCGTCTCCGGTCCCTGGGAAAGCACGGGCCGTGCCAGCCACAGGCCGTCGCCCGCGAACCCGCATGCGGAGCGCATGCGAGGGGGCGGGCCGGGTCCGGGGCCAGGATCCGGACGCACCACGGATGCACCGCGAGTGCGTCACGACTGCGTCAGGACTGCGTCAGGCGGACGTTCCAGGCCAGCCGGGGAGACAACCTGACTCTCAGCGGCCGCCCAGGGCGATGAGTCGAGGGCCCAGTTCCTCGCTCTCGGGGGTCGAGAGGGTGAACTCGCTGCGTTCCACTTCCGGGGCCGGGTCGACCAGCGGGATCAGGGTCGAGAGCACCTCCGGGGGAGGCCGCAGGCATCCGGGATGACCCAGGATGGCCCGGGCCAGTTCCCTGGCCGCCAGCCGTCGCGGCAGGTCGGGCACCGCCTCCCCCAGGGCTACGAAGGCCTTCTGCAGTCGGGTCAGCCGCTCGCAGTCCCCGAGCAGACGGGCCGCCGAGATCTCCCCGTGGAGGGCGAGGCCCCGCCGGAGCCGGGCCAGCGATCCCTCGGCCACCCCGGCCTGGGCCTGGGGCCAGAGCCAGAGCTCGGTCCGGGCCCGATCGATCCCCAGACCCGGGACCGCGGTCCCGGAGCGCCGCTGGCTGATGAGCAGGCGGGCTTCCAGGAAGCGGGCGGCGGGACTCGAGGGCAGCGGTCCGAACACCAGGGAGGGTGGAGTCCCGACCAGGATCCCGTGGAAGAGGTCTGCCACCGGGGATCCTGGTCCCAGGGCCAGCAGGGCCACGACCTCGGCGGTCTCGCCCTCCTCGGCGAGGGAACGGGCCGCGGCGTAGAGGCCGGTCCGGACCAGACGGACGGCCTCCTCGAGCCAACGGCGAAGGGCGGGACGATCGCCACGGGAGACGAAGGCCACCCCCAGGAAGTCCCGCAGGCGGAGCCCGGTCAGCGGGAAGAGGACCTGGACGTTGGGCGAGGTGATCCCGTCCGGGTAGGGACCATGGGGACGGGAACGGACCTCGGCCTCCAGGCTCCGGGCCAGGTTGCCGCCGTGCGACAGGGCCTCCAGGCAGGTGCGGGTCCATCCCCGGATTTCCCGGGGCAATCGGTCGGCGACCCCCAGCTGGCGGGCGATCTCCAGCATGAACTCGGGCATCGGACGCGGCAGGTCGGCGGGACTCGCCTCGAAGAACGGGGAGAGCGGGGGGGAGATGCCGGATCGGAGGAAGGCCTCGTCGCTGGTCAGGACCTCGGCGCGCACCGCCCGATCCACGCTCTCCGGTCGACCACCGGCCCGCAGCCAGGACAGGACGGTGCGTACATGGGGAAGGTCGGCGACCTGCTCGCCCCAGCGGACCGGATCCGGGTCGAAGGCATCCCGGACCGCCGTCAGGTCCGCGTCCACGGCGCGAACCAGCGAACCGGAAAGGGGGAAGGGTGGGGAGGACTCGGCCAGTCCCAGGACGATGGGGGCCGCAGCCCCGGGTTCGACCACGATCCGAGGCTCTCGGCTCGGCGCCGGGGCCGCTTCCGTGGGCCGGGTGGGCTCGGTCCCGGCCGGTTCGGTGATGCTCCCCGCCCGCGACGGATCGGCCTGGCGATCCTCGAGCACCATGCCCGCCACCAGGGCGGCCAACACCAGGGCGAACCCGATCCGGATCGGGGGCCGGCGGCCCCGCGGGTCGAGCCGGTGCAGGTGGGTCCGTCGGAAGCCCGAGGTCCGGCCCCGGATGGGGGAGGCCACCATCGAGGTCTCGCCCGGCTTCTGGGAGGACATCAGGGTCAGGATCTGGGTCCCCTCCGGGACCGGTCGCGTGCCCTCGTTCCGGCCCGGGCGCGGTACCGGATCCCAGGCCGAGCGCAGCGCCCGGACGAAGCCCGCGGCAGACTCGTGCCGGTCCTCGGGCTCCTTGGACAGGGAGCGCGCCAGGACCTGGTCCACCCGTCGCACCCGGTCCCGGTCGGCGAGTCCGGTCGAGGGTGGACTCCGGTTCAGGTGGTCGCTCCGGATCGAGGCCGCCGAACCGCGAAACGGGGTACGCCCGGTCAGCAGCTCGAAGGCGAGGCACCCCAGGGCGTAGCGGTCGGCTGCGGCCCCGGGACGGTGTCCCAGGATCACCTCGGGCGCCATGTAGTCGAGGGTCCCCAGGGCGATCCCGTTGGCGGTCACGGTCATTCCCTCGGCTCCGCGCAGGAGTCCGAAGTCCGCCAGGCGGACCTGGCCGGTGCGGTCGAGGAGGACGTTCTCGGGCTTCACGTCCCGGTGGACCAGGCCTCGCCCGTGGAGGGCGTCGAGGGCCCCGCCCAGCTGCTCCAACCACCCCAGGGCGACCAGGGGGTCGATCGGTCCCTGGCCCATGCGGGTCCGGAGATCGGAGCCTTCCACCAGCTCGTAGACCAGGGCCGGCCGGCCCCCCCGGTCCCGGAAGAGGCCGACCAGAGCGACCAGGCCGGGGTGGCGCAGGCCGGCGGCCAGCCGCGCTTCCCGGTCGGTGCGGGCCACGGCCTCCCGGTCCAGTTCCCCGCGGGGGACCTTCACGGCCACGTCGATCCCGGTCTCGAGGTCGCGGGCCCGAAACACCAGGGCCGTCCCGCCGCGCCCGAGCTCGTCCTGGATCCGGAAGCGGCGCTCCAGGCTGCCGGCCTCCACCGATCCTCCTTCGCTCCAGGGGAGCCCGCGTCCCACGCAGGCGAGTCCTGTGCCCTACACTGGGGGCGCCTTGGACCCCAAGACTACCGTACGCCTCGGCGATGCCTCCTCGGAGACCCGCTCCATCCGGCTCGATGCAGTGCGGGTCCGGGTCGTCGACGGTCCGGATCGCGACCTGCAGGCGACCTTCTCGCTCCCGGTGGTGCGGCTGGGGACCGCCGACGACAACGACCTGGTGCTCCACGACGCCACCGTCTCGCGCTACCACTGCGAACTCCGTCCCGGTCCTGGCGGTACGACCTTGAAGGACCTGGGATCGACCAACGGCACCAAGGTCCACGGGGTCCGCATCACCGAGGCGGTGGTCCCGCCGGGCACCAAGGTGTCGCTGGGGAGCAGCGTGGTGGTGATCGAACCGCGCACCGAGACCCGTCATGCCCTGGTCAGCGACGAGGACCGGTTCGGGGCGCTGGTCGGTTCGAGCCGCGCCATGCGGGAGCTCTACGGGATGATCGCGGCGGTGGCCGAGCTGCCGGCCACGGTGCTCGTCACCGGGGAGAGCGGCACCGGCAAGGAGATGGTCGCCCGCACCCTCCACGAGCGATCCGGGCGTCAGGGGCCCCTGGTCGTCTTCGACGCCGCCGCCACCGACCCCCAGATGGTGAGGAGCGACCTCTTCGGCCATGAGCGAGGCGCCTTCACGGGAGCGGAGAAGGAGCGGACCGGAGCCTTCCGCCAGGCCCACAAGGGGACCCTCTTCCTCGACGAGGTCGGCGAGCTCCCGCTCGACATGCAGCCTCGGCTGCTCCGGGTCCTCGAGACCCGGGAGCTCCGTCCCTTGGGATCGGACGCCGTCAGCCGGGTCGATGTGCGGGTGGTCGCCGCCACCCACCGGGACCTCTGGGCCATGGCGCGCCGGGGCGAGTTCCGGGAGGACCTGTTGCACCGGCTGGCGGTGGTGCCGCTGCGGGTCCCGTCGCTGCGGGACCGGCCCGAGGATGTGCCCCGCCTGGTCGAGCACTTCGTGGCGTCCCAGGGACTCCGCTGCCGCTTCTCGCCGGCCGCCATGAAGGCCCTCGAGACCTATCCCTGGCCCGGTAACGTCCGCATGCTCCGGAACGTGCTGGAGCGCCTCTCGGCCTTCCATCCGGATCGGGTGCTCGAGCCCGACCAGCTCGGCCTCCCTCCGGTCGCGGCGGCCGGCCCCGCCCCCTACGCTCCGCCCGGCCTCTCGACTCCCGGCTGGGGACCCCCGGGACCGGCGACCGGGGGCGCTCCGCTCCCGGGCCCCGGTGGCCTGGCGGTCGAGACGGGGGCCTGGGGAGGCGATCCCGAGCAGGAGAAGGCGCTGCTGGTCGAGGCCCTGCGGCGTTGCCGCGGCAACCGATCCCGGGCGGCCCGGGAACTCGGGATCTCGCGCTCGACCATCCTGCGGAGGATCAAGGAGTTCGGACTGGCCGACGACGGGCCGTCCGACGAGGCCGACGGATAGGCCGGGACCCTCAGTACTTCTTCGAGAACCAGTCCTCGAGGATGGCCCGGTGGTCGAAGGCCATCTCGGGCAGCGCCTCCCGGGCGAAGAACCCGCAGGCCCCCGCGTCGTCCCCGGCCCGGGGCTCGGCACCGGCCGGCAGTCGCCCCACGAAGACCACGCTGGCGGTGTGCTGGCGGGGGTCGCGGCCGGGCTGCGAGTAGACGTGGAACTGGCGGACCAGTTCGATGTCCACGTTCAGCTCTTCCTTGGCTTCCCGCACCGCCGCGGTCTCGACGCTCTCGCCGTAGTCGACGAAGCCTCCCGGCAAGGCCCAACCGTGGGGCGGGTTCTTGCGCCGGATGAGCAGGATCTTCCCGCCGCGCTCCAGCAGGACGTCGACGGTGAGGAACGGGGTCTTGTGTTCGCGGAAGGGGGCAGTGCCCATGAAGGATGGTGCGAGGGGCCGGTCAGGCCATCGTCTCGCGGTCCTCCTCCCGGAAGAACCGCCGGGAGGCCCGGAGGATCACGTGGCTCTGCTCGGTGATCGAGTTGGTGAGGATCGAGAGGGACTCGAGGCTGGTCAGGCTCTGGGCGATGTCCTGGGCGATCTTCACCACGTCGTCGGTGGCCTGGTTGGAGTTGACGGTCTGCTCCTGGATGGCCTCGGAGATCTGCTGGGTCAGCTCGGTGACGTACTCGACGCCCTTCACGATCTGGTCGGACCCGGCCTTCTGCTCCTGGGTCGCGATGTTGATCTCCTTCATCGAGTTCGTGACCGAGGCGATGTTGCGGATGATGTTCTCGACCGCCTCCTGCGCCATGGTGGCCTTGGAGATCTCGAGTTCGATCTGGGCCGAGCCCTCCTCGGAGGTCTCGATGGCCTTGGTCACCTCGTCCTGGATGTCGAGGATCAGCCGGGCGATCTCGGTGGTGGCCTTGGCGCTGTCGTCGGCCAGCTTCCGGACCTCGTCGGCGACCACCGCGAAGCCCTTGCCGTGCTCCCCGGCCCGGGCCGCCTCGATGGCCGCGTTCAGGGCCAGCAGGTTGGTGGACTTGGAGATGTTGTTGATGGTCTTGATGATGACGCCGATGGTCCCGGACTTGGTGCCCAGGTTGTTGATGACCTCGGTGAGCTTGTTGATGATCTGGGAGATCTTGTTGATGCCGTCGATGGTGTCCTGCACCACCTTGCCCGACTCGAGGGCCTTGGTCACCGTGTCCTCGGACAGGGTGGCCACGTTCATGGCGTTGCGGGCGACCTGGTGGATGCTGGCGGCCATCTGTTCCATGGCTGCCGAGCTCTCCTCGGCGGTGCTCACCAGCTCCTGGACGTTGGCATTCAGCTTCTGGACGCTCTTGGAGATGTGCTCGAGGTTCTGGCTGACCGAGGCGGCCCGGGAGCTCTGCTCCTTGGAGCTGGCCACCAGGGCTTCGTAGCTCTGGGTCGTCTCCTTGGAGCTGTACATGATCAGCTTGTGGGTGTCGTCCAGCTTCTTGCGGAACTCGGAGAAGTCGTCCATGAACGACGAGAGATGCTGGGTGAAGCCCACGAACTCGCCGGCCACCTCGGGAGGCGCCGCCGGGGGGACCCGCTTCTGGGCGAATGCCGTGAGGTAGGCGATCATGGCGTCCAGGGGCTGGACCACCCGGCGCCGGAACAGGGCCGCCACCGCGCCCGTGACCACCGCTCCCAGGATCCCGGCCACCATCACGGCCCGACCGAGCTGCTGCGGGTTGGGGGCGATGGCGGGCACCAGGCCGAGGACCAGGAACAGTCCCACCATCATGACGGTGATGACGTTGAAATTGCGTTCGAGTCCCACGTGCCTCTTTCGGTGACCCCGAGGCTCTCCGACCCGGAGCGAGATCCACTATTGCATGGTGGCGGGCGTGGAATCCATCGCCGGGGGCGATCCGACAGGAACCGGGTCGGTGACCGGAGAGCCTGTGTTGGGCAACGGGACCCGGGCGGGCGCGGGTAGGCCCTGAGCTATCCCGCGGGCGGCGCCAGGCGACGCACGACCCCCGGGTCGGGACGGACCACCACGGTCTCGTGCCGGTCGATGGTCACGGTCCCGGGAGGGGCGTTGGCGGGCTTCCGGAGGTCGCCCACCCGGCAGAGCATGACCCGGGCCTTGGTCTCGTAGCGCAGGTGGGAGAAGTGGGCCGCCAGCTGGGCGGCCTCCACCACGGTGCGCTCGGGGGGCCGTTCCATGCGGCCGGCCAGCTTCACCACCACGTGGGCACCGGCCACCCCCTCGGCGTGGAGCCAGGCGTCCTGCTTGCGGGCCACCTGGCGGACCAGCCGGTCGTTCTCCCTGTTGTTGCGGCCGACCAGGATCCGGAGCCCGTCGGAGGAGACGAAGGTCCGGAGGCCGCCTTCCTTGGATCTGCGTCCCTTGGGAGCGGATTCCTGGCGGTCCTCGTCGGGTCCCGGCTCGACCAGGGAGAGAGCCCGGAGCTCCTCCTTCAACCGGATCGGGTCCTCGCCCTCCGCCAGGCGAGCCTCCAGGCGGGACAGTTCCTCCCGGTCCTCCTCCAGGTGGCGCCGCTTGCGGAGCAGCATCGGCTCCTTCTGGCGCAGGCGCCGGGCCTTGTCGAAGAAACGGTCCATGTTCTGGGCCGCGGTCCGGCGCGGATCCAGCGGGATCACGACTTCCCGGGCCTCGCCGCTGGACCAGTCGGTCAGGGTCGCCTGGCTCGCCCCCTTGGGGATGGTGCCGAGGTTCCGCTTCAGGAGCTCTCCCTTGGCCCGGAGTTCGTCGATCCGGCCGCAGGCGGCCAAGGCCTCGGTGTTCCTGGCCAGGCGGTCCTCGATCCGGTTCCGTCCGTCCCGGATGGCGACTTCGGCCTCCCGGCGCGAGTGGTCCTGGCGCTCGCTCTCGGCAGCCCTCAGGAAGGTGGCCGCCAGCAGGCTCCAGAGGTCCGGATGGGTCTCGGTCCCGGCACCCTCCGGGAGGGCGTCCTCGGGCGCCCCTACCAGGACCACGCTCTTCCCTCGCCAGGCGGTCCGCAGGAAGGGACCCCGGCGCCAGGCCTCGGGGTCGAGCAGGCCGGCCAGCAGCCGGGCCGCCGCTTCCGGGCCGGCCTCCCGGGCCGCCATGACCAGCTCGCAGTGGGCCGCCGACAGGCCGGAGGCGAACTCTCCCAATTCCCTCGCCGAGGCGAGTCCCGCGAGGTGCCCTGCCAGGGCCGGGATTCCCTCCCCGACCCGCTCCGCGGCCGTGGGCCCCCGGCGGGGCGGGGGGCGCCAGCGGCGCTCCGGGAACCGCTCGCGATCGGTCGGATAGCTCTTGCGGGCTCCCAGGATCCGGTCGTCCGGCCCCAGCACCATCAGGTTCGTCCTGGTGCCCAGCAGCTCCACCACCAGTCCGGTGGGGACTCCCTCGTGGCCCCGGGCACGCAGGACCAGCGCCCGGTCCAGATCGGGAGCCTCGATCCCGGTCACGACCGCACCTTCGAGGTGCTTGCGGACTTGCATGCAGAAGGCCGAAGGCTCGGCAGGGTTCTCGAGGCCGGGCTCGCCCGGCACCACGAAGCCGCTGCCCCGGGCCCTGACCAGGAGCGGGTGCCCGGACGGACACGGATGGTGGTGGAGGACCAGGAAGCCGGGCGTCGGCTCGAAGACCTTCTGGATCCGGGATCCGGGCAGCTCGGAGGCCAGCCGTGCCGCGACCGCCCGGAACAGCAGGGCGTCGAAGCCCGGACCCCGGGCGGCCTTGGCGTCGGTCAAACGGACCGCCTAGCTGAAGCGCCGCCGCCGGATCATCTGGAGGATCTCGACGACCCGCTCGCGGTCCCCGGTGCGGGCGAATACCTCGGCCTTCAGGGTGAGGGCCACCACGTCCTCGGGATCCCGCTCCAGGCAGGCGTCCACCGCGGCCAAGGCCTCTTCCCAGCGCCGCAGCTTGAGGAAGACCTCGGTCAGCTCGCGGAAGGTGCCGGAGCCGATGGACCCGGCCTTGGTGAACTCGTCGACCGCGCGGTGGAGGTACTCGGAGTCGTTGTAGGCCATCCCCAGGACCTTGAAAGCCCGACCCAGCCGCAGCCTGAGCTCGGGGTCGTCGGGCCGGTCCTGGACCAGGACCATGTACTCCTCGAGCAGGGCGTTGCCGGCGAACTTGTGGAGGATGCCGTGCTCGTCGGGGTCGAGGGCCAGCACCATCTCGAACTCGCCGATGGCGGCCTGGGGATTGCCCTCCTTGGCGAAGATCTCGCCCAGGGTGCAGTGCGCCGGCAGGTACTCGGGGAAGTCGTCGAGCACCTTCTGGATCTGCTTGCGGGCCTTCTTCAGGTCGCCCATCCTGAGGTAGCAGTCGGCGATGTTGTTCCGGCTCTTCAGGTCCTTGGCGTCGTGCTTGGCCGCCTGCCGGTACTCCTCGAGGGCCTTCGGGAAGTACGAGGTGTCCCGCTCGCCCTTCTCGTAGTAGACGTTGCCGAGGTTGTAGTGGACCGCGGCGTCGTCGGGAGCCACTGCCAGCGCCTCCCGGTAGTGGCGGACGGCATCGTCGAAACGCTCGAGCTCGTAGTAGGCGAGCCCTAGGTGGAGATGGGTGTCGGCGTGGTTCGGGGCCATCTCGAGGGCCCGGACGAAGAAGGCGACCGCGTCGTCGAGGAAGCGGCGCTTGCGCTCCCGGTCCTTCTCGGCGGTCGCCATCGTGTAGTAGGCGAACCCGATGTTGTAGACCGCCTGCTCGAGGTCGGGCTTGAGCAGCAGGGCGCGCTGCCAGCAGATGACCGCGGCCAGCTGCTCGCCCATCTCGAAATGGGTGTTGCCCATGTTGTAGACGGCCGGGTAGTAGCCGGCGTCGAGCCGGCAAGCGGTCCGGTACTCGGCCAAGGCCAGATGGAAGGCCTTGCTCTTGTGGAAGGTGTTCCCGAGCTCCTTGTGGAGCTCGGCGTTGGTGGGATCCTCGTCGATCGCCGCCTCGAGCTCCTCGATGCGAGCCTCGAGGTCTTCGGCCTCGCGTTTCGCGGCCTGCGCCATGCTGGTGCCTCCCGCCGGATGGGCAGAGCGACTCTAGCATGACTCGTGCCGGGCGATGGAAGGGCCACTTGTCGGGGCGCCGTCCTGGAGCCGGCCGCCACCCTCGCGGGAGCTACCGCCTGGAACCGGTGGCGCCCCGCTCCCGGCGGGGCAGCGGGGTCTCGGGCCGGACCCCGATGGCATCGGGCCCGGAAGGCTCTTCCCGGGGACCGGCCAACCGGAACGACTCGTCGGTGAGGCCCTCGATGGCGTGACAGGTGAGGCAGGTCCCCACGATCTGGCCGACCTGGATGGGGGCCAGGGCCAGACGACGATCGCCCCCGGTCCGCAGGGTGCGTTCGAGACGATAGGCGGCGTCGCGGAGCGCCCGGGCCGTGTCGGCGTTGCCGCGACCGGCACTCCGCAGGTGGCCCTCGATCCGGCCCCCGAGGTCATGGAGCTTCTTGGCGCCCTCGACCGCGGCCCCGTAGCGCCCGTCCGCCACGGCTTCGACGGTGATCCAGAGCGCCTCCCGGGTCCGCCGCATGACCGACTTCATCGGGGTCATGGTGCGGGGATCCACCGAGACCGCCACGTCGGTCGGGTCGGGGGTGGCGGGAGCGGTCGGGGCCGGGGTCGAGGAGGGGAACGAGTAGCCGTTTAGCTTGTACTCCTTGCCCCGGTCGGTGAGGCCGAAGCCGGTGAGGTCGACGTGGCACTCGGCGCAGCGCATGCCTTCCCGCCTGGAGAAGTCCTCGTAGGCGAAGGCCGGTCCGCCGCTCGGGATCAGGCAGGCGAGGGCGAGGAGGGAGATCCGGGTCGGGGAGAAGCTCACATCCCGAAGCCTAGCATCCCCGGCGGGACCACCAATGGACGAGCCGCTTGCGGACCGAGCGGGTCCAGGCCGTGGAGCGGAGGATCCGGCGGGCCAGCGCCCGGCCCTCCTCGCCGAGACCCTGGCCCCGGGGACGTCCCAGGTAGAGGCGCACGAAGCGCAGCAGTTCGGCCCGGCTGACGGCCGGGTGCTTGAAGTGGAGGAAGCACGCCAGGTCGTCGGCCCGCCGTTCCCAGGGGACCGGCCCCGGGAAGAAGCAGCCCCAGGGGGCGTCGAGCACCAGGGGGGGGAAGGCCTCCAGGGGGGATCCCCGGGCCGGGACCATCAGGTTCCGGGTGAAGAGGTTGCCGTGGAGGAACCCGGCCTCATGCATGCGTCGCAGGGCGGCGGCCGCGGCGACGAAGACCGGGGCGCGCTCGGCGGCCTTCCACAGCGGGATCAGACGGTCCTCGAAGCTCTCGGCGCCCTCCACGTTGACGGTCAGGAGCAGGCTCCGGGTGCGCAGCGGGCCGCGGTCCTCCTCCCCGCAGGCGAGCAGGACCGGGGCCGGGATCCCCCGTCGGGCCAGTTCTTCCAGGACCCGGGCCTCCCGCCGGGCGCGGCTCTCGAAGCCGCGGGCCCGGAGCGCCACCCACCACGGCGAATAGCTGTAGATCTTGAGGAAGGCCTGGCCGGAGCCCCAGGGCAGCCGGTAGAGCCGGGTGTCGGGATCGGCCTTGACCAGGCAGGACTCGGGCGGCGTCCAGAGTCCTTCCTCGGTCACCGGTTCTGGTGCGACCCCACCCGCGAGCGCGTTCCCGGACCACGAAATCATGCGCACATTTTCATCCGCGTTCCGCGCGAGCATGACCGTCGTCCCTTGGGGACCGGCTCCGGATGCGCCTCCGCATGCATGTCAAGCCGCGCGAAACATGCATCAAGCCGGACGCATGCATGTCCGATGGGTGGAGTGGTCAGAGCCTCACGCACTCCGGTCCGCCGGAGCACCCGACCTCGCACGCAGCAATCGGTCACGGCAACCAGGGAAGGGACAGTCGTCGCATGAAGAGCTACTTCACGCCCAAGGAAGTCCGGGATCTCGTCCAGATCTCCTACCGGCAGATCCAGTACTGGGACAAGAGCCGGTTCATCAGCCCCTCGTACCGGCGCCGGGGCAAGTATCGCATGTACACCTTCCAGGACCTGGTGCTGCTCAAGCTGGCCGAGACGCTGCGCCGCCACGGGTACTCCATCCAGCACCTCCGTACCACGATCTCCACCGTCCGCAACATGGTCTCGAAGTCGCTGGCGCCCTTCGAGGAGCTGAACATCCTGTTCCAGAAGGAACGGATCCTGATGTTCCACGGCGACCTCTACTGCCACCCCGGGCTCGAGAACTACATCCTGTTCTCGGTGACCGAGCTGCGCCAGATCTGCGATCGCATGTACGAGGGCGAGGTCGACCCCTCCGAGGAGGCCGAGGAAGCCGCGGCCTGACGCTCCGCACACCCCCTGGGCCCCCGGCCTCCGGGACGGGGGCAGCCGAGAGAGAGGTCCCGGGCCGACCGGGACCGGACCTGACCAGCCCCCCCTCGCCGAGGGGGGGCTTCGTCTTCGGGAGTCCAGCCCTCCCCCCCGGCCAGGGCGAGCGCCAGGATGGCGAGCGTCACGGCCAGCGAGGTCCAGGGCCCTACCGGCGGCACCGCCACGACCGGTAGTCCTGCCGCCGCCGTCGCCAGGCCGTCCAGCAACCAGGCCAGGGGTTCCACCGCGACGCCTGCCAGGCGGACCGGGAGGTCCCCGAGCAGGCCGGCGCCGGTTGCCAGGCAGGAGGCGGCCAGGAGCAGGCTGCCGAGAGGGACCGCCACCAGGTTCACCAGCGGAGCCAGCAGCGGGACCTCCCCCAGGATCAGGATCTGCGCCGGGAGGGTCCCCAGGCAGGCCGCCAGGCTGGCAGCCGCCAGCTCCCGGAGCCAGGCGGGAAGGCGGGGCGCCAGCACCTCGAGCCTCCCGGCGAGGGGCCGGGCCAGCAGGGCGAGGCCCAGGGTGGCCGCGGCGCTCAACTGGAAGTCGAGGCGGAGCAGCAGGCCCGGATCCCAGACCACCAGGACCAGCACCACCCCGAGCAGGCAGCCCAGGGCCCCGGAGCGGAATCCCCGTCCGCCGGCATGGTGGGCCAGGGCCAGCATCCCCACGGCCCGCAGCGCCCCGGGCCGGGATCCCGACAGGATCGAGTAGCCCAGCGCCGCGCCCAGCGCCAGGGCGAAGCCCAGCGATCCGGGCAGGGGCCGGGCCAGGGCCGAGACGCCCCGGGCCAACAGCCCTACATGCAATCCCGACTGGGCGGCCAGATGGAGGATCCCGGAGCGGCTCCAGGTCCGGCGACGTTCCCTCGACAGCGGATCGCCCAGGACCAGGGCCGAGGTCAGTTCCCTGCCCCTCGGCGAGAGCGGGGCGAGGCCGCTCCGGAGCCGGCCGCGTAGGCCCTCGAGGTGGGACCACCCGGTGCGATCGCGGTCCCAGCGGAGGGGGGGCGGGTCGTGGACCAGCCCACGCAGCGTTCCCAGGGCCGTGCCCAGGCCCAGGGCCGGCGCGTAGGCCGAGATCCGGGTGCCCGGGACCAGGGCGACCAGGAGCGACACCGGCAGGGCGAGCCTCGGGGAGGCCAGGGCCAGCAGCAGCCCTCCGGTCAGGTACCAGGCCGGGAGGACTTCGGGGCGGGGAAGCAACACGAGGGGCGGGCCGGCGCCCGGAGGCTAGCCCGTCGGCTCGCATGCGACAACTCGCGTCGGCTGTCACCGCACCCTGGTCTGGTCGGGACCGCCCAGGGCGTCGATGGGAAGGGACGGAGGACCATGCGCACCAGTCTCGTCCATGCCGCCCTCAGCCTCCTGGTCCTGGCCGCCTCGGCAGGTGCCAAGCCCGAGTACTCCCGGATCGAGAACCAGGAGTGCCTGCACTGCCATCTCCGCAGGGACGGCGGGAAAGGCTTCCTCAGCCCCACGGGCAAGTACTACCAGAACTACCGGCGGCTCCCGCCCCCGGGGATCTCGGTCCACCCCAAGCCGGCCGCCGGGCCGGCTCCCGCCAACGCCTGGCACCCCGAATCGGAGGCGGCCCGGACCGGTTCGGTCCACACCCGGATCCGGGAGCGGGAGGAAGCCGCCACCAAGGCCCTGATGGCCCGGTGGACCCGCTCCCTGGGCGCCAAGAACTGCTACTACTGCCACGCCGACCGGCTCCACGGCGCCACTCCCGGCGAGGTCGAAGAGGCGCGCCGCCGCCACGAGGTGGCGATCCGCCACCAGGAGATGACGAACACCATCAACGCCACCCTGGGCGGGGGAGAGCGGGTCACCTGCTACACCTGCCACCTCGGAGGCCGCGGGCCCGTCACCATGCCGTGAAGCGAGGATCCCCGGGACCCGGGATCCGGGCCTGGGGCGCGGCTCCCGACCTTCCCCCGACGCGACCGGACGGATGTGGTACGTTCCGGCCGCCATGCGTTCGCTCCCGATGGCCGTCGCACTGCTCCTGGCCTGTGCCTCGCCCGGGCCTGGCGAGGAGCTCCAGGGACGCCTGTACCTCGGCGAGGACCTGCACCTCTACCTGCTCCCCGATCCGGGCCTGTTCACCCGCCTGTTCTCGGCGGTGGGGATCTCGAGCCCGCCCGAGGCCGTCGATCTGACCGCCACCTCCGCCCTGGGGCGCGACGAGCTGGTCTTCGCCCGGGCTCCCGGCGAGGACGGGGAGTGGGACCTGTATGCCCGGGTGCGGTCCCGCCGCGACGAGGAGAGCTGGTACCGGGTGGCCCGCTCGACCCGCAGGCTGTGGGAGATCGCCCTGGTCGACCGGGTGAAGATCGCCCGGGTCAAGAAGGGGGCGCTCGACGTCTTCGAGGGGAGCGTCCGGGACGATCCCTGGTTCCTGAAGATCGAGGCGCCCACGGCCGCCGAGGTGCCGGAACGTCCGAGCCGGCTGCCGTTTCGGTTCTGGCTCGACGAGTTCGTGTTCAGCTACGACGACATGGCCCACTCCCGGGGCAGCCGGGGGGCGAAGGCCCAGGACAACTACACGACCCTCAAGCGGGCGCTGGTGACGGCCCTGCCGGAGAGTCTGGGGGACAAGGCCCCTCCCGAGCATGCCGAGCGGGTCAAGCAGCTCTCGGAGGTCGTGAGGAAAGCCGGGAACGAGGAGCTGGTGCCGCTCCGGGACCTGCTCGAGGCCAAGGTGGAGGCCCTGGAAGCCGGGGACGAGGGGGCGGATCCGGTGCTGGCGGTCTACCGCGAGCTGCTGGAGCACGCCCGGAGGAGGACCGCGGACGAATGAGGTACGGGTTCCTGGTCCTCGTCGCCGGTGTCGGGTGCCTCCTGGGGCTGGGCGGTTGCGGAGGTCCGGGGCGATCCCTGCCCCGGTCCGTGACCATCCTGGTGACCGGTTTCATGCAGGGCCAGATCGCCGATTACGAGCCCGGGTTCCGCATGGAGCGCCGTCACTACGGCTGGTACGGCGGGGCGCTGCGGATGAACTCGTTCCTGGAGGCCCTGGTGCGGCGGCGGGAGGGCGAGGGCCGGGAGGTCGTGCTGGTCGACCTCGGGGACTTCATGTCGGGGAGCGCCCCGTCGGGAAGTCCCGAGGCGATCGTGACCCGGGGCGCCGCCTCGGCGGCGGTGATGGCCAGCCGGCCCTACAGCGCCATCCTGATGGGGAACCGGGAGCTGAACTTCGGGCTCGCCCGGCTCGAGGAGCTGGTCCGCTGGCCGCCAGGGGGCGAGGGGCGGGTTCCCCTGGTCTCGACCAACGTCCGGGTACGACCGGGGACCTCGGCCGGGGCTCCCGATTTCGTGGCCTCCCGCCGGACCGTGTCGCTCGAGTCGGTGGGCCGGGGGATGACCGTGTTCGGGGTCACACCCCTGGACCTGGCCACCCGGGCCGAGCCCGAGGCCCTGGCCCGCCTCGACCTGGAGGCCGACCTGGCTCGGCTCCTGGGCCGGGAAGCGGGGCACGTGGGGGAGGCGGGCGACGGGGACCTCACGGTGGTCCTGAGCCAACTCGACATCGTGGCCGACCAGGGGCGGTTGGCCGGAGCCGTCGCCGGCACCGGGATCGACCTGGTACTGGGGCACGCCTACGGGCCCTCGGCGGTGGCCCGCAGGGTGGGGCGGACCTGGTTCGCCGGGCTGCGCAACGATCGGCCCGGCTCGGCCCTGCTCGAGCTCTCGCTCGAGGTCGATCCCGACACGGGACGGATCGAGAAGCTCCACGAGGACTACTACGTGTTGGCCGGCGAGGGCCGGGGGGGGCGCCGGACCGAGGAACCGTCGGCCGCCACCGAACTCGATCCCTCGGTCCCGCCGCCGCCGAGCGAGAGGCTGGTCCGACGCCTGGCCGGGCTGGAAGGCGAGATCGGCGGGCTCGATACGGTGCTGGCCCGGGCCGAGGCCGATCTGACCGGGCTCTACGAGGTGGAGTCGGGACTGGGGAACCTGGTGGCCGACGCCATCCGGGCCTCGGTGCCGGGGGCCGAGATCGGCCTGGTGTCCGCCAGCGTGGTCGACGGCGTCCAGGTGCGGGCCGGAGGGATCCGGCTGCGGGACCTGTTCCGGATGTACCG
Source organism: uncultured bacterium (assembly GCA_964403795.1). Taxonomy (GTDB): domain Bacteria; phylum Muiribacteriota; class UBA6191; order CAZXTJ01; family CAYOHP01; genus CAYOHP01. The sequence continues at coordinate 4,105 of CAYOHP010000090.1, read as the reverse complement.
CTACGAGAACATGGTGGCGAGCCTGGAACTGACCGGGGCGGAGCTCGAGGAGGGGTTGGCCCGGATGCTGGAAAAAGGGCTCCACTACCAGGTCTCGGGGATGGCGCTGCGCTACCGACCGACCGCCGACGGGGACGAGGGCCGGCTGGAGCCGGGCCTCACCGTGGGGGGCAGGCTGCTCGACCGGGCTCGCACCTACCGGGTGGCGATCGACAGCTTCGGACTGCGGCGGAACCCCGTGTTCTCGGCCCGGCCGGCGGAGCGACGGGGACTTTGCCGGGAGGCGGTCCGGGCCCACCTCCAGGCGCTCGGGACCGTGATGCCCCGGATCGAAGGCCGGCTGGTGCGGGTCGGGGCGGGGCGGTAGGGCGGGCGGTCGGGGCAGGTCCGGCGGTCTACGGAGGCGTGCCCGAGGGGGGCAGCTCCCGGTAGCCGTGGAGCGCCAGCCGGAACCGGGAGAGGATCCTTACCCATTCCCGGGCCCCGAGCGGGTCGCGACCCCGGAAGACGCCCTCGGGCGCGGTCATCATCCGGGTCTCCACCGCCCGCTTCACCCGGCGGCGCAAGGGATGGCCGAAGTAGGCGACCTCCCGGTCGCCGAGCCGGGAGTAGGGCACCGGATCGACCAGGAACGTCACCTGGGGCGAGAGGCGCTCGATCAGCGTGACGACCCAGCCGGCCGCCTGGTACCGGTCGGGCGCCTCGTCCCACCAGACCGGCTGGTCGGGGTGCGGCGCCACGATACGGTTGGCGAGCACCAGGCGGACCCGCTCCCCGCCCCAGGGCCCGGGGGGGGCCAGCAGGTTCCGGGTCCCGGTCTTGGGATGGAGGAGCTGTCGCCCGTAGACGGCTTCGACCTCGGCCAGCAGGCCTCCCAGCAGGAAGATCGCCTGGTACCGGGAGCAGGGGCCGTCCCGGTTCCAATCCGGGCCCGGGTAGCCCTCGAGGTAGCCGGCGTCCCGGAGGCCGAAGAGATCGGCTTCCCGGAAGGGGAGCAACAGCTCCTCGGGCGGCCGGGCGGGGAGCCGCTCGGGATCGTGGAGGCTGCGCCGGACGGGAGGCTTGTACCAGAAGTCGGCGTTGCGGACGAACAGGCCGGGACCGGCCCCGGCGGTGCCGATGCCCGCCAGGAGGAGGGCCGAGCCGATGGCCAGGGTCCTTCGGGGTACGGCGGGGGGGCTTCCCATGGCATGGGAACCATCGGCCGGAGGGCGTCGGTCCGGGAGCGTGGACTCCGGGGCGGGCGGATCGGTCGGGTCAGCCCGAGAGCGTGCTGGTCCGCAGGTACTGCAGGAACTCGGCCCGGGACTGGCTCCCCGCCCCCTGGAAGTCGCCCAGCATGCAGCTCGTGATGGTGGTCGAGTTCTGCTTCTGGACGCCGCGCATCATCATGCAGAAGTGGGCCGCCTCGATCACCACGGCCACCCCCCGCGGCCTGAGCTGCTCGTTCAAGGTATGGGCGACCTGGCGGGTGAGGCGCTCCTGGACCTGGAGGCGACGGGCGAAGACGTCCACGACCCTGGGGATCTTGGAGAGGCCCACGATCCGGCCGGAAGGCAGGTAGGCGACGTGGGCCTTCCCCACGAACGGCAGCATATGGTGCTCGCAGAGGCTGTAGAGCTCGATGTCCCGCACCATCACCATCTCCTCGGAGTCCTCCTCGAAGATGGCCTCGTTCATCACCTCGACGATGTCCTGGTCGTAGCCCGAGGTGAGGAACTTGAGCGCCCGGCTGACCCTCACCGGGGTCCGCTGAAGCCCCTGCCTGGCCGGATCCTCGCCCAGGCTCTGGAGGATGGTCCGGATCGCACCGCCGATCTCCGGACACTCCTCGCCGTCGAACTCGTCGTCGCGCCAGGGAGACATCAGTTCCCGCCCCGTCCGTAGTACTCGCAGGAGTTGTCGGGCGACTCCCAGACCCGCACCCGGAAGAGCTCGCCCGGTTCCTCCAGCCGGGGCTCGATCCGTTTCCAGAACTCGAGCGCCATGTTCTCGACGGTGGGCAGCTTGCCCTTCAGGTATTCGACGTCCTTGTTCAGGTTGGAGTGGTCGCAGACGTCGAAGATCTCTTCCTTGATGATCTTCTTCAGGTCGAAGAGGTTGATGACCATCCCGTCGGCCTCGACCAGGGGTCCCTTCACGGTCACCTCGACCACGTAGTCGTGGCCGTGTTCCCGGTAGCACTTCCCGAAGACTTCCTGGTTCTTGGCCTCGTCCCAGTCGTCCCGCTTCAGGCGGTGGGCTGCCGCGAAGCTGATCCGCTTGGTCAGGTAGAGGGGGCCGGACTCGCTGGCCATGGGCGTCTTCCTTCCCTTCCGCCCGAGGATGCGACCGCCGGACGCAGCCCGGATCCTACCATCGTTCCCGCGAGTCATGACGCTCGGAGGGAAGGCCGGGAGCCGCGCCTCGGCTGCATGGCGAGGCGCATGGCCTGTCGGGCCGCCCGGAGCGCCACCTCGGCGGCGTGTCTCCGGTCCCCGGGGAGGCCTCCCAGCCAACCCGAGAGGTCCTCCTCCCCGAGGGCCTCGAGGTCCGAGGCCGAGAGGCCGGGGATCCGCTCCATGAGGGCGCTGGCCGAGGCCAGGGTCTCCGGGCAGCCCTCGGCGAGGAAGCGGGCCTCGAGGATGCGGTCCCCGTCCAGGCGGAGCGAGATGAAGACCCGGTCGCCGCAGGCCGGATTCACGGCCTCGGACTCGCCGTCGGCCTCGGGGATCCGGCCGGGATGGCGCGGTCGCTCCAGGTGATCGAGGATCCGGGAGCGGGCTTCGTCGTCCATGCGAAGGTGCATCCTCGCCCGGGATCCGGGGCGAGGTCCAGGCCCCACTCGCCTCTGGACCGGCTTCCACCCCGGCAGGGACTCCTGGATGCGATGGTCCTGGACCTGGGAACCCGATTTCGGTACCATTCGTCGGCGCCGGACGCCCCATGCGCCGGCACGGAGTTCTCCAACAGGTGGATTCGAAGGTCCGGGGAGGTCCTAGTTCCATGAAGAGCGTGGCTCATTCCATCAGGCTGCCGATCGCCGCATCGGTGTGCGGTCTCCTGGTCCTGTCCGCCGGTGCGGTCCGGGCCGATGTCGAGACCCTCGGCAAGGTCGTGGGTTCGGCCCTCGAGGTCCTCGAGAGCGACCCCGGATACCAGGGGCTCACCCTGCGCCAGCGGGCCGAGGCCCTGCGCGGCACCCTCGGGGCGGAGCTCGCCGCCGCCGACTCGAAGCTCGGAAAGCTCGTCACCGATGCCCAGCTCATGCCCGGCATGAGCGCCCAGGGCGTCGCCAACCAGATCTATGCCCTGGCATCCGCCAGGGGGATGACCGACAGCCTCGACCGGGCCACCGACAGCGCGGCCGCCGCCTTCCGGGCAGGGTCTTCCACGATCCGCAGCGATGCCTCGAACCAGGCCGCCGAGGCCCGCCGCATGATCGAGGAGGGCGTGGTCGCCCGCTTCGTCGAGGTCAAGGGCACGGTGGAGGTCACCACCGAGGGCAGCGGGAACTGGTCGAGGGCCAGCAAGGGCATGCCGCTCGGCATCCAGGACCGGATCCGCACCGGCAAGGGTGCGGTCGCCAAGGTGGAGTTCTACGACATCGAGGCCGGCGCCGAGGCCAACCCGACGGTCCTCAACATGTCGCCGGAGTCCGAGGTCGTGATCCGCGACTTCAACGTCTCCTACGAGCTCCCGAAGAAGCGGACCGGCCTCTTCGAGATGGTCCGCGGGGCGCTGCGGGCCTTCACCAAGGGCTGGGGCAGCTCCTCGGGCGTGGCCGTCCGGGCCGGCAGCACGCTCTGCGGCATCCGCGGTTCCACCGTGGAGCTGCGCTTCGACTCGATGGGTAACGTGGCCACCACCACCATCGAAGGCAACGTGTTCACCGCCTTCGTGGCTCCGACCGTGGACGTGGGTCAGCTGGTCGGAGCGCTCCAGTCGGCGTTCGCTGCCGGCGGCGGGAGCTTCACGATCGGCGGCGTCACCTACAACGTCCAGCCGCTTCCTCCGGGCCAGACCATCAGCTTCTCTTCCGACGGCACTCCGACCGTCTCCAATAGCGGGAGCACCGGCGACGGCGGTGACGGCGGTGACGGCGGTGACGGCGGCGGCGGCGGCG
>CAYOHP010000089.1:0-27706 GCA_964403795.1 uncultured bacterium | reverse complement strand
CTCGGGCCCACGGCACTCGCCCACGATGATGCGCTCCGGCCTCATCCGGAGGCAGTTCTTGATCAGGTCGCGGATGGTGACCGCACCCTTGCCTTCGGTGTTGGGCGGGCGGGTCTCCAGCGAGATCACGTGGTCCTGCTGGAGCTGGAGCTCGGCCGCGTCCTCCACCGTGATGATCCGTTCGTCGGGCTCGATGAAGCTCGAGACCGCGTTCAGCATGGTGGTCTTGCCCGAGCCGGTGCCGCCCGAGATCACGATGTTCAGGTGGATCCGGACGCAGGCGTGGATGAACTCCGCCATCTCCTTGGTGAGCGCCCCGAAGCCGATCAGCTTGTCCATCGTGAGCGGGGTCTTCGAGAACCGGCGGATGGTCAGGGTGGGACCGCACAGCGCGATCGGGGGGATCACCGCGTTCACCCGGGAGCCGTCCTTCAGGCGGGCGTCCACCAGCGGCATCGACTCGTCGCAGCGGCGGCCCAGCGGGGCGACGATCTTCTGGATGACGTGCATCACCGCCTCGTTGTCGGCGAATTCCACCTCCGAGAGCACCAGCTTGCCCTTGCGCTCGACGAAGACCTTCTTCGGGCCGTTGATCATGATCTCGGTGATCGAGGGGTCCTGGAGCAGGTCCTCGAGCGGTCCCAGGCCGAGGACCTCGTTGCGCAGGCGCCGCTCGAAGGCCTCGGTCTGGGCCTTGTCGAAGCGGATCCCCCGGGCCGTGAGGGTCTGCTTCAGGAGTTCCGAGATCTTGGCGATATAGGCCTTCTCCCGCCGGTCCGGTTCCTTGATCCCCTCGATGTTCTCGAACTTGGCGGCCAGGGCGAGCTTGTTCTGGACCTCGCGCCGGACCTCGATCTCGAGGTCCTTGGCCTTGTCCTTGACCGCTTCGGGAGCCGCCTCCGCCCGCTTGGCGAGCCGTCCCGACAGACCCCCACCGCCGGCCGGCTTGGACTCGGGCGCCGGGGTCGGCTCGGGCTCGGGGGGGCCCCCGTGCCCGCCGTGGCCGCCGCCGCCTTCCTTGGCCATGCGGACCGCCTCGGCCCAGGTGAAGGGAGGCTTGCCCTTGAGCAGGGCCTCCTTGGGGCTGGGCGGACGCTTGGCGGCCTCGGCCTTCTGCTTGGCGACCACCAGGGCGATCCGCTCCCGCTCCCGCTGGCGGGCGTCGTCCTGGACCTTGACCTCGGCCGCCAGGATCTCGGTGTAGGAGGTCCCGGGACCGAAGAGGTCCTCGGGCGGCTTGTGGGTGATCTCCCGGAACTTGGTGATGAAGGGCGGGATGTAACCGGTGGCGACCAGCTTCCCGATCACCTTGTGGTTCTCGTCGACCCCTTCCTGCTCCCAGTGGTAGATGTCCCGGAGTTCCACCTCGCCGTTCTTGATCCCGGCCACGTGCGTGATGTGGGTCATCTTCCGGGACCCGTCCTGGAGCCGGTTCTGCTGGACGATGATGTCGACCGCCGAGGCGATCTGCTCCCGGATCACGTTCGAGGGCAGGTCCATGCCGGCCATCATCACCATGGTCTCGAGCCGGGCGATCATGTCCTTGGGGCTGTTGGCGTGGCCGGTGGTGAGCGACCCGTCGTTGCCGGTGTTCATGGCCTGGAGCATGTCCAGGGCCTCGCCGGCCCGGCACTCGCCCACGATGATCCGGTCCGGGTTCATGCGCAGTGCGTTGCGCACCAGGTCGCGGATGGTGATCGAGCCCTTGCCCTCGAGGTTGGGCGGGCGGGTCTCCAGCGAGACCACGTGGTCCTGCTGGAGCTGCAGCTCGGCGGCGTCCTCGGCGGTGATGACCCGTTCCTCCGGGGGGATGAACGAGGAGATGGCGTTCAGGGTCGTGGTCTTGCCCGAGCCGGTGCCGCCCGAGACCACCATGTTCAACCGGGCCTCCACCGCCATCTTCAGGAAGTGGGCCATCTGCTCGCTGATCGAGCCGAACTTCACGATGTCCCAGACCTGGAGGGGCTTGGAGGAGAAGCGCCGGATGGTGATGGTGGGCCCGTTCAGGGCCACCGGCGGGATCAGGGCGTTGACCCGCGAGCCGTCGGGCAGCCGGGCGTCGACCAGGGGCTGGGACTGGTCGCAGCGCCGGCCCAGGGGCGAGATGATCTTCTTGATGACGTGCAGGACCTGCGAGTCGTCCTCGAACTTGACGTCGGTGAGGACCAGCTTGCCCTTCTGCTCGATGAAGATCTGGCGCGGGCCGTTGACCATGATCTCCGAGATGCCGGGCGAATCGAGCAGGGGCTGGAGGGGTCCGAACCCGACCATGTCGTTGACGGCCTTGGCCAGGATCGCCTCGATGTCGTTGCGGCGCAGGGTCGAGAACTTGGCGGCGTGCTTGCCCATCACGACCCGGCTGGCCTCGGCCAGCTTCTCCCGGAAGAAGGTCCGCTCCTCCTCGAAGCTCCCGAAGCTGGGGAGCTCCTCCCATTCGAAGAGGTCGAAGACCCAGCGCTCGCAGGCGGCCTTGAACTCCTGGGCCACCGGGATCTTCTTGTCCTCGCCCGGCCGGGCGCGTCCGGGCTTCTGGATGCGGTTGAGCAGGCTCATCGAGCGGGGCCTTCCCAGGAGCCGAGGGCTCCCTCCCGGAGGTGTCCGGGGATGCGTCCAACTGTAGACTCGGGACCTCCCCCGGCCAAGGGTAGGCTGCCCGGGTCCCGGCCCGCGACCGGCGGCGAACGGCTCCGTAGGTACACTCCGGGGGGGAAGGGAGCCGCGGTCCTGCCCAAACGGGTCGTTCCTGCCCTGGTCCTGGCGGGAGCCGGGATCCTCGGCTGCTGGCCGGGTCCCGCGCCCGACCCCCGGGTCGAGGAGCTGGCGGCGGCGACCCGGCACCTCGACGCCGGCCGCCCCGGGGAGGCGCTCCGGACCCTGGCGGGCCTCGCCGACCGGACCGGTACCGCCGGTTTCGACGCCTGGCTCCGGGCCCGTACCCAGGCGCTCCTGGCCCGTGCCCACCTGGAAGCCGGGGACCCGGCGAAGGCCCGCGAGCCGCTCCGGACGGCCGTCTCGCTCGATCCCTCCGATCCCTCGCTCCGGATCGCCGAGGCCCGGCTGGCGATCCGCCTGGGAGGGAACGAGCAAGCGGTCCTGGCCCGCCTGGCACAGCTCCCTCCGTCCTTCCCGGTCGGGGGCCTCCCGTCCCGCCTCTCGGCGCGTCTCGCCCGTCGCCATGGGAAGGCCGGGAGCGCCGTCCCCGGGGTTCCCGACCGGGTCCCGGGCCTTCCCCCCGACGACCCGCAGGGCCGGCTGGCGGCCTCGGAAGCCGAGGACGACCCCGTCCGTGCCCTGGAGGTACTCACCACGCCCCCCTGGCCAGAGCCGGTGCCCGCCGAGGTCCGCGAGGAGATCCTGGAGCTCGAGTTCGACCTCGGCGAGGTCCGGCCCGACAGCGAGGCCCGGATCGAAGGACTCCCGGGGCCGGTCACGCGGGAACGGCTGCGGGCCCGTCGGGAACGGATCGCTGCCGGCCGGTCGGGTCCCGGGGAAGGCGCCCTGTTCCGGGCCATCCGACGCGATCCCGCGGCCAGCATGGGGGAACGGCTCCGGTTGCTGGCGATCCTCGCCCCGCCCGGCGGTGCCGTCCCCGACCCGGTCGACCCGGCACCTGCCGAGGATCGCGACCCGGCTTCCCGGCGCAAGATCTGGAACGGGGTCCCGCGGGTGGTCGTGGTGGTCGCCGAGGGCCTGCCCCGGGATCGGCTGGCCGCCCTCCCGGTGGCCTCGATGCTCGCCGGCCGGGGCCGGCCGGTGGCCTGGTCGGGAGGTCCGGCGCCCGCGGTCCCGGAGCCCGCCCTCCTGCCCTTCCCCTGGCTCCGCTCGGAGCCGGCGGGGAGCCGGGTCGGCGAGGGAGCCGAGCCGCGACCCCTGGAGGCCCCCGGGATCCCCGAGTCGCTCTCGGACCTGCCGGAGCGTCGGGAGCGCCTCCTGGGAGCGACCCCGATCCTCGCCCACCCCCTGGTCGAGGGCCTGGTGGCCCTGGACCGCGACCTGGCGATCGCCTCCCACCGGGCCGCCGTGGCAAGGGAGGCCTCCTCGCCCCGCTTCGCCTGGATCGAGCTGCCCTCGATGGCGGAGGCCGTCGCCCTGCTCCCGGCCGGGTCGTCGGCCGGCGGGGATCCCCTGGTCCGCTGGGCCGGCACCGGCCTCGAAGCCCTGGCCCCGGTCCGGGCCCGGTTGGCCGAGCGGGTCGACCAGCTGCTGGGCCGGCTGCTGCCCACCCTGGACCGGGACGACCACGTCCTGCTGGTCGCCCCGGCCGGGCCCGGACTCGCCGGCTGGGGCTTCCTCTCGGGACCGCGGGCCCGGCGGCGTTCGGACCCCGGAGCGGCTCCTGCCCTCACCCTGGATGCAACGTCCCTGGCCGGCCTCGCGATCGCACTGGCGGAGGCGGCACCCGACCCGGGCACCAGGACCGGCGTCCCGTCCCGGCCGGCCGGCCCCTTCGCCGGTCGATAGTCGCGTCCTTGGATCCACCCGGTGGATCCCCCGGTGACCACCATCCGGCTCGTGGCCCGCTCGGGGAGCCGATCCCTGATCTGGCCCCGATCCTGCTTCAAACCCAGCCATGGCTCGGAAACCGGTCTCGCGCCCCTCTCTCCTCGTCCTCTCCCTGCTCGCCACCGCGGTCCTCGCCCAGGACCCTCCCGCCCCGCCCCGTCTCGACATCCCCAGGTCCACCCGCCAGAACGTGGGCACCGGGGTGACCCCCACCTTCAGGGCCAGCCCCGCAGGCTCCGACGGATTCTTCAAGCCCGACGGCGCCATCCCCCGGATGACCGCCTACGGCAACCTCGAGGCCGAGATCCTGATGAGCCGGCTGGCCGGCGACCAGGGCTTCCTGGCGCCCCAGACCCGCATGGTGACGGTGGCGGCCCGTTGGACCGACCTCCGGTTCCGGGATCGGGCCCATCTCGAGAGCGAGGTCGTCGACGCCCGCTTCACCGGAGGCTCTGCTCCCGCCGAACTCGCCAAGATGCCGTGGTGGTGGGAGCCCCACCTCGACGTCCGCGACCTGATCCGCCTGCAGCTCCTCGACGTGGTGGCCGGCAACGGCGACCGCCACAGCGGGAACCTCTTCGTCTTCCAGGACGCCGAGGGGCGGGTCCGGCCCATCCCCCTCGACCACAACCTGGCCTTCGCCACCCGCCGGGTGGTCCCCGACGGCTACTGGCAGCGGAATTTCCTGCCCGGCTTCGAGGGTGCCGAGCTCGATACCCCGCTGCGCCGCAACCAAGGCATCACCGCCGACCGGGCCGGGACCCCCGATCTGATCATGCGCCGGAACTCGAGCTACGAGCGGGTGCTGGACGCGGCGCTCATCGACCGGGGCACCCAGGCGATCTACCTCGAGGAGGCCCGCCGCCTGGTGGAGCGTCTCTCCGATGCCTACCTCGAGCACGTGATCGGGGGCCTCGCCGACCACGAGATCACCCACGGCGACCGGAGCGCCCGTCGCGCCGAGCTCCTCGAGGTGGCCCGCATCCGCCGCGACCTCCTGGTCGGCCACCTGGAGCGGCTCTTCCTCGATGCCGCCTTCCGCCCCGGTCCCGGAGCCGAGGGAGGCACCCTGGCCCCCGGCCGGGCGGGACCCACCGGCATGTCCAGCGAGAGCCAGGTGCGAGGCGAGGCGGGCGTCCCCGGCGCGGCCCTCGCCACCCGCTTCTCCTCCGAGCTCGGGGCAAGGCTGGCCGCCGTCCCCCTGACCGAGTCGGCGAGGGTCCATCTCACGGGCCTCTTCGTGCCGGGCAGGAACGGCATGGATCCAGGGCTCGCCTACCTCCAGGCCCGGCTGGCCGGGGTCCCTGCCGAGCTCGCCTCCGCCATGGTCAAGGAGTTCGTGGCGCCCTCGGGCTGGACCCTGACCGAGGAGCGGGCCCGCGGGATGGACGCCTTCCTCGAGCACCCCAAGGTCGCCGAGGACCTCTCCCGGCTCACCCGGCCCGAGGCCCGCGGCACCTGGTACCTCTCCGAGGTTGCCCGGATCCCGGTGGCGGTGCGGGTGGGCGAAGGAACGCACTCCTTCACCGACGCCCGGGGTGGCCGCATCCCCGCCGAACACGAGGCAGGGCTCGGTCGGCTGGTCGACGAGCTGGTCCGCGCCGGGGAGGTCCGTCCCGGCGAGACGGTCTGGATCCGGGTCGACGGCTTCGGCTCCCGGGGCGGCGAGCCTCGCTTCCAGCTGGAGGCGATCGACGCCTCGGGCCGCTGGCGCCGGTTGGGGGGAAGGGCCCTGCCGGCCGCGGCGATGGTGGCCCCGGTGGCGGCGCTCCCGACCCCGGGCCGGTCGCCGCTGGGCGAAGGCGGGCTCTTCGGTCAGGAGGAGCCTTCCCGCCAGCAGGTAAGCGTCGGGGCCGAGACCGTCTTCACCGAGGGCGAGCTCCGCCAGGTCTCCGAGGCGCTCCGCAGCGAGGCCCGGGAGCTGGCCGCCCGGGGCGAGCTGGAGGCCGCCCGCCTGGCTCGGGCCGTCGCCTCCCGGGTCGAGGCCATGGGCCAGCCCGGCGCCGATCGCTCCCTGCGGCTCGATGCCCTGGTGGCCGCCGAGGCCGCCCGGCTGCCGGGCGGCGAGGCGGTTCGGCCCCGGATCGACGAGCTGGTGCGGCGCCTCGACCCCCGCGCCGGTTCCGCCCCTCCTCTCCGTGGCGCCCCTCCCGGGGCCACCGAGCGCCTGCCGCCGATCCGCCGCGTCCTGCCGTAGCCCGTCTCCCGGTCTGCGACACCGCGGGCAGGCGGCGAGACATGCAAGACTCCGCGAACCCGTAGACCCGACCCGGACGGATGAGCTCGGGACCCTGGAAGCCCGCGCCTGGAGCGGAACTCCCAGCCTTCCCCCGGACCTGGCACCGGTCCTGCGAAGGATCGGTCCTGCCGGGAGCGGGATCCCGGCGGAAGGAACTCTCGTGGAACGCGCTTCGTCCCTCCGGGTCCTCGGGGCCCTGGTCCTGTCCCTCACCGGCATCGCCTCGGCCGGTGCCGGCACCTGTGATCCCTACCTGGCCGAGCTGGTCGCCGCCCGCCAGCATCTCGCCCAGGCCACCGCCACCTTGGCCGAGCGCCGGGCGGCCCGCGAGGACCTGGCCAGGGCCGAGGTCGAGTTCGCCCGGGCCATCGCCAAGCTCGGGCCGCTCGAGGACCGGGAGGCCGACGGGTTGCTCGGCATCGACGGGGTCGACCAGCTCCAGGAGGCCCGCGCCCAAGCCAACGCCTGGGGCCGGCGGCGCCACGAAGTGGGGGCGCTGGTCGGGGACCCGCGGGAACTCGCCGATGCCGAGAGCTCCCTGGGGCGCCTGCGCTGGGAGATCCAGAGGTTGGAAGCGGCGGTAGCGGGCTGCTCGCCCACCGGGTGGAAGCCGACCCCGACCTGCCCCTACGTCGACATGGGCCCGCAGGGCTGGTACCGGGAAGAGACGCTCCGCCGGGGCCTCCAGGAGGAGGAGCGCCGCCGCCAGCTGGGGATGCCCCCCCAGTCGATGGAGCAGATGCTGGCTCCCGACCATCCCCAGCCCCGCCCCTCCTGCGTCGAGGCCGAGTGGACCGCCGCCAACCCGGGACTCGTACTGCCCCGGCCGTGAGCCGGCCGCCCGCCCGCCCGTCGCTCGTAGCGTTCTGCGTCACCTGCCGCCGAGGTTCCGGGAACGAGCGGAGCGAGAGGCTCCACTCCGGGGCCTGTCAGGGAGATGGATCCTGCTCCCTGAGCCGCTCTCGCCGATCCGGCACGATCCCCGCAATGCGGCTCCCGTCCTCTCCGACGAGGACGGAAGGCGGCGGCGATGCGGCGGATCCAGGGCAGTGCGATCGGGTTCCGGGTGGCGGCGGTCGTGGGACTGGCCCTGGTGGGGGTCCCTCGGGCCTCTGCCGAGGGCGCCGGATCCGATCGGGCCGCGAGGTTCACCCGCCAGCTCGACCGGGTCGAGGCCGCGGTCGAGCCGTACGTGTTCGAGCTCTCGACCCGGGCCGGACTCGACGAGTTCCGGCGCCAGGTCCGGCTGCTGACCCCAGCGGCTCTGACCGCGGCCCGGGCCGCCCTGGTCGACTGGAAGTCCTCGGATCCCCGGCCGAGCGCCAAGGGTCCGGCCGAGGAGATCTACTCCCAGGGCGAGGCGGCGGCCCGCCTGAAGGCCGTCGAGGCCGCCCAGGTCGCCTGGAAGCATGCCTACGGGCGGGCCAAGGTCCGCATCGCCCGGCTGGTGGCCAAGGCCGAGAGCGAGGCCGAGTCGCAGCGCTTCGCCCTCGAAGCCAAGGAGAAGCTCCGCATCATGAAGGAGGACCGGGCCGGGCTCCTGGACCGCGCCGGGAAGAAGTCGGCGCTGGCCATCGAAGCCGTGCGCAAGCTGGCAGCCGAGCGGGTCGCCGAGATGCTGGCCCGCCAGGTCGAGGAGGCCCGCCGGGAAATCGAGGCCACGGAGCTCGCCCGGGCCGACCGGGAGGGCGACGAAGCCGGCTTCCATGTCTACCGCCGGGAGGAGGAGGCCGCCTATCTGGAGGCTTCCGAGTGGGCCCTCGATCCCGAGTCCGAGGAGTCCGACGAGTCCGACCCCGGGACGACCGGAACCGTGGTGGCGGGCGCCCCGGAGGTCAAGGTCCTCCCGCCCCCGGTGGCCGCTCCGGTGGCGCCGGAACCCCGCCCGCTCCCCATCTCCCCTCGGGTCGAGGGCCCGGTCCAGCCGGTGCGCCCGGTGGTGGAGGTCCTGGTCGAGATCGACCGGGGTCGCCTCCGCCCCAGGGGCCCGAGTGCCTCGGTGGACGCCAGCCTGTACGGGATGTGAGCTGGGTACCGGGTCTAGAAGTCCGCCCGGACCTGGGCGTAGAGCGCCCCGTCCCGCCGGTCGTTGGCCCCGAAGAACTCGTGCTTCTCGTCCCGCCAGCGGTAGCCGCCCTGGGCCTCGATCACGCCCGAGACCCGGTGGCGGAGCGAGAGCTCCCAGCCCTGGTCGAGATAGGCCGAGTCGAACTCCGACTGGGGGCCGGTGACGTTCAGGCGATCCCTCAGGTAGGCGAACTCGCCCACCACGCCGGGCCGGAACCGGTACTCGAAGGCGGCCTTGGAGTCGAAGCGGCTGCGGTCCGGGAAGTCGTTCTGCTCGTCCTGGCGCTGGTCCCGGAAGCCCCGGACGTACCCGTGGGCCCGCCACTTGGGGCCGATCTCGTAGCTCCCGTAGAGCCCGCCGTGGGGCCGGTGGTAGTCGAGCCCGGGGAGGTCGTCGAGGAAGAAGCTGTCGACCCCGAGCCGGGCCGAGGCGTGCATCCGGTCCTTGGAATAGGTGAGGTCGAAGACCAGGTGGTTCTCCACCCGGTCGGAGCGGAGCCGTACCGGATCGGTCGTCTCCCAGTCCTGCACCGAGACCGCCTCCCGGGCGGTCAGCGTCAGGAAGTCGGTGAGCGACCAGGCCAGGCCGCCGTAGACGGTGCCGCGCACGAAGCCGTTGCCCGAGTCGAGCGAGCGGGCGATCCCTTCGAAGCCCAGCGACACCGTCGATTCCCGGATCCCGACCCGGGGCACCACCTCCCCGCAGTTCCAGGCCCGGGGCAGGGGAGGGTCGGCGGCCAGGTCGGCGAGCAGCACCGCGTCCCCCTGGAACCGGATCAGGGTGCGGGCCCGCTCCAGCGAGAGGGCGTGGCCGAACAGGAACTCCCACTCGGGAGGGAGCTTCTTCTTCGGGTGGGCGGGCAGCACCTCGGGGGTCACCCGGTCGGGCGGCAGGTGCTGGTACTGGAGTTCGAGCCGGGCCTCGGTGAAGTCGTCGACTCCGTTGTTGGCCAGCGTCCCCCGCCGGAAGCCGGTCCGGGCCTGGAGGTAGCCGTCCCCGCGGTACTCCCGCTCGTAGACGAAGTCGGTGCCGACCAGGGTCGCCTTCAGGTCGGGCAGGAACTGGTCCAGGTAGCCCTGGACGTAGACCTCCATGGCGCCCCAGGCCTGGTTCGGCAGTTCCCTGGCCAGGGTGGTGCGGGTCCAGCCGCTGGCCCGGTCCCAGCGCTCGGCGGTCGGCTGGAAGGCCGAGTACACGTCGGCGTCGAGCCGGAACTCGGTGTCCAGGATCCAGCCTTCCCAGGGATTGCTCTCCTGGGCCGCCACCACCGAGGCCGAGGTCCGCGACTGGACCCCGCCTTCCCGCACCGGGACCTCGGTGAGCGCCCCGAAGCGATCGAACCCGAGCCGGAACCGGTCCAGCGTCACGTCCTCGACCCCGACCCGGACCGTGCCCTGCACATCCATGGCCGCCGCGACGCCGGTCAGGCCGAGGCCCAGGCCGACCAGGATCGCGGTTGCCACGCGGCGAATCGGTAGAGTCATCCGCTTCCCGCTTCGGTCGGCCGGGGGAAGGCTGCCAGCCGCGCCCGAAACGGCCTCCCGGGGCTCCCCATGCGGGATCCCGGCCCGGACGGGACAGAGGTCCCCGCCCGGGTGCGACACCTGGCCGCTCCCCTCGACTTGTCCCGCCTGATCGGGTGCCTTAGGCTGGAACCTCCGAGGAGGTCCCATGCCGAGCCGTGTCGTCTCCCGGCTGGCTTCCATGAAGCCGAGCGCCACCATGGCCCTGGCCCAGCGCGCCCGGGACCTCGCCAAGGCGGGTCGGCCCATCGTCTCGCTCACGGCCGGGGAGCCCGACCAGAACACACCCTCCCGGATCCGCCTGGCGGCCCACCAGGCCATGGACCGGGGCGATACCCACTACACCGGAGCCGCCGGCCACCCCGAGCTCCGGATCGCGCTCCGTCGCATGCTGGCCGGGGAGGACGTGGAACTCGAGGACGACAGCTGCGTGCTGCCGACCCCGGGCGCCAAGCAGGCGATCTTCTACGCCCTGATGGCCCTGGTCGAGGAGGGCACCGGGGTCCTCCTCCCCGAGCCCTGCTGGGTCAGCTACAAGGAGCTGACGGAGCTCGCCGAGGGGACCCCCATCCCGGTCGGACTCGACCCCGGCGATCACTTCCGCCTGACCGCCGGCCCCTTGATCGACGCCGCCCGGGCCGCCGGCGGGGCCAAGGTCATGATCCTCTGCTCGCCTTCGAACCCGACCGGCCGGGTGTTCACCTCCGAGGAGATCGACGCGGTGGTCGAGGTGGCCACCACCCTCGACCTGACGGTGATCTCGGACGAGATCTACGGTCGCCTCGTGTACCCACCCTGCCAGTTCGTCCGCATGGCGGCCGATCCCCGCCTGGCCGGGCGGGTGGTCACCGTCGACGGGTTCTCCAAGGCCTACGCCATGACCGGCTGGAGGCTCGGCTGGGTGGCGGGACCCAAGCCGATCGTCAAGGCCATGACCACCCTCCAGATGCATACCGCCACTTGTCCCGCGGCCTTCGTGCAGACCGCCGGGGTCACCGCCCTGGAGGCCTGCGCCGACGACGTGGTCCGCTTCGCCGAGGCCTATGCCCGGCGCCGGCAGCTGATCGTCGAGCACCTCTCCGGCATCCCCGGCCTCCGGGTGCCGCCGATCGAGGGCGCCTTCTATGCCTTCCTCGACTTCCGGGCGATCGAGCCCGACGACGTGGCCATGTGCGAGCGGCTGCTCTCGGAGGCCGACCTGGCGCTGGTCCCGGGGAGCGCCTTCGGGGCCGCCGGGAAGGGCTTCCTGCGCCTCAGCTTCGCGGCCGAGGATGGGGTCCTGGTGGAGGCCTGCGCCCGGATCCGCAAGGTGCTCTCCCGATGAGCTCATCCGGCTACCTGGCGCTCTACCGCCGCTACCGGCCCCAGCGCTTCGCCGACGTGGCGGGGCAGGAAGCGGTGGTGGCGAGCCTGCTGGCGGCGCTGCGCTCCGACCGCACCCCCCACGCCTACCTGTTCTGCGGACCCCGAGGCACCGGCAAGACCTCGGTGGCGCGGCTCCTGGCCCGGGCCATGAACTGCGAACGGCGCCGGGAGGGCGAGCCATGCGGGGAGTGCCCGCCCTGCCGGGATTCGACCTCCGCCTCCGCCCCCGACGTCTTCGAGATCGATGCCGCCTCCAATCGGAACGTGGAGTCCATGCGGGAGCTCGTGTCCCAGGTGGGCTACAGCCCGACCCGGTGCCGCTTCAAGGTCTACATCCTCGACGAGGCCCACATGCTCACCAAGGAGGCGGCCAACACCTTCCTGAAGACGCTCGAGGAGCCGCCCCCGCACGTGGTCTTCGTGCTGGCCACCACCGAGGCCCACAAGATCCTCCCGACCATCTCCAGCCGCTGCCAGGTCTACGAGTTCCGGAAGATCGGCGAGGCCACCTGCCGCGACCTGCTCGTCGAGGTGGCCCGGGCCGAGGGCATGGAGCTCCTCCCCGAGGCGGCGGCCCTGCTGGCGGCTCGCTCCGGCGGTGCCATGCGGGACGCCCTCGGGCTCCTGGAGCGCCTGCTCTCGGGAGGGCGGGCACCGATCGACCGGCTCCAGGTCTCCGAGGCCCTGGGGATGATCCCCGAGGAGATCCTGGCGGATCTGGCCGAGGGCGTCGCCGGGCGGCGCTCGGCCGCGGTCTACGCGGCCCTGGCCGAGGTCGAAGGCAGGGGACGGGATGTGCGCCGCCTGCTCGAGGACATCGTTTCGGTGTTCCGGGCCGTCCTCCGGAGCTCGCTGGGTCTCGCCGGCGCCCTCTCGGCCTTCGGGGAATCCGTGGCCCGTCGCCTGGAGGCGCTGGGGAAGGAACTGGCGGAGACCCGCCTGCTCTCGATCCTCTCCCGCCTCGACCGGGGCCAGGTGGAGGCCCGCCAGGGCCTGGTCGCCAGCTTCGCGGTGGAACTCGCCCTGCTCGAGGCCTGCCACCTGGACGTGCTCTGGTCCAGGGACGAGCTCGAGGTGCGGCTGGCTGCCCTGGAGGCGCGTCCACCCATGGAGGCCGCCCTGCCCGCCCCGGCACCCGCCCGGAGTGCGTCCCCGGGCCTTCCTGCGGCTCCGGTCGCGAGCTCCCCGCCTGCCCCGGTCCGTGCGGTCCCGCCTCCGACCGCGACTCCTGCCCCGACCCCACCCTCGACCCCGGTCCCGGCGGCGGCCCCGGCTCCGGCTTCGAGTCCAGCTCCGATCCCTCCCGCTGCCGGGCCCGCCAGGCCCGCCGCTGCCCCGGTGGCTCCTGCCGCGCCCGGCTCGGCTGCCGCCACCAAGGATTCGGCTCCCACCCAGGTCTCGCACCCGGCCCCGTCGGCACCGTCGGCCCCGGCCGCTCCCGACGCGGCCGCAGGCGCCTTGACCGCGGAAGCCGCCGACGACCTCTGGCGCCGGGCCCTGGAGGCGCTCCGGGTCGACATGCCGCTCCACGGAGTGGCCCGGGAGGCCAAGCCGAGCCCGGGAGCCGAGGGCTCCCTGGAGCTGGCCTTCGCCCACAGCTTCCACTACGGGCGGGTCACCACCCCGGCCAACCGGGCCAAGATCGAGACCCTGGTCGCCGAGGTGGCGGGACGGCCGCTCCCGGTCCGGATCGTCCAATCCGGGGACGCCGCCTCGCCTGGCACCCCGGGAGCCGCCGCCCGCAAACCGAAGCGCGGCAAGGACTGGTTCGAGAACCGGGTCCTCGAGAACGACACCGTCAAGGGCGTGGTGGAGGCTCTGGACGGGAAGGTCCTACGGATCGACTGAGCCCGCAACCCGAGGCCCCCGACCCCCGTAGAGAATCACGAAGGGGTTGCCGGAACCGCCCGGTGCCCTAGAATCGGAACGGGAACGAATGTCCAAGCCCACCTCGCTCGTGAACCTCCGCCCCTCGCTCGGGATCCTCCTGGCCCTGGGTGTGGCCGTGCTCGGCGTCGGTCCGGTGCGGGCCGAACAGGATCTCGACCGGGGCCCCGGGATGTTCGAGGACCTGCCCCAGGTTCCGGTGACCGCCCTGCGCGGTGCCTCGGTCCTGCCGGCCTTCGGCCGGGCGGACCGCCCCATGGAGCTCCCCGGGGCCCTGGATCGGGTCCGGGCCGCGGTCGAGTCGGGAGCCTCCCCTGCCCAGGCCGACCTCGAACTGCTGGCCGAGTACGCCCGGCGCTCGGTGGAGGCCGTCCGCCACTCGGCCGAGACGGTCGACGGCGACCGCTCCCTCGATGCCCTGCTCGACGACGTGCTGGCCGACCGGGCGACCCCGTCCCAGCGCCCCCTCGAACCC
Organism: uncultured bacterium; assembly: GCA_964403795.1. Taxonomy (GTDB): domain Bacteria; phylum Muiribacteriota; class UBA6191; order CAZXTJ01; family CAYOHP01; genus CAYOHP01. Next base: position 13,646 of record CAYOHP010000089.1, on the reverse strand, counting down.
TCCGAGGTGGCACAGCTGGCGGGACTCCTCCAGACCCTGTCCCTCGACCTCGACCAGTACGCCCGGGCCCTCTGGCTCTCGGAGCTCGGGACCCGGCCTGTGCCCCGCCTCGGCGGGACCTCGGTCGGGGGCCTGGGAGCCTCCGAGGTCCGGAGCCTGAACCAGGACTACCTTCCCGCCATCCGGGGTCGGATCCTGGCCTCGACCCGAACCCTCCAGGACGTCCTGCAGAAGAGCTGATGTCCTCAGAGCCGGTGAACCTCTCCTCGGCGTCGGCCCGAGAGCGACCCAGCGCCCCGCCTGCAAGGCGATCGACGAAGCGGGCAGCGGATCCTGCCTGCGAGGAGAGCGCTGCCGCAGGCGGGGATGCTGGGTCGATCGAAGCCAGGCGGGGAGTGGTTCACAGGCTCTCAGGGCCCGGGAAGCTCCTCCGGACGGCCGCCCTCGGGGCGGCCGTCGTGCTGTCCGGGGCCTTGGCGGATCGTGCTCTCGCCCAGGGAGGAACCTCCGGCCGCATCCAGGCCCTGGAAGCCGAGGCGCTGGCCGATGCCGGCAAGCGCAGCGGATCCTGGGCCGCTTTGCGCAGGATCCAGGAGCAGCTGGCCGGGCGTTTCGAGAAGCTCGTCCTCCTGCCCCAGGAGGTCTACGAGAAGGCCTTCCTCCGGCTCTCCGAACCCGCCGTCGCGGCCCAGGTGGTGGCCGCGGTCCAGGCCGCAGGACGCGCCGGAGCGGGGGATCCCGCGAGTGCGCCATCGCCCTCGGAGGCTGTCCTGCCGGAGGAGGTCCGGGTTCTTCTCGCGGTGCACGAGACCCATCTCCTGGCCCGGGTCCGGGCCGAGGTCAAGAAGGAGGCTCTTCGCTCCGGTGCCGCCTGGGCCGGCTGCCCGGCGGGAGGCATGCATCCCTACTCGGTGTGGCTGCTCACCGGGCCGGTCGCGGGCAGCTCGGAGGCGGCCCTCGCCGGCATCCTGGCCCGCCTCGGCGAGGCGGTGGCGACCCCGCCCATGACGGAGGCCGAGGAGGGTCTCTCGGAGGTCTTCCCGCCCCGGGCCCGGAGCGCCATCCTGGCCGGCTATGCCCGCTACCGCCTGGCGCGTCAGCGTCCCGGCCAGGACGCCGCCAGTCTGGAAGCCGTCCGTCGCGCCCTGGCCGACCGCATGCTCGAACTCGATCGCCCGGGAGGCGCGGCGGCTCCGGGCCTGCTGCTCCTGGCCGCCACCCGGGCCTCGCTGGCGGCTGCTTCCGCCCGACCCGAGGAAGTGCGGGCCCGAGCCGATCTCCTCCATGCCTTGGCCTTGGACCTCAGGGTGGCGGCCCAGGGCCTGGAGGGAAGATGGGTCCCCGGGGGCGAGGGAGGGGAGCCTGCGGCTCGGCTCCCCGGCGGTGCCGAGGCCGCCTCGGCGGTGAAGGACGCGCTGCTGCTCGACGATCTCCTCGGGGGCCGGAAACTCCGACCTCCTCCCCCCAGGCCGGAGCCGCCCGTCGCACCCTTCGCGAGGCTGGATCCCGGGGACCACCTGCGGCGGCTGGAGCGGTTCTTCCACCATCGGATCCAGGCCGGACGGATCCAGCGGGATCAGGCCATGGGTCGCCTCTCGGAGTTCGAGCGCGCCCCCGCGGGACAGAGGGCCCGGCTCCTGGCCGACATCTCGGAGGTGGTGCTGGGGCCCGATCCCGGCTCTCCCACCCCCACCAGCCTGTACGGGAGGATCGCCTCCCTGGAAGCCGCGGCCGAACGCCGGGTCCTCCTGTGGGCAGGGGTCCCCGAGGCTCCCGGAGCCCATGCGCTCCACTGCCGGATCTTCGGGGATCCCCTCGCCCGCCCCGCGGATCCGGGCGAGCTGGCTCGCCTGATCGCGGACCTCGACGAGCGCCTCCTGCCGATCCTCCGGAGCGGGGCCGTCGAGCGCGAGGAGATCGATCCCGACGAGCCGCGCCCCCTCGCCGAGGCCTACGCCAAGCTCGACCAGGTGGCCGCCCGGATCGCCGAGGTGGACCGCCAGCTCCAGGCTCCCGGCCTCGATCCCGGGTCCCGGACCGTGCTCCAGGCCGAGCGCCAGCGCCTCGAGACCGAGTCCGGGAGGCGCAGCCGGCAGCTCGAGAGTCCCGACCCGCTCGATCGCATGGAGGACTATCGGAGGCTCCGGGGCTGGCTCACGACCGGCAAGGGCCCGGATGGCAAGTCCGTCTCTGCCAGGGAACGCGAGGTCCTGGAGCGGGAGCGCACCCGGATCGAGCGCCAGCTCCTTCCCACGGCCGGGGAGGCGAACCTCCGGGAGGCGGAAGTGGGGACGGCGCTCACCCGGGCCTCCGACCTGCGGGGTCGCCCGGTCGAGGACCCTCGGGTGATCGAGGCCTTGCGGCAGGAGCTCGAGCGCCTGCGGGCCATCATGCGGGGCGGGCCGGTCGGCGATCCGGTCGGTGCCCGGCCCGGCGACGCCCTCCCGGAGGGACGGTCGCCGGCCGATGCGGCCGCGACTCCGGGCCTGCCGATCGCACCGCCTGGCGACACCCGACTCCAGGCCGAGGTCGCCTCCCGGCTCTCTGCCTGGCTGGCGGCCAATGGACCCAATCCCTGGGGCTTTCCCCCCTACGCCTCGGCGGCCGAGATCCAGGCCCTCATGGATGCCGCCATCGCACGCCGATCCGGACCGGGCAGCGCCGGCGGCCTCGCCGGCAAGGGGGGCGGACTCGAGCCCGGCGCCGGGGTGGACTCGGGGGGAGGTGCCGGCGTCGGGATCCCGGCCAAGGGGAAGTACCGTTTCTGGCTCGAGGACCGGGATCCGGGGATGAGGGTCGAGATCCATTCCGAGCTCGAGAAGCGGTACTCCGGGCAGCTCAGCCGGATCCGGGACCAGGTCGAAGGGGAGGGCAGGGCCGTCCCCGGGAGCGGCCCGGCCGGTGGCGGCCAGGGTACGGTGGGGCGGAGCCGGTAGCGACCCGAGCGGAGGATCACAGTGCGCGACCAGGATCTGTGGGAGCGGGGACTCCTGGCCTTCGAGTCGGGTCGGCTCGACGACGCCTACCAGGCCTTCCGGGAGCTGGTCGACAACGACCCGAATTCGGACCTCGCCGACAACGCCCTCTACCAGATCGGCATGATCGAGTGCATGCGGGGTCGCCCCGAGGCCGGCCTGGCAGCCTTCCAGCAGTGCCTGGCCCAGTACCGGGGGTCCGATGCCGCTCCCCTGGCGGCAGCCCAGGCCAAGCACCTGGAAGCCGAGATCCGGGAACGTGAGGAAGGGGAAGCCAGGAAGCTCTTCCACCAGGCCCGTGACCTGGCGGCCAAGCGCGACTTCGCGCTCGCCGAGAAGACCCTTCTCGAATGTGTCGAGCGGTTCCCCGACAGCTCGCTCGCCGACAACGTCTATCTGACCCTCTCGACCATCCTCAGTATCCAGGGCGACTTCCAGGAGGCGCGCAAGATCCTCCAGTTGATCCTGGAGCGGTTCCCGGCCTCGGACGCCGCCCGGATGGTGCCGGTGGCGCTGCGTCGCCTGGAGCTCGACGAGGCCGGTTCCTAGCCGATCATGGCCGGGTGACGATGGTCGGCGCCTGGAAGGCCCCCGGTACCGGGGTCACCGCCACGGAACCCGACTCGATGCCCAGCGGGCCGAGCACCGTGGCGGTGAGGGTGAGGCGCAGCCCGGCCGGGACCCCGTTGAATCCATAGCTCCCTCCCACCACCGAGGTGGCGGCGCCGGTCTCGACGATCACCACCTGGCTGGGGAAGCCGCTGGGAGCGCCTCCGACGGAGTTCACGACGGTCCCGGTCAACGAGGCGGTCTGGGGCTGCAGCACTACGGTGCTGGAGAGCGAGGCCGTCGCCCCGGGACCGGGGGCCCGGATGTTGGGGACGATCGCCTGCTGGAAGTAGGGCGAGGTGAAGACCAGGTCCAGGAAGACCGACCCGAACCCGGTCGAGGGTGGTACCTGGACCGTGAAGTTCCCGGAGAGGGGATCGATCACGGGGGACAGGAACAGTCCCGGGACCTGGGGGGAGGTGATCGAGACGGTACCCAGGATCCCGGACGAGGCGTAGAGGCTCGCCAGGGTCGAGGCCTGGATCCGACCCGCCACCAGGGCCACCGAGGGGTCGAGCGAGACCGTCAGCGTCACCGAGGCACCGGCGATCGGGGTCACCCGGTCGGGGAAGGGGGCGACCCCCGAGTAGCCTGGGTGGGTGGCGAGGATCGTGAGACTGCGGGGCAGACCGGTGCCCGGATCCACCGTGACCGGGACGTCGAAGAAGTAGTCGCCCCCGTCGGCGAAGTAGGGCGGGAAGCCACCCACCGTCACCGAGGCGCCGACCACCGGGAAGCCGGTGGCGCCGTCGACCAGCTGCAGGGTCACGTTGCCCCCGCCGCTGGCCGCGGTCTCCAGGAGCACCACGTCGGGAGCGACGGCCAATCCTCCCGACTCCACGAAGACCCGGACCTCGGAGAGAGCGCCGGCCGAGAAGCCCGGCGCCTGGAACCGGAGCACCCAGGTGCCGAGTGCGGCGTCGCCCAGGACGTAGCTCCCGTTGAAATCGGTGCGGGTGGAACGGATCAGGAACGGGGATCCCTGGCGCTCGGCGGTCACCGTGACCCCGGCCAGCGGAACCAGGCCGCCGATCCCTCCCACGATCCCGAGCACCGTCCCGGCGATGGTGCCGTTGCGGATCCCCGCCGAGGAGGATCCCCCGCCGCCTCCTCCACAGCCCATGAGGGCGAGGAGCATCGCCACCAGGATCGCCGGACGACCACGATTTCCCGGGCGGGAACGACCCATGAGCGGAGGCCTCCTCCTCCCCTCCTACGCACGGGGGCCCCGGGATGCTGCATCCGGGCGTAGGCGGATCCCGTACCGGAACCGGATCCGGCCTCCGGGAGCCGGCGATTCCACCTCGGGCCTAAGCGCTCGGCCGCCAATCGCCGAAATCAGGGAACGACCGGAGGCCAATTGTGTCCGGCCGCGGACCCGGTCCGGTTCGATCCGACGGTGAGTAGGCAGGAAAGCCGAATGACGGAAACGAAGAGCCAGAGCAAGGCGACGAAGTTCCTGGCCCGATTGGTCGCGCTCGTGGTCCTGGTCGGCCCGGTCGGCCTGGCGGGATGCGGCGGGTCGGTGGGCGTGGACGACGGGACCGTGATCGGGACCGTGTTCGGGGCCCAGACCATCGGCACCGGTTTCAACGATGCCAAGCCCCCGATCCCGCTCGAGGACGTGACCATCGTGGCCCAGCGCCAGGGTGGGGAGCCGGCCGTGATCCGCACCACCAAGAGCGACGTGGACGGCAACTGGTCGATCAGCGGCCTGCCCACCGGCGAGTACCTGGTGGGATTCGCCAAGCGCGGTTTCCGGACCATCGACACCGCCCAGGGAGCCACCAACTCCCGGACCGCGGTCGGCAACCAGGTCCGCGTCTTCATCGAGGCCGAGGGGACCTCGATCGCCCCCGAGGTGGTCATGGACCGCCTCCCCGACGAGGGCGACGCCACCGTGCTCGTCACCCTGGTCGACACCATCAGCGGCAACGGGGTGACCAACGCCACCGTGACGGTGGGCAACGCCACCAGCTCGGAGTCGAGCTCCAGCGGGGTCTACACCCTGGTGGTGCCGGTCACCCAGGTGGGCGGCCGGGTCCCCCAGCAGCAGATCGAGGTCAGCGCCGAGGGCTACGACGGCGCCCAGGCGGCTCCCCAGCTGGTGCGGGCCATCCCCAACCAGACGGTGAGCGTCACCGTGACCATCTCGCCTCTCCCGGCCACCATCTCGGGCCGGGTCAACATCTCGAAGTTCGACAACCTCTTCAACAAGACCGGGATCAGCATCTCGGCCCAGAACGTCCCGGATGGCTTCCTCGGCAACCGGAACCCGGCCGCCGACGGTTCCTTCTCGATCAACCTGCCGGCCTCCAACGCCGTGCTCCAGCGCCAGTTCACCCTGCGCTTCACGGCGCCGAACCTGGTCCAGAAGCTGGTCACCAACGTGGTGGTGCCGGGCTCCCAGGGCACCCGGGAGCTGACCGCACCGGTGGTCATGGACCCGGTCTTCGTCGACCTGGTCGGCCAGGTCCTGAACTCGAACGGCAAGGCCCCCAACCAGCAGGGCGCCATCCCCGACACGGTCACGGTCCGCGAAACCGGCCAGCTCGCCAACATCGTCAACGGCAGCTACACGATCCCCGACGTCCCGGCGACCACCACCCAGACGATCGGGCCCGCTTCGCTGAACCTCGACGTCTCGGTCTTCAACCCCGAGGCCCAGGGCCAGGGACAGCAGGGCACCCCGGGCGCCCAGGAGACCGGCGAGAAGAACATCACGCCCATCCCCGACGGCACCAACAACCCGACCTTCACGGTGCCCCTGATCGAGACGCAGTGAATGTCTGCAGCTCGCCCGCAAGGGGCTCGCTCGCGTGCGATCCGAACCGGCGCTGCTCCCCCGGGGTGAACCCGGGGCGCACCGGCTCGGATCGCTGGATCCCTGGCGGCTCGCCCGCAAGGGGCTCGTAGAATTCCGATCCGGCTCCCCGAGCCGCCTCCGGTCCCGACCGGTACCGATCACCCGGGCTCCTCGCCCGGTTGTGTCGGGCCCGCTGCCTAAGCCCCTCCCGACCCCTCGCCGAAGCCTGCACCGAAGGCGAAACCAGCCTCATGGTGCGGCGCCCTGCGGCGACCGCGGATCGGAAGGGTACTGCGATGGAAGCGCGAAGCCGGATGAGCCGGGGGCTGCCGATCCTGGTGCGCGTCCTGGTGCTGGCGATCCTCACCGGGACGGTGAGCCTCTCGGGATGCGGCGGGTCCGAAGGCGTCGAGGATGGGACCATCGTCGGCCGGGTCTTCGGGAACGCCTCCGGCGGCAGCACCACCCCGACCCCCCTGACCGGGGTCACGGTGGTCGCGGAGCGGACCACCGACCTGCCCCAGGTGGTCCGGACCACCACCACCGACGCCAACGGCGACTTCGTGCTGCCCAACATGCCCGCCGGCCAGTACCGGCTGGGCTTCTCCCGCAGGGGCTACCAGACCATCGACTCGGCCCAGGGCGCCACCGTGAACCGGACCACCATCGACTCGATCGTGCGGATCTTCGTGGAGCCCAACGGGACCTCCGTGGCCCCGGACATCACCCTGGCGAAGCTCCCCGACGAGGGCGACTCCACCATCGTGATCACCCTGGTGGATGCCATCTCGGGCGAACCGGTCACCAACGCCACGCTCTCGATCGGGGCCGCCACCACTTCCAACGGGGGCGCCAACGGCGTCTACACCCTCTCGGTCCCGGTGCGGGCCTCGAGCGGCGGCGACGGTGCCGGTGAGCTCCCCCCGACCCGGGTCCTCCTGGTCTCGGCCGATGGCTACGACAGCGGCAGCATCAACCCGCCCCTGGTCCGCCCCATCGCCAACGAGACGGTGACCCTGACCGTCCAGATCGTCCCCAACCAGGCCCGGATCACGGGCTTCATCCGGATCTCCCAGTTCGAGACCCTCTACAGCCGATCCTTCATCACGGTGACGGTCGACAACGTGCCGGTGGTCTTCTCGAACACCGACTCCGGGATCAACGGCGGCTCGGTGGTCAACGACAACGGGTTCTTCTCGATCGTGGTCCCGGCTTCGAACTCGGTGCTCACCCGCCAGTTCAACCTGAATTTCTCGGCCCGGAACCTCCAGCCGACGGTGGTCTCCAACGTGGTGGCGCCGCTCTCCTTCGGCACCCGCCAGCTGACCAGCCCGGTGGTGATGCAGCCGGTCACCGTGGACCTGGTGGGGACGGTGGTCGACTCGGCCGGCGGGGCGCCCAACCAGCTCTCGCTCTCGGGGATCCCGGACATCGTGACGGTGCTCGAGACCGGTCAGGTGGCCAACATCATCAACGGCACCTACACGATCCCGGATGTGCCCGCCACCGCCCAGGGAACCGGACCGCTCCAGCTCACCCTGATCGCCTCGTTCTTCAACCCCACGATCGCCGGCCCCGGGGGCTTCCCCGGGGTGCAGGAGCAGGCCACCCGCACCATCAGCCCGACCTCGGACGGTTCGCCCAACCCCAGCTTCACCGTGCCGATCCTCCGCCCGTAGTCGGGGGCGAGTTCCCCGCCGAGCCGTCGTCGGGGGGCGAGGGCAGGGGGATCGGTCCGCCCGAAGGCGGGGTGCCGGGTGCCGGTGTCGGCGAGCCGCCCGGTGGCGTGCCCGGTCCGCCCGGGCCCGGTGGTCCCGGGGGTCCTGGCTGGCCCGGGGGTGAGGGCGGTCCGGGAGGGTCGGCGGGAGGATCCGCCGGTTCGCCGGGTTCCCCGGGCTCCCCGGGGTCGGCCCCAGGAGGCGATCCCGGCGGCCCTCCCGGGGTTCCCGGAGGACTTCCGGGCTCACCGGGTTCCTCGGGCTCACCGGGTTCCTCCGTCGGCTCGCTCGGCGTCCCAGGCTTGGCGGGTTTCCCGGGCTTCCCGGGTGGGGTCCCAGGCTCGGTCCCGGGGGGCGGCTTGCCCCCGGGTTTCCCCGGCTTGGGCTTCCCGGCGCCAGGGGGGCGGCGTCGGGCCTCCTCTTCGCGGCGGGCCGCCAGGCGACGTTCCTCCCTGGCCGCGACCGATCCCGCCACCACCCCGCCGGCCCTGAGGCGCGCCTGTTCCGCGGCCTTCACGGTCCTCCGGTGGAGCGCCTCCTCGGCCTTCTTCAGGGCGGCGTCCGCCTCGGCCCCGCCGCTCGCCTTGGCCTTCTCGATGGCGGCTGCGTACTCGGCGTAGAGCTTCTCGGTCTCGGCCACCGACTTCTGCTTGAGCTCCGCCAGCTTGGCGGCCCGGCCGGCCAGCGAGGCTCCGCCTGCCGCGTCGCCGGCGACCTTGCGGGCCAGGGCGAAGCCCTTGAGCCTCTGCATGGCGATGGCGATCGGGACTGCGTAGCGGTGGGCGATGGCGGGGTCGAGCCCCTCCAGGAATCCCAGCGCCGGCTCCAGCTCCTCCATGGTCTCGGCGGCCATCAGGGTCGAGGGCAGGAACCCTCCCTGGATCCGGGCCCGGCTCTCGGCGTAGGGATCGGGGGGAGCGGGCCGCACCGGGGGCCGGTCGGGCTCCGGCCGGGACGGCGGCGGCCGGTCGGGGAGTTCGGGGACGTCCTCGCCTCCCTCCTGGGGTACCGGTCCCCCGTCCGAGCGGACCCAGCCGCCCAGCCCGTCGGCCACCAGTTCGCCCTTCCCGGGCGCCGCGGGTTGGGTCGCTCCCGGTGCGGTCGGTGCGGTGGCGGAATCCCGGGTGTCGGAGGCGACCTGGGCCCCGCTCCCGGACACCGCCACCAGGCCGAGGGTCAGTGCCAGCCAGCCGGGACCCAGGCTCCCGGCCTTCCTCCGTAGAGCCTTGCGGGAGCAGCCCATGGTCCACCTCCGGGTCAAGTCGGGCCCGGCCAGCGTACATCCCGGCCACGAAAATCCCCTGCCGCGGCCTCTCCCCGCCATGCGGGCATCCCCGCGCTATGAGCCCGCCATGGCCGCGGACAGGACATGTTCCGGAGGCCGGAAACCCTTTTGGTATGCGGGTTTCCACACCCCGGGGGCTCAGGTCCCCGCCCCAATTGTCCGATGCAAGCCATGGAGTTTCGGTGTGCATGCACCGATACCCGCGAACCTCCAGGGACCCGGCCGGGTCCCGACGGGGGCCCGAGGGCCCCGAGGACGAACAAGGGACGGTGCCGTGGCCAGAACCCTCGCCAGGACGAGGACGCTTCTCCTCGGACTCATCGCCGGGTCGCGCCTCTTCGCCGGCGACTCCGACGGCGGGGCGGCCGCCTACCGGCAGCTCGGCGTGGGAGCCCGGGCCATCGGAGGCGGCGGCGCGGTCACCGCCTCGATCGCCGACGCCACCGCCACCTACTGGAATCCCGCCGCCCTCTCCCGCCTCTCCCAGAACGAGGTGGCGGCCATGCATGCCAACCTGAACCTCGACCGCAGCCTGAACTACATGACCTTCGCGGCCCCCATCGACGAGCGCAGCGCCTGGGGCGTGTCCTACACCCGCTTCGCGGTCACCGCCATCCCCGAGACCCGGGTGGACGTGTCGGGCAATCCCATCGAGGTCGACGGCGACGGGGTGACCGGCAACGCCCCGGTCCGCATCTTCTCGCTCTTCGACGACGTCGAGGAGAACGTCTCGGTCGGCTACAGCCGCGAGCTGCGCCAGGGGCTCCGGGTCGGCGGCAACCTCCGTTACCTGCGTCAGGAGCTCTTCGACGCCAGCGCCAACGGCTTCGGACTCGACCTCGGACTCCTCTACGAGTACTCGAACCGACTGGCTTTCGGCCTGGCCGTGAGGGACCTGGCCGAGAGCCTCCAGTGGTCGGGCGGCTCCAAGGTCCGCCACGACGTCTCGGCCACCACTTCGGTGGGGGTCGCCTTCCGGCCCCAGGAAGGCCTGAGCCTGAGCCTCGACCTCGCCAAGACCGGCGCCTCCGACGGCGTCGTCAAGGTGGGCGCCGAGAAGTGGTTCGCCAAGAAGTACGCCCTGCGCCTGGGCGCCGACGACGGCGATCCCACGGCCGGCGCCAGCCTCCGCTTCAAGGACCTGGAGTTCGACTACGCCTTCGCCGCCAACGACCTCGGCGACGTCCAGCGCCTGAGCCTCTCCAAGCGGTTCTAGGCGCCTGTTCGGTCTGCAGCTCGCCCGCAAGGGGCTCGCTCGCGGCGGGCTCCGCCTCCGCTGCTCCCTCGGGGTGAACCCTCGGCGCTCCGGCTGCGCCCGGCCTACCTGCGCCGGAAGTAGAGCACCCTCCGGCCGTCCGCCAGCAGCAGGGCCCTGGCCTCCCAGCCTTCCACGAACTCCCGCCGCTGCCAGATGCCGCGCTCGCTGGGGAAGGCCCGCGCCCGGGGCACGATCGCCTCGTAGGGTCGGTCCCGCATGTCGGGGTTGCCGCCCTCCTCGAGCTGGATGGGGCCGGGTACCACCAGGAGCGGCCTCCGCCCCAGCACGTAGTCGGGATCGCCGCGCTGGTGTCCTGCCAGCACGCTGGGATCCCGCGGGCGCCGGGCGATGTGGCGATCGGTGAGCCCGACCGTGTCGAGCGTCGGGAACCCGGTCAGGTAGGGGATGGCCCCGGCGGCGTGCACCGCCACCAGCGACCCGGGCGGCTCCAGCTCGGCGAGCCGGCGCCCGATCGCCTCGTAGACCTCGGTGCCGCGCCGGAGCGCCAGGGCGTCCTCGAGGCGGGGCGGCCAGGTGGTGCCCAGGAAGACCGCCGCCACCAGTCCCACCTCGGCGAGGATGCGCCTCGGTCTCGCCAGGTCGAGGCGGTCCAGGCCCCGGACCGAGAGCAGCACCAGGAGCGGCAAGAGCGGCACCGCGAAACGATCCAGCGGGAAGATGTCGCCGCCCTCCAGGGCCACCGCGAAGAGCCCCGCGCCGAGCACCACCCCGAGGCTCCGGGCGCCCCGGCCGCCCTTCACCGCCAGCCATGCGAGGAGCCCGAGGCCCGCCGCCAGCACGGCTCCCGCCAGGTACCCGAGCCCAGCCACCAGCTGATCGGGCGAGAGCGGCACCTTGGCATGGAAGGTGTTCGGCAGGAGCTCCCCGTAGCACCGGTAGCGGAGCGCCAGGCCGAGCGCCACCAGGCAGCCGAAGGTCGAGAGCCCGGCCGTCGCCACCCGGCGATCCCGGATCCCGAGCCCCAGCGCCACCGGACCGACCAGCATTCCCTCGGGCCGGAGCAGCACCAGGAGGAAGGCGGCCAGCCCCGCGCCCACGCCTCCCGCAACGGTCCCGGCGACGGTGACCGCCACGGCCAGCGCCAGGGTGGAGAGCGCCGCGGCCGCGGTCTCCATCCCGGAGGATCCCCAGGCCACGAACCCGGCGTGCGCCAGCAGCAGGGTGGCCGCCAGGCTCGCCGAACGGGTCCCCAACCCGAACCAGCGGCGCCCCGCCAGCGCCGTCAGCACCAGGCCGGCCGCGGCACATCCCTGGCCCGCCCGCACCAGGGCCGTCACCGGATCCGCCGACACCCGGTGGAGCAGGGCGGCCACCAGCATCCAGAGCGGGCTCGTGAAGCCCTCGACCCATTCGCCGGGGTTCATCACCGCCCCGTGACCGGCGGCCAGGTTCCGCCCGTAGCGGAGCGTGATGTAGGCGTCGTCGTTCAGGAAGTCGAGCAGGTCGGGGGCCATCGCCAGCGCCCCGACCGCCACGGCCAGGGCGGCGAGCGGCAGCCCGTCGTGGACCTCGACCTCGATCTCGACCTCGCCGGGATCCGGAGCGCGATCTTCGTGCATGGACGGCAGCGTAGCCTCCCGGGCCCGCTCCCCCCGCTACCTCCGGGCCACGAAGGCCAGGTACCGCCGCTCTCCCGCCAGCTCCAGGGGGCGGGCTTCCCAGCCGGCCAGGAAGCGAGGGTCCTTCCACATCCCCCGGATCGAGCGGAAGGCCCACTCCCGCGGCACCAGATCCGTATAGGCGAAGCGGTCCCGGGGATCGCCCTCCAGCCCCTCGGGCCACCGCACGGGGCCCGGGATCACCAGATCGGGCCGCCTCCCCAGGACGTAGTCCGGGTCCCCGCGCTGGTGGCCCGGCATCACCTCGGGGTCCCACCCGGAGCGGGCCAGGTGCCGGTCCAGCAGCCCCACCATGTCGAGGGTGCGGAAGCCCGAGTAGTAGGGAATGGCTCCGGCCGCGTCCACGGCCAGGAAGGTCCCCGGCGGGAACTCCCTCGCCAGCAGCCGGCCGAGCGCTTCGTAGGTCCGGCTCTCGGCGTGGAGGTCGGCCAGCCGGTCCAGGAGCCCGGTCGCCAGCCCGGGCGCGGCCATCGCCACCACCAGGCCCACCTCCAGGAGGTCCCGGCGTTCCCCGGCCAAGAGCGGGCTGGTCGCCGCCAGCAGGCAGAGCACCGGGATCGCCGGCACCAGGAACCGGTCCCCGGGGAAGTGGTCGCCGCCGAACAGGACCGCCAGTCCCGCCAGGCCGAGCACGAAGGCCGCTGCCGCCCGGCGGGCCGGGTCCGAGGCCCCGCCCCGACGCCAACCGTCCAGGGCCAGCAGCGGCACCAGGCCGAAGCCCGTCTGCCAGAGGGCGGTCGCCAGGTACCCCAGGCCCCGCCGGAGCGCCGAGGGCCCGCCCGGGACCTTGGCGTGGAAGGTGTTCGGCAAGAGCTCCCCGTAGAGCCCGTACCGGAGCGCCAGGAGCCCCGCCACGAACCCGAGCGTCACTCCCATCGCCACCCTTCGCAGGCGGCCCGGGGCGAGCCCGGCGAAGAGCACCAGGAGCGCCACCCCCGGGCCCTCGGGCCGGGTCCAGGCCAGCACCCCACCGGCAATCCCGGCCAGCGCCGCGCCTCCCGGACCTTCGGCCGTCGCCACCGCCACCACGAGCAGGGTGCCGGCGAGCCCGTAGAGACCGGTCTCCATCCCCGACCCGGTCCAGGCCAGCCATCCCGCATGGACCGCGGCCAGGAGCCCGCCCACCAACCCGGCCCGCCGCCCCGCTCCCAGCCGCTCGGCGGCCGCCCCCAGCACCCCGAGGGTCGCCAGCCCGGCCGCCAGGCCCAGGCCCCAGAGCACCGTCACCGGCCCGGTCGCCACCCGGTGCACCAGCGCCGACACCAGCACCCAGAGCGGCGAGCTCGAACCCTCGACCCACTCGCCGGGGTTCATCACCGCCCCGTGACCGGCGGCCAGGTTCCGCCCGTAGCGGA
>CAYOHP010000088.1:0-27846 GCA_964403795.1 uncultured bacterium | reverse complement strand
CGAGCGCCGCCGGCCGGCGGCGCCGGGCCCGCATCCCGGCTGACGGGCGCCCCCATGACGCGCCTGCCGGTTCCCCCGCGCGACGCACCGCGTCGACGCAGCCCCTCATGACGCAGGCCGTCGAGCGGCTCAGGAAGCCGATCCCGCCCGACATCCCCGTGGCACTTGACCGGTTATGACGCAATGCGTTATACTAGGGGCGGATCCGGTCCGCACCGGGTCCGCCGAGCGAGCCGAGGAGGCTGCCATCATGGCTACCAATCGCGTTTCCAGGACCGGCCGTGGCGCCGGGACCTTCGTCGACGAGATCGTCTATGCCGGGCTGGGCGCCGCAGCCCTCGCCTCCGACCAGGCCGAGGCGGCCATCGCCAAGGTGGGCGCCGGCTCCCGTCGGCTGGGCCGGACCCTGGCCCGCCGCTTCGACGGCATCGCCGAGGAGGTCGGCAGCTCCCTCGAGGAGGCCGTCCCGGCCGCGCTCCGGGAGCGGGCCAACGAGATCGGCAAGGACCTCGCCAAGGCCGTGACGGTCCGCCGCAAGGGCGCCGGCCGGGCGCTGGCCTCGGTGCGCCGGGAACTCTCCGGGCGGGGCCGGGCGACCTGGTCGAGGCTCTCCGAGTCCCTCGGCAGCGTCGGCGGCATGATCTCCCGCAGGCTCCAGCCGGTGTTCCACGGACTGGGGCTGGCCACCACCCGGGATCTCGCCCGCCTCGAGGCGCGGCTCGACGGGATCGCCCGGGAGCTCGACCGCCTCGAGGGAGGCGAGTGAGATGCGGCTGATCAAGCGCTACTCCAACCGCAAGCTCTACGACACCACCGAGAAGCGGTACCTGACCCTGCAGCACCTGTCCCACCTGGTCTCCCAGGGGGACCAGGTCCGGGTCGTGGACAACGAGTCGGGCGACGACATCACCAGCGTGATCCTGTCCAAGGCGATCTCCGACAAGGAGGCCGAGTCCGGAGGGTTCCTCTCCTCCGAGCTCCTCTCCAGTCTCCTGCAGGGCGGGCCCCAGCAGATCCTGGACCTCCTGAAGCGGTCCTGGGACCAGCGCAAGCAGCTGCTCTCCGACCTCGAGGCGGTCTACGAGCGGAACATGAAGGCTCTGGTCGACCGGGGCCAGATCTCCCACCGGGAGGCGCTGCGCCTGCGGGACGGCCTGGTCGAGGGCCTCCGGGAGCGCTGGAGCGCCCTGGAGACCGGCGTGGAGCGGAGGCTGTCGGCCGCCCTGGACGCCATGCCGATCGCCACCCGCCGCGACATGGACCGCCTCGAGGCCCGCATCGAGGAGCTGGCCGGGCGCCTCTCTTCCGTCGCCCGACCTGCGGCGGCCAAGGCCAGGACCGAGGCCGCGGCGGGAGCCTCCGGCCAGAAGCCCCGCCGGAAGCCGGCCCGGAAGGCCGCTACCCCCGGGCCGGGGCGCACCGCCAAGGCCGCGCCCCGGAAGAAGGCACCGGCCCGGTCGGTGCGGGGCCGTCGCTCCGCCCGCTGAGAGACCGTGGACATCCCCACCGGTCCCGGGGTTCCGGAGCCCGGGGCGCTGCGTTCCCGGCTCCGCGCCATGGAGTCCTGGATCCTCGAGCTCCGGCGCGACCTCCACTGCCACCCGGAGCTGCGTTTCCAGGAGTTCCGGACCTCGGACCGGATCGCGGCGGGTCTCGAGGGCCTGGACCTGGAGATCCGGCGCGGCATCGCCGGGACCGGGCTGGTCGCGATCCTGCGGGGCGGCCCCGGTCCGGTGATCGGGATCCGGGCCGACATGGACGCCCTGCCGGTGGCCGAGGCCACCGGCCTCCCCTTCGCCAGCCGTGTCCCCGGCCTGATGCATGCCTGCGGGCATGACGCGCATGCCGCGGTGGTCGCGGGGCTGGCCCGGACCCTGGCCTCGTGGACGGAGCTGCGCGCCCGGCTGCCGGGCAGCCTGGTCTTCGTCTTCCAGCCCGCCGAGGAAGGGGCGCTGGGCGCCCGCGAGATGGTCGAACAAGGCGTGCTCGACGATCCCCCGATCTCCGCCATGCTGGGCTTCCACGTCTTCCCCAACCTCGAGACGGGGCGCATGTCGGTCTATCGCGAGTTCTCCCATGCCTCGGCGGACGCCTTCCGGATCCGCCTGGTGGGACGGGGCGGGCATGCGGGCTACCCGCACCTTGCCGTGGATCCGGTGGGCGCCACCGCGGAGCTGCTGCTGGCGCTGCGGACCCTGGTCTCCCGCGAAACCGACCCGCTGACCTCCTCGGTGGTCTCGGTCGGTCGGGTACGCGCCGGCGAGACCGGGAACGTCCTCCCGGAGTCCTCCGAGATCGAGGGCACGATCCGTTGCCTCGGAGAGGGCATCCGGGACCGCATGCTGGCGCCTCTCGGGAGAGGTCCACTGGTCGGGAGCCTGCCCTGCCAACCGCAGCCACCCGGGGATCGCCGAACGGGTCGCCGAGGCGGCCCAGGCGGTCCTGGGGAAGGATCGCGTCCTCAGGCTCCGGCCGGCCATGGGAGCGGAGGACTTCGCCTTCTTCGCGGAGCGGGTCCCGGCCGCCATGTTCCGCTTGGGTTGCACGGCCCCCGGCGACTCCTGGGAGCCCCTCCACAGCCCCAGGTTCCGGCTCGACGAGGCATGCCTCCCTCTGGCTGCCGAGATCCTCGGCGAAGCCGCCCTCTCCCTGCTCGCCTCGGGAATCTGATCGCCGCATTGGATCCCGACCGGTCGGACCGCTACGCTCGGGCGCGACCGTGGACTCTCCTCCTCCAGGCCGGGCGCGGCCACCTCGACCCACCTCGACCGGCTCCCGGCGGAGCGCCTCCTCGAGGGTCGGACGCTCGATCGGTGGCCACCTGCTCACCGCCAGGGTCCTCTCCGAACTGGCCGGGCGCCGGGAAACCCGCACCTGGATCGGACTCTCCGGCGAGGACTTCCGGGAACGGCTGGTCGCGGTCTTCCCGGGTACCGACGCCGAGGCGGAGGCCTTCGAACTCTCCCTCCAGGCCCTCGGCACCTGCCTTCCCTCGGGATTCCCGCGCCCGGTGACGGGAGGCCGGACTCCCTCGGGACGCTACTTCGTGGTCTGGGACCGGGTCGAAGGGACGCCGCTCTCCCGGGTCCGGTCCCGTGGGCCGCTGCCTGCCGAGGTGGCCACCCGCATCGGCAGCGACCTCCTCTCCGAACTGACCAGTCTCCACCGTGCCGGCTTCCACCACGGCGACCTCCATCCCGGCAACGTGCTCCTCGACCGGTCGGGAACCGTGCGCCTGGTCGGCCTCCGTCCCCACCCCTTCGCCATCCCCGAGAGCGGCCTGGCGTCGGGGACGGTCGCCGCCCGGTACGCTCCCCCCGAGTGGTACGCCGACGGACTGGTCTCCCAGGCCGGCGACCTCTACGCCGCGGCCCTCGTGCTCGCCGAGCTCTACCTCGGTCGCCCGCTCCTGGCCTTGGCCTCGGCCCGGACCGCCAGGGACCACCAGGCGAGGCTGGCCGATCGCCTCGGACCCATGCTCGCCTGGGAGGACCGGATCCCGGTCGCCCTGCGCCCGGCCCTGGCGGCCAGCCTCGATCCCGACTGGAAGGCCCGGCCCTCGACCGGCTCGGAGCTGGCTGCCTCGTTCCCGGAACTCGATCCCGACAAGCGGGGGGCCCGGGACCTGGCCCTCTCGATCCAGACCAGCCATCGCTCCCGGGGGCGCCGCCTGGTCGAGGCCGCCCGCCGTTCCCTGGCCAAGGGCCGACTCCTGGAAGGTGCCACCCAGCTCGGCCAGGGTCTGCGCGACCTCAAGGCATCCGGGGAGTCGAGGCCCGACGCGGTGCGCGGGCTCGTGATCGAAGCTCTGTGGGCGACCTTCGACCCCCCTCTGGAGGCCAGCGGCCCGGAGTACGTCCGTCCCGTCCTGGAGGCGGCGTGCCTGCTCCTCTACCGGACCGCCAGCGACCTCGGCACCCTCACCCTCGCGACCCTGGCGCTCTCCCGGTTGGCGCGATTCGCACGTCGACAGGGCCCGCTGGAGGAGCTCCTGCTCGCTCCGGGCAGCCTCCGGGTCCGGCAACTCGATGTCGCCGAGCTGCGCCGGCGCCTGGAGACCCGGCCCTTCGCGGGAGAGCTCCAGCTCGCCCTGGCCTGCCTCTCGCCCGATCCTCCTCCCGGTGTGCCCCTGCCGACCCAGGGCATCCCGACCCGGGTCCGTCTCCTCGCCGACCTGGGACTCCCGGTCCCCGCGCTCCGGGAACTCTCGTCCCGTCTCCCGGCCGCCGAGGACCTCCTGCCCTGGGTCGAGGCCATCCGGGACCTGGCCCAGGCTGCCCTGGGAGGAGGGGTTGGTCTCCCCGGCGTTCCCGGAGCGGATCGGCAGCAGCCGGAGGATCCCGAAGGCGCCTCCGGATCACACCCCAGAGTCTCCGGACCGTTCGAGCCACCCCGGAATGGCCCTGCCGAAGGCCTCCTGGAAGCCCTCTCCGAGGTCCTCACCCCGGTCCCGGCCCTTGGGCCGTCCCCACCCGGGAGCCCGCTGTCCGGTGCGGAGGGGTCCAGCCGGTTCGATCCCGGAATTCCCTTCCTGGAACCGGCACAGCCCGCGCCTCTCGACCCGGCGACCGGCCCGACCACGGATCCGGTCGGCAGCGCCGACCCGGCAGGGTCCCGCTTGGCGCTCTTCGACCTGGTCTTCCCCTCGCCTGCCTCGCATCCGCCCGCAGGATCCCCGGACCGGGCCGGGTCGGACGGATCCGGCTCGGATCCCACCTCGACTCCGCCCCCATGGGGGGACCGCGTCCCTCCCGCCGACCCGTCCGAGGCCCCGATGCTGCGCTTCGCCAGCCTCCAGTCCGATCTCGCCGGGGGAGCGCTCGCCCGGGCCCTCGAACACCTCAGGGGGCTGGCGAGCACCGGGATCCTGCTGCCCGAGGATCACCGGCGGATCCTCCACGCCGATCTCTGCCGGGTCCTGTGGACGCCCCTGGCGGGGCCACCGGGGCGCGATCCGGTCGATGCCTGGCTGGCCCTGCGCGAGCTGGCCGAGGCCGCAGGCTTCGCGTCCCTCGGCCACCTGGCAGAGAGGCTGATCGTGGCGGTCTGCCGGAACCGACAGGACCAGGAACGGATCCGGGACCTCGCCGACCGCTTCCCGACCTCGATCCCGTTCCTGGTTGCCTCGCTCGAGAGGGATCCCGAGGGCGCCGGGAGCGCCCCGCAATGGTGTCGCCTGGGCTGGCTGCTCCTCGGGCACGGCGAACCCGGACCCGCCTCCGCAGCGTTCGCGGCAGCCGCGGCGCGATCGCCGGAGAACCCCGAAGTCAAGGAAGGGATGGAGGCCGCCGAGGAGCGGGTCGCCAGGCTGGGCGAGGCGGCCACCGCCTTCCTGGACCTGGCTCTCCCCCGCAGCGGTCGGGCCGGTCCGGTACCGGCTGCCACCCTCGAGCGCCTCGAGGAGTTCCTGATCCGGCATCCCGGCTATCTTCCCGCTCTCGAGCGCATGGCCCGCCTCTCGGCCGAGTCCGGGGAAGCAGTCCGGGCCGCCGGGCTCCACCTCGACCTGGGGAGACGCCACCTGCTCAGAGGGGAGACGCGAGCCGCGGCCGAGGACTTCCGGACGGCGGTCGAACTCGACCCCAAGCGGGACGAGGGACTCCTCCACCTGGCGGCACTGGATCTCCCGAAGGCACCCCCGGGGAGCGGGATCCGGGAACTCCGAGCCGAGGTGGCCGCCAGGGCGGTACGTTCCCGGCCCCCCCCGGGATAGGAGCCTGGCTACCCGGCGGCTTCCTTCGACTCTCCCGCGGCGACCGCAGCCGGAGTCGCGGCCACGGCCTCGCGCAGGATCTCGTTGGCGGCGGCCACCCCGGGCTCGACCCAGGCCGAGAGCCAGGCCAGCCCCAGGAGCAGGAGACCGGCTCCCCGGTGCACCGCCACCGGCACGACCATGGCACGCGCCCCCATGCCCAGGATCCCGGTCGTCACCGCCACCAGGGCCGTGGAGACGCAGAGCGGGTAGCTCCGGCGCTTCAGGCTGCGGGTCGCCAGCAGGAGGTCCCGGGAGAGCCCCTTCCTCCGCATCTCGTGCTCGAGCTCCCAGCCGGTGGTCAACAGGTACGAGAGGAAGTGCGCCTGGACCAGCAGGGTCGAGAGCAGCGCCAGGAGCCCGAGCGGCATGTGCAGTCCATCGGCGACCCCGGGCCGGGGCGGGGAGAAGAAGCCGAGCCCCAGGGCCCCGGTCACCAGCAGGGCCGAGAGTGCCGTCGAGAGCCGGAGGAAGAGGTCCACGCCAGTCGCCTCAGGACCTATTCAATACCAGATCGACCGGCGGCGCTTGAGGCGGCGGTAGATGGCGTCCTGGATCTCCTTGCGGATCATCTCGGTCAGCAGGGACACGACCAGGAAGTCCTCGGTCACGTCCCGCGCCGATTCCCGGAACCGGACCGGCTTGCAGAAGTCGATCGACCACTTGGAAGGGAGAGGGACGACGCCCAGGAGGCCGAACCAGGGGAAGGTCGGGGTGATCGGGAAATAAGGCATGCCCAGCGGTCGCCCGATCCAGTCCGCCCGGGCGAGCGTCGGGTAGATCTCCTCCGCACCCACCACCGCCACCGGGACGATCGGTGCGAGCGTCTCCATCGCCGAGCGGATGAATCCACCCCGTCCGAAGCGCGCCAGTTTGTAGCGGTCCTTGAAGAGCTTGCCCACGCCCTTGATGCCCTCGGGGAAGACCGAGACCAGTTGTTCCTTCTCGAGCAGGGCCCGGGCGTTCTCGGGGCTGGCCACCACCTGCCCGGTGCGGGCCAGGAGCGGGGCCACGAAGGGGATCGAGGCGAACCAGCGAAGGTGCAGGGTGCGCACCGGTCGAGGGGACGGATGCTCGTTCCACACCGCCATCATCACCATGGCGGCGTCGAAGGGCAGGACCCCGGAGTGGTTCACGGCCAGCAGGGTCCGTCCCTCGTCCGGGACATGGTCGACCCCGTGGGCCGAGACCCTCCACCAGACCTTGTAGAGGAAGTTCAGGACCGGACGCAGGTTGTCGAGCAGTTCCTCGTCCATGCCGAACTCGTCGAGCTCGTGTTCCCCCCGCCAGTGCCGGCCCATGCTCTCGATCCGGGCCTCGGCGCTCGATCGCAGCACGAACCAGAGGCCTTCCCAGAAGTCCCGGTCGAAGAGGTCGGACTCGAGCAGGCCCGCGAGCGCCCCCTGGATGCGGGCCCGTTGCTCCCGGTTCATGGCATCGACCCGGAGCCAGAGGGCCTCGTAGATCCCCTTCAGTTCCCGGAGCCAGCTCCGGTCCATTCCCGGGAAGCTGGCCAGGAACCCCTTGATGCGGAGCCACAGGCGCCGGTGGAGGCGCTGGCGCTCGGCCCCGGAGAGCTCGGACTCGCCGGTGGCGGTCTCGCCCCAGGAGTCCTCCCCCGGCGCCTCGCCTTGCATGCGGGCATGGGTCCCCTCGTCGAAGGCGTGGGTCGCGGCTTCTTCCGCGGCTCCCTTGTGGAAGGCGCAGAAGAGCTCGCCGGATACGGGGTTCCTCCGGCAGGGAGTCCCCTTCCGGGTCAGGCCCCGGCAGGACTTCGGCGGCACGAAGGTCTCCTCCCGGACGCCGGGATCGAGCAGCGAGGAGCCGTTGGCGCGTCCCATCTCAGGCGTCCTCCATGCCGAGCGACCCGGGCGCGAGGATCTCGCGGAGGGCTTCCTCGGTGTACTTGCCGTACATGGCCTCGGGCTCGGCCTCGTGGTAGTAGCGGGCCATGCGCCGGTGTTCCGCGAAGTGCTCGACGGCCTCGGCAGCGGAGAGGCGCGGCTCGAACCCGAGTTCTTCGCGCATGCGCCCGAGCTGTCCCACGCAGGCGTACTTGAGGCTCGACATCCCCAGGGGAGCCACGTCCTCTCCCGTGAAGCTCGAGCGCAGCTTCCGCCACAGGTTCCCGAGCGGGTAGGCGAAGGGCACCCAGGTCTTGCCCACCCGGCGGATCACCTGGTGGAGACTGAGGATCCCCGGGGCTGCGACGTTGACGGGCCCGTCGACCTCGCTCAAGGCACCCCGGATCAAGGCACGCACCACGTCGTCCTCGTGGATCACCTGGACCAGCGGATCGAAGCCGAGGGCAGTGGGGATGATGGGTTCGCGCAGGTAGCGGGTCATCCAGGTGGTGCAGCGGGGACCGACGATGGGGGCGAAGCGCAGGGGCAGGACCCGCATCCCCCGCGAGCGGTTGGCCCGGAACCGGTAGACGAACTTCTCGACCTCGAGCAGGTTCTGGAGACGGGGGCTGCCGGTGCTCCGGTCCAGGAACGGGTTCTCGCGCTTGGTCAGGTAGCGGGACTCGGGGATCGAGACCGGATTGTCGGGCCGGAAGCCGTAGACCGCCGTCTCGCTCATGAAGACGAAGTGCCGGACCCCGGAATCGGCGCAGCCCGAGAGCAGCATCATGAAGTCGAGGACGTTGCGCTGGAAGGTCTGCTCGGCGTCCTCCCCCTCGCTGGTCTGGAGGTGGACCACCACGTCGATCTTGCGACTGAGCAGGAAGTCGACGACCAGCGGCGAGCGGATATCCAGGTGGGTGAAGGAGGTCCGTCGGAAGTTCACCCGGGGCCGGTCCACGTCGATGCCGTAGACGGCACCGAAGCTCGCATCGCGCTCGAGGGCGGTGCAGAAACGCTCGCCCCAGTAGCCGGCCACCCCGGTGACCAGCACATTGGGCCGACGCGGCTCCTCGGAGACCACCATCGGCAGCTGGCTCCCGCGATCGACGTCCTGGGGGACCCCGGAGGCCCCCGACCGACCGGCCCCCCGGACCCGGGTCCGCGCCTTGGGTGCGGCTCGGGCGGCCCCGGCGCGGGCAGGCCGGGACGGGCCCGTCTTCCTGGCCCTGGGGCGTCGCGGGCCCCCCCCCTCCAGGATGTCCGCGAGCCGGTCCGCGAGCGGATCTCGAGTCGGCACGATGAGGCCTCCTGCCCCCTGCCGGGGCGCCCGGAAGGTAGCACGGGAGCGCCTCCGCGGTCGACCGTACTCGCGAGCGCCCCCGGGTCCTACCAGGCTCGACGCTGTGCCCTGCGGATCCGGGACTACCCAGGTGGCCCGGCACCGCCCGGCGCTCGCCCCGGGGGACCGGGGGTTCGACCCCCGGACCTAGAGGTACTCGACCTCGATGGGGAGCCCGCCCGGGGTGATGCGGCCGGGCGCCATTTCGAGAGGCGGGGCTCCCGGGTCTCCCAGCAGGACCGGCCAGCCCTGGATCCCGACCAGGACTCCCAGCGTCTCGACCACGTCGGGTCCCAGCCCGAAGGCGCCCCTGGCGTCCCGTCCCCAGGGAGTCCCGCAGGCCGCCACGGCCAGGGTCCGTCGGATGTCCAGGGCCTCGGCCTTCTGGACTTCCGGCACCTCCACGGTGCGGAACAACAGGCTCCCGCCGTCGCCGCCCGGCCCCGCGGCCTCGACCCGGATCCGGCACCGCTTCTCGAACCCGAGCTCGGTCCCGGGATGGATCACCCTCTCCGGGCGTCGGCCCTCCTCCCCCCCGGGCGAGACCAGGACCTCGCCGTCGACCTCGGCCCGCCGGACGGCCCCCTCCGGATCCGGCTCCCCGGTCTCCCGGTGGAGCCGCTGGAGGTCGAGCATCCAGCCCTCCGGGGTCGGCCGCAACCGACAGTGGTGCCGACCGATCTTGCGGGACGAGGGCTCATCGACCAGGAGCACGTCGGCCTGGAGCCCACGCCCCACCGACAGCGTCCCTCCCAGGACCACCACGTACTCGTGCCGGGTTCCCTCGGGCATGATCGCCAGCCGGCCCGGACCGGCCTCGAACCCGAAGGCTCGTCGTACCAGGGGCTCGCCCCGGGCATCGCCCAGGAGACCCAGCGCCCGCTGGCGCGCGGCTCGGGCATCGCCGGCCGCCAGCGCCTCCTCGATGTCGGGGGCCAGGTCCAGCCAGGCCGCAAGGGCCCTGACCCGGTGGCTCCGCCCGAACGCCTTGCGGGCCCTCCCCAGGGCCTGGCCCGCGCTCCCGAGGTCGCCGCTAAGGGCCAGGGCCTCGGCCCGGTCCATCTCCAGCCGATGGACCTCCAGGCGACGGAGGAGCAGGTCGCGCTCCATGGGCGGGAGGAGGTCCCCTTCCTTGGCCAGGCATGCCTGGAGGACTTCGACCTCGCCCCGGTCCTCGAGGTTGTCGAGCCGCTCCCGGAGTCGCGGTGCCAGGGACGCCCGGGCCTCGTCGATCAAGGCGGTCCCGAAGGGCGAGAGGGTCCCGGCCGCGGCCCCGGGACGGAGCACCTCCCAGACCTGTTCGAGGTCACCCATCCCCCGATAGGTGGCCGCCAGGCGTTCCGCCTCGGGGGCCAGCTCGAAACGGACCAGCGGCAAGGCCAACTCTCCGGTGACACGGTCGTCAGCGGGAGGTTCCGAGCCCTTGAGCAGGCCCCCGCCGCGATTTCCGACCTGCAGGCTGCTGACCACCGCGTCACCTTGGAAGATGATGGTGTTGCCCCCGCCCTCCCGGTCGCCGAGGCCCGCCAGCACCACCCTCCCCTGGTAGATGCGGTGGGTGCCCAAGGCGTCCCAGGCATGGACGAAGAGCACCAGCGGCAGCGCTCCCGGCTTGGCCGGGGCCAGGGCCAGGGTCACCCCCCGGGAGCCGTCCGGACGCGGGTCGAGGCGGGTCGGGGGCGGAGGCGCTTCCTCCCGGTCCTCGTCCTGGCAGGCCAGGGCCAGGCCCTGGAGCTGGCCGATGCGTCCCTCGATGCGCAGCTCCAGGGCGATCCGCTGGCCGGCCGCGGCCCGTCCGGGCGCCTGGATGGACAGCCCCACCTGGGGCGGCGCCCCGCAGTGCGAGCACACCAACCCGGCCACGTCGTAACCACAGGGCAGGCAACGCGACGACACGGGTGGACTCTAGCAGGATCGTGTGGCGTGGAGCCCTCCGTCCATGCCACCTTAGGGACCGCGAAGGGAAGGGCATGAGTCGGCGGGGACGCTTCTCGACCCGGTCCGGGGTCCCGGCCCGGGACCGCCCTCGGGTCCGTAGGGTGGCCGGCCTCGTCCTGGCACTCGCGATCGCCTCGTCCGGCCGGGCCGAACCGCCCGAACCTCCCGGAACCGGTCCGGTCCCGACCTCGCCGACCGCCACCGGCACCCTGGACCTCCCGGTCCCGACCCCTCTCCCTACCGAGTTCCGGCCGGTGTCCTCCTCGCCGAGCCCGCGCTCGACCGGCCAGCCGGCCGCCCAGAGCTCCCTTCCCGCCACCGCCGCGGCCATCACCACCGGCACCCCGATCCTCGTCTCGGTTCCCGGCACCCCCGCCAGTACCGAGCGCCTGAAGATCCCGACCGGGGCGGCGGTGGCGATCGTGCCGGTGGCCCTGCCGCCCCGTCCCGAGGTGGCCTTCCCTGCGGCGGTGACGACCGCCCCGCTCCTGAGCCGGTACCTCTCCCTCGACCGGGTCCGCTTCCATCCGGTCGAGTCGGTCCAGGTGCGCCTGGTCTCCACCTCGACGACGGTGGCCAGCGACCGCCTCCTGCTCACGGCGTCCCAGGCAGCCCTGGACCTCTCCTCGGAGCCGGCCCCCGCGATCCTGCGGGAGACCTCGATCGGGGCCCTGGCAGCTCCTACCTGGCCGATCCCGCTCCACAGCCTTCCCCTGGGCGACTACTCGGTGCGCCTCTACCGGGCCAGCAAGCTCCTCGACTCGGTGGCCTTCACCCTGGCGATGGACCCCTCCGGGATGCGTCTGGCCCTGGACCGTTCCGTCTTCCATCCCGAGGAGCCGATCCGGCTCGATCTGACCCGCCCCCAGACCTTCTCCCAGAACGCCTGGGTCGGACTGCTCCCCGCCGAGGCTCCCCACGCCCACAGCGTCGAGGCGGAGGCCCACGACCTGGCCTTCCGCTTCCTCCGGGACCTGGGGACGGGATCCTGGACCCTGCCGGCCCCCAAGAAGCCCGGCCGCTACGCCTTCCGGGTGCTCGACGCCCTCCCGATCGCGGGAGTCGAATTCACGGTAGCCGTGCGTCGGGACGGGATCGACCCGCGGATCGAGCCTGCGTCCGCCAAACCCGGGGAACTCGTCACCCTCCGGTTCACCCGCATGGCCTACCTCTCGGACGGGAGCTGGTGGGGCCTGGTTCCCGCCTCCGCTCCCCACGGGGACGAGGCCGCCGCCGATGCCCACGATCTGGCCTACGTGTATCTGCGGGACGCCCGGGACGGATCCTGGACCTTCCGGGCCCCGACGACCCCGGGAGGCTACGAGCTCCGGCTCCTCGACCGGGGCTTCGAGCTGCTGGCGGCCTCCTTCGAGGTCGTCCCCTGAACCAGCCCCCGGACGGATCCGGGAAGGGTGACGACCCGGGCAAGTCCGAGGACGGTCGGCAACGGTCGACCCGGCGGCGTGCCCCCGCCGGGCACGAAGGCGCCACCACCGGCTTCCTCACCCCGGGGACGACCCTGGCCGGCCGCTACCGCTTGGTCTCCGAACTGGCCCGCGGCGGGATGGGGATCGTGTTCCGGGCCGAGGACCGCGAGCTCGAGGACCGCCCCGTGGCGATCAAGGTCCTCCCGCCCGAACTCTCGGGCAACGAAGCCGCCTTGACCCGCCTGAAGCGCGAGGCGATGACCGTGCTCGAGCTCACCCACCCGAACGTGGTGCGGCTCCACACCTTCGAGCGGGACCCGGCCGGCGCCTTCCTGGTGATGGAACTGGTCGCCGGCCCCACCCTGGAGCTGGTCCTGGCCGAGCGGGAGCGGCTGCCTTGGGACGAGGTCCTGGACCTCGGGATCCAGGCCGCCTCCGGGCTGGAAGCGGCCCACCGGCTCGGGATCGTGCACCGGGACGTGAAGCCTTCCAACCTGATGTTCTCGGGCGAGACCGGCACCCCGATCGTCAAGGTGATGGACTTCGGGATCGCCGCCCAGGTTCGCGACTCGATGACCCGGCTGACCGGGATCGAGTCGGCCGGGACCCTGCTCTACTGCCCGCCCGAGCAGCTCCGGGGAGAGCGCCCCGACGCCCGGGGCGACCAGTACTCCCTGGCAGCCACGCTCTACGAGCTGGCCACCGGACATCCGCCGTTCACCGGAGCCGGCCTCTCGCACCAGATCCTGGAGGCGACTCCCCGTCTTCCCGTCGGGGTCCCCGAGCCGGCTGCCTCGGCCCTGCTCCGGGCTCTCTCCAAGCGGCCGGAGGACCGCTTCCCGGACCTCCCTGCCATGGTCGCGGCACTCCGGGGCCAGACTCCGACAGGGGAAGGCAGCCAACGCGCCCCCGGGCCCGCTCCGAGCGCCGATCCGCTGCCACGGCCCCTGGACGGGGCGGCACCGGACCGGGGCCTGAGGCCTTGGGGGACCGGACTCGCCGCGGTCGGACTGCTGGTGCTGGCCGGCCTGGCGACCCGGGATCTCCGCCGGCCGCCGGAGCCGGCTCCGGCGGTCTTCTCGACCGCGCCGGCACCGACCGTTCCCGATCCCGTTCCGGCCACTCGCCTCCCCGGGTCCGCTCCGCCCCCTGCTGTGAGCCCGGGCCCGGCCCCAGCGCCCTCGGCGTCGGCGTCGCCCGCTTTGGCCCCAGCTCCCGTCCCCTCGGTCCCGGGTTCGCCTCTGCCCTTGCCCGCCCCCTCGCCGTCGCCGTCGCCACCTTCTCCATCACCCTCGCCTTCGTCCGCCCCCTCGCCCCCGCCCGGCCTCGTCCCCCCGCCCGGCCCGCCCGCCGCCAGCCGGTTCCCGCCTCCCACCGGTCGCCCGCCCGCTCCCCAGGCCCTCCCGGATCCTCCCCTCGCCCCGAGTCCCTCCCGGGTGCCGGGCCCCGCCTCCCTGCCTTCCCCCCCTCCGGCGACGAGCGAACCGAGGATCGTGATCCCGCCCGAGTCGGCCCGGACCCTCGCCGCCGGAACCCGGGTCCTCACTCCCGAGGGACTCGAACTCGCATGGTTTCCGCCCGGGGAGCCCTTCCTCTGGCTCGAATCGAACGACCTGGGCCGGGCCAACGCCAATCGCCAGAACCTGTGGGTCAGCCTGGAGCAGGGGTTCTTCCTGGCCACGGCCCACGTGACCAACGCCCTCTTCGACTCGCTGGTCGCCGACGATTCCCTGCGCCCCCAGGCGGAAAGGGCCGGGGACCTGCCCCGCCGTCGGGTGACCTGGCACCAGGCGATCGACTTCTGCAGGCTCTACACCGCCCGGGGCCACGCCGAGGGCTGGCTGCACCCCGACTGGGAGATCCGGCTGCCCTCCGAAGCCGAGTGGGTCTTCGCCATGCGCTATCACCCGGAAGCGGCCCGGATCGACCTGCTCTCGACCCTGGCGGGCGGCTTCGACTGGTGCGCCGACGCCTGGGCACCGGACATCGTGAGGCTGCCCCAGGATGGGACGCCCCTGGAGGCCCGGAACGCCTCCCCGGGCCTGCAACGCACCATCCGGCGGTCTCCCAGGGGTCGGGGCGACACCGTCCGCGATTCCCACCCCGGGGACCGGCACCGACACGAACTCGGGATCCGCCCGGTGGCGAGCGCGACCCGCAGCCGTTGAACGTCACCAAGCCGCATGTCACGATGACGGGCGCCCGGAGGGTCGACCTCGGGGGGCGTCGGGGAGGAACCGGGATGGCGAGCGAGGCAGGGATCCGGCAGGCGGGGCTGGCGCTCCTGCTCCTCGCCTGGGGAACGAGAGCCGGGCCCGCGGTGGCGGCCCCCGGCGACACCCTGGAGTCGCCGGCGATGGTGAGGATCCGGGAGATCCGGCGTCCGGTCGGAACCCGGGACGCGGGCTTCGACGGCTTCCTGGCCGAGGGCCGCCTGTACGTGCCGGCCATCGTCCTCCCTCACCTCTTCGACACCACCATCCAGTGGAAGGCGGCCGAGAACCGCCTGATCCTGCGTCGCGACGGCCAGCACCTCGACTTCACCCTGGGGAAGAACCTGGGCGTCGAATTCGCGGACCAGAAGGTCGACCTGGGCGCCCCGCTGCACCACTACCAGGGAATGCTCTACCTGCCGATCGCCACCGTGGCCGAGTTCTTCGCCGAGGTGGCGGCGTTCGACAAGGGCGAAGCCGCCCTCTCGCTCGGTCCCCGCCCGGTGCGCACCGCCGGGGTGGTTCCTCCCCCCGAGTCGCGGACCCGCTGGGAGAACACCCTGGCGGAGCTGGGCGGCCTCGACTACGCGGTGGCCCTCGAGAAGGGTGCCGCGGTCGGCCAGGTCTTCCAGAAGATCTGGGGAACCTCCGAGGAGGCCCAGCGCATCTCGGGGCCCGGGGTGCGAGGAGACTTCTACCTGCGGGATACAGATCTGGCCGGGGCGCTCCCTGCGAAGACCGCGCTCGGGAAGTTCGTGACCGTGCGCTACCCCAAGACCGGCAAGCAGGTCACGGTGATGATCGTCGATGTCGGTCCGTGGAACATCGACGACCCCTACTGGCAGAAGGACGGCGGCCGGCCGGACGTCGAGGCAAACGGGTACAGTCGCATGGCCAAGTACGCCGGCAAGCGGACGAACCTCGCGGGCATCGACCTCTCCTACGAGACCTGGTTCCGGCTCGGGGTGCCTCGACCGAGGGCCTTCTCCGGACAGCATTCCGACTATGTCGACTGGTGGTTCGTCGAGTGACGAGAAGGAGTGGCGGAACGTGAACAAGGTTCTCCGTACCGGAATCGGCCTCTCGGCCGGCCTCTGCCTGATGGGATCGGCCCTGGCCCAAGGTGCCAACATGGCGGACGGGGCGCTCGCCGACTGGCGCATGGGTGTGGTCCGGGCCCGCGGCCTGGCGGCCAGCGCCAAGGCCCCAGATGCCCGCCGCCTGCTCCAGCTCCGGCGCATGGCCATGATCCGGGCCCAGCGCGACCTGCTCGAGTACCTGAAGGGCATCCACATCGACTCGAACACCTCGTTCAAGGAGATGCTCGACCACGAGGAGTACGGCGAGGCCGTGACCGCCAAGGTGGAAGGCACCTTGAAGGGCGCCCGCATGGTCCGGGAGGGCCAGGTCCCTGGCTCGCCCCAGGTCTACGAGGTGGTGATGGAGGTCCCGCTCAACGGACTCCGGGAGTCCAGCGTGGTCCCCAGCGATCCCGACAAGCCCGAGGGAGCCGGCAATCCCCTGGTTCTCCCGAGCGTCAACTACGCCGACCTCTACGACGATGCCCCGGGGCCCCGGACCGGAGGCGCTCCGGCTGCCGGCGGGACCGGATCCGGGGTGGGCGGGAAGGTCTCGGGCGGGACCGGCGACGGCAGGGGCCAGGTCCCGAGTGCCGGAGGCACCGGGGACGGCTGGGTTCCCGCCGGCGGCCAGGGCGGCACCGGCGACGGGCGGGGCGGCGGGGCTGCCGTCGGGAGTGGGACCGGAGTGGGCGGTGAGTCCGGCGGCGACGGGATGGACTCGGCGATGGGCGTCTCCCCGACCGATCGCCGGGTGGCGTCGATGGTGGCCGACGACAAGCTCGCTGCGGCCCTCTACGGCGATGCCCCCACCGAACCGGTACGGGAGACCTCGCTGCCCGAGGTGACCGCCGGCAGCGCCACCGGCGTGATCGTCGACGCTACCGGCCTGGGGGCGGACCGGGCCCTCTGGCCCCGGCTGCTCGGCGAGGACGGGAAGGTGCTCTACGGGAACTTCGACCTCTCCGACGACTTCCTCTACGACGAGGGGGCGGTGCAGTACGCGGCCAGCGTGGAGGAGGCGAGGACCCTCGGCCGGGCCGGTGACCGGCCGCTGGTGGTCAAGGCCAGGCGCACCGACGGCGCCTACAAGGCCGACTTGGTGCTCGCGGCTGGCGAGGCCGCCAAGCTTGCCGGCGCCAGCGAGGCCCTGGCCAAGCTCCGGGTGATCCTGGTCCTCTGAGGACCTCTTCGAGGAGGTGCGAACCGTGCGTCACTCTTCCTTCGCCGCCGCCCTGTTGCTGCTCCTCCTGTCCGTCCCCGGGTCGGGGATGGCCAGGGGGAGCGACGACCGCGGTACCGAGGTGACCGCCGAGGGCGTCGGCCCGCACCGGCTGGCGGCCCTGGACGCCGCCTTCCGGGAGGCCATCGGACAGGGTCTCGGGGTCCGCCTCGACTCGAAGACGGTCCAGGAGGACCGGTTCGCCGAGGGGGACGGGACCGACGAGTCCTTCCAGCGCTTCGAGGAGAAGCTGGTGACCCGGGTGCGGGGCGCGGTCCGCGACTACCGGGTGGTCTCCGAGGGCCCCGATCCGCTCGGCTACCGGATCCGGATCCGGGCCAAGGTCTTCGATCCGGGTGCAGGGGAGGAACTCTCGGTGGAGCGGGTCGCCGCCCTGCAGGGCAAGACCCTGGGTCTCCGGGTCGAGGTCATGGGTCCAGGCGGTCCGCTGCCCGAGATCGCCGCCGGCCTCGAACTCGATCTCGCCCGCGACCTCGGCAAGACCGGGCTCGCGGTGATGGCCAGGACCCCCACGTCGGTGAGGCGGGAAGGGTCCCTGGACGTCCAGCTCGAGGTCATGGCCCGGATCGAGAACCTGGGCCGGAGTCGGCTCTACTCGGTCGATGTCGAGAAGGGCCGCGGCACCCTGCTGGCGAGCGCCCTCGATCCCGAGGGACGGGTGCTCTTCACCGAGCGGATCGAGAAGGAACGCAGCGACCGGGCCGAGAACGAGCTGTTTAGGACCCTGGCCCGGTCGCTGGCCGGGGAAGCGGCCCAGAGCCTCCCGGGCAAGCTGGCGGCGGCCCTGATCGAGGACGCCGCCCGCGGCCACCACGGCCTCCGGATCCTGGTCGACGGCCTGGAGCGGAGCCCCGGGGCCACGGTCGAGGTCCTGAAGACGCTCTCCTCCCAGCCCGGCGTCACCGCCCTGACCATGCGCCAGACCGGACCGCGGGGCGGCTGGTTCGACCTCGGCTCGATGCTCTCGCCGACCGCCTTCCTGATGGCCGCCTATCCCGACCTCAACGCCGCCGGCCTGGTGCTCCATTCCGCCAGCGGGGCCGAGCTCCGGTTCGGCTTCGATCCCGGAGCGGTCCGGGCGGCGACCGCGCCCCCTGGCGGCCCCACCGGAGCCGGGATCCGACCCGGATCCGATCCCCTGCCGGTGGTCCTCCCTCCGGTGGGCTCGCCGGATCCGGCGGCGTCCAGCCGACCCGGGCCCGGGACGCCGCCGCGCCCTCCCGCGGGAGGGCCGTCGAACCCCACGCCGGTCCTCCCGGCGGTGACCGGATCCACGGGTCAAGGCAGTACCTCCGGGCCAACCGGAGGAACCCCGATCCGTTCCATAGCTCCGCCTCCTCTCTCCGCCTCGAGTCCCGCGGAGCCGGCCGGACCGGCGGTGCTAGCCGCAGCCGGCAGCCTGGATCTCGCCACCCGCCCGGACGGTGCCCGCCTCTTCCTCGACGACCTCTTCATCGGGCGCTCCCCTCTCTCGCTGCGGCGGGTCCCCGCCGGGGATCACACCTTGCGGGCCTCGCTCGAGAAGCACCAACAGGTCGAGCACCGCTTCCGGCTGGATGCGAGCCGAGGCGAGCGGATTTCCCTCGACCTCCCGAAAGCGCCGACCCAGGCCGGGCTCGGCTACTTGACGGTCACCAGCGAGCCGCCGGGAGCCGCCATCGTCAGCGAGACCGGGGAACAGCTCGGGGTGACCCCGGCGGAGAAGATGCGGATCGCCGCCGGCAGCTACGACCTCAGGCTGGTGGCGGCCGGGCATCTCGATGCCCCGTTCCGGGTCGAGGTCCCCAAGAAGGACGAGACCAGGGTCCACCGGATCCTCCAGGTCGCGCGGTGAGAGACTGTGAACCCGGCCGGCTCCCGACTCGCGGCGAGCCTCCCGACCATGTACCGTAGGGAAGACCCGTGGGCGCCGGACCGGAGACGAGCGCCGGCCCCCCTCGGGCTACCCACGACCTCCCGGGGAGGACCGCCTTGAAGCTCTCTCGAACCTGGATCCTGGTCCTTGGGCTCGGCGTCGCCTGGGCCGCCAATGCCCGCGCCATGCCCGGCGAGCTGTTGCGCCAGGGAGCCACCAAGCTCTCCGCCAGCCTCGAGGAGACCTTCCCCAAGGTCGACGACGTGCGGCGGGTGGCGGTGCTGCCGCTCGCCGGGGATCCCGACGGCGAGATCGCGATCCATGTGGTCGAGGCCGCCTTCCGGTCCGCAGGCGTGGTGGAAGTCCAGGCCCGCGACCAGTTGAAGGCCCAGTTCCAGGAGGAGGAGTTCGGGAAGCTCGCCTTCGTGGACGAGCGTTCGGCAGTGACCGTCAAGGTCCCCGGGGTCGAGGCCTTGATCATGGGCCGGGTCGAGACGAAGTCCTCCCCCACCGAGCACAGCATGGAGCTGCGCCTCTCGATGGTGCGCAGTCGGGACGGAGCCCGCCTCTGGTCCTATGTCGAGGTCATCCGGCTCGAGAACGAGGCCAAGCCCTGGTGGATCGCCGGGCTGCTGGTGGCGCTGGTCGTCCTCTACCTGCTCTGGGACACCGTGAGCCGGGTCCTGCGCGGTTCCCGGGGGGTGATCGTCCCCTTGGCCTCGGCCCGGGAGCGCCTGGACAGCGCGGCCAGGCGGCTCGAGGGCGCCGGCTCGGGTCCGGTCTCGGACCTGGCCGGGGATCTCCTCGCGCTCCGGGAGGAGGTCCAGAACGCCCCCCAGGGCGATGCCCGGGTGCGCAAGGCGGGAGTGCCCTTCGGAGCGCCCGGGGACGACGACGGGGCCCGGATCGAGCGGCTCGAGTCCGAGGTGGCGAGCGAGGCCGCCGAACTGGCGACCCTCTCGGGCCTGCTGGTCGAGAAGGCCGGGGGCGGGGCCGACGCTGTCGCCGCCGACCTCGGCCTCGCCAAGAAGCGCCTGGCCTCGATCCGGGACAAGCTCTCGGAGCGGCGGAACCTGATCGAGGCCCGCCGGGGCTGATCCCGACCTACTCCGTGAGCTGGCGGACCGCCAGCCGGTGGAACAGGCCCTTCTCCTTCATCAGGCTCTCGTAGTTGCCCGACTCCTTGACCTGGCCCTTCTCCACCACGT
Source organism: uncultured bacterium (assembly GCA_964403795.1). Classification (GTDB taxonomy): domain Bacteria; phylum Muiribacteriota; class UBA6191; order CAZXTJ01; family CAYOHP01; genus CAYOHP01. The sequence goes on along the minus strand of CAYOHP010000088.1, from coordinate 7,945 downwards.
AGATGCGGTCGGCATCCTTGATGGTCGAGAGCCGGTGGGCGACCACCACCCGGGTGATCTTCCGCTTGTTCAGGTTGGCGCTGACGATCGCCTGGGTCCGGTTGTCGAGGGCGCTGGTGGCCTCGTCGAAGAAGATGATCCGGGGATCGAGAGCCAGGGCCCGGGCGATGGTGAGCCGCTGACGCTGGCCGCCCGACAAGGTCGAGGCCCCCTCGGGGAGCAGGGTGTGCATGCCCATCGGCATCTGCTTCACGTCGTCGGCGAAGCCGGCCTCCTCGGCGGCCGCCCAGCACTCGTCGAGCGAGAGGGGCTTGGCCCCCGAGATGATCTGGTAGATGCTGCCGGCGTTCAGGGTGCCACCCTGGAGCACGCAACCGATCTGGCGGCGCACCGCGGCCAGGTCCAGGCTCGAGAGGTCGCGACCGTCGTAGAGCACCACCCCGGATTCGGGGAACTCGAAGCCGAGCAGGAGCTTCAGCAAGGTGGACTTGCCGCTGCCCGAGGGGCCCACCACGGCCACGAACTCGCCGGGGGCCGCCTCGAAGGAGAGCTTGTCCAGGATCAGGGGCAGGCCCTCCTGGTAGCGGAAGACCACGTTCTGCATCGAGAGGTGTCCCTCGAGGCGTCCCGGGTCCTCCTTCTCCACCGAGCTCTCGATCTCGGCCTCCAGGATGGGCTTGACCAGGTCCCGCTTGGCGAAGATCTGGTGCATCTCGACGAAGGTCCCGAAGAACCCGACGATCCCGCCCACCACCGCGTTGAAGGCGCCCTGGAAGGCGAAGAAGGTCCCGATGGTCAGGAGCGGCGGCGTCATGGGCGAGACCGCCTGGAGGGCCGCCGTCTCCTGGACCATGCGACCGGCCAGGTAGAACAGCGCCACCGAGCTGGCGGTCTGCAGGAACCCGTTCAGCACCCCCGAGGTCTGGCGGTAGATGCTGACCTTGAAGCGTGCCCTGAGCAGGGCGCCGTAGCGCTCCGACCACTTGGCGAAGGCCCGATCCTCGGCGCCCGAGACCTGCAGCTTGGTGACCCCGTGGATCATCTGCACCACGAAGCCGAAGAGCTTGCCGCTCTCCACCTCGCTCTCCAGGGCGATCTTCTTGATGAGGAAGGAGGCCGAGATCGACAGGATACTGGTGGCGATGGCGGTGAACACCGCCAGCCATGCCAGCTTCGAGGAGTAGTAGAAGCACATCATCAGCATCATCCCCACCGAGAGCAGCCCGAGCAGCGAGCGGGTCACGGTATTGGAGAAGCTGGAACTGATCTCGGTGATCATCATCGAGCGGTTCAAGAGGTCGCCGCTCGAGAATCCCCGGAAGAACCGGTTGGGCAAGCGGAGCAGCCGGTCGATCACCGCGCTCTGGAGCCTGGCCGTGATCGAGTTCTGGATCCGCATCGTGATCAGGCCCTGGGAGAGCGAGAACACGAAGAGCCCGATCGAGACCGCGGTCATGCCGAAGGCCAGGTCCACGATCAGGCTGCGGTTGGCGTCCGGGATGACCTGGTCCATCATCAGCCGGTTGGCCATGGGCATCACCATGCCGAGCAGGCTGCCCGCCATCGACAAGCCGAAGAGCAACGCCATGTCCCGCATGTAGGGCGACGAGGCGAACCAGGCCATCTTGAAGGGATCGACCTTGTCCCCGAACTCGGGGAGCGGGACCACGAAGGTGTGCCCGTCGTCCTCCAGGGTGTCGGCCAGGGGCTCGTCGACCGGCAGGATCTCCCGAGCCACCACGTCGATGGCCACGTACTCGCGGACCAGCCCGCCCCAGCGGGGCTGGCAGATCAGGGCGACCGGGTGGCCGGTCTCCTTGCGGAACGCCAGCACCGAGCCGACGTCGTCATGCCACCAGGCCCCGTCGAGCTTGACCCGTCGCATCCGGGTCCCGGAGTTGCGGACGATGCCTTCGAGCTGATCCTTGCGGGGCGCGGCCGGGTCGAAGGAGGTCGGTGGCCGGAACTCGATCCCGGTCTCCCTGCCGATCACCGCCAGGGCGGTGAGCAGCGGCGTCTCGCCGTCCTCGACCCCGAGATCATCGTCGGCGTCGAGCGAGAGGTTGCGGACCACCGAGCGGCTCTGGCGGGCCCGCTCCTTCTCGAGCAGCTGGAGGCGACGGACCTCGGCCCGTTCCTGCTCCCGGACGGTCTCGTGGGCCCGTACCAGCACCAGCCGGGCCAGGCGCCCCAGGCCGGAGTGGCACTCGGAGAGCCGGGTGCGTCCCACGTCCCGCTGGGAGAAGGACCGGAACACGCCCTTGACGGGCGACTTCACCAGGAACCAGGTGCCCTCCATGGTCGGCAGCACCGGGGAGCCGCCGTCCAGGGCCAGTCCGCCTTCGCCGTAGATGACGATCTCGCCCTCGTCGAGGGTGAGCCAGCTCGGTTCCCGCCCGGGAGGCCGAAACGAGGTCCCGGCCGCGAACTCGAAGGGGGCGTCGAGACCCGGGCGCTCGCAGAACTGCGGGGTGGGGGCGGACTTGGCCAGCAGCTGGCCGAGCACCTGGCAGTACTCGAGCAGCCCGCCCCAGAGCTCCCCATGGCCTGGGCTGGCGGGATCCGTGACGACCTTGGGGTCGAGGCGCTCCACCATGCCCTGGACCCCCATGGGTGCGCCCTGGATCACCATGGTGCGGCCACCCAGGTCCAGATTGGCCCCGGTCCAGACGGCGCCCTCACCCAGGGTGAGGAGGTACTGGCGCTGGCCGACCACCTCGCCACCCCGCACCTCGACGGCATAGAGGGCCAGCCGTCCGGCAGCCACCCGGTAGACGTCCGCGGCATCCCCCGGGATCAGGTGCTGGTGGGCTTCGAGTTCGATCCGCTCGGCGACGGCCACGTTCATCGGTGCTGCCTCATCCCGTGGTCACCAGCCTGGCGTAGATCCCCTTGGCTTCCCAGAGGTCCTTGTGGGTGCCCTGCTCCACCACCACGCCCTTCTGGAGGACCAGGATCTGGTGGCAATCGCGGACCGTGGAGAGCCGGTGGGCCACCACCAGCACGGTGCAGCCGCGCCGGCGCACGTTCTCCATGACCACGGCCTCGGTGGCGGCATCCAGGGCGCTGGTGCCCTCGTCCATCACCAGGACGCTCGGGTTGCGGACCAGGGAACGGGCGATCTCGAGCCTCTGGCGCTGTCCGCCCGAGAGGTTCGAGCCCTTCTCGAGGAGGCTGGCGTTCAGGCCTCCCGGGAGCGCCATCACGTCGTCGAGGATGCAGGCATCGCGGCAGGCCTCGATCAGCCACTCGTCGGGCACGGTGGCGTCCCAGAGGGTGAGGTTGTCGCGGACCGTCCCCGGGAACAGCGTGAAGTCCTGCTCCACCAGGGCCACCGAGTGGACGAGCATGTCGCGGGGCACCTCCCGACGGGGCTTGCCGTCGAGGAGGATCTCGCCCTCCCACGGCTCGATCAGGCCCGCCAGGATCTTGGCCACCGTCGACTTCCCGGAACCGCTGGCCCCCACCAGGGCCACCCTCTGGCCCGGTTCGACCTTGAGGCCGAAGCCGTCGACCAGGGGCTTGTCGAGCGGGCTGTACCCGTACTTCAGGCCCCGGCACTCGATCTCTCCCACCAGCCGCACCTTGGGGTCGGTGGGAGCCTCCCCGGGGGCGGCCGGAGCCTGGTGGGCGAGTCCCGGGTGCTGGGGGAAGGCCATCACGTCGTCGAGCCGGGTCAGGTTGCCGCGGATCATCTGGAGCTCGGTGGCGAGTCCCAGCAGCGAGGTCACCGGCTGGAGGAAGTTCCCCATCAGGGTGTTGAAGGCCATGAGGGTGCCCAGCGTCATGTCGCCGTTCATGACCCGGAAGCCCCCGAGCAGCAGGGTCACGTTGGTGATGACCGACTGGGTCAGGGTGGGGAGCACGGAGAAGTAGCGGCTCTCCAGGGCCAGGTCGAGCTTCGAGTTGGCGGAGGCGGCGTAGAAGCCGGCCCAGGTCTCGTAGAAGCTGTTCTCGAGGCCGGAGGCCTTGAGCGAGTCGATGCTGGAGATCCCGGCGATGGTGGCCGCCTGGACCTTGCCGCCCTGCTTGGCGATCCTCAGGTTCGCCTCCAGCCGGCGCTGGGCCACCATCTGCACGAACCCGAAATTCAGCAGCGTCGAGCACAGCCCGATCAGGGTCAGCTCCACCGAATAGGTGAAGAGGACCGCCCCGAAGAGGATCATCGAGAAGAGCCCGATGATGGTGCTGGTGAGCTTGCCCGCCAGCAGGCCGACGATCATGTCGTTGACCCCGGCCCGGTCCACCACCTCGCCCACGTAGCGCTGGCAGTAGAACTGGTAGGGCAGGCGCATCAGGTGCTGGTAGAACTCGGCGTTCAGCTTGGCCGAGAGGCCCATCTCGAGGCGGCGGAAGAAGCTCGCCGAGAGCACGTCCAGGATCACCTTGTAGAGGGTGAGCGCCACCATGAGCATGAGCAGGGGACGCAGCCAGTCGAACCGCATCTCCACGATCACCGCGTCGATCACGATCCGGGTGAAGGACGCCTGGACGATCCCGGGCACCACCCCGATCAGGCCGCAGAGGGTGGCGAAGAGCAGGGCCCGGCGGCTCCCCTTGGTGCGGGCCCACAGGGCCGGGATCGGGTTGGGGAGGCTGCCGCCCTTGACGAAGTCCTCACCCGGCTCGAAGCAGAGCACCACGCCGGTGAAGCCTTCGCCGAACTCGGCCCATGTCATGGTGCGGTGGCCGATGGCGGGGTCGTTCAGGAACACCGTCTTCTCGGTGAACCCCTCCACGACCACGAAGTGGTTGAACTCCCAGAACACGATGCAGGGGAGCGGAACCGTCTTCAGGGTCTCGAGACCCTTGCTGAAGCCCTTGGCCTTGAGGCCGTAGATCCGGGCCGCCTTCAGCACGTTGGAGGCCTTGGAGCCGTCCCGGGACACGCCGCAGTCGAGCCGGAGCTGGGCCAGCTGCACGAAGCGGCCGTAGTACCCAAGCACCATGGCGAGGGCCGCGGCCCCGCATTCGACGGCCTCCATCTGCATGATGAAGGGCGTCTTCTTGCGGTTCTTGGGGAACCACTCGCGGTAGTCGAGGAGATCCGAGTAGAAGCTCATCCCGTCCCTTGCGTCCCGCCGGGCGGGGTGCGACAGTGTACGGTAACTCACCCGCCCCCCGGCGCTTCAACGGAGATTTCGCTCGTCTCCGAGAAAGCTGCGTCAGGGGCGATGGAGACGGCCCCAGGGGCCGGAGGGTGCCATGTTCCGCAAGAAGATCCTCGAGAAGATGAGCACCCCGGACAGCCTCGACCAGCTCCTGGTCGTGGTGACGCCCAAGTCCGAGCTCACTCTGGGCGCCCTCGCCGCCACCCTGGTCGTGACCATCGTCTGGAGCTGCGTCGCCGAGATCCCGGTCACGGTCGACGGCCAGGGCATCCTGCTCGAACCCCGCAGCATCCGCACCATCCAGGCCCCGTCCTCGGGGAACATCACCGACCTCCTGCACCTGGTCGGCGACCAGGTGAAAGCCGGCGAGGTGATCGCCCGGATCGACCAGAGCGAGATGGCCCGGCCCCTCGAGCAGCAGGTGGCCCGCTACCTCTCGACCCGGCGCTTCAACACCCGGGTCCTGGAGCAGGCGGCCAGGAAGCGCGACCTGGAGCTCGAGTTGAATACCCAAGGTCTGGACGCCAACCGGCGCGACATCGAGACCCTCCAGAAGCTCCGCACCAAGGTCGGAGCCCAGCTCGACGCCGTCAACGCCCTCCAGGCCCTGGAGCTCGCCAAGAGCCGTCAGCTCCTCCAGAAGCTGAAGGCGGCCAACACCCGGCAGTTGGCCAATGTGACCGCCCTGGTCGACGAAGGCGTGGTCTCCGTCTCGCGCCTCATGGGTGCCGAGGCCTCGGTGGCCGACATCGAGGGCCGGATCGGCGAGCTCGACATCCGGATCAAGCAGACCGAGATGAGCAAGCTCGAGAGCGAGCAGCGGGACCTGAAGCTCGGCCAGGAACTCACCGCCCTTGAGGCCACCCGCCAGCAGCTCACCATCCGACGCCAGCAGATCCAGCAGGAGTACGAGGTCGAGGAGCAGCGCAAGCGCCAGGAGCTCGAGGAAATGGCCGCCTCGATCCGCCTGACCCGGGAGAAGCTCCACCGGCTGGGCTCGGTGCGGAGCCCCTACGCCGGGAAGATCCTCGAGGTGACGATCTCCGTGGGGCAGCACGTCTCGGGCGGCGGTCGCGTGGCCATGCTCCACACCGAGGCCCAGCACCCGGTCCAGCGCCTCGAGCTCGCCCCCGACACCGCCGGCGGCACCTTCGTGCTGCTGGTCGAAGGCCACGAGACCGGGCCCCTGCCCTACAACGCCAGCAGCGAGCAGGTGCTCGCCGCCCTCCTGGCACTGCCCCCGGTCAAGGCCCAGGGCGGCAAGATCGCGGCCACCGGGCGCCTTCCCCAGGAGCCGATCGACTTCCGCTTCGTGGAGCCTCCGACCCGTCCGGGGGCCAGCGAGTTCCTCGACCTCGCGGTCAAGGATGCCGACCTCTACTCGGATGACGAGGTCCCTGCCTTCGCCAGCATCACCTCGCTCGCCGACCGGATCCCGGAGGAGGACCTCAAGCACCTCGGGTTCTTCCCGATCGGGCAGGGCCTCAAGGTGGCGGCCGGGATGGAGATCCGGGTCACGCCCTCGAACGTCGAGCGCCAGCGCTTCGGCTCCATCATCGGGAAGGTGATCGACGTCTCCCCCTTCCCGGTCACCAGCGAGGGCATCGTCAACGTGGTCGGCAGCTCCGAGGTGGCGAAGTCCCTGATCTCGGGGGGCGGCACCATCCTGGTCACCGCCGAACTCGAGAAGGACCCGAAGAGCGTGAGCGGCTTCCAGTGGACCTCCCAGGGTCCGCCCCAGCGCTTCTCGCCGGGCACCACCACCCAGTGCCGGATCACGGTGGAGAACCGTCGCCCGATCACCTTCGTGATCCCGCTGCTCCGCAAGTGGCTGCTCGGCCAGGGCGACAAGCTGCCCACCCCGACCGCCATCCCGGGCGGGTAGGTTCCCGTCCGGGCCGGAGGTCATCGGCCCGGCCGCTGCGGGCAAGCGGCCGCTCAGCCGGGAGGAGCCAGTCCCTCCAGCAGGCCCGTGCCGGCGAACGCCAGCTTGGCCTTGGCCAGCCGGATCGTCCCGTCGGCGACCTCTGCCTCCACCAGTCCCCCGCCCTCGATCACCTTGATCCGTCGGGCGAGCAGCGTGAAGATGCGGTCGGGACGCCCGGGAGCGTAGAAGCGGGCGTCCGCCTTGGAGAGGTACAGCAGTCCGGTGGACCCCGGCAGGTTGGCCCGGTAGAGCACGAGCGAGGCCTGCGCCATGGCCTCGACCAGGAGCACACCGGGGACCGTGGGATCCCCCGGGAAATGCCCTCGGAAGCAGGGCTCGTCGGAGCCGAACCGGATCTCGGCCGCCACCTCTTGCGGGGTCGCCCGGAGGACCCGATCCAGGTAGAGGAAGGGCGAGCGGTGCGGGACCAGGGTCTCGATGGTCTCCCGCCCGAACGGCGCCTCGGGGAAGGTCTCGAGCCGGACGTTCACCCGCTCCTCGCGAAGACCGTAGCGGCGTTGTTGCCACCGAAGGCGAACGAGTTGTTGAGGGCGATCCTCACCTCGGCCCGGCGGGCGGCGTTGGGGACGCAGTCGATGGGGCACTCGGGATCGGGGTCCTGGTAGTTCACGGTAGGCGGGACCCGTCCCTCGGAGATCGCCAGCACGCAGGCGACCGCCTCGAGGGCGCTGGCCGCCCCCATGCAATGGCCCAGCATCGATTTGATGGACGGGACCATCACCCGGGACAGCCCCTCCCCGAAGACCCGGCCCAGGGCCTCGCACTCGGTCTTGTCGTTGAGCGGCGTGCCGGTCCCGTGGGCGCTCACCATGTCGACCTCGCCGGGAGGGACTCCGGCGTCCGACAGGGCCGAGCGCATCACCCGCTCGACGCCGTCCGCATGGGG
>CAYOHP010000087.1:0-28542 GCA_964403795.1 uncultured bacterium | reverse complement strand
CAACCGTCCCGGAAGGGTCGCACCCGAGAGGACCAGGACTCCCGCCAGGGCGGCCAGGTGAGGACGTCGCATCGCCGTGCATGGTAGTACGAACCCGGCCATGCTCCGAAGTGCTCTCGAGACCGTGATGGCGGGAGGCGACCTCCCGGCGGAGACCATGGAAGCGGCCATGTCCGCCATCATGGAGGGGTCGGTGGACCCGGCGCAGCTCGCCGGCTTCCTCTGCGCGCTGCGCACCAAGGGCGAGACCCCCGAGGAGATCGCGGCCGCGGCCCGGGTGCTCCGGGCGCGTTCGATCCGGCTGGACGTGCCCCGGGACCGTCCCCTGCTCGACACCTGCGGGACAGGGGGCGACGGGCTCGACACCCCCAACGTGAGCACCATGGTGGCCTTGGTGGCCGCGGCGGCCGGGATCCGGGTCGCCAAGCACGGGAACCGCTCGGTCTCGAGCCGCTGCGGGTCGGCGGATCTGGTCGAGGCCCTGGGGATCCCGCTCGAACCCGGGCCGGCGGCGGCGATCCGGGCCTTGACCGAGGCCGGGATCACCTTCCTGTTCGCGCCCGCCTACCACCCGGCCATGAAGCATGCCGCCCCGGTGCGCCGGAGCCTCAAGGTCCGGACCCTCTTCAACCTGCTCGGGCCGCTCGCCAACCCGGTCACACCCGAGTACCAGGTACTCGGTCTCTACGACGGCTCGCTCACCGAGGTGGTGGCCCGTACCCTGGCGCTGCTGGGGACCCGGCGGGCCCTGGTACTCCACGGCGAGGACGGGATGGACGAGCTGACCACCCGGGCCGCCACCCGCGGCCATCGGCTGGAGGACGGGCGGGTGACCCCGTTCTCGGTGACGCCGCAGGAACTCTCGGTCACGCCTCCTGACCCGGAGGCGCTCGGCGGCGGGGATGCGACGGCCAATCGCATGATCCTGCTCTCGGTCCTGGGAGGCCACGGACCCGAACCGGTCGCCGACCTGGTGGCGGTCAATGCCGGGGCCGCCCTCTGGATCGCGGGTGTGGAATCGAACCTGTGGAACGGGGTGGGGGCGGCCCGCTCGATCCTCCGGACGGGTGCGGCCCTCAAGGTGCTGGAGCGCTGGCGGGCGATCCTGGCACCCGCCTGACCCTGTGCGACGGGAGCCCGGGCTATCGGGGTGGGACCTCGAAGAGGTCCGGGCGCCGGGCCGCGAGCTGGCGGAAACCCACGACCAGGGCCGGGGAGTCGAGGAAGCCGGGAAGTTCCGGTAGGGACTCGCCGATGGCCCGGAGACGGAGCGGGTTCTCCGGCTGTTCGAAGTCCCTGAGGTCGATGAGCGGGAGCCGCCCGTCGTGGCGGGGCTCGACGATCCAGGGTTGGTCGCACTCCTCGAACCAGGAGAGTTCCCCCGGCGAGGCCAGGAACCGGTGGTTCCCCTCGCTCACCCAGAGTTCGACCCGGTCCCCCGAGAACCGGAGCTGGTCCCGGGCATACCGGCGGATCCGGAACCTGCCGCCGTCGATCGGCATGGGATCGGAGACCAGCACCTCCTCGACCGCCTGATGGAGCGGAGGATCGAGGGGGCCTGCCATGATTCGCGCCAACGAGGCCAGCGCTTCGTCGATGACGGCCAGCCGTCCGGGCTGCCTCTCCCCGGTCCGCATGGCGAGGAGCGCGTCGCGCTTTCCCTCCAGGTCGCTTGCGGTGCGGGCCCGCCAGATCTCGAGTTCCTGCGGGCTGGGGTCCAGTCGCTCCCGGACCTCGACCCAGACGACGTGGGGTCCGGTGCGGCCCAACAGAAGGCCCTCTCCTTCCCCGAACAGGTAGAGGTACCGGTGGAGCATGGACAGCCGGCCCTCCGACTGCTCAGGAAGGTCGAGGTAGAAGGCGGCGCCTCTCCGGCCCCAGTAGGCCAGGGCCTCGGCATGGTCGAGACGTCGGCCGGAGACGGCATCCTCGAACTCGCGGTGGGCCTCGGAGGGCCCCCAGCCCCAAGCGTTCTTCAGCGCCAAGGGGGCGAACCGCTCTGCCCGGTCGAAGAAGCCCCGCAAGCCGCCCGCCCGATTGCCGAACCGGAGCGCGGGTTGCAGCGCGGTCGCGCTCCGCAAGGCTTCGGGTCCCACCTTGGCGCGATCCAGGAGTTCCGCCACCAGGAACCCGGTCCCGGGCCCCGGAGTCGGTGCGGGGACGGCCGTGGGATCGGCCCGGAGCGGGCCGGCGAGCCAGACCACCGCCAGGAGCGCGCCAAGGAGCCAGGCGGATCCGAGGAGCCGGCTCACCCCTTGGCCCCCGGGCCGATCCGTCGGAGGCCGAGGTCGAGCAGGGCCTCGAAGCCCACCGAACTCGGTGCCCCGGTGAGCGGGCAGAAACCGTCCGCTGCCTTGGGGAAGGCGATCACGTCCCGGATCGAAGCCGCCCCGGTCAGGAGCGCCACGATCCGGTCGACGCCCAGGGCCAGGCCGGCGTGGGGCGGGGCACCGTAGCGGAGCGCCTCGAGCAGGAAGCCGAACTTGGCCTTGGCCTCTTCCTCCCCGAGCCCGCGCTGGGGTAACATCTTCGCCGGGGGCGGCTCGTCGTGGTGGGGGCCCGCCCCGCCGCCGATCTCCGCGCCGTCCATCACCAGATCATAGGCCTGGGCCCGGATCGCGCCCGGGTCGTCGCGGTGGCGCTCCAGGTCCTCGTCGTAGGGCCGGGTGAAGGGATGGTGCTTGGCGTACCAGCGGCCGTCGGAGGCCGAGAGTTCGAGCCAGGGGAACTCGGTGACCCAGACCAGGCGGTGGCCGGGTACCGGCGGCCCCAGACGGCGGGCCACCTCCAGGCGCACCGCGCCCATGACCTCGGCCGCCACCGGAGCCCGGTCGGCGACGAACACGGCGACGTCCTCCGACCCGATCCCGGCGGCCTCCAGCAGGGCGTGGACGGCAGCCTCCCCGATCCTCCCCTTGGCAGGACAGACGGGACGGCCGTCGCCCCGATGCGCCCACAGGACCCCCCTCCCCCCACGGGGTTTGGCCAGGTCCGAGAGACCGTCCAGGTCCTTGCGGGCCAGCGCCCGGCCCCCGGGCACCGGCAGGACCCTGAGCACCATGCCGCCGGCCGCGCCCTCCACCAGGCTCCCGAGACCGGTGTCGGCGAGCAGGCCGGAGAGGTCGCGGATCTCGAGGGGAGAGCGGAGGTCCGGGTTCTCGCTCCCGAAGCGGAGCATCGAGTCGCGCCAGGTGAGCCGGGGGAAGGGCGGCTCCGGCAGGCCGAGATCGGGGAACTCCTCGCCCACCGACCGGAACAGGTCCTCCAACACCTGGTAGAGCTCCTCGGGCGGGGTGAAGGAGGTCTCGAGGTCGATCTGGGTGAACTCGGGCTGGCGGTCGGCCCGGAGGTCCTCGTCCCGGAAGCAGCGGGCCACCTGGTAGTAGCGGTCGAAGCCGGCCACCATCAGGAGCTGCTTGAAGAGCTGCGGGCTCTGGGGCAGTGCGAAGGCGGTCCCCGGCTCCAGCCGGGAGGGCACCAGGAAATCGCGGGCCCCCTCGGGGGTGGACCGGGTGAGCATCGGCGTCTCGACCTCGAGGAAGCCGTGGCGCTCGAGGGTGCGCCGGGCCACGCCGAGGAAGCGGGCCCGGAAACGGAGCCGGTCCTGGAGCTCGCGGCGGCGCAGGTCGAGGACCCGGTGCCGGAGCCTCACCTCCTCGCCGACCTCGCCCTTGCCCGAGATCGGGAACGGCAGGGGATCGGCCACCGAGAGCACCTCGAGCCCGCTGACCTCGCACTCCACCGCTCCCGTCGCCAGCGCCTCGTCCCGGGTTCCCTCGGGTCGCGCCCGCACCTTGCCCCGGAGCGCCACGACGCTCTCCTTGCCGGGGGCAGGGATGCTTCCCGGGAGGACGCACTGGACCTTCCCGGTGTGGTCGCGCAGCATCAGGAACCGGACCCCGCCATGGTCGCGGACGGTGTCCACCCAGCCGCAGAGGGCGACCTCGGATCCCAAGTGGGTCTCGTCCAGGGTCCCGGCCCGGTGGGTCCTCGGGGGGAAGGCCGTCACGGCGCGCCCCCGGAGGCGGCAGCCCGGACCCAGGCTGCGAGTCCGTCCGGGGCCACCTCGTGCTTCTCGCCGGAGGCCAGGTCCTTCACCTGGACCACACCCCGGTCGAGTTCCCGGGCACCGAGCACGACCGCGAAGCGCGCCTTGACCCGATCGGCGGCCTGGAGCTGCTTGCCGAGCTTGGCGCTGCCATGGTGGACCCTTACCGGCAGATCGGCGGCCCGCAGGCGGGCGGCCAGCCCGGCGGCCGCGGCGTGGCCTCGGTCATCGGCGAAGGTCAGGTAGACGAGCGGTGGACCGGGCCGGGCGGGGGGCTCGAGGCCGAACTTCTCGAGCACCAGCATGAGCCGCTCCACGCCGCTCGCGAACCCGATGCCCGGGGTGGCGGGACCCCCGAGCTCCTGGACCAGGAGGTCGTAGCGTCCTCCCCCGCCCACCGCGTCGTTCGACCCGAGATGATGGGTCACCACCTCGAAGGCGGTCCGGGTGTAGTAGTCGAAGCCCCGCACCAGGAAGGGATCGACCCGATAGGCGATGCCCAGGGCGTCGAGGCCGCGCCGGACCGCCTCGAAGTGGTCCCGGTCGGCGCCGTCGAGCTGGTCGACGAAGGCCGGGAGGTCGGCGAGCATGGCGCGGCAGGTCGGGACCTTGCAGTCGAGGATCCGCATGGGATTGCGCTCCAGGCGCTGGCGGCAATCGGGGCAGAGCTCCCCGCTCCGCTCGGAGAGCTTGGCCCGGAGCGTCTCCCCGTAACGGGCCCGGCTCTCCGGCACCCCCACGCTGTTCAGGCGGACCTCGAGCTCGGGGAAGCGCAAGCGCCTCAGCAGCTCCACGAAGCAGGCGATGACCTCGACGTCGAGCTCGGGGGTCGGGTCCCCGAAAGCCTCGACCCCGACCTGGTGGTGCTGCCGGTAGCGTCCCGCCTGGGGCCGCTCGTAGCGGAACATGGGACCTGCGTAGTAGAGCCGGTCATGCCCATGCTGGAGCAACGGGTGCTGGACCAGGGCGCGTACCACCGAAGCGGTGCCTTCGGGACGCAGGGTGAGCGACCGACCCTTGCGGTCGGCGAAGGTGTACATCTCCTTCATCACCACGTCGGTGGTCTCGCCCAGGTTCCGCGAGAAGAGCTCGGTGTGCTCGAAGATCGGGGTGCGGATGGGCCGGAACCCGAAGAGCCGGAACACCTCCCCGGCGATCTCCTCGATGCGCTCGAGTCGCTCGCTCTGGGGCGGGGTGAAGTCGTTGGTGCCGCGCGGGGCGGAAAGCGTTTCCTTGGCCATGGGGATCCACGGTAGCGGTTCCCCCCCGGGGTTTCCAGCCGGCGCGGCCTCCCGGGATCAGTGACGGGAGGCCGGAGGTGCGGCCGGTTCCCTTGGGTTGTCGGGGCCCGCTGCGGCGGGCAACGGGGGGGCCAGGAGCCCGGTGGTCTCGGCGGAACGGAGCATCATGCGGAAGTCGTCCCGCACCGCCGCCACAGTGGCGCCCGGTCCGGTCAGCTTCAGGAACCACGGCCCTCCGGTCCCCTCGAGCATGGCGCCCACCAGACGGGATCCGGGTTGCCTCTCCTTGGGACCGGGACCCATGCGGGAAGGCAGGAGCGTCCCGGCCGCCTCGATCCAGCGGATCCGGAGCTCGCCCACGCTCGCCAGCTCTCCCCGCTCCGGTTCGGTCCCGGGGTCCCGCTCGAGCTGCCCGAGCCAGCGCGCCGCGTTGGCCTCGAAGTCCCCACCCTGGCCGGGGCCGAAGTGGAAGACCACCAGCTCGGCTTCGCCGGAGCGGGCCGACCGCCCCGCCTCTCCCCCGGAGTTGCCGGCAGGTGCCGGCACCACCAGTTCGGCAGCCCGCATCGGCGAGGTCGAGTCCCGGGGCTGCCAGCCATGCGGGAGCCGGAGGCGCAGGCCGGCCGCATCCAGGGTGCGGGGCGGGACGGCCGAGGCGGCAGTCGGCAGGACCAGGGCGACCACGAAGGCAAGGCTGCGGACCAGCAGCTGGGGCACACCCTGGCTCCGCCAGGGGGAGCCGCGCAGGCGGAGCCCGTCGCTGGTGAGCCCCTTGCGGGCGAGCTGCAGAATCATGGGACCTCCGTCCCGAGCCTACCGGATCCGGGTCCCGACGGGGGGAGCGAGGCGGTTCATTCGGTGCCGTCGAGGCCCAGGAGTCCGGTGGGGTGCGTCCGCCCGACCCGACGGACCACCGGCACCTGTCGGGCGGTAGGGCCGTCGGCCCGGACCACGGGGAGCACCGGCCTGGCGGGGCCACGGACCGGGAGGACGCGACCATCCTTGGAGTCCGGGTCGAACCCCACCCCGAGCAGATCGAGCATGGTCGGCACCATGTCGACGTTGCGGGCGGCGGGCAGCCTTCCCCGGGTGATGCCGGTGCCGTGGAAGGCGAGAGTCGCCCAGGATTCGTCCCGGGTGAGCCCTCCGTGCTTGCTGGCGGATTTCTCGCCGTCCACCAGATCGCCGATCGAGACGTACGGCGCCGCCGACAGGTAGAGGTCGGGAGCCCGGTCCTCCACGTCGAAGGCCTGGTAGAGCTGGACCGCGGCGTCGGGGTAGTCGGTCTCGAGGGTCGCCTGGAACCAGGCATCGGCGGGATGGAACTCCCCGTCGAGGAGCGGCCGGGTACCGGGATGGGCATCGAAGCCCAGGGGATCCCCGCCGGCGACCACGGTGTAGCGGTAGTCGGCCCGGGTGGGCAGGTCGCCGCGCCGCTCCAGGGTGGCTTCGCCGCCCCGGGAGACGACGTGAACCTTGCCGCTGGAACGGTCCTTGGCTAGTGCGAAGGACACCGCCGGGGTCTGGACCGCCTCGGCCACCAGATCGAGCCGGGTGTCCCGGAAGGGATAGTCGCGGAGCTCTCCCAGGGTGGGCCGACGCGACCACTCCAGGCGCTCGACCCTGGCCCCGGTGGGATCGACGACCGGGGTCGGGAAGTAGAGCAGGGCATGGCCTTCGCCGGCGGCCAGGACCACTTCGCGATCCTCGAGGTCGTCGGGCAGGCGACCCTGGACCTTCTGCCCGAAGAGCTGGGTCCAGATCTTGTCCATGACCCGGGCGCCCTTCTTCTCGCGTACCCACTTGTCGATCGAGAGGACCTCGCGGACCTCCTGGTGGCCGTGGTCGGAGACCAGGGTCACGAACTTCTCGACCGGCCGACCCAGCTCTCGCTCCCGGGTCGCGACCACGGCTTCGAAGGTGCGGACCGCCTCGCCGAGCAGGTGGTCGATGGCCCGGTAGTGGGCGTCCATCTTCGGCCCCTCGACCCCGTGCACATGCTCCATGTGATCGAACCAGCCGTTGTAGAGCACGGTGATCCGGGCCGGGGGCCCACCGAAGAAGAAGCGCTTCAGCTGCCGCTTCTTCAGCTCGAGCATGGAGCGGATCTCGATTGCCTTGTAGCCGAGGTTCCAGAGGATCGAGAAGTGCTTGTCGGCTCCCCGGGTGAGCGCCGGGCCCATGGCCAGGGCGTCGTCGGGACCCGGGAAGTGTTCCCAGATGGTCTGGACGTCCGGCGAGAGCCAGCGATTCCAGTCGAGGGCTTCGAGCGCCACGTAGAGCACCGGGTACTGCCGGGTCTTGCGCTCGAAGAAGTAGAGCGACGGGATGCCGTGGCGACTCGGGAGGTTGCCGGTGAGCACGCTCGGCATCCCGGCCCCGGTGATGGTCGGGAAGGGCGAGGTCACCTGGTCGACCCAGAGGCCCTGGTCGAGGAAGAGGCGGCGGGTCTCGGGAAGTTCCCCGGCCTCCATCTTGCGGCGCCAGACGTCGCCCTTGGCACCGTCGACGACCAGCACCAGCCCGTAGGACTCGGGGCGGTCCCCGGCCGCGGGCTGCGCCGGGACGGGGGCGGCGAGGAGGGAGAGAAGGAGGAGCCGCCGGAGGAGGCGGGATCGGAAGGTGGTCGGGGTGGGCACGGGAACTCCTGGGATCGAAAACGATCGGCCGACGGGGCCGGGTGGCTGGCGGGGTTAGCAGGATCGATGCCAGCGGCGGACCGGGCGGGGCGTCGCTCCGGGAGCCTGGGAGCCGAGCGCGGCGGATCCCGAGGCCAGCCGTGAGACGGAGAATCCGGGACGCGTGAGACACTGGGAACGGGAGGAACCGCCACGGATCCCGAGACGACTGCCCCGGTGCCGGTGACCGAGAGGTCGGTCCTCGCCCTCTCCCGGGCCCGGACCGCGATCGAGGTCGACAGCCCGCTCGAGACCGACCTCTCGATGACCGGGTGCGGGATGCTCTTCATGGCCGGGGCGGCCGCAGGTTTCCTCCCCCGGTTCGTGGCGGAAGGTCACGCCATGGGCTGGGTCGTGGCCGCAGCCCTGGCCCTGGCGGCGGTGTGCGGAGCGCTGCGCGCCCTGGTCTCGGTGTGGATCGAGCTCGACAACCCGGGACGGCGCCTGGTGCTGGTCCAGCGTTTCGCCTGGTTGTTCCGGCGGGAGGTGGCGATCGCCCGCTTCGAAGACGTCGACCTGGTCACGATCCGGATGCCGCGTCCCACGCCTCCCGGCCCCCGCGAGACCCAGGACCGGGATCTGGTCCTGGTGCTGGCCGACGGGCGGGCGCTGCGACTGGCGCCGACCCTGGGCAGCGATGCGGCCGCGGCCGCCACCGCCGAGGCGCTGGCCCGTCACCTGGGTGCCGGGTATGTCCCCGGGGTTCGGGGGCAGTACCCCAAGCTCGAGTGGGAGGGCAACCGGATCCGCCTCACCCGCGTTCCCGCCGGGAGCCCGGGACCGGTCCGCCAGAAGGGAAGCCGGGTCCTCGAGTCGGAGACCTTCTTCGAGGAGGTGGTCGCCCATCCGGACCACCCGCCCGAGGCCAAGCCGAATGCCCCGTACCAGGCGGCCATGGACACCGAGGACGCCGCCGGCGGAGTCGTGGGCGGCCTGGGATGCGCGGTGATCATGGCCTTCCCGGCGCTGGCCATCGGGCTTCCGGTGCTGGAAACGGTCCTCTTGTATGCCAACGCCAATCCCTGGTTCCAGGGAGCTTGCCTGGCGGTGGCGGCGTCCGTGATCTGCTTCTTCACCTCTCCCGTCGTCGCCGGATTGGTCCATGCAGTCACCCGGGCCCTGGAACTGCCGGGCCTGCGTCCCCCGACCCCTCGCTCCACCTTCCCGGACCCCCCGATGCACCTGTTCCTGGGAGGCTGGACGGCCTCCGGCCTCTGCGCGGTCCTCGCACTCCCGCTCCTGATGGCCGGAATTCTCCTCGATCTCGTCGGCAACCTGCCGCCCCCGACGTCGCTCCTCTGGGTGGCTCCGGTCGTCTTCACCACGGTGGCCGGACTGGCCCTGCCCGCGCTCGCCGGGAAGGCCCCTGCGGCCCTTCCCGGGATCCGTCCCGAGGCCCCCGCCCTGCCTCCCTCGCGTCGGACCGAGCTGGTGGCTCGCCTGGGAGCCGGAGACGTCTCCTGCCCCTACTGCGGGAGTCCCGTGACGGAAGCCGGGACGGTCGCATGCAACGGCTGCGAGGCACTCCACCATGGCGAGTGCTGGAGGGAGGCCGGGGTCTGCACGACCTATGCGTGCGGGCAGCGCCGCGCCACTCCGATCGGCGCCCTGCTCCTGGCCGCCCTCCTCCTCGCCACGCCGGGCGGCGGGGCGGGTCGTCTCCTCGCCGAAGGCGGCGACGCATGGATCGCCGGCGAGGCCGTGATCGCGATCGGGCGCGCCGGATCGGGTGAGGCTCCCGCGGCCTTCTGCGAGGGTGTCTACCTGGCGGGCAGCCCTGCCGAGCTGGCCCGCTACCTGGCCCGGCTCCGGGACTCCCCCCGGCTCGCGGAACACCTGGAGATCGGCTTCTCGCTCCGGGCCGAGGTGGTGGAGGTCGAGACCCCGTGCCGGGTGACGATCACCGAACGGAGCTCCATCCTGGCCGGGCGCCTGCTCCTGGTCGCGGGACGGGGGCTCCGACTGGAGGGAACCTCGGTGATCGCCGCCGAAACCGCCCTGGTGCTCCGGGCCCCGGCCGGGGAACTGCGGGTCGGGGGTGGAGCCCGGGTCTCGGGACGGAGGGTCGAACTGACCGGAGCCGCAATCCAGATCGGCGAGAACGTCACGATCCGGGCAGGGGGCGAGGCAGCGCTCACCACCCAGGGCCCGGGCGGATCGGGCAAGCTCGAGATCGAGACGGGGACGGTGGTCTCCGCCACCCGACTCAGGCTGGCGGCCTCCGGCGAACTCGAGGTCGAGCCGCGGGTCGATCTGGACGCTCCCGGAGGGCTGGTCCTCGAGGGCTCCAGCTGCGACGTGGACGAGGAAAGCTACCGCTCGGTGTCGGCGGTCACCGGCACCTGCGGCCCGGGCCCCTGACCTGGAGCAGGCGCCTCCGGGGTCCCGGCCGGGGGCGGGGAGGTCCCTTCCTCCGGACGGATGCCACGGAGCGCCGGCCAGTCCCGCCGGACCTCCTCGGCGAAGGTGGGGATTTCGATCCGGAGGACTTCCACCAGTTCCTCGCGTCGGTCCTCCAGGGACCGGTACCGGGGGTTGGCCGGCTCCCGTCCCCAATAGGCGAGTGCGGTGAGGAAGGCACGGATCAGGTTCTCCCGTTCCCCGTCGTCGAGACCCCGGGTCGCCGCCATGATCCGGCCGACCCAGCCCAGGGCTTCGACTTCCCGGCGGGAGTCCGTGGCTCTCATGCCGACCATGACCGCGGTATGGGTCCGGAGTTCCTGTGCCCGCGGGTCCTTCGGACGGGAAGCCAGGATCCGCAGGCCCAGAGCCATGGTCCGCTCCATGGGCTCCAACCGGCCCAGGGACACCAGGCTCCTCAGGGAGGCCAGGTCGACCTCGAGACCCAGGCGGAGGAACCACCCGACAGGGGTGCGGGGACTCCCCGGGGCCAGATCCTCGGAGGGAAGGAAGAGGAAGGGCCCTGCTGCGGCCAGGCCGAGCGCGGGGCGGACCGCCAGGTTCGAGGCCAGTGCCAGCCCCAGCACCGTCTCCTCCACGGTCCCGTCGGTGGCGTAGGCCAGGGCCAGGAGCGCGCGCCTCCAGGCGATATGGGCCACCTCGATGCGTTCGACCCACTGGGCCCGCGTGTGCGGGGTCAGGATCCCGAGCGCCTCCGAGAAGTCGTAGAGGGCCGGGTACCAGCGCGGGGTGCGGTTGCTCCGGGAAGTGGCGAGCATCGATCGGACCGTGGGAGGCAGCTCGATGGCCGATGGAGTCCGCCCCCCCGAAGCCGACGTGAGGATGTCCTGCTCCACCCCGGCGAGTTCCCGCCGGATGCTCCGCGCCTCGCGGAAGGCCGTGGCGAGCCAGCCTCGCACCTGACGTCCCTGCTCGACCCCCTCCAGCAGGCGATCGAACCTTCCCGCGTCCTCGAAGTCTTCCCTGCCGATCTCCAGAGGTTCCTCGGAGGGCCCCAGCCCTTTCAGGAAGGCGAAGGGCGGACAGAGACCGAGGCTCCGGAAGGCCTCGTCCGCCCGGGAGAGTTCCCGCCATCCGGCCTCCGGCAGCCTGCCGAGGAATTCCGGATCGCCGAGGTCGGCCCAGACGGGTCTCAGCCCCTCCAGAGCTGCCGAACCCAGGCCGGCGGCCATGGGATCCTCGACCGGTCCGGAGTCGCTCCCCTGGGATCGGGAATCCAGCCAGGCCATGAGTTCCGTTTCGATCCTGGCCGAGAGACCAGGCCAGGGATTCCTCTCGCCATCAGGGGCTCGCCTGGGTTCGGCGGATTGCCCGCCGCGGTCGCGTGCCGCGACCGGCTCCCGGGACGGGGCGATCCCCGATCCGCGAAACCGGAGCCACCCTCCGAAGCCCAGACCCACCAGGCAGCCGAGCCCTGCCAGGACCGTCCGGCTGCCGAGCCGGCGCGGGCCCGAGCGAGCGGCCCCGGTCTGGGGGCGGGTGGGAGGTGGCAACAGGTGCCGGGGGAGCACCTGGGACGAATCCTCGGGCGCCGCCGCCCGCAGCTCGGCGCGTGCCTCGGCGGCGCTGGTCGGACGATGGGACCGGCTCTTCGAGAGCATGGTGCGGACCCAGGCAGCCAGGCTCGGCGGCAACCCCGGCACCACTTCGTCGAGCGACGGGGGAACCTCGAAGAGCTGGCGGTCCAGCACCTTCGCGATGGAGTCTCCCCGGAAGGGGTGGGCTCCGGCCAGCAGCTCGTAGGCCAGCAAGCCCACCGCATAGAGATCGTCCTGCCGCGAGGCGGGTTCGGCCTGGATCTGCTCCGGGGCCATGTAGAGGGGCGTGCCGACCGTGTTCTCGCCGGTGAGCGACAGGCCTGCATCCCCGGCCGAGGCCAGGCCGAAGTCGAGGATCCGGACCACGCCCCTGGAAGTGAGGAAGAGGTTCGAGGGCTTCAGATCGCGATGGACCACGCCGCCCTCGTGCACGGCCTCGAGCCCGGCGAGCAGCTGGTCGAGCAGCGGCGCAGCCTCGGTGACCGAGAACCGGGCCCGGCCGTCCCCCCGCCGGGTGTCCAGCAGGGTGGCGAGGCTCCGGCCCCGCTCGAAGGGATAGACCATGTAGGCCGTCCCGGACGCCGTCCCGAAGTCGAGCAGCTCGACCACGTTGGGGTGGGTGATCCGGGTGAGGATCCGGGCTTCCTGCTCGAACCGCTCGAGGGCTCTGGGGTCACCCCCGGCGCGGATCCGGAGCACCTTCACCACGACCTCCCGGTCGAGGCTGGCCTGGCGGGCCCGGAAGACCGAAGCCTGGGCTCCCTGTCCCAGGACCGAGAGGGGGGAGTACCGGCTGCGGAGGACCTCGGGGAAGACGTCCTGGAACCCCTCGGGCCCGGTCATCCCCGGATCCCGGTCCGGGACCTGGACCGGCGGCCGCTTCCCGTCCACTCCTCGCGCTTGCCCCGGATCATCGGTCCGGACCGGGTCCTAGGTCCCTCCGCAGTCCTGGGTCCCGTCCGCGTTGATGGTGTCTCCGCCTCCGGGAGGGGCGAGCTGGATCTTGATCGTGACCGTCGCCACCGAGGCCGTGAAGGTCGAGAACGTGATCTCGAGCGCCCCGATCCGGCCGTCGCTGGTCTCGAAGGCGAAGTACTGGGGAGCGCTGCCGGCGCAGAATGCCTGGGTGAAGAACGCGCCGGTGTCGACATTCCGGATCGAGGCCAGCCCGTCGGGGAAGAGCGAGGAACCTCCGCAGTAGGTGACCTTGTTGGCGTTGAAGACTCCGGGGGCAGTGGCCTCGCCGAAGAAGTAGTTCGAGTACCCCACGAACGGGAAGAAGATCAGATCGGTCTGGCCTGTCTCGGAGCCCGAGCCGGTCACCGGCAGGAAGGTCCCCGCGTCCAGGTCGAGCAGGGCATGGTCGTTGCCCGGGTTGTTGAGGGTGAAGGTCAGGGTCTTCACGCCACTGCCGGAGCTGGAGTCCGACGACGGCTGGCCGGCCTGGATCTGGCTCCGGAGGAACGGATCCGGGTTGGTCGGATGCAGGAGCGGGAAGTCCCCCTGGATGCCGGAGATCAGGAAGCGACGTCCCACCCGTCGGAAGCGGATGTAGGAACGGGACCGACGGGGACCGAACACCCCTCCCGTCTGGGTGTCGACGCCGCCGATCAGGAAGTTCAGGTCCAGGCTGCCCCCCTCGAAGGTCACGTTGGCCTGGGTGATCTCGAAATCGAGCAGGATGTCGCGGACCCGGTTGAAGAAGTCGAGGGCGGCGTTCCGGAAGATCGAGACGTCGAAGCTCGCCTCGGGGTCGAAGGTGCCCATCATCGCCGGCAGATCGCCGCCCACGATGGCCTGGCCCAGGGTCCTGAGCGAGTCCTTCATGGCGCCCACCCGGGTCAGGTCCGAGTTGAGGACCGGTGCGAACACGTCATCGCCTCCGCTGGCGTTCAGGTCGAGCTGGGGGCGGAAGGGATCTCCTGGGGGAACCGGGGGCGGCACCCCTCCCGGGAGCTGGGGCGTGAGGAAGTCGCGGGCGAGCGGACCTCCGGTCAGGTCCTCCTGGGTCCGGTCGTCCGGGGTGACTCCCCGGATCGGGGATCCGGGATGGCCACCGGTTCCCACGGTCACGAGGTCGTCGCCGCCCAGGCCGTTGACGGGCAGCGGGCCTCCGCTTCCGGGCGAGCCCGGGCGGACCTCGAACACGTCGTCTCCGCCCATCCCGTTCACGGTCAGCGGGCCTCCCGGAGGGGGAGGCGGCGGCGGCAGGCCACCCTGCTCGGCCAGGCGGCGCAGCGCGCCGGAGTCGACGGTGAACGCGCCCCGGGGCGAGACCAGCAGGTTCCCGTCCTGGGGAGCCAGGACGTCGGCGGCCTGGCGCAGCTGTGCGGGCGTCCGGAGGTCGACCGAGAGGAAGATGTCGAAGAAGCTCGCCGCCTGGGGAGGCGTCGCCTGGGCGCCGTCCCCGAGCTCGATCCGGGTGAACACGTCGAAGAAGCTGTCGATCTGGGCTACCCGAGGACTGGTCACCGTCCCCGGCGTCGCCTCCACCGGAGGTCGGGGCCTGGGCCTCGGGATCCGACCCCGGATCTGGCCGGCCAGGGTCCCGAGCTCGGTGGCACCACGGTCCACGGACCCGTCGTCCCGGAGCCTTCCCAGGATCCGCCCGTACTGGTCCCGGAAACCGGCCGCGCTCTCCTCGCACTCCCGCCGGCAACGGTCGCACTCCGCCTGCTTGGCCGCCACCTGGGCGCGCTTGGCGGCGATCGCGGCATCCAAGGCGGCCCGGGCAGCCTGCGCCTGGGCCAGGGCGGCGTCGGCGGCGGCCTTGGCCTCCCGCGCCTGGCGGATCCTCCGGGCCCGGTCCGAAGGGATGATCCAGCCCTTGTAGGAGAGTCCCGGGGCGGTCATGGTGGCGGACAGGACCAGGTTGCCCCGGCTGTCCTCGTAGACGTGCACCTCGGCCCCGCGCTGGCTCGCGGCCAGCTCCTCGGCCGCCCGGTCGACGGCGGCCTGGGCCGCGGTCACCGCCGCGTCGGCAGCAGGGACCTGGCCCTCGAGCGCCGCCAGCTCGGCCACCATGCGGGCCAGTTCGTCGAGACACTCCCGGCAGCGACGCTGGCACTCGGTCAGCTCGGCCTTGGCGGTGGTCGCCTGGGCCGCGACCGCCACCGTGCCGGCCCCATCCCGCGCCCTGGCCGTGGCTGCGGCGATGGCAGCCTCGGCATTCCCCGCCGCGGTGAGAGCATCCGGGGCGTCGTTCCCGCAGCGCTCGCGGATCCGGCTGGCAAGATCCTCGGCCTCCCGGCGCAGGCCCTCGAGTTCCCGGGCCAAGGGCTCGACCTGCTGCTGCAGGCCGTTCGAATGGCCGGTACCTCGATTGGTGGAGGCCCCGGACGAAAGGCTGGCGATCTGGTTCGAGAGGCTCTGGATCCGGGACCGCTTGCCCTCGAGTTCCCGGAGCAGGTCGGCGCACTCGCGGCGCATCTGGGCCCGGCGCTCCGCCTCGGCCCGGGCCCGAGCCCGGGCGGCGGCGGCGGCCGCAGCCGCATCCGCTGCCTCCTGGCGTCGGGCCGCCGCCTCGGCGACCGGCAGGAAGGTGCCGTCGAACCAGACGTAGTGCTCCCCGCACTCCCGCGCCAGCCTCCGGGCCAGCTCGGCGAGGCGCCCCTCCAGGTCGCTCAGCTCGACGTTCCTCGGGTCGTAGATGTCCTCGCCCAGGAGCCGGGCGCTCTGGTTCCTCAGGTTCTCCTGGATTCGTCCGATGGCCCCGGCGATCGCCTGGAGCGCCTCGTTGTAGAAGCCCAGGAAGTCTCCCAGCACCGGCACCCGCTCGATCAGCGGCCCGAGCACGTCGGTGACCAGGCCCACGTAGTCGGCGAAGGCCTGGGCGGCCTGGGCCGGATCGTTGGGATTGGCGTCCATGATCCGGATCACGGTCTCGATCCGCTGCAAGGCGGTGGTGGCCTGCTCGAGCACCCCGGCGGCCTGCTCCGAACCCTCGCTCAGACCGTCCAGGAACTCGGTGAGCCGGTTCTTCTGTTCCCCGAGGACGGACCGGATCCGGTCGACCTCCTTCTGGACGGCCTCCATGTCGGCAGCCTCGAGCGCCTCCCGCGACTCCTTGAGGGCGTCGGCGATCTCGTTGGCGGCCTGGGTGGTACGACCTCGGGCCCGGGCCTGGGCATCGGCCCGGATCCGATCCCGAAGCCTTCGGGCCTCGAGGCGTACCTCGAGCCACTCCCGCCGCAGCCGGCGGCACTCCTCCTCGGAGAGCGCGGCCCGCGCCCCGGAGACCCCCAGCCAGAAGCCCATGGCCGCACCCAGGATCAGGACCAGGAACCCGCCCGACCACCTCATCCGAAACCTCCCCAAGGTCACCCCGCCGGCGACCCGGCCACTGTAACCACCCTGCCCCCGGCACCGCCACGCTTTGCGGCTACGCTCGGTCCGTGACCTCCCTCACCGCAGAGGTCCGGGGACGCACCCTGGCAGGCCGCTACCGGCTGGAGCGGGAGCTCGGCCGGGGCGCCGCCGCCTCGGTCTGGCTGGCCCGCGACCGGGAACTCGATCGCCTGGTGGCGGTGAAGCTCCTGGAGGCCGGGAGCCAGATCGCCACCCCGGGGCGGTTCCTCGAGGAAGCCCGGACCCTGGCCGGGCTCTCCCACCCCCACATCCTCCAGATCTTCGACCTGGGCCTCGAGGGCGAGACTCCCTACCTGGTCCTCGAGTACGCCTCGGGTGGAAGTCTGGCGGGACGGATCCCGGTGGGCGGCCTGGAGCCCGCCCCGGTCCTCGACCTCGCCGCCCGCATGGTCGAGGCCCTGGACTTCGCCCACTCCCGGGGCATCCTCCACCGGGACGTGAAACCCGGAAACGTGCTCCTCCTCGCCGACGGTGAGCCCAAACTCGCCGACTTCGGCCTGGCGAAGTCGGTGCACCGCCAGGCCCGGACCCGCACCGGACTGGTGCTGGGGACCCCGGAGTTCATGGCCCCGGAGCTCTTCGAGGGCTCCCCGCCGTCCCCGGCGAGCGATCTCTGGGCCCTGGGGTGCCTGGTCCATACCGCCCTCTTCGGCCACCCCCCGTTCCGGGGCACGGTGGCCGAGATCGCGGCCGCCGGCAAGGCGGGAGCCCTGGATCCCGGGGCGACCCAAAGCCCGCTCTTCCCGCTGCTCTCCGCCACCCTGGTCCCGGCCCCGCGCCGCCTGGACGGAGCGGGCCTGGCGGAGAGGATCCGCGAGCTCCAGCGCACCCTCGCCACCGACCGGGAGGGACGCTCCCTGGGCGGCTCGCGGGACCGGACGCCGGGAGGGAGGACCGCCCTACTGCCCCGGCCCGCGCCGCCCGTGCTGGCTCCCGCCGAGCCCGCCACCCGGGTGGCCTCGTCCTCTTCCTCCTCACCGGGAGGGGCTCGGGGGAGCCCGTCCTCCGCGCCTCCTCCCGGAGGTCGGAGTCCGCTCTTGCTCTCCCTCCCGGCTGCACTCGCGCTCGCCCTGGGGCTCGGGGGTCTGGCTCTACGCCCTCCCGCCACGCCGGATCCGCCTGCGCCCGATCCTCTCCCGCGGCGGCAAGCCGTCGGGGAGACCGCCCGGGAACTCTCCCGGACCTGGCGAATCCGCCTGCGGTCGACGGCCGTCGCCGACAAGGTCACCGAGCTCCACCGCCTCGTGTTCGGCTCCCGCCCCGAGCGGGAGGCTGAGATCCACCAGGCGGAGATGGCCCAGGCCCGGGCGGGGTCACCGGTCCCGGCAGACCTCCAGGCTCTCGAGGGGGCGCGTGGCAGCCTTCCCCTGGAGAAGGAGTGGAGCGCGGACCGGACGCGGATCGCGAGTCTGGTGGCGGACCCGGAGCTTCCCTTCAGCCTGCGCCGGGACCTCTCCGAGGCGATCCAACCCCTCTCGGCCTTCGACCGGTACTTCCAGGCCTGGGGAGCGCGCCCCGTCTACCAGGTCGAGCCGATCCTCCGCAGCCTGGTGCCGATCCGGGTGGAGGACCTGCCCGAGGACACCTCCGACCCTGCCCTTTCGGCCCTCGACGGCTGGCGTCCGATCCCCGAGGAGCCGATCGCGGCGCTGCCCGAGGAGCCCCCCGCCGGCGACCACCTCGTCTACCACTGGGCCACCCGGCCGGAGCGCTTCGCCCCGGTCCTGGTGCACCATCCCGAGAACCTCTCCTCGGCGCAGCTGGTCGCCATGAAGACCTTCACCTTCACGACCTTCCAGCAGATCGACCCCGAGCCCTACCGGGACGTCTCGCTGGAGGTTCCGTTGGGGCAGGATCCGGCGGGCCGGTACGCCCGGGTGGCGGTCGTCCTGGAGGTGGGCAACCTGCTCCCGCCCGACGCCCTGCGGATCGCCTGGAACGACACCCTGGTCTTCTGGGATTCCACCTCCCGCGGCTCGAAGCGGGCCAGCTACAAGCCGATGGGCAGGGCCGAGTACCGGGTCGCGCTCGAGCTCCCGCCCGGGGCGCTCCGGCCAGGCCGGAACCGGCTCGTGGTCTCGGAGGTCGAGCTGCCCGGGTTGGTCCACTACCACGGCTGCGACCTGTGGTCGGTCAGGCTGGTGCTCGAGCCGGGGGCGGGCACCGGGAGGCCCGGGACCGGAGCTCCCGCAGCCGCGGAGGTCACTCCTTGACGGCGAGGTCGTCCTGCCACCGGTGCCCCTCCAGCCAGCGCCGCACCAGCAGATGGGCGAGCACCGAGAACAGGAGCGAGAACAGGAGTCCCCGGGCCACCATCCCCGAGGAGAAGACCCAGGGCAGGCGGTAGAGCTCGGTGTCGTAGACCGCATGCGAGCGCAGGGTGATCAGGTACCCGAGCGGCAGGCCCACCATCATCCCGCCGACCGCCACCAGCACGTGCTCGTGGAGCACCATGGCGGCGAGTTCCCGGCGCCGGAATCCGAGCATGCGGTAGAGCGCCAGCTCCCGGCGCCGCTCTGCCATGGCGACCAGGGCCGCGTTGCCGTTCAGGGCCAGCGCCAGGGCCCCGGCCAGGAACACGAGGACCACCGCCACCACGTCCATGGTGGCCTGCATGGAGCGTCGGAAGCCTTCGATCCGGTCCCGCCGCCGGGTGGTCTGCAGCACCCCGGGCCGCTCCCGGGTAGCGGCCTCGACGGCTGCCTCGCCCCCCGGGACCCGGAGCCGGAGCACGGTGGCGGTCCGGGGTTCCCGGTGCAACCGGGCCACCCAGGCGAGCGGGGCATAGGCTTCGATCCCGAGGTAGGAGGCGAAGACGGCCTCGACCGGTGCGATCTCCACGGTGCCGCGCCCGTCCAGGGTCGCCACCTCGACAGGGTCCCCGGGAGCCACGCCGAGCGCCTTCGCCATGCTCCGCGACAGCACCAGCCCCGTGGCGGGCAGCGGCAGCGAGATCCCGTCCTTGGCCCGAGGGCGCATCAACTGCGCTCCGGGGGGAAGGCCGGTGAGCAGCGCCCGGCGCCGGTTGCGCGGACCCCGGAGCTCCACGAACGCCCCGACCCCCAGCTCGGCCGCCTCCACCCCGGGGAGCCGGGCGGCCTCGTGGGCGGCCTCGAATCCGACTCCCTGGGAGAGCACGAGGTCGACGTCCTGGCGCTCCACCACCCGGAACTGGAAGTCGGCCAGGGCCATCATGGCCTGCGTGAAGAAGCGGCTCCCGATGAGCAGGGCCAGGCCCAGCCCGACACCCAGGGTGGCGACCAGGGCCCGGTAGGGCTGGCGGGCGAGGCAGCGCAGCGCCAGGCGCCAGAGCAGCGGCAGGCCGGTGAAGCGCGGCATGGCGGGATGGGGAGCCAGCTCCGGCGGGGCCGGGCGCATCGCCTCGGCGGGCTCCAGGGCGAGCACCTCGAGGCAGGTCCGCGAGGTCGCTAGCAGGGCGGCCAGGGTGGACACGGTCAACCCGAGGATCGCCAGGTCGGCCTGGAAGGCCGGCGGCCGGATCGGGAAGTGGAAGAAGCGGGCGAAGCTGCCGCCCAGGAAGCCGGCCACATGGCGCCCGAGCCAGATGCCGCCGAGTCCCCCGGCCACCCCGATCGCCAACCCGAAGCCGGCGTAATGCAGGAGGACATGGAGCCTGGGCACCCCTAGGGCCTTCAAGGTCCCGATCACGACCCGCTGGGTGGTCACCAGCCGGGAGAGCACCAGGTTCATCACCAGTGCGGCGCCCACCAGGAACAGGACCGGGAGCACCCGGGAGAAGTGGAGGATGTTCTGGAGCTCGTCCCGGAGGATCCGGTGCGAGGGATCCTGTTCCCGGGTGTCGGCGCGGACCACCGCGTGGCTGGCCAGGACCCGCTCCAGGGTGCGGACCACACCTTCGGGATCGACCCCCCGGGCGACCGTGGCGACCAGGTCGTCGAACGCCCCATGCATGTCGAGGACCTCCTCGACCCAGCTCACCCTGGCCCACACCACCGCGTTGTTCCGGGGCTCGGGGATGGCGCCCCCGCCCAGCGGGAGCATGTAGATGAACTCCGGGCTCATGGCGAGCCCTGCCACGGTCACGGATCGCTGCACCCCGTCGAGCAGCAGGTCGAGGCGCGACCCCGGGGAGAGCCCGCGGGCCCGGGCGAAGCGATCGTCGAGCAGCACCTCGGGACGGTCCCCGGGTTCGGGGTACCGGCCTTCCACCAGACGGGGAACGTTCACCAGCGGGGTGCCGAGATCGGGGAGCGAGACCAGGCGCGCCGCCAGCCGGCGCGGTACCCCGGGCAGGAGGAGCGGGACCGGCTCGTAGATGCGCCCCTCGAAGCGCTCGATCCCGGGGGTCGTGCGGACCAGCTCGAGGGCCGAGCGGGGCGCCCTTCGCAGCATGACGCGGAGGTCGGCGAAGGCGTACTCGCGGTAGTAGGCATCCCGGGAGCCGACCATGTCGCGCCAGGCGCCCCGGAACCCGACCAGGCAGCCGATCCCCAAGGCCACCACGACGGCGATGGTGAGCGCCGAGGCGATCTCGCGCCGGAGGTCGCGCCCGAGCTTGCGGTGGAGCGGCATCACCCGGATCGCCCCGGAGTTCGCACCAATCGGGGCTGCGGGACCCGCCTCATGTCGGGGCCGGCAGGATGGGCGAGGGCTCCTCCGGCCGCGGCCGGAGCGGGGCTACGCTCGCAGCGATGTCGCAGACGCTCTTCCTCCAGAACATCATCGCGGTCATCTGGGACTTCGACAAGACGCTGATCCCCGGCTACATGCAGGAGCCGCTCTTCCGGCGCTACGGGGTCGAGTCGGCGGAGTTCTGGCAGGAAGTGAACAGCCTCGGGGCCTACTACCGGAATGCCGGGATCGAGCGGGTCGCCGACGACATGATCTACCTGAACCACCTGCTCACCTACGTGACGCACGGGGTCTTCCAGGGGCTCTCCAACGCGGTCCTCCGGGAGCTTGGCCGGGAGATCGAGTTCTACCCCGGGATGCCGGACTTCCTCTCCCGCACCAAGCGCATGGTGGCCTCCGACCCGACCTACCAGAAGCACGAGATCGCCCTCGAGCACTACGTGGTCTCCACCGGGCTGCGCCAGATGATCATGGGCAGCAGGATCGCCGAGTTCGTCGACGACGTGTGGGCCTGCGAGTTCCTGGAGCACATCGCCCCGCCCGGCTACCTGGCCGAGACCCCGCCGCTGCCCGGTTCCGGCCGGGAGATCCGCCAGATCGGGTACTCGATCGACAACACCACCAAGACCCGGGCGCTCTTCGAGATCAACAAGGGCACCAACCGCTTCCCCCGGATCGGGGTGAACTCGAAGATCGACGAGGCCGAGCGCCGGATCCCCTTCCAGAACATGATCTACGTCGCCGACGGTCCCAGCGACGTCCCGGTGTTCTCGATCCTGAACCAGAAGGGCGGGCGCACCTTCGCGGTCTACCGCAAGGGCTCGCACCGGGAGTTCCAGCAGGTCAACGAGCTCCAGAAGCAGGACCGGGTACGCAGCTTCGGGGAGGCCAACTACACCGAGGACAGCCAGACCTCGATGTGGATCGAGACCGCCATCCGGGAGATCGCCGACCGGATCGTGGCGGTGCGCGACCAGGCGCTGGGCGACAAGGTGGGGAAGGCTCCCCGGCACCTCTCCGACGAGGAGTAGGGGACCGGAGGCGATCCCCTCCCCGACCGGGTCGTGGCGCGGCTGCCGCTTCGGACCCGGGCCTCTACCGTCTACCTTGTCGGGGACGTCTCCATGGATGGCGGAGGGCCGGAGGCTCCCGGCACCGCCCTCGATCGGGACTTGGGTTACGGCTCCAAAGACCAGGGGGTCTCCTGCCGATGGTGCACACGCTCGCTCGTCCGGTCCTGTCCGTCCTGCTGGTCGTGACCGCGGTGTCTGCCCTGGCGGGCCGGGTCGTGGCCCAGCCCTCGGTCCCCGCCTCCTTCCCGACCACCATCTCCGCCGCCCAGCTCGACACCCTGTTGGGGGATCGGGACGACCAGGACCGGATCACCATCCCCGAGATCGGCAAGGTCCCCGCGACCACCGCCCTGGACGCGGACTTCGAGCCCCTGCCCCCGGGCGTCACCTACGGAGGAGACACCAAGGTCCCGGCCGGGACCAGGATCGGCGAGCTGAACACCACCGACCTCGCCGCCATCTACAACGCCGAGCCCGACACCCATCAGACCTTCATCAACCTGATCATGGCCTTCGACCCGGGGCCTCCCGACGAGGTCCCGCCGGACCCGACCTACAACATCATCGTCGAGGAGGTCGACTCGAGCCGCTTCCCCCGCATGCGGGTGACCTTCCGGGTCTTCCCCAAGGACGTGACCACCCCGCCCTTCGACGTGAACAACGCCTTCATGCAGCGGCAGGTCATGGAGACGGTCCTCGGGGACCAGCGGGCGGCCACCGATCCGGTGTTCTCGCAGTGCGGCCAGGACCCGGTCGCCATGGCGATCGCCATCGACTCTTCGTGCTCGGTGACCAAGTACCTCGGCGGCACCTGCGGGGCGGCGGTGGGCGGGAACACCGGCGGCATGCTCGATTGCGCGGCCCAGTTCATGGAGCAGCTCCGGACCCGCCCGGGTGGGGCCGAGACCCTGGTCTCGGTCTTCGCCTTCGACGGCAAGGGCCTGTCGCGGGCCCCCGACTTCGCCGAGAGCCCGCTGTTCGCCAAGCTGGGTGCCGACTCGACCTACCCGGATCGGGCCCGGGCCATCGACATCGGCCCCCCATGCAGCGGCAGCCCGATCTACCACAACATGCGCCTCGAGCTCCTGCGGCTGGCCGGATTCGACACCTCGAACACGCTCCTCAAGCGCTCGCTCGTCACCATCGCCGACTTCCGCGACACCCAGGGAGCGCCCCAGAAGCGAGCCGTCATCGAGGCCGCCCAGCAGAACGACGTGACGGTGGTGAACCTAGGCTTCGGCCGGGTCAACCTGGCCGGCATCTCGGAGGTTTCCGACAAGTCCGGGGGCACCTTCATCCAGGGGGCCAGCAGCGCCATCATCCAGGCGCTCAACATGACCTACGACGGGCTGGCCAACCGCTACTGCGTCGACTACACCTCCCCCCATCCCGACTCGGTGAACGAGACCGGGGACGTCTCGGTGGTGATCGGGACGAGCATGGGGAGCGCCAAGTTCCCGCTCCCCTTCGTGATCCCGGAGGACACTCCCGGACCGCGGCTCTTCTTCCCGCTCACGAAGCTCCAGTACGAAAAGCTCACCTCGGACGGCTCGCCGCCGCCGACCTCGGTCAAGGTCCGCTACTTCGACCGGACCCTGGATGCCGACGGCGATCCGGTACCGCTCACCGACCCGCCGGGTCCGGACCGGGCCACCGAGTTCGACGCCACCGTCGACCCGGCGTCCTGGGCCGAGCATCCCGGTGACGGCTTCGGGTTCTTCGTCGACGGTGCGACCGGCCAGGACGCCTGGAACGCCCTGTTCCGAATTCCGACCGACTTCGTGGACCCGACGCCCCCGGCCGGGGGCCCGCCCCAGCCGATCATCCGGGACGCCCGCCACTACCAGCTCGAGGTCCGCTACCAGGGCTCGGGGGGCGGCCTCGGCAAGCCCTATCCCTCGCGTCCCCGGCTCTCGATCCAGGACCGGACCCCGCCGCATGTCATGGTGCGGATCGCTCCCCAGGACGGGGCCCCGCCCTTCGAGGTGCGACTCTTCGAGGACGGCCCCGACCTGGATCCCGCCCTGGTCACCGACGGCCGGGCCCGGAGCGCGGACGCCAAGGAGGGAGGGTTCGGCGCCAAGCGCGGCCGGATCCAGTACTCCTGGCGCACCGACGGGACCGCCGGGATCGAAGGGGACGAGCCCGAGCAGCTCTGGCACCGGCCGGGCACCGAGGGTGCGGAGGAGTTCGCGCTGGTCGACCCGGGCCAGCAGATCTTCGTCCAGGGTGCCGAGTTCGCCACCAAGGCCAGGGTCGAGTTCACGGTGCTCGCCCGCGACAACTTCGGGCTGCTCGAGGATTCGACCTCCCCGCTCGACGCCGCATCCTTCTCGAGCCCGGGCTCCGGCGACGAGGGACCGGTCCACTCCCGCTTCGAGCTCCGCCCCGAGGCCACCAAGGGCAGCGAGACCGCTCCCTTCCTGCCCCGGGTGCCCCGGGCCGAGCTGGAGGCGGACCCGGCCAAGCCCGGCCTCTCGTGGTGGATCGAGAGCAAGGATCCCCAGGACCGCTTCGGCAACCTCGAGTTCCTGGAGGAAGCGACCTACCAGGCGCCCGACGAGGTGGTCTTCGACGCCCTGGTCGCCTCCGGCCACCCGGATCCCGACGTGCCCCTGCGGCGGCTCAGGATCCGGGCCCAGGACGGCCACGGCAACGTCTCCCTGGTGGAGATCCCGCTGTTCGTGAAGGGCACCACCTTCGAGGCGAAGACGATGAGCCTGGAGACCCGCCGCCAGGGGTTGGATTAGCCCGGTCGCACCCCGAAATCCGCCCCGCGGCTACTCCTACGGGTTGGCTCGGGGCGAGGTGCCCGGCTCCGGGACCAGTACCCTCCTGACGACCTCCAGCAAGCGCTCCCGGTCGAACGGCTTCTGGAGGAACGCATCATGGACCCCGAGATCCAGGGCGTCCCCGAGGTACTCCTCGGAGAGGCCTGAGATGAGAAGGACCGGCAGCCGCGGGTCCACCTGGCGCAGCTGGAGCGCGAGTTCGGCGCCGGAGGAGTCCGGCAGGCAGACGTCCGAGAGGAGGAGTCTCAGCTTCTCGGGGAGGTTCCGGGACAGGCGGAGCGCGCTGTCCGCATTCCCGGCCTCCAAGGTGAGGAATCCGGATGCGTCGAGGATCCGTCGCAGCTGACGGCGCAGGTTGGGATCGTCCTCGACCAGCAGGACGGCTCCCTCGAAGCCGCTCCCCCCTGTCCTGGACTTCGCCCTGGGTGCGGACGCTTCACGGACGGCGTCCCTGGGGGCGACAGGGATCCGTAGCTCGAAGGTGGTGCCCTCGCCGCAACGGGAGCGGACCTCGACCTCGCCTCCCAGGCTCTTCACCTCCGCGTAGACCACGCCCAACCCCCCGATCCCGGCACGCGACCCGGGCAGGGGAAGCGGATCGAAGATCCGTGACCGGCTGGCGTCGTCCAGCCCGCTTCCCGAGTCGGTGACGGAGAGGCGGACCTCGGTATCCGGTCCGACACCGCCCCGGGGTCCTCCCTCGCAGCGGATCTCGACGCGGCCGGCGTCCCCCATCGATCGCCGTGCGTGCAGCACCAGGTCGAGCACTACCTGCTCCAGGCGAGCCGGGTCCCCGATCACCAGTCTCGGTTCAGGATCCAGCTCGGCTTCCAACCGGATGCCCGTCCCCAGCGCGGATCGGAGTCGCGGGTCCAGGTTCCTCACGAGCCCGCAGAGGTCGATCACGCTCCGCTGGCGACAGGGCTCGAAGGCTCGCGCCAGCAGCTTCTGCGTGACCCTGGCGGCACGGGTGGCCGCATCCCTGACATGTTCGAGTTCCCGCAGCTCGTGGCCGGGGCGGTCACCCTCGGCGACCAGTTGTCCGACCCCGGAGAGGATCACGCAGAGCTCGTTGTTCATCTGGTCCGCCAGTGCCGCGGAGAGGCGCCCCAGGGCCTCCAGCCTTCCGTCGATCCGCGCCCTCTCCTCGGCCCGGGTCCTGGCCAGGAAGCTCCCGATCAAGCGACCCAGGTCGTGGAGCAGCTCGAGGGGCGGCGGGGTGAGGGCAGTCCCATCGTTCCTCGCGAAGGCCATGAGCACGCCGTCGACCTCGTTGCCGGGCAGGAGCAGCGGGAATGCGAGGCAGGAAGCGAGCCCGAGCCCACGGGCCCACGCTCCCCGGACGAAATCCGGATGCTCGCTCACCTCGTCGCAGACGATAGGGCGGCGGGTCACCCACACGCCTCCGGGGAAGCCCTGTCCGGGCACAAATCTCTGGTCGCAGAACTCGGGTCGACCCTCCCCGGGGAACCCCGGCCCGATCCAGCTCGCCTCGCACCGGAGAGAGCGGCGGTCGTGGTGCGGCATCCACAGCTCGCACAGGGACGCCCCCAGGAGCCCGCCCAGGGTCTCGAGCACTCGCGGCCAGGCGAGGGTCGGCTCGGTGGCCTCGACGAGCGTCTCGCAGATCCGCGACCGGGCCCTTTCCCAGGTCGCCGAGACGATGTCCATGTGCCCCCTCCGGGTGCCGCACCCTACCTCAGACGGGGACGGGGGAGCAGTCCTCACCGGCCGTTGGGCAAACCGCACCGTGGTCGAGATCGCTCCCTGGCGCCTCGAGCTCGTCCACGGCAGGAGGGAGACCGTAGAGCCTACGCTCCACTCCCACCCAGGAGGCGAGCAGGATGGCCAGGGCGTCGTAGTACCGCCCCTGGTCGCCCACCGCGCGGGCCACGCGCAGGCGCAGCACGCGGGCGAAGGACGGGACCCAGGGGAGGACGTGCTCCCGGAAGAACCGCTGCCTCGCGTCCCGGCAGATGCTCGCTCGCTCCTCGGCGAGGTCGGCCCGGGACAGGGCGTAGGCATCCTTGGCCCCGAGCCAGGCCAGGAACTCGAGCTGGAGTGCGACGTGGTCGAAGCGCTCCGGCTCATGCTCCGCAGGTTGCAGCCCGAAGGCCTGGTAGAAGCCGGCGATGTCCGCCATCACGTGCGATCGCAGTACCGGCGAGCGCTGGCGGCAGTACTCGGTCCGATAGGGAGGACAGTCGCTGGAGAGGAGCAACCCGAAGACGGCCTGGTGCGCCCGGACCACTTCTTCACGGTCCGCGAGGAAGGCAGCCAGGGCTTCGGGTGCGAGGGCCTCGACGGGCTCCTCCCCCCGGCCGGGATCGGATCGCTCCGCGGGAAGGGCCTCCCGCACCAGCCGGGCCGCCGCCTCCGCCGTTTCCAGAGCGCCCGGCTCCATCAGCCGGTCGTAGGCGGGTCCCCGCGGATCCCGGAGGGCCAGGGAGAGGAAGTGGGCAAGGACCTGGCGGGCCGCGACCAGAGGCGGATCCCCAGCCGGAAGCTCCTGGGCCGGAAAGCCTTCAGATGGAGTTGACATGTTCGGGGGACCTCTCGAAGGTCGGTTCCTCGACCGTGGTCCGGACCACCTCGCGCCCGAGCCCGTTGTAGCCGATCACGGTGTCGTTGAAGATCTCCTGGGTGGCCTTCTCGCCCGAGGGCAGGGTGACCTCGACCTCGGCGACCTTCGGCCCCCGCTCGATGGCGTAGCGGAACAGGACCTGCTGGCTGGCCCGGAAGAGCTGGAGCACCGCGAGCAGTTCCCGGTCCGGACACGAGTACTGCCGCAGTGCCTCCTCGACTCCCGGGCCGAACATCTGGGTCAGGTAGCGACGGGGGACCCAGCGCGGCGGGATGTAGTACCCGTTGGGCTCGGTCCCGAACTGCGGGTACAGCGGGAGGGCGACCTTGCGCTCCCGGATCAGGAAGTAGAGCGGGTTGTCGGGCGCCACCACCCAGCTACCGTCCTTCTGCTTGTCGACCAGGCCTTGCAGTCGGATCTTCCCGACGCAGGCGGTCATGCAGCGGGTCTCGAGCGGGGCTCCGTCCGGGCTGAGGACCGGGTCCTTGCCTTCGATACGCGGGTAGCAGGCGATGCACTTCTCGCTGGTGCGGGTCTCCGGGCGGTACATCGACTTCTTGTAGGGACACGCCTCCACGCACTTGCGGTAGCCCCGACAGCGTTCCTGGTCGATCAGCACGATGCCGTCCTCGGGGCGTTTGTAGATCGCCTGGCGGGGGCACGCCGCCAGACAGCCCGGGTAGGTGCAGTGGTTGCAGATCCGCTGCAGATAGAAGAACCAGACGCGGTGCTCCGGGAGCTGGACCGACCCGCTCCAGTCCCCCTGCTGCCGGACCGCACCGGTCGCCGTCTCTTCGTGGGCGTTGGGAGCCTTCCAGTCCTCGTCGGAGGGCAGGTAACCCAGGGAGCGACCCGAGCCCTCCTCCGACACCCGCTTCCCGGCGGCCTCGAAGATGGTCTTGCCGCCGAATACGGGATTTCCGTCGGCTCCCTTCTCCCAGATCTGCCCACCCGGGTTCTCCGCCTCGAGCATCGAGAGGAGCCGTACGTCCCAGCCGCGCGGGTAGCCTCCGTACGGCTTCGTCTCGACGTTGTTCCACCACATCAACTCCTGGCCCTGGGAGAAGGTCCAGGTCGACTTGCAGGCCATGGTGCAGGTCTGGCAGGCGATGCAGCGGTTGATATTGAAAACGAACGCGAATTGCCACTGGGGGTGGGACTCCGCGTAGGGGTAGTCCATCTCCC
>CAYOHP010000086.1:26126-28609 GCA_964403795.1 uncultured bacterium | reverse complement strand
CGGACATGCCAGACACACCGCTGCTCCCCCGGGGTGAACCCGGGGCGCTTCGGCTCCGCCCGAGGTCTGGAACCCGCCCCGAGCGGAGCGAGGCCCCGGGGGTTTGGGGGTTCGACCCCCAAAGCAAGCCGCGGCAGCCCGGAGGGCTGCAACGGGATGCCTGGGCCATGGCGCAGCCGTGGCCCTGGCATCCCGTGCACCTCGCTCGCGGGCGGGCTACGCCTCCCCGGCTCCCCCGGGGTGAACCCGGGGCGCTTCGGCTCCGGGACGATCCCCCGCTAGAAATCGTCGAGCGGGTCCTTGGTCGGCGTGTCCATGCGGGCTGCCGGAGGCGGAGGTTTCCCGGACTTGGCCGGCTGCGAGGCGAAGGGGTCGTCGAGCCCCCCGAGATCCCCGAGATCGTCGAGCGAATCGAGTTCCGCGAGCAGATCGGCGGCCGCTGCCCCTGCTGCGACGCCGGTGCCCGCGGGACCGAGGCCCGCGGCCGTCGCCAGCGGGGGCGTCGACCTGGGAGGCGGGGTCGCGGGCGCCGCCGCGGCGATCGGGGCCTGGGAGGCCGGATCGTCGTCGTCGTCGTCCATGAGGCTCAGGAGGTCGCTGGCTGCCGAACCGAGCTGGGGACTCCCGGTGCCTGACGGGCTCCCGCTGCCGAGCATGCGCCGCATGGCGTCCATCGGATCCTCCCCCACCAGATCCTCGGAACTCCGGGGCGCCTCCGGCTCCCGGGCGCGGAGGGCCGGGGCCGTGGATTCCGGGGCCTTCTGGGCGGGCTCCGGCACGTCGAAGAACCCGTCCGCCTCGAGTTCGTCCTCGAGCAGGCGGGCGAGTCCGGCGGCCTCCGGACCGACGGACGGTCCGTCCCCCGGTGCCGGGCTCGCGACCGGCGCTTGGGCGGTGCGAACGGTCGCGCCCGGAGGGCTGCCGACGAGGCCGCGGGCCTCGGCGTCGAAGGCGTCGCGGCGGGAGAACTCCGCGATCGGGCCTCCCGCCGGACCGGCGGCGGGAACCACGGGCGGTACCCGGACCGGAACCGGCACCTCGGGGGCGGATGCGGACGCCGGCATCACCGGAGGAGCGGTCGGCGCTGGGCCGGAAGGCGGACCGCCCGGGACGCCGCCGTAGCGGTCGGCCTCGGCGAAGGCCTCCGGATCCAGGCTGCGGAACGGTCCGATCGGCTCACCCTCGAGTGCCGCATAGTCGAGGACGAAACCCGGGATCTCGTTGGCGAAGAGGCCCTGGAGTTCCCGGTCGCCCTCCCCGGCGAGCTCGCCACGCGCCTTGCGGTAGCGGGCGTACTCGGGACCCAGTTCCTGGACCCGCTTGCGGATCTCGGACCGCAGCCGCTCCATCTCCCTCAACGCGTCCAGGGCCGTCTGGAGCACCTCGCCGCGTTCCCGCAGGGTCTTCAGCTTCCGGAAGACCGCGGCCAGCGCCTCGGTGGTTGCCAGCGCCCGGGTCGGATCCTGGTCGTAGACCGAATCGAGTTCGGATCGGAGCCGACCGCACTCGGTCGCGAGACTGCTCTCGAGATCCTGGAGCAAACGTTCGTAGTCGTCGATTCCGCTCATGGCATCCGTTCCGATCCCAGGGTCACCCAGGACGGCACCGGCGCGCAAGCCGGGACCCGACCGCACCAAATCCGAGGCCCGGCACCCGGTTCGGAGCGTCCTATCGGGAAGGCGCCCGGCGGCGCAGGTCGGCCTCGATCCCCGCCAGGACGTCGAGAGCCTCCCGGTAGCGCTGGCGGCGCGCCAGCTCGTCGAGTCGGCGCAGCGCGCTCCGGTCGCTCCCGCTGCCGGCGAGGGCGGGGCCGGCCAGGGGGTCGGTGGTCTTCTGCATCGGAGGTCCTCCCGGGGTCCCCCATGGGATCGACCGATCCGCAGGATCCCCGGAGGGCGTCGTCCCCAGGGGGA
Organism: uncultured bacterium; assembly: GCA_964403795.1. Lineage (GTDB taxonomy): Bacteria > Muiribacteriota > UBA6191 > CAZXTJ01 > CAYOHP01 > CAYOHP01. The sequence continues at coordinate 26,696 of CAYOHP010000086.1, read as the reverse complement.
ACTCCCGTTTCTCCCCGGCCCGGGTATGCGATACTCAGCTCCGCGACGATGTCCAAGCCCATGAAGACCGCAAAGGCACCTGCCCCCAAGGCCTCCAGGAGGGGTGCGCGCGCCCGTGCCAAGGGCGATCCCCTCCAGAACCGCGAGCGGCTGGTCGTGATGGTGGCGGCGGTGCTGGTCGCATGCTCCATCGGCTGGGTCTTCATGCTCGAACACGTGGTTCCCTGGCAGAAGCAGCAGGAGGCCCAGGAGGCGGTCTGGAAGGTCGAGAAGACCGTCCTCGAGGACTTCCGACTGAGGGCGGATCGCGACGGCACCGAGATCCTCGGCTGGGAGACCCAGGTCTTCCCCCGGATCACCCTCGTGACCTATGTCTACCGCCTACCCAACACCTCCGACCGCAAGGCCTTCTGGTGGGCCTACACCCCCTCGACCGGCAAGGTCGAGCGGGTGAAGTCCGTGGCCGAGTTCGTCGACGCCCATCTGCTCCCCACCGTCGACCAGCTCCACTCCGACGTGACCGGGGTCCCCGGTCCCCTCGCCAGGGTCCGCCACCAGAACGAGACTTAG
>CAYOHP010000086.1:0-26026 GCA_964403795.1 uncultured bacterium | reverse complement strand
GTCACGGGGGAGGGATCCCCCGGACCCCCTCCGGCCGAACGAGGGAGTCGCGGGCCCCCTCGCATGGGTGGAACGGGGAGACGACGGTTCGAGCCTCGCACGGGCTGGGTGTCCGGCCGTGGTCACGGGGGAGGGATCCCCCGGACCCCCTCCGGCCGAACGAGGGAGTCGCGGGCTCCCTCGCACGGGTGGAGCGGGGAGACGACGGTTCGAGCCTCGCACGGGCCGGGTGTCCGGCCGTGGTCACGGGGGAGGGATCCCCCACCCCGTGACGGGACCCGGTCGCCCCTTTTGTCCGGGCGCGACGGTTCCGGGGGCCTTGCCGGGCCCGGGGCTACACTCGCCGGGATGCGGATCCGACCGCTCCAGCCGTTCGGCTCGTACTGGGTCTTCCGCGAGTACGCCTCGGGAGGGATGAGCCTCGTCCACCTGGCGTTGACCTCCGACGGTCGCCGCTTCGTGGCCCTGAAGACCCTGCTCGAGGAGCTCTGGGACGAGGAGGACTACCAGCAGCGCTTCCGCCGCGAGGTGGCGATCCACCAGCGCCTGCACCATCCCCACGTGGTGCGCTTCCTGGAGGGAGCCGCCGGCCCCGATGCCTGCTTCCTCGCCATGGAGCTGGTGCGCGGCCAGCCCCTCGACGAGCTGCTGCTCCGCCACCCCCACGGTCTCCCGGTGCCCACGGTGGTCCGGATCATGGAGGCCCTGACCGCCGCCCTCTTCCACATCCACTCGAAGGGCGTCCTCCACCGCGACCTCCAGCCTCGCAACGTGATGATGGAGGACACCGGCGGCATCAAGCTCTTCGACTTCGGCATCGCCCAGGTCGCCGACGACCTGCTGCGCACCCGCACCGGCACCATCATGGGCACCTTCGCCTACTCGAGTCCCGAGCAGAACCAGGGCCGCCCCGTCGACGAGCGCTCCGATCTCTACAGCCTCGGCCTCCTCTTCCATGAGCTCCTCACCGGCACCCGGGCCATCCAGGGCTCGGGCCTGCTCGAGATCACCGAGTTCCAGCTCCGCTCCGAGATCCTGCCTCCCTCGCACCTGCGTCGGGAGATCCCGGCCGGGCTCTCGGCCCTGGTGCACCGCCTCGTCCAGCGCCATCCCGAGGACCGTCCCGCCACCTCCCGCCACCTCCTCGACGAGCTGATCCAGCTGAAGGCGACGGCCGGCGAGGAGGATCGCGTCGCCTTCCTCCCGGAGCCCGCCGACTCCCAGCTGGACCTGGCCCGGCGACTGCTGCATGCCGGTCGCCATGACCAGGCCCTCTCCCGCACCCACAAGGCCCTGGAGCTCCGCCCGGACCGGGCCGACGCCTGGCTCACCCAGGCCCGCATCCTGGTGGAGATGGGCCGCTCCGAGGACGCCCGGGCCGCCTTCGACATGGCGCGCCGTCATGCGCCCGGCCCGGATGCCGACATCGACTACGCCATGGCGCTCCACGCGCTCTCCAAGACCGATGAGGCCATGGAAGTGGTGCAGGAGACGGCCGCGCTCCACGAGGACCATCTCTTCGCCCGGGCCTTCCTGGCCTTCCTGCGGGTGGCACGGCCGCCGCGTCCTCCCGTCCTTCCCCCTCCTCCGCCGGAGCCGGGGGAAGGAAGGGAGCCCTCCCCACCACCCGTCGAGACCTCCCCCGATCTCTCGCTCGGCCCCATGGACCCCGTCGCGTTCGACGCCCCGGAGGGACCGGAGCCGGTCCCCGCGCCCGAGCCGACGCCTCCGCCCCCGATTCCCGAGCCCCTCCCGGAGTCCTTCGAGGACGCCCCTGCGGCGACGCCCGGATCCCCTTCGAATCCAGGTGCCGATGCCGGCTTCCCGGAAGTGCCGGTCGAGGAGGCCGGGTTCCTCCCCGGGAGCCAGGCCCCCGCGCCGACCCCTGGCCCCGGCCAGGACGAGATCGTCGACCTCGAATCGGGGGAGGAGCCGGCGGCCTCCCCGCCTCGCCCACCGCCGCCTCGGCCGACCCGAGACACGGGGCGTCTCCCCGAACCGGTCCGCAGCCTCCCGATCCCGCCCGATCTGGAACCGCCCCCGGCCCGGCGCGACCACTCAGGGGACGAACTGGCCGCCGAGCTGCGCGCCGGGCTGCAGCAGGCCCGCACCCGGGACGAGGACCTGGCGGCGAGCCTCTCCGCCCTGCTCCCGGGCCTCGGCGAGATCTACCTCGGGGAGCTCCCGGGCGGGGTCTTCCGCCTGCTCGCCACCCTGCTCACGCTCGGCCTCGCCGGCCTGGTGGCGGTCTGGCCGATCGCCGATCCCGAGGACCTGGCCCGGCGCGGCCTGGGGCCGGAGGCACCTGCCACCCGTCTCGAAGCTCTCGCGGCCCGCCTCGCACCTCGTCTCGTGGAGGTCTCCCGCCCCCCCCAGCGGGCCCTGGCCCTCCTCCTCCTGTTCCCGCTCCCCTTCCTGTGGCGGGCCGGCCGGCGTCGGATCGAGGAGATCTTCGCGGCCATCCGCCATGATCCCCGGGTCGTCGATCCGCCCCCGGGGCTCTTGCTCCACCTCCCCTCGGTCCGGACCCGTCGGGGCGCCGAGTACGCCGTCCTGGCGGGCCTCCCCGGTGGCGGCCACGAATGGCTGGGGGACGCCCTGGCCGTGGACGACGGCCCCTCGGGCTCGGTGTTCCGGCTCTTCCTCGCCAAGGGAGTCGACCGGGTACCGGCGGGCTCGGAACTCCTGCTCCGCACGGGCGCTCGGCCCTCTCCCCTGGTGCCTCCCTCCGAGAGGGCGGCGCGCAACCCCGGACCCTGGAGCCGGCTCCTGGTGTGAGTCCCCCGCCCTCCCTGGCGCGCCTCGCCACCGGCGGCACTGCGGTCGTCGACCTGGCGGTCGCCGGCGTCCCCCGGCGTCTGGTGGTGCTGAAGGTCGCCTTCCGGCAGCAGGCCGACCGTCCCGAGGTCCGTCGCCGTTTCGCGGCCGAGGCCTCGCTGCACTCGTCACTGTCCCATCCCGCCTTCCCCGCCCTGCTCGACTCCGACCCCCAGGCGCGGATTCCCTGGCTGGCACTCGAATACCGGCGCGGCACCCGCCTCGACCACCGCCTCGCCGGAGCGTCCCTCCCGCTGCTCGAGGCCCTCGATCTGGTCCTCGAACTCGCCTCGTCGCTCTCGGCCCTGCATGCGGCCGGCCGGGTGCATGGCGACCTGAAGCCCGCCAATCTGCTCCTGGGGGACGATGCCAGCCTCACGGTCCTCGACCTCGGCGCCGCCCGGGTACCGGACCAGGCAACTTCGCCCGACGAGGGACCGCCGACCCTGACCCCCGGCTACGCCGCGCCGGAGCAGCTCCTGGGCGAGCCGCCCGGGATCCGCTCCGACCTCTACGCGGCCGGCCTGGTCGCCTTCGAGATCCTGACCGGCTGCCCGGCACTCGCCTCGGGCGACCTCCGGGGCCTGGTCCATGAAGCCGCCGCCGACCGGATCCCCCACCTCGCCGAGCTGGCCCCGGAGGTCCCCGGCGAGATCGCCGACATGATCCACTCCGCCACCCGGCGCGATCCGGGATCCCGCCCCGCTTCGCCGGGAGCCTTCGGGGAGCCGTTCCAGAATGTCAGGGACGGTCTCGAGGCCAGGCTCGGGGCACGCGGCGAGCTCCGTGCCCGGCTGCGGGAGTGGCGCGCCGGGAGGCTGCCGATGGCTCCTGCCGAACTCCCCGAGGGGCCCGCCGCCCGCCTCCTGCTGGCCCGCTCGGCCTTCCGTCGGGGCGCAACCGAAGAGGCCCACCGACAGCTCGCGGCCGCGGTCGGAGCCGGGCACGACGCTCGCTTGGCGGCCCTCGAGGCCTGCGAGATGCGCCTCTCGGCCGGGATCCTGGAGGGCTCCGGGACCGGCGTCCCGGCCTTCCCCCCGAACCCGCCCGACCATGTCCCGGGGCCCTTTGACCGTCGCCTGGCCGCCGAGCACAAGGCGCTCCTCGCCTGGGCCGGGAGCCGCTAGCCCGGGAACCGGTCTCCTACATCCGGCGCACGCGGGCGGGTACTTCCTGGAGGCTCACGTCGGGAATGCCCTTGTCGGCGGCCTCGGTCCAGGAGAGGACCCGATCCGGCGCCAGGGGACGCAGCAGGATGGGATCGGGGACCTGCCGCCAGATGTCCCGGTGCTCGAGCCGGCACAGGACCACGCTGATGTTGTCGGTGCCCCCGGCCTCGTTGGCCATCTCGACGAGCACCCCGGCGGTGCGGTCGAGATCGTCCTCCCCGGCGTCGTCGGGGAGCCTCCCGAGGACCTCCTCGATGGTGGCATCGGCCACCATTCCCGAGAGGCCGTCGGAGCACAGCAGGTACACGTCCCCGGCTACCGCCCGCCGATCGAACACGTCGACCTCGACCTCGGGCCGGGAGCCGATGGCCCGGGTGATCACGCTCTTCCTGGGGTGGTTCTCGGCCTCCTCGGCGGTGAGGCGCCCTTCCCGCAGGAGCTCGCCGACGAAGCTGTGGTCGAAGGTGACCTGGGTGAGCTTGCCGCCCCGGAAGTGGTAACCCCGCGAGTCGCCGACCTGGCCGATCAGGACCCTCCCGGCGGCATGCACCAGGACCGTGGCGGTGCAGCCCATCCCGGTGTGCCCGATCCGGTTGCGGGCCTCGTCGAACACGGCCCGATTGGCGTCCCAGAGCGCTTCCCGGAGCACGGTGCGCAGCTCCACGAACTCGGCGCCGTCGTCGAGCAGGGCGCGCATCACCTGCTCCTGCAGGCTGCGTCCGATGGTGGCGACGGCCAGCGCCGAGGCCACCTCGCCGCCGGCCGCTCCGCCCATTCCGTCGCAGACCATGGCGGTCCAGAGGTCGACCCGCCGGGTCTTGTCCCGACGCAGGTCGAGTCGCAAGGCGCCCAGGTTGTCCTCGTTGTGGACCCGCTTGCGTCCCACGTCGGTACGCGACCCGAGGATCATGCCCGCCCCTCCCGGAACCGGAAGAAGCTGTCCCCGATCCGGAGCCGGTCGCCGGCCCGCAGCAGCTGGGCCCCCAGCCCGTCGGCGTTGCGCCCGTTGTGGAGGGTGCCATTGGTGGTCGGGCGACCCGAGACCCAGTCCCCGGCGAGCAGCCAGCGGCAGGTCCGGCGCACCTCGATGCGGCACTGGTGGCGGGAGACGTAGCGGTCGCGGCCCTCGAACCCGACCTCGCACTCGCCGGCCCGGCCCAGCCTCACCTCGGAGTCGCCGGGGAGCTCGACCTCCTCGCCTCCGTAGCCGCCGACCAGACCCTCGAGGCGGGCCCTGGGCTGGGGCTCGGCCCGCTCGCCGCACGCCGCGCACCAGGAAGCCCCGATCGCCAGCGGTCGCCCGCAGTGGGGACACGGACCCCGGGTGGCCCTCCCGCATGCGGGGCAGAAGGCCGTGAGCCTGGGCAGGACCGCCTTGCACCCGTCGCACTCGTCCTCGCCCAGGGGCGGCTGCATCCAGGGGGCGGCCCGCTCCAGGGCGATCTCGCCGCGGGAGGGACGCTCGGCCAGGTGGAAGAGGGTCAAGCGGGCCGCCAGCTCGGCGAGGTCCGAAGGCCCCGGCGGCAGCGGGATCCGACGCGGCGCCGCGAACCATTCGACCAGGTCCTCGATGGCGGCCCCGGTCACCGGGGAAGCCCCGGCCAGGATCTCGTGGAGCACCAGACCCAGGGCGAAGAGGTCGCTGGCCCGGTCCACCCGGCGGGCATCGAGCAGCTGCTCGGGCGCCACGTACCGGAGTCCGCCGAGCTCCACCCCGAGCTGTTCCCGGCGGGCCCGGGTGAGGAAGCACCCGGTGCCGATCCCCGAGATCCTGGCCCGTCCCCCGGAGTCGATGAGGATGTTCTCCGGCTTCAGGTTCCGGAGCACCAGGTTCTCGTGGTGGCCCGCCGACAGGGTCCGGGCGACGTCCCCGATCACCATGCGGACCTGGTCCTCCGGGAGGGGCCCCTGCCGGAGCCGGTCCCGGAGACTCACGCCCTCGATGTACGGGCGCACCGCGTAGGGCTGGTCGTGGGCCATCCCCAGGGCGACCGGGATCACGTAGCGGGCGATCCCCTCGGGATCCGCGAACTCGGCCCCGGGATGCCGGAGCAGGGCGATCTCGCCCTGGAACCGCTCGAACAGGTCGGGCCGATCGGCCGGCAGCTCCTTGATCACGACCCGGTCCTCGGTCTCCAGGTCGGTCCCCAGGAACGAGGGCCCTGCCGAGCCGCGTCCGAGCGGGGAATCGACGCGGTAGCGACCGAAGAGCAGATCGCCCGCCCGGGACTTGGCGCTCACGGCCGGGGTCGCACCCCTGGGATCGGGGTCACTTCTCCACCCGGAAGATCGACTGCCCGATCTTGACCTCGTCGCCGGCCTTGAGCGGCTGGGTCCCGGTGACCCGGACGAAGGTCCCGTTCACGCTCCCCATGTCCTCGACGAAGACGCCCTTGGGTCCCCGGCCGATCTTGGCATGGGACTCCGAGACGTAGGGATCGAGTTCGAGTCGGACATCGGCGGTCTCGGTGCGACCGATCACACCGCCCTCGGCCGGCAGGATGAAGCCCTTGTCGACCTCCCGACCGGCCACGATCTTGAGCTGGACCGGGGCCCGCATGGCGGCGGTGGGATGGTCGGAGGTGTCCTCCTCCAGCGGGTTCCTGGCCGGGATCTCGAGGGTCACATGGCGGGGTGCGGGACCGGGGTCCGGCGAGGCCGCGGGCGGCTCGGGGGAAGGCCGGGAGCCCGTGCCCGAGGCGGGCAGCGAGGCGCCGCAGTCCATGCAGAAGCGGTCGCGCGGGCCGACCAGCCGGGTGCACTCGGGGCAGCGCCCGGGGGCGTGGACCCCGAGTCGCGCCCCGCAGGACCCGCAGAAGCGGTGTCCCTCGGGGCTGTCGAAACCGCAATCGACGCAGCGTGTCACGGTGGGGGACCCCCGGGACCGGAGAGGTCGTCGGTCGTCGGTCGGGGATCCGGGCTGGTTCCCCGACCGCATCGGCCGGGAGCGACTGTAGACGCTCCGGGGGTTCGCTGCAACCCTGGACTCGGGCGGTTGTGGCCGATACGATGCCGGTCCGGGGGACGGGTGCCACCGGCACCCCGGGTTGAATCCGAGGAGGTCCGCCATGTGGGCGAGGTTCAAGCGGATGGTCCGGAGCTTCGTGGGGTTCTTCATCGAACTCGGCGAGGATCCCGAGCTGATCCTCAAGCAGAACATCCGCGACCTCGAGGACCAGCTCCCCGAGATCAACCAGAACATCGCCTACGTGCGCAGCACCGTCACCCTCCTCGAGAAGGAGATCGCCAAGCTGAAGACCCAGGAGGCCGACCTGGCGGCCAAGATCAAGGCCTCGCTCAAGGCCGACCGGCGAGACCTGGCGGTCACTTTCGCCACCACCCTGGAGACGGTGCGCAAGGATCTGAAGGCCTCCCAGGGCCAGCTCGAGACCTCCAAGGCCGCCTACGACAAGGCCATGAAGATCAAGCGGCAGTTCGTGAACCACCTGAACCAGAAGACCCGCGAGGTCTCCTCGGCCCTCTCGGCCAAGCGCCGCAGCGAGTGGCAGGGCAAGGTGGCGGACGCCATGGAGAACTTCAAGGTCGCCGGCATCGACGCTACCCACGACGAGATGATCCGCAAGGTCGAGGAGCAGTCGGCGATGGGCGAGGCCAAGATGGAGATGGCCCTCGAGAGCGTCGACGCCCAGCAGTTCGACATCGAGGAGGAGGCCAAGCGCCTCCAGGCCAACGACACCCTCCGCCAATTCGAGCTCGAGATGGGGCTCGTCTCCGACGGAGTCTCCGCCACCGCCGACGTGGTCCCCGAGGACGAGGAACTCGACTCGGTGAAGACCATCGCCTCGGAGCGCCTGCGCGATTGAATTCGCCGGGTCGGAGCCGGGGCCTCCGACCCGTTTCCCTCCCGCGGATCGGCCTGCCCCGCCCGATCGGAAAGGGACGACCATGACCAAGCCCCATAGCCCCCGGGCCGGCCAGGCCCGCATCAAGCCTGGCGGCGTGATCCTGATCCTCTTCTTCGCCGGCTTGCTGGCCGCGGTGGGCGCGTACAAGCTCCGCGACCAGCTCTTCCCCAAGCCCAAGGGACCCGGCGACATCGATCCGGCGGTGCTGACCGCGATCCGCGAGGGGCGCGACCCGAGTACCGCCTCCACCCCCGCGGCTCCGCCCGCGGCCACCGTCCCGGCCCAGCCGGGGACCACCACGGTCGACGCCTACAAGTTCGTAGGACGCCAGGGCGTCTCCGACGCCGGCTCGGCCAAGGCCTACGAGTTCAAGGACCGGACCGTGGTCTTCCCCATCAACATCTGGGGCGGCTGGGCCCCGATCGTGATGGCGAACAACGGGTTCAGTCCTTCGGCCGAATCGGTGTTCGCCAAGAAGTACGGTTTCAAGCTCGACCTGAAGCTGATCGACGACCCGGAGGCGGCCCGGGCCGCCTACGTCTCCGGCCAGTCCCACGTCCTCTGGGGAACCCTCGACATGATCGCCCTCTTCGCCGAGGGCCTGGCCAAGGACCCTCGGGTCATGCCCAAGGTCTTCCAGCAGATCGACTGGTCCAACGGCGGTGACGGCGTGGTGGTCCGGGGTCACGTGCAACAGGCCCGGGACCTCCGGGGCAAGGAGATCGCCCTGGCCCAGCACTCCCCCAGCCACTACTACATCCTGACCCTGCTCACCGAGGCCGGGATCGGGGCCTCGGAGGTGACCTTCCGGTTCACCGATACCGCCTTCGGGGCGGCCCGGGCCTTCGTCGAGAACAACCAGCTCGCCGCCTGCGTCTCGTGGGCCCCCGACATCTACAACATCATCGACCCGGCCAAGGGAGGCAAGCCGGGAGGGGTCAACGGCGCCTACCTGCTCACCACCACCGGCGACGCCGACCACCTGATCGCCGACGTGTGGGCGGCCCGGGCCGACTTCGCCAAGGACCACCCCGACGTGATCAAGGGCCTGGTGGCGGGGATCTTCGAGGGCATGGACATGGTCGAGAAGGATCCGGGCAAGGCCGCCCGCCTCCTCGCCGACGGCTTCGGGCTGTCCCCCGACGACACCGCCGGGATGATGAAGGACGCCCACCTCACCGGCTTCGAGGAGAACCTGAAGTTCTTCCTCGACAAGGACAACCCGACCAACTTCGAGCGGACCTGGGCCCAGGCCTCCTATGTCTACAAGGCCTACGGTTCGATCGGATCGCCGGTCCGGGCGGAGGACGTCAAGGACGCCGGGGTCCTCTTCCAGATGAAGCAGGAGGGCAAGTTCGCCCACCAGAAGGACAAGTACACCAAGCAGTTCCCCTCCCGGAGTCCGACCGGCCTGAACGTGGAGGCGAACCCGATCCTCACCAAGGCGATCATGGTGCACTTCGCCCCCAACTCATGGACCTTGGACCCGGCCGTGGAGCCCGGCCTCGATGGGAAGATCGAGGAGATCGGACGGCTGGCGGGCAAGTTCGGGGCGGCCCGGATCGTGATCGAGGGCAACGTGGACACCAGTCGCAAGCTGGAGATCCAGCGCCAGGGCCAGCGGATCTTCGAGATCTTCTCGAAGGACGTGACCGAGCTCTCGGAGAAGCGGGCCGGATCGGTGCGGGAGGCGGTCCTCAAGAAATTCAAGGACTTCCCGGCCAACAAGATCACCTCGATCGGCAACGGCTGGGACAATCCCATCAGCCTGACCGACCACTCCCAGAACCGGCGGGTGGAGATCAAGGTCTTCCCGATGGAAGGCAACTGAGGTGAGCCCGGCCGGGGGCGGCGAGCCGCCTCCGGCCGGACCCGGCATGCGGATCCGCAGCGAACTCCCCACCCAGTACTCCCTGGTCCTCTCGGGGGCCGGGGTTGCCAGCGTCCTCCTCCTGTGGCTGGTGCTCACCGCCGGCGGGAGCCCCGAGAGCCGCATGATGAGCCCGCTCATCCTCCCCTCCCCCGGGGAGGTCTTGACCTCCTTCCCGGTGCTCCACTGGGAGAAGGGCCTGACCCTGGCGGTGCTCGCCAGCCTCCAGCGGGTCACCCTCGGCTTCCTGCTGGCCGCCTGCCTGGCGCTGCCGCTCGGGGTGTCGATGGCGATCTGGACCCCGGTCCGGCGGTTCTTCGAACCCCTGGTGGCGATCTCCACCTATGTACCGATCCCGGCCCTCCTTCCCCTCTCGATCGCCTGGTTCGGGATCGCCGAGAAGCAGAAGGTCCTGTTCCTGGCGATCGCCATCTTCATCGCCCTCCTCCCGCTGGTGGTGGCGGCACTCGACGACGTCGACGAGATCTACCTGCAGACCGGCTACACCCTGGGTGCGAGCTGGCAGGACACGGTGCTCTACATCATGCTCCCGGTGGCGATGCCGGCCATCTGGTCGGCACTGCGCACCATGTACGGGGTCGGATGGTCCTGGATCCTGCTCGCCGAGGTGGTCGACGCCCAGACCGGGCTCGGCTTCCTGATCCAGTCGGCCCAGCGACGATCCCAGGTCGACCACGTGTTCGCGGTCCTGGTGGTGATCGTGGTCCTGGCGGTCCTGATCGACGCGGGCTTCCGCCTGGTCGGCAACCTGCTCTTCCCCTACGAGGAGGGAGCCCGATGAGCGCCGAGGACGCACCCGGCAGCGGGGAACCGACTGCCGCGTCGAGCCCCGGCGACCCGGGCGAGGCGCCCACCGGCTCGGCCCCCCCGAAGAAGGGCTCGCGGGCGGCGGCCGCCCTTCCCCCCCTGCCCCATCGTCCCGAGCCGGGCCAGATGAAGACCGGGGGCAGCGATTTCGCCGGGCACCTGGAGGATGGCAAGGGCGTCCCGGTGGTGCGCTTCGAAGGTGTGAGCAAGGTCTTCCGGAGCCCCGAAGGCAAGGAGCACCTGGCCCTCCGATCGGTGGACTTCGCGATCGCCGACCTGCCCGGGAGGGGCGAGTTCATCACCCTGCTCGGACCTTCCGGCTGCGGGAAGAGCACGCTGCTCAACCTGATCGCGGGCCTGGAACCCACCCACCCGCCGACCTCCGGCAAGGTCACGGTGCGGGGCGCCCAGGTGCTGGGCCCGGGGCCGGATCGCGGCATGGTGTTCCAGAGCTATTCGAGCTTTCCGTGCTACACGGTGCTCGAGAACGTCGCCTTCGGGCTGAAGCTCCAGGGTGTCCCCCACGAGGAGCGCACCGCCCGGGCCATGGAGTGGATCAAGAAGGTGCGCCTGGGGGGCCACGAGCACAAGTACCCCCACCAGCTCTCGGGCGGCATGCGCCAGCGGGTGGCGATCGCCCGGAGCCTCATCATGAAACCGAGGATCCTGCTCATGGACGAGCCCTTCGGGGCGCTGGACCGGCCGACCCGCTGGGAGATGCAGGATCTCCTGATCGAGCTCTGGAACGAGGTCGAGGCGACCGTGTTCCTGGTCACCCACGACCTGGCCGAGGCCGTGTTCCTGGGGGACCGGATCTTCCTGATGGCCGCCAATCCGGGTCGGCTCGCCGAGGTCATCGAGGTGGGCGTGCCCACCGGCAAGGCCGCCGAGGCCCAGGAGCGGCCCGAGTTCCAGGAGCAGGTGCGGGAGGTCGGCCGCCGCCTCTCGGAGATCACGGTCCGCCGTGGCTGAGCGCAGCGACCGGGCCGTCGAGGTGGGCACCCTGCCGGCTCCTCCCCGGAGCGACCCGAACTACCTCGAGGCCGCCTTCTACAACGAGTACAACCTGATCTCGCTCGGGGGCTTCTTCCTCCTGGGCTGCATGGTGAGCGGGTTCTGGTACATGGGAGCGGCCCTCGAGCTCGCCTACCTGGCCCTGGTGCCCGGCGACCCGCGCTTCCAGCGCTACGTGCGCTCCGAGCAGATGGCCACCCGGGGCAAGGTCCCCGACGACCCGGCCAAGCTGGCGGCCCGTCTCACCCGACGGGGAGCCAAGCGCTACGAGGAGCTCACCGGGATCGTCAAGAGCATGGAGGCCTATACCGCCGACGTCGACCCGTCGAGCCTGATGGCCTTCGACACCCAGGTCTCCAAGCTCGACTATCTGGTGAACAGCTTCCTGAAGATGCTCTTCTCCGCCGAGCAGCTCGAGGGCTACCTCGGCCAGGTCGACCGGGGCTCGATCCGGCGGGACATCGAGAGGCTCGAGCGCCAGATCGAGGCCGAGAAGAACGAGCGGATCGCCAAGGTGAAGCGGCGGAACCTGGAGATCCTCGGGGCCCGCATCAAGCGGCTGGACCGGGCCATCGACGAACTCGAGTACATGAACGCCAACCTGAACGCAGCCGAGGACACGGTGCGGCTGATCCGGGACCGGGTGATCTCGAGCGGGACCTTGGGCGGTGCCCTGGACGACCTCGACGGCCTGGTCACCGATCTGCGCGAAGGCGAACAGCACCTCGATTCCATGGATGCCATGCTCGAGCGCGAGAAGCGCGCCATGGCGGCCGAGGACCTGGGCGCCGAGGCCGGCGACTTCCGCCTGCCCGAGCTCGAGGAGAGCGACGGCGCCACCCCGACCCGAGGGCAGGTCCGGGAAGGCTAGTCCAGGGGACGATCGTCTGCCGCCGGGACCTCCCGGCAGGAGGAAGCCATGAGCGAAGCCCCCCGTGCCCGCCGGTCGGAGCGAGACTCCACCGCCGTCGGCTCCGGCTCCGGCGCCCAGGCCCGGCTGCCGGGTTTCGCCGACGAACTGATCCGCCGCTACCGGGGCGGCACCGTCTGCGAATTCCTGCTCCACGGCAACATCCACGACCTGGTGGGCTGGTACCCGGCCGAGGGCGGAGTCCGCTTCACCACGCTCAAGCGTTTCCTGGCCGAGGTGCTCTTCGCCCAGCGCGACACGGTCATCTACTACGACCTGGCGACCGGGATCCATTTCCCCGACAAGCAGGACCTCTCGGAGTTCCACTCCATCGTCGAGAAGGTGAACCTGGCGTCGGGCACCTCCTTCGAGTCCGGCACCCTCCCCAAGGACCCGCTCCGGGCCCTGTTCGTGATCGAGCGCTACCTGCGTTCGGTGGTGGCCCCCGGCAGGAAGCGCCGCCGGGGCGTGGCGGTGATCCTCGACTTCGCGGAACTGATCGCCGACGCCTCCGACCCTTCCCAGATGAGCGCGGCCGAGAAGGCCACCCTGGTGACGCTGGCCAAGTGGGCGGGCGATCCCGACTTCCTGGCCTCCGACATCACCGTGGTCCTGCTCACCGAGTCCCTCTCGGGTCTCCATCCCCAGCTGGTCCGCCACCCCTTCACGGCCGCCATCGAGGTCCCGCTCCCGGATCGGGCCGAGCGGCTCGAGTACCTCCGGTTCAAGACCTCGGGGGCCAAGGAGCCGCTCGGACCCGAGGGCCTCCCGCTCGACACCCTCGCCACCCTCACCGGGGGCCTCTCCCGGGTGAACCTGCTCCACCTGGTGGACCAGGCCCTGAAGAACGGCGACTCGGTCCGGCTCGAGTACGTCCAGAAGGTGAAGAAGGAGCTGATCGAGAAGGCCTGCCAGGGCATGCTCGAGTTCTACGAGCCCCGCTTTACCCTCGACCATGTGGCCGGCCACCGGTCCGCCAAGGCATGGCTCGCCAACGACGCCGCCCTGCTGGCCCAGGGCCAGATCGAGGTGCTGCCGATGGGTTACCTGATCTGCGGGCCGGTGGGCACCGGCAAGACCTTCCTGATCCGCTGCTTCACCGGCTCCATCGGGATCCCATGCGCCCTGGTCAAGAACCTCCGGAGCCAGTGGCAGGGAGTGACCGAGGCCAACTGGGAACGGCTGCTCACGGTGCTCAAGGCCACCGGTCCGATCGGGGTCGTGATCGACGAGGCCGATGCCGCCCTGGGGGACAGGAACGCCGGGGGCGACTCGGGGACATCGGGCCGGATCTTCAGCATGGTCGCCCAGCAGATGGCCGACACCGCCTACCGGGGCGTGATCCTCTGGTTCCTGCTCACCTGCCGGCCCGACCTCCTGCCGGTCGACCTGAAGCGCCAGGGCCGGGCCGAAGTCCACATCCCGCTCTTCTATCCCCACGGCGAGGAGGAGGCCACCGAACTCTTCCGGATCATGGCCAAGAAGGTCGGGGCCCGCCTCGAGGAGGGCGTGGTGTTGCCGGCACGGCACGGGGCGTCGGGCGCCGAGGAGGCCTCCGGGTCCGGCCCGGACGACGAGGACGGGTTCGCCCGGCTGGCGGCTCCCGGGCTCTCGGGCGCCGACATGGAAGGCGTCCTGGTACGGGCCCGCCGGATCGCCAGCCTCCGGAAGTCCGAGACCGTCTCGCAACGCGACGTCGACATGGCCTTCGGCGATTTCGTCCCCTCGGTCCGGGGCGAGGAGCTGGAGTTGCAGATGGTGGCGGCGCTCATGGAGGTCACCGACCTCGAGTTCCTCCCTCCCGAACTGAAGAAGCTCGACCGGGTCGAACTCGGGCTCCGGCTCCGGGAGCTGAAGCTCCGCTTCGACCGGGGTTAGCCGGCACCGGACCAGGCCGGCGCTTCCGGACCAGGCCGATCCGGGACGGTTTCCCCCCGCCCGTGGTAGCTTTCCGCCACGCGGCTCGCCCCGACGTCACCCTCGGCGCCGAGCGGCGACCAACCCCCGCCGGAGGGATGACCGATGATGCTGCGCACGAGCCTGGCGCTCGCCTTGACCTGCTCCGCCCTGTTCCTGGCCGCCCCCGTCGGGGCCGGACCCGTGGAGGACGGCGAGAACGCCCTGGCCCAGGGCCGAACCGAGATGGCGATCCGGTTCTTCAAGATCGCGATCCAGGCGAACCCCGACGATGCCCGGGCCTGGGCCGGCTACGAGCGGGCCGCACGGGGCCTGGGGACCGACCGGCCGGTGACCGGCGGGGCCGCGGCCGCGGTCGAAGCGGGTGCGCCCCTGGCCGTGGGTGCCGAGATCGAGGGAGGCAGGACCCCCCACCCCAGCCGGGTGGAGGGCAACGCCTTCGAGCGCTACAAGCGGGGCGAGCCGGTCTTCTTCAACCCCGACTTCAAGAACCTGATCGCCGGCAAGCGCCTGGAGAACAAGGCCACCGCGGCGGCCTTCTACGAGCAGCGCCGGAACATGACCACCCGCCTGTACCGCCGCAAGAAGGGCGGCCGGATCGACGGTGCCTGCACCCTGTTCAGCCCCGAGCTCTACGCCTACTTCGCCTGCGTGCGGGCCCACCAGTTGAAGCTCGACAAGGCCGGCGCCGAAGAGGTCTGGGAACGGGATTCGGCCCGGGCCTTCAAGCTCCTCGAGTTCTTCGTGGACCTCGAGAACCGCACCTACGAGGGCGGCATCCAGGCGAACCGCCAGGTCGTGAACCTCGACGGCATCGAGCGCCAGGTCTTCCTGGAAGACGACCGGGGCGTCCGCTACCTGCCCTACGAGGTCACCAAGCCTAAGAGCCCCCTGCTGCGCGACAAGGAGCAGATCACGGCCTGGTTCGCTCCCTTCGACCGCTCCGGGAACGCCATCTGGGAGAACGCCGTGAGCGAACTGCGGCTCGTCATCGAGGGGATCGAGGGCGAGGCGGAGAAGATCAGCTTCGGCTTCCCCAAGGTCATGTTCCGCCGCATGCTCCAGGGCGAGCGGCTCTAGGAGCCTGTCGGCGTAACGGACGTCGCACCGAGGGCGAGCAGGCGCCCCGCCTGCAAGGCGATCGACGAAGCGAGCAGCGGATCCTGCTTGCGAGGAGAGCGCTGCCGCAGGCGGGGATGCCTGGTCGGCCGAATGCAGTCGGTTACGCCGGCAGGCTCCTAGGTCACGGGGGAGAGATCCCCCGGACCCCCTTCGGCCGAACGAGGGAATCGCGGCCCTCTTCGAATGAGCCTCATGGGGGGACGACGAGTCGTGCCTCGCAGGGGCCGGGTGTCCGGCCGTGGCGCCTGTCGCTCCTCAGCTGTCGCACACGACCTGGGGGAAGCGGATCCGGGCGATGCCCGGTTCGCGGGTGACCCTGGCCCCGATCGCCTCGAGGTCCCCGAGGCCACGCCCCGACCGGGACCAGTCTTCCACGCCGGCGAGCTCGAGGGTCCAGTAGGGCGACCCGTCCCCGGGCAGGAGCGAGAGTTCCACCCCGTCGCCTTCCAGGAGCAGCGGCAGCAACAGGCGACGCAGCAGCTTGGTGAGCAGGGCCCGGATGGCCCCGCCGTCCCGGAACCCGAAGGCCGGCGGCTGGTCGTCCGGCAGGCGGACCCGGAGCTTGCCGCGGAACTCGCCCGCCAGCGGTTCCAGGACGTGCTTGCCGATCCGGACCTCCCCGGGCTCCAGTTCCGCCCCGATCTCCCGGTCGATGTCCCGGATCTCCCGCAGCAGTCCAGGCAGTAATCCCGTGTCCCGCTCGGTCAGGAAACGGGCCAGCCCTCCGGTGGCCGCCTCCAGCCGCGCCAGCCACGGGCACTGTCCGGATCCGGACTCCGTCACCGCATGCAAGGTCGCCAGGCGACTGCAGAGTTCGTGGACCCGGGTCCGGAGGGCCTGGAGCCGGTGCGCCCCCGAGGGGCGCCCGAGTTCCTCGGTCGAGGCCCGGATCGCCAGGTCCTCCAGCGCTCCCTTGAGAGGTCCCAGGCTGCCGAGCCTGAGGTCGACCGTCTCGCGGAAGGCCGCCGCCGGCTCGCTCCTCCGCTGCCTCAGGCGGATGGCCCGCCAACGCTCCAACATGGTGCGGGTGTCCGGGGCTGCGGGATCGGATCCCGCCGCCACCATGGTCTCGATCAACTCGGCCAGGGCGGTGCCGACCCGCTCCGCCGAGACCCCCACCATGGCCAGGGCCAGGACCTGACCCAGGGCCGCCAGATCCGACCGGAGCGCACCCCCCAGGCCGCCCCCGGACCGGATCCCGGAGCGGGACTCGTCCCGTGCCAGGTCGGGCAATCCGAGCCTCACCTCGAGACCCGGTCCGACCCTCACCCCCTCGGGATCGATGCCGCCATGGGCCAGTCCCCGGTGGTGCAGCGACGCCAGCCCTTCCAGCAGGTGCTCCGCCAGATCCAGGAAGCGCGGCAAGGACAGCGGCCCATGGCCGGCCGACCACCGGGTGAGATCGGTGCCACCCCCGAGCTCCACCACCAGGTGGGGTCCGGGACCCGCCACCGCCTCCAGGACCCGCTCCAGGAAGGGGCTGTCGAGCTCGGCCAGGGCGGTCCCGGTGGACACGAACAGGGAGGTCCGCAGCCCGTCCCATTCCGGATCGGGGAGCACGATCCCGATCTCGACGCCGCGCTCGGGGTCGAAGGCCCGGTACCGCGGGCAACCCCGGTGGTCCCCGGCCGCCTCCCATTTGCGGTAGCGCCCCGCCCAGGCCTGACCTGCGACACCCGGGCCCCCGCCGGGATCGGATCCGTCACCGCCCCTCCCGCCCTGCCGTGCCACCACCTGGCTGCCGCCTCCGCAGCCGAGAGTAACGCAATCCCGGGTGCCGTCGGCATCCCGATCGTCTGCCATTTGTGCGTCCCGAGACCGGCGACCCGTAGGCCTCTGCGCTACCGCCACCTAAGGCGTAACCTTGGCTACGACCGATCCACGAAGTGGAGGGGATGCGGTGCGCCGAATCGCCACGTGGCTGGCTGCCCTTTGCCTGGTCCTGGCTCCGTCGGGGCCGGTCCGGGCTCGCGACCTGCCTCTCGACCCCGACGACCTCGACCTCGGCTACCTCGAGCGCTCCGAGCCGGTCCTCGACCTCGCAGGGACCGACCGGGACCCCGACGACGGCGACGTCAGCTTCTACGACCGCAAGCGCCCCGACCTCAGGATCGCCGAGGCCGACCGGGACCCCGACGACTACGACCTCTCCGGCATGGATCGCCATGGCGACGACCTCGATACCGCCATCTCGCCCCGGGCCCGGCCCGTGCTCTTCGTCCGGGACGCCCCGCGCCACCCCGACGACTACGACCTCGCGTCCATGGACCGCGGGGGCGACGACCTCGACGTCACCCAGGTCCAGCGCCACCCCGACGACGCCGATGTGGTGTCCCTGCCGCGCGCCCCGGATCTGGTGGACGCCGCCAAGGAGCCCCGCGACCCCGACGACCTCGACACGACTTTCCTCGAGCGCTCGCAGTACTGGATCGATCTTGGTCCATGAGGGGAAGGCGGCCAGGCGTTCCCTCGCCTGCCTCCTGGCCGCCGGGCTGGGTCTCTTCTCCCGGGCCGGGGCCGGCCCGCCCTTGAAGCCGGCGCCGACCGGACCTTCCGCGAGCCTCCCCCCCCGGGCCTGGACCTCGGTGAAGAGCTGGGCCTACCAGCTCCAGCACCTCGACCTCCCGACCCTCGAGGCCAGCCCGGCCGACCTGCTGGTGATCGACTTCAGCCGCGATGGCAGCCTTGCGGGGGCCCTCTCGGCGTCCGAGGTCGCCCGCCTCCGGAGCACCGGGAAGCTGGTGGTGGCCTACCTCTCGATCGGGGAGGCCGAGCCCTATCGCTTCTACTGGAGGAAGGGATGGCGCCCCGGCAGCCCCCCCTGGCTCCGGACCGCGAACCCCGATTGGCCCGACAACTTCCCGGTCGAGTTCTGGGACCCGGAGTGGAAGGCGATCCTCTTCGGCTCCTCCGAGGCCTACCTCGACCGCATCCTGGCGGCCGGCTTCGACGGTGTCTACCTCGACATCGTCGACGGCTACGAGGCCTTCCAGAAGGAGCGGCCGTCGGCGGCCCGCGACATGATCGCACTGGTCGGGGAACTGGCCGCCTACGCCCGCAGCCGAGCCGGCACCGACTTCGGGATCTTCTCCCAGAACGCCCTCGACCTCCTCGAGGACAAGCGGTACCGCCAGGTCCTGACCGGGCTCGGCAAGGAGGAGACCTACTTCTTCCCGGGCGACGAGCCCAATCCGGCCGACGACCGGAAGTGGGAGGAGGACCAGCTCTCGCGATTGGTGTCCGAGAGGAAACTGGTCCTGACCGTGGACTACTGCGAGCGTCCCAAGAACCGCGCTTGGGTGGCGACCCGAGCCAGGAAGCTCGGCTTCGTCCCCTACCTGGCCACCCGGGAGCTCGACCGGCTCCACGCCCAGCCGACCGCCTCGCCCTAGGCTCCTAGCCAGATCCCGAGCGGGCCCGTTGCCGGAGGTCCAGCGCTCCTCAGACCCGGGCGTGGGTGGTTGCGGTCTGCGCCTGGTACTTCCCCTTGCGATCCCGGTACGAGACCCGGCAGGGCGAGCTCGCCACCACGAACATGATCTGGGCGATCCCCTCGCCTGCATGCAGGCGTACCGGCAGCGGCGTCGTGTTCGAGATCCCGAGCGTCACATGACCCTCCCACTCGGGCTCGAAGGGCGTGACGTTCACCAGGATCCCGAGCCGGGCCCAGGTCGACTTCCCGGACGCCAGCACCAGCACCTCCCGAGGGATCCGCAGGTACTCCACGGTCCGGCCGAGCACGAAGCCGTGGGGCGGGACCAGGCAGGAGGGCCCGCGAGCCACCTCGAAAAGCTCCGGCCGCGGCTCCCGGGGATCGAGCACCGCCCCCGGGTCCTCCGACCTCAGCACATGGAACTCGTCGGCCAACCGGACGTCGTAGCCGTAGGAACCGAGGCCGTAGGAAGCGCCCCCCGCCCGGACCAGGCTGTCCGAGAAGGGTTCGATCATGCCGCGCTCGCGGGCCGCGGCCTCGATCCAGGTGTCGGGTGTGATGCTCATCCCGGGTCCTCCTCCGCGGAGCCCATGGTCGGCTCCGCATGCATGGGACGCAAGTCCCGCCCGCGCTCCCGGATTCGTCCGGTCGGACCGATGGACCGAGGTGGGTAGCCATGTCCTCCCGAGGTCCCCACGCGCCCGCGATTGTGCCGTCGGCCCGGTCCCCCGGGGGGCCTGGTCGCGCCGGCCGACCCGGGTGCTCGGCCGCTCGCATGCTGGCCGTCGGGATCCTCGGGTCCTTCGGCGCGCCGCAGGCCGGAGCCCAGCCCCGCTCGGCGCCTCCCATGCTGGCGACCACGGCCGGCTCGGTCCCGATCGAAGTCCGGCGGGCGGAGCCGGCGGTCCCGTCCCGTGATCTCCCGGGACCGGTTGGCGAGGACCGGCACGGCTACCCCTGGAGCGGGAGCCGCTTCACGGGGGAGCTCGGTCTGGCAGCCCGGATCCAGGGCAACCTCGAGGGCAGCGCCGCCGAACTCCAGCGCAGCGAGGGCCTGGCCGACCCCCTGATCGTGCAGGACGCCTGGCTCCATGCGGGGAACTCGGGCCGCACCGCGCTGGAGGCGAGCTTCGATACCCCGACCGGACCCGACTCGACCATCGCCCTTCGCTACCGCGATTTCCGCAACTTCGACCTCGAGTTCGCCGACCGCGACGGCACCTGGTTCGACCGTCCCTCGGAGGAGCGCTCGGAACGTCACCTCGATCGGCTGGCCCTGCGCTTCCGCAAGTTCGGCGCCCTGACGCTCGACGTCGAGGCCGAGGACGGGCACGTGCTCCGGCGGAGTCCCATCCGGGACCGGGACGAGGAGTGGACCCGGGTGGCGCTCCGCTCGACCTGGGCGGACGCCCATGTCACCGCCCGGTTGGACCTGGAGACGCTCGCCTACCACGATCCCCTGGAGCCGGCCGACGCCCGGCAGATGCACCGCGGCCGCCTGCGCCTGGGCCGGGACATCGCGCCCGACACCCATCTCCAGGCGGAGCTCCGACAACGCGAGGATCTGGTCCCGACCACCGGGGAAACCCAGCGGGAGTTGGCCGTCCGTCTCTCGACCCGTACCTACGATCTCTTCCGACTCCGTGGCCTGGCCTGGCGCAACGAGGTCCACTACGCCTCCCGGCCGCTCTCCTACCAGCGGACCAGCGACGAGGAGCAGAACCTCTCCGCCGGCACCCGGCTCGCCTGGAACCTGTCCGAAGGTGGCGGGGTGGAGATCGGCCTCAAGAAGACATGGCGCGACATGGCGCGTCTGGACCGCCCCGGGATCGAACTCCTGCTGGCGGAGCCCGGTACCCCCAGGGCCGCGCTGCTGGCCCGTCGGCTGGAGACCTCGCCTTCGACCCGCGACGCATGGCTCAAGGCGACCATGAAGGTCCGGGACCTGGCGGTCCTCACCGCAGGACTCGACACCGTGGACACCGACGGCGCTCCCCGCTCGGACTGGGTGCGGGCGGGCAGCCAGGGACTCGCCTACACCAACCGGGAAGGCTACGGGATCGGCCTGTTGCTCTTCCCCTTCGAAGGGGTCGACCTCCGGATCGATCACCGCGAGGACCGGCGCTTCCTGGCCGGACGGGGCGTCACTTCCCAGGACCAGGAGACCCGTCACGATCTCCTGGAGCTCCATCTCCACTTCCTGCCCCGCACCGATCTCTGGCTCGACCTCGGCAACTTCGACACCGTCCACGGGGACGGGCGCATCCAGGAGGGAACCGTGGGCGAGACCACCCAGTACGGCCTGCGCCTCGGGTACGACCTGGCCCGGGAACTCGCCGTCCAATCCGGCTACCAGCGGCTGAACCACGATGGCGTCTCGGGGGTGTCCCAGGAGATCGTGACCCTGGGCTTCGAGTACGGACGCTCGGGTTCCCCGCTCAAGGCCCGCCTCGAGTTCACGGCCGACGACTTCGCGGCCCCCGAGGAGCCGGGCGCCTCCTACCGGGCCCGGGTGGTGGCCCTCTCCACCGAAGCGCGGTTCTGAGCCGGGGTCCCGGGGAGCGGCCTCGACTCGCGGCCGAGGAGCCGGGCCAGCAGGGCGCCGCCGATGGGAGCCGCGTCCAGGCTGCCTGTCCCCTGGTCCATGCGAACCAGGGCGGCGACCGCCTCGCTGCCGCTCCCGACCAGCCCGCAGAACCAGCCGGAGGTCCCATCCGGGAGCTCCACCCCCTCTGCCGAGATCCTCGCAGCGGTCCCGGTCTTGGCCAGCAGGCGCCTGCCCCCAAGGGCCTTCCCGGCCTGGCGAGCGGTGCCCTCGAGTCCGGCTCCGGCGAGTCCCCGGTGGAGCAGTCCTTCCACCCAGGCAGCCCGTTCCCGGACCCCGACGAAGGTGCCGACCCGGGGCCCGGAGCGCACCAGGCGTCCGGTCACCATCGCCACGAAGCCGTCGAGCAAGCGGGCCGGCTCGGCCCGGTGCCGCTCGTCCAGGCCGACCGCCAACTCGAGGATCCTGCCCCCCGGCGGGAATCCCGGAAGACCGTGGTCGCGAAGGACTTCCTCGAGTCTCCCCGGATGGAGCCCGCCGGCAAGCTCCCGGAACCAGGCATTGCAGCTCCATGCCAGGGCCGCCTCGGCGTCCACCTGGCCGTGGCCCTGCGGGTACCAGCACGCCGGCGGTCCTCCCGGCGCACAGTAGGCGAGCGGAAGTTCCGAGGCGCCGTGGTCCCGGGACCAGGCCAGCAAGGTGAAGGGCTTGACCAGCGACCCGAAGGGTACCGGACCCGGTCGCTCCCTCCGGTCGACCCGCAGCAGCAGCTCCCCGGTGGCCGGCCGGATCGCCAGCAGCAGTCCCGACCTGCCTCCGAGCAGGTCCTCCGGATCCGGCCGTGCCCTGGCGATCGCCCCTGGAGCGCTCGGTGCGGCTCCCCGACCGGCCGGAGGGAGGCTCACGGCCCAGGCGAGGGCAGTGGCCAGGACCCGTCCCGCAGCCCGTACCCTCGTGCCCGAGGGGCCGGTCCGCGGCCGGACCCACCTCAAGGGGAGGCCCAGCGGAAGGCGATCCGGTCCTGGGCCAGTCCCGCCAGAATCCGGGTCTCGAGCTCCACGGCCGCGACCTCGGGAAAGGCCCGGGCCAGCCCTCCGACCAGCTGGCGCTGGGCGAACTCGGCCTTCTGCCGCTCGTACCAGAGCGCGGCATGGCGGGCGGCGGTTGCCATCCGGGAGAACTCCCGGCGCTGGCGCTCGCCATCGAGCCGGGCCACCCGAACCGGATCCCCCTCGCCGGCCCGGTCCCCGGACCAGCCGGCCCGGTCGCGGTCCGGACCCGGGGGTGGCGGGACCTCGGCCTCCGGTCCGATCGCCAGCACGATTGCACCCGGAACCACCCGGACCACCGGAGCGAGATCCTCGTAGAGCGGGACGCTCGGGCGGAAGACGCCGCTCCCGAGGTTCTCGGAAGGCGGCAGTTCGCTCCCCAGCAGGGCGGAGAAGTACCGCGAAAACAGCTCGGCCACGGCACCCGCATCCAGGGCCGGAGCTGCCTCCGGACGCTGCAGGACCACTCGCAGGCGGGGAGCGAAGAAGACCTCACGGGCGGGGGGCCAGGGAGCCCCGAGGAGCTTCGCCGGCGCCCCGGTAGGTGCCAGAGGGCCAGCCTCGAGAGGTGCCACCTCTCCTGCCCGGGCCCAGGCCTCGAGTGGCCCCACCAGGGTCGACAACCCTGTGGCCAGGGCCCGGAGCGCCTGCTTCCCGGTCTCCTCGCCGGGTACCGGTACCAAGCTGGCCACCAGTTCCTCCCAGCCGGGAGGGCCGGGATCCCCACCCTGGATCTCCTGCCAGGTCCAGGAAGGAAGCCAGGCCGAGATCCGGTCCTGGCTCGGCAGCCGCCCCTCGGGCAACCCGCCGCGACGGCGTCGGACCTCCTCCCACCCGGTGGGGATCCGGCGCAGGCAGCCGGCGAGGACCTCTCCCTCGGGCCGGGGCTCGCCTCCGATCCAGTAGGTCGCCACCGGCCGACTGGCCAGCAGGCTCGCCGAGAGGAAGTAGCGGAGCTCGCCCTTGGGCAGCGCGGCCGCCAGCTCGACGAAGGCGGCCTCGTCGCCGAGACGGGTCCCGGCGGGACCCCGCGCCGCCTGGACCAGGAGCTCGGGATCGTTGGACAGTTGCAGCAAGCGTCCCGGTCGCCGGAACCAGAAGGCTCCCTCGCCCTCGCCGATCCGAGCCAACGGGATTCCCTCCTGGGTCTCCTTGGCGACGGGCACCTTCGAGCTCGCGAGCAGCTCGTCGACCAGGCTCGCCTGGAACCCCTCGGCCTGGTACAGGAAGCGGGGCCGCTCCAGATCGTAGAGCGCCACCGCGCTCCTGCCCCCCAGCAGGCGCTCCCCGATCGACGCCGTGTCGGTCCCCTCGAAGGCCGCATCCAGCCAGCCCCGGAGGCGTTCCCCGAGCTTCAGGTAGATCTTGCTCCGACGCCAGGCGTCTCCGGTGGGACCCGCCAGGAGCCGCCCGGCCGGCGTCCCCGGATCGCGCAAGGCCTTGCCGGCAGCCAGGCCGGAGGCCACTTCGAGGTAGAGCATGGCACCCGGGGGGAAGCCGCTCGCCAGGCCGGGTCCCCAGACCTCGACCGATTTCGGCCCTTCCCCGGTCGAAGCGGCAGCCGCTGGCCTCGCCTCCGGTCCGGCCTGCAGCCGAGCCGTGAGAGCCACGGCGAGGACCAAGGCGACCATCCCCGGCCTGTGGGCCCGCAGCTGCCGACAGGCAGATCCCTGCGCCGCCCCGGAGTCCTTCTCAGTTCGGATCCACGAGCACAAGGCGCTCCTCCTCTCGCCGCCGGGCGGCCTCCGCCTCGGCCTCGATCCGGGTGCGCCAGGCAGCCTGGTCGTCCCCCGGCACCATCCGCTTCCAGGCATCCAAGGCACCGAGCGCTCCCTCGAGGTCCCCCTCCGCCTCCCTGGCCTCGACCAGGGCACGGAGGAACTCCCCGACCGGCAGGCCTCCCAGCCAGGCTTCCAGGGTCTCGATCTCGGTGGGCGTCTCGTAGGGCGGCACCAGACCGGTTCCCTCGGGGGCATGGTCCGAGGCCTCCTCGAAGAGGCCGGACCACTCGCCGCCTTCGGAGACCTCCGGAGAGGGACCCTCGTCCCCTGCGCCCTCCTCGCCGTCCGTCCCGTAGGACTCGCCAGGTTCCCCGGGCGCTTCGTAGTCCCCGGCCTCGCCTTCGTTGCCAGGCTCGGGATCGGAGCCCAGGAAGACCTCCAGCGGGTCCTCGTCGGCCGGCGGACTCCGGCTCCGCAGACTCCCCAGGGTGGCGGGCAACTGGAGCCGGGCCAGCGCCGCGAAGGGGCGGCCCGAGCGCACCTCGGCATGGAAGCGTCGCGCCTCGGCCGGCCCAGGGAACCCGCCATGGACGGTCCTGCGGGTCACCTCGGCGAGGTCCCGGGCGGCCTCCTGGTGGTTCCCGGCCTCGCTTTCCAGGCGGGCCCGGAGCACCAGCGCTTCCACGCCCAAGACGTGCCGCTTCCCGGCCTCGCCCAGGAGCCGTACCGCTTCCTTGCGATCACCCCGACCGAGGGCCGCGTGGGCCCGGATCTCCAGGTACTCCGCAGCCTCCTCCCCGTCGCGTCCGGCCGCCCGGAAGGCACTGCCCGCAGTCCTCGCCAGGTCTTCCGCCCCGGGCGGGACCTCTGCGAAGGCGGCCATCGCCCGACTGCGTCCCCGCGCCTCGAGTCCCGGCACGGCCAGCAGGCGACCGAGGCGGGTCCATCCCGACTCCCGGAGCCCGGCCTCCCTCACCTCGACCAGGCCCCGCTCCAGCTCGAGTGCGACGGAATCGGGGAACCGGCGCCCGGCCTCCGTCAGCAAGCCGACGAGCTCCTGGGACGGGAGTCCGGCCCGGACCGCCTCGAGGATCCGCAGGGCCTCCTCTGCGTCCCCGGCAGCCCGCACCAGGGATCGCGCCTCGGCCGCGCTCCCCGCCTGGTCGCCGCCCGCCTTGGAGCGAACCGCCAACAGCGCCCGTCGGGCATGGAGGGCCCGCCCTCCGCCGCTGGCAGCGACCCGGGTGAAATACCGGGTCCGCAGCGCCTCGGCGCGTTCCGGCTCGCCCAGCTGCACCATCAGGGCGTAGGCGGCCCGGAAGCGGTCGAGTCGGGGGGGGCGCGACGCCTCGCCCTCGGGTTCGACCCAGGCCTCGAGTTCGCCCAGGGCGGCGTCCCTGCGGCCCATGGCGTGGGCCAGCCGGGCGCGTTCGATCCTCCATGCCGGATCGTCGGACCCCGAGGCGGCAGCCCGGGTCTTGGCCGCGGCCTCGAGCTCTGGCCAGAGGCGTTCCAGATCGGCCTTCCTGCCCGTGACCCGGTAGGCCCCGGCGAGCCGGTTCAGGTATTGCCAGCGGATCTCGGGGGGACCGCTGGCGGCGTGGCGGACGGCACCCTCGAAGGCCTCGATCCGGAGGGCCTCCAGGACCTCGCGGCGACGTGCCAGCAGCTCCAGCAGGGGTCCCGACTTGGCCCAGGCGACCACCAGCCGCGCCACTCCACCCTGGCGGTCCTGGCTGCCCGAAGGATCCCGGAGCCACTGGCC
>CAYOHP010000085.1:0-28733 GCA_964403795.1 uncultured bacterium | reverse complement strand
CCGCATGTAGCCGGCCAGCAGCAGGTGGCCGACGCTGCGGTCCGCCAGCTGCTCGAGGACCTCCTCCTCGTGGTCCCGGCGGGAGCGACCCTTGTGGGGGACGACGACGGTGGCGAAGCCGCGGCGGCGAGCCTTCTCGAGTACCGGGGCGCCCTCCACGTTGGAGAGCACCAGGACCAGTTCCGCCGGGAACCCGGGCTCGGAGAAGACATCCATCAGGACCTCGGCGTTCGAGCCGCGTCCCGAGGCCAGGATCGCGAACCGGAGTGCCTCAGCCACGGGCGAATCCCAGGTCGACCCCGGTCTCGCCCGCCACCAGTTCCCCGACCGCCAGCCACTCGCCCTTGCCTGCCGCCAGCGCTTCGGCGGCCACCTCGGGAGCCATGACCACCAGGAAGCCGAGGCCCAGGTTGAAGGTCCTCCCCATCTCGTCCCACGGCACGCTGCCCGCCCCTGCGATCAGGTCGAAGATGGCGGGACGGGTCCAGGAAGCGGGGTCGAAGACCATCCTCAGGCCCTCCGGGAGGAGCTTCCGGCTGCGGCCGATGAGTCCGCCGCCGGTGACGTGGGCCGCGGCCTTGAAGCGGAAGCGATCCAGCAGCTCGATCACCGGCCGCACGTAGAGGGCGGTGGGTTCGAGCAGCTCGTCGCCGAGCGGCCGCCCCAGTCCGGGAGGAGTATCGGCCAGCCACAGACCGCCCCGGTCCAGCAGGGCCTTGCGGGCCAACGAGAGTCCGTTGGAGTGGACCCCGGTCGAGCGCAGCGCCAGCACCCTGTCGCCGGCGGCGAGGTCGGTCTGGCTGGGGAGCCGTCGCCCGTCGACGATCCCCACCGCGAACCCGGCGAGATCGAAGTCGCCTTCCCGGTACACCCCCGGCATCTCGGCGGTCTCGCCTCCGAGCAGGGCGCAGCCCACCTCGCGGCAGGCCTTGGCGATGCCCTGGACGACCTGGACCAGGGGTTCCCCCTTGATGCTGGCGGCGGCCAGGTAGTCGAGGAAGAGGATCGGCCGGGCCCCCATGGGCAGCAGGTCGTTCACGTTCATGGCGACCAGGTCCTGGCCCAGCCCCTCGTACTTCCCGTGGTCCTTGGCGACCAGCACCTTGGTCCCGACGCCGTCGCAGGTGGCCGCGATCAGGGGATCGGCGAGCCCCGTGAGACCGGGGCGGATCAACCCGGCATAGCGGCAGGCGTGCTGCACCACCTCGGGTCCGTGGGTGCTCCGGGCCAGCGGGCCGATCCGCTCCACGAACGCCTCGCCCGCGGCCACGTCGACGCCCGCGGCCTGGTAGGTCAGGGGTTCGGATCCCGGTCTCGTCATCTCGTCCTCCCTGAACACCATGGCGTCCTTGCTAGACCGGGTAGTCGCCGGTCATGCACGCATAACAATGCGGCTTCTCGCCCACCGAGGCCCGGAGCCCGTCGAGGGTCAGGTAGCGCAGTCCGTCGACCCCGATCTTCCGCCCGACCGCCTCGGGCGAGCCCTCCCGGTTGATCACCAGCTCCTCGCGATCGGGGGTGTCGATCCCCAGGTAGCAGGGCCAGGCCAGCGGCGGGGAGGCGACCCGGAGCAGCACCTCGCGGGCGCCGGCATCCCGCACCATCCCCACGATCTGGGCCGAGGTGTTGCCGCGCACGATCGAGTCGTCGACCAGCAGCACCCGCTTGCCCTTCACCGCCTCGGGGATCACCGAGAGCTTCAACCGGATCCCGCTGGTGCGGGCGTCCTGGTCGGGGAGGATGAAGGTGCGGCCGACGTAGTGGCTGCGCACGATCGCCATCTCGAAGGGCACCCCGCTCCTGCGGGCGTAGCCGATGGCGGCGGGTACTCCCGAGTCGGGCACCGGGACCACCACGTCGGGACGCTCGCCTCCTTCGCGCTCGTCCTGGAGGGCCAGCTCCTCGCCCATCCGGGTCCGGGCCTCGTAGACCGACTGGCCGAAGGCCTCCGAGTCCGGCCGGGCGAAGTAGACGAGCTCGAAGACGCAGGGGGCGCGGCGGGCCGGTTCCAGCAGCCGGGTGGAGAGCACGCCCCGGGGACCGATGGTGACGAGTTCCCCCGGCTCGACCTCCCGCTCGTAGCGGGCGCCCACCGACTCGAGCGCCGAGGTCTCGGAGGCGAGGATCCAGCCGTCCTCGAGGCGGCCCAGCACCAGGGGCCGGAGGCCGTGGGGGTCACGCAGTCCGTAGAGCTTGTCGCCCCGGATCATGGCGAGCGAGTAGGCGCCCAGGGCCTTCTTCGCCATGTACTTGAGGGCCTCCTCGAAACCGCTGGCCTCGCTCCTCGCGATCAGGTGGACCAGGAGTTCGGTGTCGAGGGTGGTGGAGAGCAGCGATCCCTTGCCCTCGAGCTGGCAGCGCAGCTCGTCGGCGTTCTTGATGTTGCCGTTGTGGGCGATCGCGAACCGGCCGAAGGGCGTGGTGGCGACGAAGGGCTGGATGTTCTCGCTGCGGTCCACCGAGACCGTCGAGTAGCGGTTGTGGGCGATCCCGAGCACCCCGGGCATGGCGCGGATCCGGTAGACCGGCAGGGCCTCGGCGACCAGGCCGCGGCCCTTCTGGTGGAGGATCTCGCCGTCCTCCCCGAGGGTGGCGATCCCGGCCGCCTCCTGGCCACGGTGCTGGAGCGCGAACAAGGCCCGGTGCAGGGTGGGAGCCACCCCGCCCTTCCGCCACACTCCGACGATGCCGCACATCAGGCGCCTCCCGAGAGCAAGCCGGGTCGCCGGTGGTGGAAGGCAGCACCCAGTTCCTCGAGGCAGACCGAGACGAGGCCATGGACCTCGAACCGGCTCCCGCCCACCGTCCCGACCACCTGGGCCGGGACACCGGCGGACCGGCAGGCTGCCAGCACCGCGGTCTCCGAAGCCGGGTCCACCCCGAGCCAGACCTGGGCGGGGGCCTCGCCGAAGAGGGCCCAATCGGGTCGCCGATCGCCGAGGTCGAGCTGCGTCAGCTCCACCCCGAGGCGGCTCGCCAGGGACGCCTTGGCCAGGGCTACCAGCAGGCCGCCTCGGCCCGTGGACACGGCCGTCTCCACCCGGTGCTCCCGGACGAGATCCAGGAGCACCCGGGCGAGCTTCGCCTCGGCCTCCAGGTCCACCTCCACGGACTCGCCGGCATCGCTGCCGGTGGTCAGCCGACCGAAACAGGACACCGTAGGACGGTCGGAGAGCCGACCCAGGAGCACCAGGCGGTCCCCGGCCCTCAGGGCCCGGCGCGGCACCCGTGCCACGTCCTCCACCAGGCCGAGCGACCCGACCATGGGGGTCGGCGGGATGGCCCCGAGCGGGGACTCGTTGTAGAGCGAGACGTTCCCGCCGGTGACCGGGATGCCGAGATCGCGCAGCGCGTCCCCGAGGCCGCGCAGGGTCTCGGCCAGGCGCAGGTTCTCCACCGGGTCCCGGGGCGAGCCGTGGTTGATGCCGTCGGTGATGGCGACCAGGCGGGCACCGGCGCAGGCGAGCCGGCGCAGCCCGTCGGCCACCGCGGCCCGGGCACCCTGGTAGGGATCGACGCCGCAGACGTCGCCTCGCCCGGTGATCACCAGGGCGAAGCCGCGGCGCGAGGCCGGGAGCTTCAGGACCGCGGCTTCGGCCTGGCCCGGGCCTCGCACCGTGCGGTTGCCGACGGTCTGGTCGTAGCGCGACCAGAGCGGCTCGGTGTCGGCGATCCCCGGCATCGAGAGCAGGTCGAGCAGGGTGCGGCGCAGGTCATGCACCGGGGGGAAGGACGGATAGGGGCGCGACGGGGGCAGCGCCTCCGCCACCGGCCAGGCCGTGGGCGGGCAGCCACCCGCCACCAGACCGGCGGGGACGTCGACCACGGTCTCGCCGTGCCAGGTCACCCGTACCCGGTCGCCCGCCACCAGGCGACCCACGATCGCGGCATGGACCCCGTAGGTGGCGAAATGCCGTACCGCCTCCGCCTCCAGGTCCTGTCGCACCACATAGAGGAAGCGCTCCTGGGACTCGGAGAGCAGGAGCTCGTGGGGGAGCATGTCGTCCTCCCGCCGCGGCACCCGCTCGAGTTCGACCTCGACCCCGGTCCCCCCGGCCGCCGCCATCTCGGTGACCGCGCAGGAGATCCCGCAGGCCCCCATGTCCTGGCCGGCTACCATCCCGAGCCGGGCGTCGAAGGCGAGGCATGCCTCCATCAGCTTCTTCCCCATGAACGGGTCGCCGACCTGCACGTGGCTGCGCCGGGAGGTGTTCTCGGCGCCCAGCTCCTCGCTGGCGAAAGCCGCGCCCAGGATCCCGTCCCGTCCGGTGGTGGCGCCCACGTAGAGGAGACCGTTGCCGACACCCGCGGCCCGGGCATCGCGCAGCGCGTCGTGACGCAGCAGACCGGCGGCCAGGGCATTGACCAGGGGGTTGCCCGTGTAACGCGGGTCGTACTGCGTCATGCCCCCGACGTTGGGAACGCCGTAGGCATTGCCGTAGCCGGCGATCCCCGAGACCACGCCCGACTCGAGGAAGCGGGTGCGGGGATCGTCGAGGTCCCCGAAACAGAGCGAGTCCATGACCGCCACCGGTCGTGCGCCCTGGGCCACCACGTCGCGCAGGATCCCGCCGACCCCGGTGGCGGCCCCCTGGTAGGGCTCGACCGCGCTCGGGTGGTTGTGGCTCTCGATCTTGAAGGCCACCGCCCAGCCCTCGCCCACGTCCACCGTCCCGGCATGCGATCCGGGGCCCGCCAACAAACCGGCCCCCTCCCGGGGAAGGCCGGAGAGCCAGGGACGGGTCGACTTGTAGGAACAGTGTTCGCTCCACATCCCCGCGAACAGGGTGAGTTCGCTGCGCCCCGGGACCCGTCCCAGGCCGGCACGGACGGCGGCGTACTCGCGCGGCAGCAGGCCGAGATCGCGGGCGACCTCCGGGGCGCGGACCTCGTCGAGGCGCTCGGCGTCCCGGAGCACCGGGGGCGCGGCCGGGGAGGGGACCGACTGTCCGGGTTCGACGCTCACGAGAACCTCCCCGAGGCATAGCGGAAGGCAGCCTGGAACAAGGCGAGGCCGTCGGTGCTCCCCAGATCGGGATCCGAAGCCCGTTCCGGGTGCGGCATGATGCCGAGGACCCGGCCGGTGTCATCGAGCAGGGCGGCGGCATCGGCGAGCGACCCGTTGGGGTTCCGGCAGTAGACCAGCGGCACCCGGGGGGCCAAGGCGTCGGCACCCTCGGGATGGAAGTAGTTCCCCTCTCCGTGCGCCATGGGCAGCCGCAGCCGGGTCCCGGCCGCCATCCCGTCGAGCCAAGGCGATCGACCCCGACCGGTCGCCTCGATCTCGATCCAGCGGTGCCGGAACCCCGGGGGCGAATTGTAGGTGAGCGCCCCGGGCAGGAGCCCCGACTCGACCAGGATCTGGAAGCCGTTGCAGATCCCGATCACCAGCCCTCCCCGCGCCACGTGCCCCGGGAGGTCGCGCACCGCGGGGGCCTGGCTGGCGAGCACCCCGGCCCGCCAGTAGTCCCCGTAGGAGAAGCCGCCGGGCAGGCCCACCACCGCGACCCCCTCCGGGATGCGGGACCCCGAGGGCAGGTACGAGACCGTGAAGCCCACCCGCTCCAGGGTCTCCCCCAGGTCGCGGTCGCCGTTGGACCCGGGGAAGACCAGCACCGCGGCCCCGGGTCCGGCGCTCATGCCGCCCCCTGGGACCGGGGAGCGGAACAGGCCTGGATGCCCTTGCCGTCGCCGCGGGCCACCGCCTTGAGCGAGACCTCGCTGACCTCCAGGTTCGGGTTCACCAGCAGCCGCTCGCACATGTCGGCGACCAGCTCGCGGGCCCGGGCCTCGGTGCCGCACTCCAGGCGCAGCCGCAGCAGCCTTCCCACCGCTTCGACGTGGGTCCCGAAGTAGCCGAGGTCGGCGAGCGCCCCGCCCACCGCCTCGGCCTGCGGGTCCTTCACGCCGGGCTTGGGGAGGACCCGGAGTTCAACCTCGAACATGGGGAGCCTTGCCCCGCTTGGCGGTGCGGGTCGCGGGCACCGGGGAAGGGGCCGCCGACTCGAGCTCCGAGAGGCCCTTCTGGAGCCGCTCCAGGAGCCGGGTGTAGCCGGTCACCAGGTCTCCGCTCCCGAGCCGGAACAGGTCCTTGTCGAGGATCTCGCCGGTGGCACGGTCGCGGAAACGGCAGGTGTCGGGCGAGATCTCGTCGGCCAGCAGCAGCTCTCCCTCGGCGGTGCGGCCGAACTCGAACTTCAGGTCGACCAGGTCGATCCCGGCGTGGCGGAAGAGGGTGCGGAGCAGCTCGGCGGAGCGGAGCGCCATGGTCCGGAGGCTCGCCACCTCGGCCTCGGTGGCGAGTCCCAGCAGGCGGATGTGGTCGCCGTTGAGGATCGGGTCCCCGAGGTCGTCCCGCTTGTAGTAGAGCTCGACCACCGGGGGCTCGCAGGCGGTCAGGTACTCGAGGCCGGTGCGCTTCTGCAGCGAACCGGCGACCTGGAAACGGACCACCACCTCGAGCAGGATGATCTTCACGGCCCGGGCCTCGAGGGTGCGCTCGTCGATGCGCCCCAGGTGGTGGGTCTCGACCCCGTTCTCCGCCAGGTAGCCGAAGAGCAGCTCGGTGATCCGGCTGTTCAGGGCCCCCTTGCCGGGGAACACCTCGCGCTTCTGGCCGTTGAACGCGGTGGCGTCGTCCTTGTACCAGATCGCGACCCGGCCGCCCTCGAGCTGGTCGACCCGCTTCGCCTTGCCCTCGTAGCTCATCTCCGACGGTCCTTCCGCGCAAGAGGCGCAATCGGAGGCCCTGGCGTGGAGGTTCCCCTACCCGAGGGCCAGGCCCCGGATCCTCGCACCGTGCCCCCCCGAAGTGTCAAGGAAGGCGTCGGGGAAGGAAGCAACCAAGCCTCCCCGGCGACGGGGAGGCGGTCCGGACCCGGCCACGATCTCGAGGCGCCGGTTCAGTACCCCGCGTCGGCGAGCATCTGGGCGATGCCCCGGTAGAACCGGGGAGCGTTGAAGCTCCCGAACCAGCCGGGCTGGTCGAAGTGGTCGGCGTCCAGGGTGCCCATGTACTCGCCCCACATGGCCGAGGCCACGCTCACCTGGCAGTCGTTCTGGCCGGCGACCTCGGGGGGGACCCACTTGGCATCGGTACCGAAGTCGACCCGGATCCGCTCCGGGGTGTCCTCGATCCGCTTGCGCAGGTCGCCGGGCAGCAGGGCGAAGGCCTCGGCCTTCTCGAGCAGGCTCAGCTTCTTCTCGACGGCCCGCTTCTCCAGGATCTGCATGATGATCTTGGCGCCCTTGAAGGGGAGGATGGTCCCGACCAGGCCCTGGTTCCCGCCGAAACTGAAGTAGCGCACCTGGGGCATGTTCGGGGTGGCGGGGTTGAAGGTGTTCTCCATGTACTTGACGGTGAGCTGGGGGATCGAATCACGCGGGATCCCGAGCAGGTCCCACACCGCCCAGAAGCGCTGCTTCTCGAACACCCACTCGATCACCCAGTCGGCGTACCAGCTGCCGTGGTGGGGAGTGCCGACGGTGGTGATGCTGGCGATCCTGTCGGCCATGCCGAGGTGGGTCACCAGGTAGCGGGCGTCGAGTCCGCCCATGCTGTGGCAGATCAGGTTCATCTTCTCCCAGCCGGTGGCGAGGAGCTGCTCCTTGAGGATCGCCGCTCTCTCGGCGGTCTTCCCGAAGGGAGGGGTCTTGGGGGTGATGAACCGGATGCCGGCCTTCTTGAAGACCTTGCCGGTGCCGTTGAAGTAGTCCCCGTAGAGCGGCCCGATGTGGAGGCGGTCGAAGCCTCCCTGCCCGTGGACCAGGGCGATCGGGTAACGGGGGATGGGGGCCTGGCCGTGGAGCTTCTGGAACTTGGCCTGGGCGGGGCGCGGCGTGTAGCGGCCCTTCTTGTCGAAGGTGCCGACCGCAGGCCAGTCCGGGTTCGAGGGGGGCGTCTGCACGGCCACCGCGGCGGAGGCCGCCAGCAGGGCCGAGACCAGAGTCAGGATCGGCTTGTTCATGGCAGTTCCCTCCCTCGCACCAGCTCGTCGTAATCGGCTTCCCCGGGGACCTCGCCGTACTCCGCCAGCAGTTCCCTGAGCTCGGCCTCGCGGGTCGCCAGCGGATCCTCGCGTTCCCGGTCGTAGGTGTCCCGCCGCACGCTGTCCTGGCGCCCGAAGGGATGGGGCTCCTCGGGCGGCACCTCCAGCCACAGCGGCTCGTCGGGCACCGGGACCGACCGGGCATCCCCGACAAGGCCTTCCATGCGGTCATGGACCTCGGTCGCCCAGTCCCCGCTGGGACAGGCCGACTCGGCGGCATGGATCCGCCGGATCCAGAGGTACATGGCGGTCGGGTCCCAGAAGATGGAGTCCTGGTGGGGCTCGTCCTCGCGGGCCCAGCGATCCCCCTCGAACAGGGTGCGCTTGAGCGAGGAGCGCAGGCCGTGCAGGGGTCCGCCGTAGAGGCCGAGAGGGGCGCGCAGCGCGACCTTCCAGGAGTCGAAGCCCGGGTGCATCAGTCCGGCGACCTCCAGGAACGCCACCCCGAAGGCGGAGCAGCCGCCGCCCTCGCCGTAGCGGGGCCGGTTGGCGCCTCCGTAGTGGTCGTCGAGACCCTTGGCCCGGTACTCCTCGAGGAACCGGAGCATGCGCACGGTGGCCTCGGGCGCCACCAGGAACCGCAGGCTGGCGATGCGGCCGGTGGCAGCCCGCTCGGCGATCTCGGGCTCGAGCTCCTCGGCGGTCTCCAGGCGACCCATCATGTCGGCGCCCAGGATGCCCAGACCGTAGCCGTCCTTGAGCAGCAGGTCGAAGTCCTCGCCCCGCACCCGGTTGGTCATCCCGGTCAGCACCTCGCGGCCGGCGAGCGAACTCCGGATCCGCACCGCCACGTGCCCGATGGTGTGCTTCTTCTTGGTGTGCTTGACGGTGATCTCGTTGCCGACCACCCCGAGGGCCAGGCGGCGAGGAGTCTGCCACTTCAGCGGGCGAGGAGCCGGGATGGCGTAGAGGGTGACCTGGTCGGGCCAGTCCCCGCCAGGTCCGGGAGCGGCCGACGCCGGACCCGCGACCAGTCCCAGGAACAGGACCACGAGCCCCGTCAGGGCGATCCCCACACTTCGCGTGCAGCAGCGTCTGCGCACCGGAGACTCCTCCGCCTACTCGCAACTGGCTTACTCGGAACTTTGCGACGCGCCTCCCGCCGGCGCTACCGGTCGGGGCCCACCCCGGCCGCCTTCTGGCGGGCAGCCTGTCGGATCGAGCCGGCAATGATAGCAAGGCAGCGCCGCATGTCAACAGGCATGTCGGGCCCTTGGGCCAACGGATCAGGGCCCGGGCCGGAGATCAGCGACCCACCCGGCGGCACTGGCCCACCTCGACCAGGCCCGGGAAGCGGCTCCCCGCCTTCCCCCCGTTGATCATGACGGCGAGGCCTCCCCAACGCACGGCCACCGCTTCGAGGAAGGGTCCGTCGGTGCTCCAGCAGTTGCCGAAGCCCCCCAGCGGATGGAGTCCGCGCTCCTGCACCCAGGCCTCCAGCCGGGCGGTCTTGCCGGGGCCGTAGTTCACGATCGGGTCGAGGAGGGCACCGTTCCGGCGTCGACCGTCGATGCCCGAGAGGTTCGCCTCGGGGATCCCGGGCAGCGAGTGGCGGGCGCCCCGCACGAACGGGTGGGGGCTGGCCGAGACCACGAAGAGCTCGATGCCGGCGTCGGCCAGGGCCTCGATCACGGCCACGCTGGAGGCGAAGAACTCCGGGGCCAGCACCTCCCGGAAGTGGCGCTCGATCAGGGCTTCGAGGCGGTCGGCGCGCTCGCCTTCGAGTTCCGAGAACAGGCTCGCCATCCACAGGTAGGCGTCGAGCGGGTCGACCCGGACGCCCTCGGCGTACCGGGCGCCGAAGCGTTCCCAGCCGCCTGCGCCCTCGAACTCGGGGACCAGCCCGGCCCGGATCGCGAGTTCGGCGAGGCCGGCATATCCGGGGAGACCGGGCTGTTCGGGGCGACCCTCGGTGATGTCGCCGTGGATGATGGTGCCGTCGAAGTCGAGGAACACCGCGGGACGTCCGGTCGCGCCGGAGGCCAGCTCCAGGATGCGGACGACGAGCTCCTCGGCATGGTCCTCGACGGGTTCCACGGGGCGATACGATAGGCTGCCGGACCCGGGCGCGCCAGTGGCGGGGCCGAGGGAGCCGGTCGGGGAGGCGACCCGATGGCGAGCACGTCCAGGGCCATCCTGCACGTCGACATGGATGCCTTCTTCGCCGCGGTCGAGGTGCTCGACGACCCCACCCTCCGGGGCAAGCCGGTGATCGTGGGCGGCACTCCCGAGGGGAGGGGGGTGGTCTCGACGGCCTCCTACGAGGCCCGGCGCTTCGGGGTGCGCAGCGCCATGAGCGCGGCCAAGGCGCATCGCCTCTGTCCCCACGGCGTGTTCCTCCGGCCCCGGATCGAGCGCTACTCCGAGATCTCGGAACAGGTCTTCGAGATCCTGGGGAGCGTGACCCCGCAGATCGAGGCGGTCTCCATCGACGAGGGCTTCCTGGACGTGACCGCGTCCCAGGCGCTCTTCGGCGACCCGGTGGCGATCGCCCGCCGGATCAAGGACCGGATCCGCGCCGAGCTCGGGCTCACCGCCTCGGTGGGGGTCTCGCCCAACAAATTCCTGGCGAAGGTGGCGAGCGATCTCGAGAAACCCGATGGGCTGGTGGTGCTGGGTCTCGAGGATGCCGAGAGGGTGCTGGGACCGCTCCCGGCCGGCCGCCTGATGGGCGTGGGGAAGGTCGCCGAGGAGCGGCTCGCCCGGGCCGGGATCCGCACCGTGGCCGAGGTGCGGGCCGCCTCGGTGGGCGTGCTCGAGGCCGCGGTGGGGAGCTTCGCCCGGACGCTCCGCGAGCTCGCCCATGGCCGTGACGACCGGCCGGTGGTCTCGGGCGGTGGACCCAAGTCGATCGGGGCCGAGACCACCTTCGCCCGCGACCTCGGGGACGACGCCGAGCTGGTCTCCGAGCTCGACGGGCTCGCCGACGAGGTGGGCCGGCGCCTCAGGGCCCAGGGCTACCGGGGCCGCACGATCACGCTCAAGGCCAAGTTCCCCGATTTCTCGCTCGCCACCCGGGCGACCACCCTGCGCACCGCCACCGCGGCCACCGCCCGCATCCGGAGCGAGGCCCGCCGCCTGCTCCGGGAACGCCTGGAGCGCGGCGACCGCCCGCTGCGCCTGCTCGGGATCCAGGTCTCCCACCTCGAGCCCGAGGTCGAGACCCAGGCGAGCCTCTTCGGGCCCGATCCCGATCGCCGGTCCGAGACGCTCGACCGGGTGGCCGACCGGATCCGGGCCCGCTTCGGGGACCGGGCCGCGGGCCGGGCCAGCGCCATGGCGGGCGATCCCTTCGAGGCGATCCGCGGCCTCGGGACCCTGATGGCCGGCTTCCCTCGCCCCTGGTTCGTGGCCGGGGGCTGGGCCGTCGACCTCTGGCTCGGCCGTCGCACCCGGGACCACGCCGACCTGGAGATCGCGGTCGCCCGCGACGACCAGGAAGCGCTCCGGGAGCACCTGGCGGGCTGGACCTTCGAGGTGTTCCTCCCCGGCACCGGGGGGAAGGCGCGGAGTTGGGCGGTCGGCGAGCGTCTCGAGATGCCGATCCACGAACTGCGTGCCCGACCCGGCCGCGGTCTCGTCGTTCCGGACTGGCCCCCGGGTCGGGATCTGGAAGTCCTCCTGAACGAGTGCGCGGGACGGGAGTGGCGCTTTCGCCGCGACCCTCGGGTGGCCTGGCCGCTCCCCATGGGCGCAGCGCGGACCCGGGGTGGGCTCCCGGCGCTGCTCCCGGAGATCGTGCTGCTCTACAAGTCGAACGGGGAGCGCCCCAAGGACCAGGCCGACTTCGAGAGCCTGCTCCCGACCCTGCCACCGGCGCGCCGGGCCCGGCTGGCCGAGGCGCTGGCCACGGCCTGTCCCGGGCATCCCTGGGTGGCGGAGCTGGCTCCTCCGGTGGAGGCCGATCCCGAGCCGGTCGAACCCGAGCCGGTCGAACCCGAGCCCGTCGAGCCCGACGGGTGACCGGCTCGGCTCCCGGGTGTACGGTGCCGACCCGACCGGGGTGGGAGGAACGAGGCGACGTGGGACGGAAGGCGATCCTCCGGACGGCGCTGGCCTGGGTGCTGTTGGTGGGCGCCTCGCAGGCGGGCCAGCCGGGTGACCGGATCGAGTTCAGGGACGGCGACCGGGTGACCGGCACGCTCGTCTACCTGCGCGACGGCATGCTCGGCTTCTCGGCCTGGGCCAGCCCCGAGGTCAAGGCTCCGGTCTCGGCGGTCGCCTCGATCACCGCCACCGGGAGCTACGCGATCACCCTGGTGGGAGGCTCCCGGCTCCGGGGTGCCCTGCTCCCCGGGGAGGAACCCGGCTCGGCATTGGTGGAGACCGAGGCGGGCGGGATCCCGATCGTGTTGGCCAAAGTGACGGGGATCGAGACCGTGGCCGAGGTCGAGCGACGGGCCACTGCCGAGGCCGAGGACAGGAAGCTGGCGCTCAGGAAGGTGTGGAAGGGCAACGTGAACCTCGCCTACTCGGAGGCCAGCGGCAACACCCAGCTCCGCAACGTGCTGGTGTCCAGCGAGGCCACCCGCACCACCAAGGTCGACAAGCTGCGCCTCTCGGCGCTGACCAATACCGCCTTCAACCAGACCACCAAGACGGCAGACCGCACCTGGGGCGAAGCGCGGCTCGACATCTTCCTGAACGACCGCAGCTACTACTTCCTGCAAGGCCGCATCGAGGCCGACGAGCTCGGCGGCATCGACCTCCGGACCGCGCTGGGCGCCGGCCTCGGTCGCAAGTGGAAGCTCCCCGAGCTGCGCCGGGAGACGAGCCTCGGTCTCGGCTACTCGTTCGTGAGGGAGGCCTTCAGCAACGGGCGGGGGGATACCCAGGGAACCCTGTTGCTCACCTTCGACCACGAGCGCGACCTGGGGCCGAACCTGCGGCTCGAACACCACCTGGTGGCCTACCCGGAGGTGAGCACCGGGGACTACCGGTTCCAGGCCCAGACCAACTTCGCCTCGAAGATCCGGAACGACCTGAGCTTCACCATCGGGTTCCTGAACAAGTACGACTCGGATCCCCCGGCCGGCTTCGAGAAGTCGGACTTCACGATCACCTCGGGGCTCCGGAAGGACTTCTAGCATCATCCCCCGAAGGGCGCCCTTGCCGGCGCTGCCTCGGGACCTCGCGGCGGCGGCACTTCCGGGACGCGGCTGCAGAAGGCGAAGTCCTCCAGGGCCGCTTCCAGCTCGGGGATGTGGCTGGTGCGCCAGCCGGAACCTGTGGGATCGAGGCCCTCGGGGATCTTCCCGGTCCCGAGGACATGGAGACGGTAGACGGCGTGGCGGGCCGAGCTGCGCAGCCAGATGAGCGCGCGTTCCCGCTTCTCCGGCGGCACCTTGGCGAAGAGGGGAGATCCCGGACGGGCCGCGCAGACGTGGGTCTGGGCCGTCTCGAAGAGCGTCCTTGCCCTTTCGATTTCGCCCTGGGCCAGGAGCCGTTCCCCCAGGCGGACCAGGATCTCGGCCTGCTCGGTGCGGCGCTTCACCCCGTCGGGAACCGTCTCCCCGATCCAGGTGACGAAGCGCTCCAGGACCTCGGCTCGCCGCTCCTCGTGTCCCTGCAGGGCGTAGAACTGGGCGACCTCCTCGGCCGGGTGCCAGACCCTTCCCACTCCGATCTCCAGGGTCACGGGGCTCGCCCATCCGGCCGCCAGGGCGTCCTCGACGACCTTCTCGGCGTCCTCCCGGCGTCCGACGTTGGCCTCGGCGTAGGCGAGGTCCATGCGCCTCCGGTGCAGGGTCCTCGGGTCGGAGCGGCTTGCAGCCAGGTCCGCCACCTCCTCCCGCAAGCGGTCGCGGACTTCGACGGTGTCGAGGGCCTTGGTGTTCTCGGCGGACTGCACGAGTTGATGTCGCCTGCCTCGCCAGCTGGTGCGGGGCGGATGATCCGCCAGGAAGGCGTCGATCTGCTCCAGTTCCTTCCGGAACCGGGTGAGCTGGCCCCTGCCGAGCGCCTGGTCCGCCGGCTCGACGAGCTGTTCGAAACGGGCATCGAGGCGGGCCTTCTCCCGGGTGTCGGCGGTCATCCGTGCGACCTCGTCGGCGGTCTCGGCCTCGGTCCGGATGCGCCAGAGTTCGGCAGCCACGTACCAGATGCCGAGGACGAGGAGGGGGAAGGCCAGACGCGAGGCGGAGACGATCTTCAACCGGGACCTCCCGGGACGGCGATCCCCAAGGTACACCGGGGAAGTCCGGGATTGATCCCGGGAAGGGAGGCTCCTAACATGGGCCCCCCGACGGAAGGAGTCCCCCGTGCTCGTGACCAAGCAGGCCCCCGACTTCAAGGGCCAGGCCGTGATGCCCGATGGTTCGTTCAAGGAGATCAAGCTCGCCGACTACGCCGGCAAGAAGATCGTCCTCTTCTTCTACCCCCTCGACTTCACCATGGTCTGCCCCACCGAGCTGGTGGCCTTCGACAACCGGATCGCCGAGTTCGAGAAGCGCAACACCGTGGTGATCGGGTGCTCCATCGACTCGCACTACTCGCACCTCGCCTGGCGCAACACCCCCCGGGACAAGGGCGGCATCGGGGCCATCCACTATCCCCTGCTGGCCGACCTCTCCAAGGGCATCGCCAAGGCCTACGACGTGCTCCTGGGCCGGGACGAGTTCGGCAACGGCGGCACCATCGCCCTGCGCGGCAGCTTCCTGATCGACGAGAAGGGCGTGATCCGCCACGCGCTCGTCAACGACCTGCCGCTCGGCCGCAACATCGACGAGATGCTGCGGATGATCGACGCCCTCGACTTCCACAGCAAGCACGGCGAGGTCTGCCCCGCGGGCTGGAGCCAGGGCAAGCCGGCCATGAAGGCCAACATCGACGGCATGGTCGACTACCTGAAGAACCACTCGAAGAACCTCTGAGAGGTTCCGTGATCGCTCACCCTGGCACCGCGGAGCGGTGGCGATCTCCGCTGTAGCGCCCCGGGTTCATCCCGGGGGAGCAGCGAAGGCGGAGATCGCAGGCGAGCGAGGCCCTTGGGCCGAGCTGCCGGCCTACCCTGGCACCGCTCCGCGGTGCCAGGGAGCGGCACGCCAGATGGCCGGGGAGTCGGTCCCGGGGGGGGCGGCCACCCGGAAGGTGACGCAGCGGCCGGGCATTTCCGGGGGGCCGAGGCGCACTTCCAGCGAGCCCGGCAGATCGCGGACCCAGCGGAACTCGACCCGCTCCAGGCCCCAGAGCGGGAGCACCTCCTGGTTGCGGCGCAGGGTTCCGGCCTCGGCGTCCCAGACGTACTCCACCCGCCGGTAGCGCAGGGCCGGATCGCCGGCACCCTCGTACCCTGCGAAGCGGGGGAACACGATCCGGGTGGTGGCCTCGCCGCCCGGCCGCTCCTCCTCGGGGAGCATGACGAGCGGCAGCCCGGCTCGCAGATCCCGCTGCAGCAGTTCCTCGAGCAGGGTCGCCGAGGTGAGCAGGGTCTCGTGCTCGCCGGCGTGCTCGGCCTCCCGGCGGGACGCCGACCACTCCGACCAGAGCAGCGCCAGCACCACCGCCACCAGGGCCGCGGCCACCAGCAGTTCCACCAGCGTCGTACCGCGTCGGCGGGATCGGGACCTGGAGGCAGGAGCTCTCACCGGTGCCTCCCGCTGGCGAACGGGTCTTCCAGCATCCCTGCGTAGGCGGCCCGAACCGCGCCCGAATCCCAGGCGAAGGGATCCGCCACCCGGGTCGAGAACCCGAAGGTCCGGGTCCCGTCCTCGGCCTCGATCCGCACCTCGAAGCCGTCGCCGGGTCCGCTCCGGCGCACGATCGCGGCCACCCGGAGCTCGCCTTCGGTGGTCTCGCGCACCGCCTCCTCCTCGGCCTCGAGGTCGGCCAGGTCGCCCTGGCGCACCAGGGTCCTGGTCTCCTCGAGCACCCGGGTTGCGAGCAACTGGAGCCGGAGCGACTCGCGGCTCGCTTCGAGGACTCCCCGCGTGCCCCGCCCCAGGCCCAGCGCGGCGGCCGCGCCGGCGGCCAGGACCAGCGAGGCCACCAGCACCTCGAGCAGACTGAAGCCGGAGCGTCGTCGGGTAGGGATCACTTCTCGCCGCCTTCTTCGATCCACAGGGGTTCCGGGGAGACCAGCACCACATACCCGCCGCCGTCGGGGCGCAGGGCCGCATCGCCCGGTCGCTCGGAGGCCCCCGCCGAAGGATCGACCAGGATCCAGCCGCCCAGCTCGAGCTTGCCGGCGCCGGGTCGGGGGACCAGCAGCGATCCGGCCAGCCGGGTCCCCGGGGCCATGCGGACCGAACCGGACTCCCCGCCTTCCGCCTCCTCGGGAACCACAAGCACCTGGGCCCGCACGTCGCCCGCGATCTCCACGCTCCCGCCCGCCGCGATCACGACCAGGCGATCTCCCCGGTTCCCGGCTTCCCGGTTGGTGCTCCGGAGGCGCACTCCGGCCCTTCCCGTCAGCACCGCCACCTGGCCCTTCAACTCGCCCGTCAGCTCGATCGGGGTCGAGGCCGAGCGCAGGTCGAGCACCCCGTCGAGACGGGTCTTCCCGGCGAGCCAGGCTGCCACCAGGGGATGCTCGGACCCGGCCTCCAGCGAGACCCGGGAGAGGAAGTGCCCGAGCCGGAGCCGCTCGAGGTAGGGGAGCAGGGAGTCGTGGGCGGGCGTTCCCTCCGGGTGCATGCGGGTCTGGCGGGCGAAGAGCCAGATCCGCTCCAGGCCACGGTTGGTGGCGTCGACCAGTTCGTAGGTGCGATCCACGATCGAGCCGGGGTCGTTGCGGGCCGCCTCCAGGGCCGCCTCCTTCTGGCGCAGGTCGGCCAGGCGTTCCCGGGTGGCCCGCGCCAGGTCGAGTTCCTCGAGGCGCATCGCCTCCACGTGGTCGAACCCGACGAGCAGCGAGCGGCCCTCGGGGAGGATCGGGGTCCAGGCCTCCCGGTCGCCGGGCTTGGGGATCCCGGCGGCGATCGCCTTCAGGCGCTCCAGGGCCTCGGGCGACAGGCTCGGCAGCGGAGCCGAGGCGACCTTGGGCAGCAGCCGGTCGGCCACGTCGAGCAGCTGGCGACGGTCCCGGTTCACGGCCGCCGCGTCCAGCACCGCCCCGGCGTCCCCGGCCAGGAAGCCCACCTGGTCGAAGGGACGGGGCATCCCGATCCTCACCACCCGCAGCTCGAAGTGCTCGACGACCCGACGACTCACCGAGAGGTCGACGTCGCCCACGGTCGCCACCGCCGACAGGGTGAGGAGCGCGGTCCACTCGTCGAGCCCCTCGGTCCCGGGGAAGGCTCGGGGGCTGGTCAGCTCGGCCCGGTGCTCCCGGACCAGGGTTCCGGCCCGGCCCTCGGAAGCGGCGCCGGGACGTCCCCAGGAAGGATCGATCGAGGTGGGCGCCAGCGCCAGGGCATCGGTCAGGTCGATCCGGGTCCAGTGGACCCCGAGGCGCTCCCGGATCGCGGTGTGGACCTTGGTGCCGGCCAGGCCCGCGTCCCGGGCGACGGCCTGCTTCATTTCCTGGATGGCGCTCTGGGCCTGGAGGGCGGCCAGGGTCGAGAGCCGGGAGCGGCGGACCCGGGC
This sequence comes from uncultured bacterium, assembly GCA_964403795.1. GTDB lineage: Bacteria > Muiribacteriota > UBA6191 > CAZXTJ01 > CAYOHP01 > CAYOHP01. Next base: position 11,160 of record CAYOHP010000085.1, on the reverse strand, counting down.
CGAGGTACGGAGGCCGGCGTCGTGGCCCATGAAGGCAGCGGTGGCGGCGACCAGCAGCAGGCCCAGGACTGCCAGGAGGGTCGAGACTCCCGAGCGACGAACCTGAGGCCGCATGCAGGGGCTCCTCGTCGCTCCCGGGAGAGTGCTGGACGAAACCGGCATGGGAAGGCCGAAAGCAGCTTCCGTGCCGGGTGCGCGGGGGCCCGATCGCCACTCATGTCTTGTCCGGACCGGTCGCGTCGCGAGCCTCTCGGGCGAGCCCACTGGAACCAGAGAGACCCGTGAGACAGGGGCTCGCATGGCTTGCCGACGGTCCTGGCGAGGATCCTGCTGAGGGCGGGCCCGAGGAGATCCCGATGCCCATCCGCCCGAAGTCCCGCTTGCGTCGACACCTCCCCCTCCTGGTGGTCCCCACGCTCCTCGCACTTTCCGGGTGCCAGCCCCTGGTCGCGTTGCTGGGAGCGCTGGCCCAGGGAGGAGCCCCGGGAGGCATGAATCCCTCCTCGCTGGGGTCGCTCCCGCCGGGTGCCAACGGCCTGCCCAACCCCTTGGGGGGTGCCCAGCAGACGCCCTCGCCGGCAGGCTCGGTGCCGCCCGCGGGCAACGTCCAGGCGCTCACCCAGAAGTACCAGATCACGGTGGGCGGAGCCTGCGCCCAGGGAGCCGCCCTCCAGTCGCTGGAAGCAGGACTCGGCCTCTACAGCCAGGCCCAGCGCTTCCGCGGACTCGACGTCCAGCTTCCGTGCGCCGATCAGCAGTCGACGCTGGGCCTCTGGGAGACCAACGGCCAGAGCGCCCGCATGACCCTCTACGTGCAGAACGGGCAGGTCTTCAAGCACACCGTGGCCCACGAGGTCGCCCACCACATGCTGCTCGCTCCCACCAACCAGGACGTGAGCGGCCAGGTGAAGGGCACCATCGGACAGGGCCAGGAGTTCTACCCGTCCCGCTACAGCCGGACCAGCAAGGACGAGCAGGAGGCCGAGGTCGTCTCCTTCTGCAAGGAGGAGCCCCGGGGCGGATCCGACATCCCCCCCGACACCCAGGGCTGGCGCTGCCCGTCCTCGACTTCGCCGACCGTCGCGTCGTTGTGAGGTTCCAGGCCTGACGCCGGTGTGACGACCGCAGCCGGCCTGCGGCCCCATGGCCCGGGAACCTGGGTTACCATGGGACCTCGCAGGAGGCCTCCATGTCGCTCTCTCCCCGGGCCCGCCGACTCCTCGTCGCCGCCCTCGCCCTTCCCCTCGGCCTCGTCGGTTCCGCCTCGTTCGCCGCCGGCACGGCCCGGGCGCCCGATCCCGGCCTGGAGCGGAGTCGGGCCGAGTCGCTCGAGAAGCTCTTCCTGCGCGAGGGACCCTCGGTCCCGCTGAGCGCGGCCTACGCCAGCCTCCCGGAGCCCGCCCGCCACGCCCTGCTCGAGAAGCTCCGGGCCATGGTGCTCGCCCACCTGCCCCCCGGGATCGAGAACCACCCGGGGCTCGAGGCCCTGCCTCCCGAGGCGCGGCCGATGGTGCTCCGGATCCTGCCCTTGCTCAGGGCGGTAACCCCGGCCCAGATGGACGCCTTCGTCCGGACCCAGGACCTCGACCACCTGGCACCCCTGCCGGCCGCCGCCACCACCCACTACCATCGCCGTGCCCTGGGGACTCCGGCGGCTCCCGGCGGCGAGGCCCGGGCCAGGCTCCTCGAGGCCCACCGCAAGGATCCCGAGAGCTGGCGCAAGGCCGTGCTCTCGACCCCCGGCTACCTGGCCAAGGAGGCCGCCCCGGCCTCCGGCCTCGAGCTCCTCGGCCCCGACGATCCGGTCCCGACCGACGAGATCCCGCGCCCCGGGACCAAGCCGGCCCTGGGCGGCCTGGCCGTCAACCCGAGCTTCCCGCTCGAACTCCCGGGCTACGCGCTGGTGAACTCGAAGCGCCTCGCCCAGGCCCTGAACCACCTCACCGTCGGGCGTCCCCTGCCGGTGACCATCGGCGACTCGCGAGGCATGGTCCGCGAGGGCGTCGAGCTGGTGAACCGCCTGCTCGCCTCGGGCCGCTACGACCTCGGCCTCTACGACGCCCGCATGTTCGTGAACTTCATCGATCCCTGGGTTCCCCATGGCGAGAGCCTGGTCCCGGTCCGGGTCCCGACCTGGCTCGCCACAGGCATCGATCCCAAGGCTCCCGAGGGAGCGGCCACCAAGGGCCCCGGTGTGCTGGTGCCGGCCAACCACGCCGAACACCTGCTGGTGCTCTTCGAGGCGGGGACCGAGCGACCGGCTGCCCTGGTGCGCTGGTTCATCGGGATCCCTTCGCCGGAACTGGCCCAGGGCGCGGCCTGGCGACCGGCCATCGACCAGCGGGCCTCCTGGAGCGGGTACCGGATCGTGCGGGCCTGGCGCCATCCCACCCAGGTCCGGCAGATGGTGCGTGCTGCCGATCTCCTGATGCGCCTCTTCAACTGGATGCAGGGCAGCTTCGCCTTCGACCGCAACGGCTATGGCGTGCTCGGGGTCTGCAACGACACCTCGGGACTGCTGGAGACGATCCTCTCGGGTCGGGTGGGCGAGTCCACCGTGTGGCCCCTGCTCCGGGCCCCCGAACTCGACTTCTACTACGCCGCGGTGCTCGGCAAGCTCGGGCTCCGGTTGCAGTCCGGCGGGAACGGCCTCGAGGTGCTGGCAGTGCCCTCGGATGCCCGCCCCGACCTCTACCCCTGGACCCGGGACCGCTCCAGCCTCCTCTACCGGATCGGCGCCAACGTCCCGACCCGCGATCCCGCCTCGATCCAGCTCCCCTCCCTGCGCGAGGCCGCCGGTCGCCTGGCGGGTTCGAGCCCGGCGTTCGCCCGAGGACTCCAGCTCCTCTCCGTCTCGGGAGCCCGGTAGCGTCGTCAGCGACCGCGTGACGATTCCGCGACGGAACGCCCGCGGTCCCGCGACGATTCGGGCCTCGACCGGTCCCTGACCGGATTCGGGCTTGCCCGCGACCGGATCGACGGTCCATCCTCGGCCGGTCCGGCGCAGGGGAGCGCGGGCCGCGCGTTCCGAAGTCCGGCGCCAGGGAGGCGGGAATGCCCGAGCGCGTGCTGGTCGTCGAGGACGAACCGGATCTGGCCCGGGCCCTGGTCTACAACCTCGAGCGGGGCGGCTACACGGTAGCCAGCGCCGGCTCGGGCGAGGCCGCCCTGGCCCTGGCCGCCGCCGATCCTCCACCGGACCTGGTGCTCCTCGACGTGATGCTCCCCGACCTCTCGGGCATCGAGGTCTGCCGCCAGCTCCGCTCCGCCCCCCGCACCGCCTCGGTCCCGGTGCTCATCCTCTCGGCCCGCACCGACGAGATCGACCGGGTGCTCGGCTTCGAGGCCGGTGCCGACGACTACGTACCCAAGCCGTTCAGCCCCCGCGAGCTGATGCTCCGGGTCAAGGCGGTCCTGCGCCGACGCCAGCCGATCGCCCCCGACACCCGCCAGCTCCGCCTGGGGGACCTGCACGTCGACTTCGACGCCCACAAGGTCTGGGTGGCCGGGCGCGAAGTGGCGCTGACGGCGCTCGAGTTCCGGTTGCTCCGGAGCCTGGCGACCCGGAGGGGCACCGTGATGTCCCGCTCGGACCTGCTCTCCTCGGCCTGGGGGATCGAGGCGGACATCACCACCCGGACCGTCGATACCCATGTGAAGCGACTCCGGGAGAAGCTCGCCGAGGCCGCCCCCCTGGTCGAGACGGTGCGTGGAGTCGGGTATCGCTTCACCGCCGTCGCGGCGGGGCCGTGAGGGAGCCCGGGGACCCTCCCAGCGGGTCCGTCCCTGCGCCCGGGCGCCGACCTTCCTCCGCGCTCGGGTCGCGCTTCGGCCTCCGGGAGCGCCTCTTCCTGGTCTCGATCGGACTCCTGACCCTGGCCGGGATCCTGAGCTGGGTCTGGCTCGAATCGGTCCCGGCGGTAGGCCTGCTCGCCGGCATCCTGGTCGCCGCCTTCCTCAGCTGGCTCGCTGCCCACCTGGCCACCTCGCAGCTGCGCCGGGTGGTGGCGAGCCTCCAGCAGGCGACCTCCGGCAACCACGCAGGCCACGTCGAGGAACAGGGGGACGTCGAGCTCCGGGGCGTGACCGCGTCCTTCAACCGGGTGGTCGACGAGCTCGATGCCACCATCCGGGACCTGGGCGAGGAGCGCGACCGGCTGGCCGCGGTGCTGCGCGGCATGGGCGAGGCGGTGCTGGTGCTCGATGCCGAGGACCGGGTCCGACTCACCAATCCCGCGGCCCGGGCCCTGGCCCGGGATCCGGCCGGGGATGGTCGGGCCGCCCTGGACGAGCTGCTCGAGGTCCCGGCCTTCCGCGAACTCCTGGAGTCCACCCGGGAGAGTCCCGGCTCCGAGGAGTTCGACCTGCCCGGGGAACCGGTGCGGAGGCTGGTCGCCACCGTCACCCCTCTACAGGCCAGCGAGGGCCGGATCGTGGTGCTCCACGAGGTGACCCGCCTGCGCAGGCTGGAGACGATCCGGCGCGACTTCATCGCCAACCTCTCGCACGAGCTGCGCACACCCCTGGCAGTGCTGCGCATGAACGCCGAGACGCTGCTCGACGGCGCCATGGAGGACCCGGTCCAGGGACCGGAGTTCCTGAAGGCGGTGGTGGAGAGCACCCGCCGCCTCTCCGCCCTGGTCGACGACCTCCTCGACATCACCCGCCTCGAGTCCGGACAGCGCACCCTCAAGCCCGAGCCTGTCGAACTGGCCGGTGAGGCGGCTGCGGCCCTGGCGGCGATCGAGCCGGTGGCGGCGGCCCGGGGAATCCGCCTCGCTTCGGGGGTGGTGGCGGATCAGGTCGCCTGGGTCGATCCCGGGGCCCTGCGGCGCATCCTCGGGAACCTGCTCGAGAACGCGGTGAAGTACAACCGGGCCGGCGGCGAAGTCCGCCTCGAGGCCTCGCGCCGCGAAGGCGCTGTGCGCCTCTCGGTCCTGGACGAGGGCCCTGGGATCCCGGCTGCCCACCGGGAACGGATCTTCGAGCGCTTCTACCGGATCGACCCGGGCCGCTCGCGGGCGGTCGGTGGCACCGGGCTGGGCCTGGCCATCGTGAAGCACCTGGTGGTCTCGCAGGGGGGCGCGGTGGGGGTGGCGAGCCGCGAGCCGGCGGGCTCGGTCTTCTGGGTCGAACTCCCGGATGGTCCCCGGGTCCCGGCGCAGGCCCCGGCCCCGGCCCAGGCTCAGCCGATCAGCACCTTGAGCGCCTTCGAGAATCCCCAGCCGACCAGCACCAGGCCCGAGAGCACGAGCCAGTTGTCGGCCGAGCCGTAGGTCGCGGGGTAGTGGTTCGAGATCATGATGAAGACCACCGGCCACACCATGTAGGAGTTCATCTTCGAGCGGTTCTTGGCCCGCTCGGCCGCCTCGTCGTCGGGCTCCCGGCCGGCCACCACCCGGGCGATGTTCTCCCGCTGGGCGGGAAGGATCCGCACCCAGACGTTCGCCACCATCAGCGTCCCGAAGATGGCGCCCAGGTGCATGTAGCCGCCCCGGCCCCCGAAGAACCCGCACAGCCACCAGGCGGCGGCCACCACCAGGCCGAAGGAAGCGGCGGTGGCGGCCAGCTCGTTCTTCCCGAGCGGCGACATCCACAACCCGTCGTAGACGAACCAGGCCACCGTCACCACCGCCAGGGTTGCGCCCATGAGGACCCAATCGCCCTGGTCCCCCCAGCGTTCGGCCAGGGCCCCGGCCCCGCCTTCGACCAGGACGCCGCCGTGGTGGTAGACGAGGAAGAACAGCAGCATCCCGGTCAGCCAGGTGAAGAGCGCCTCGAACTTGAACCAATGGATGCGCTCGGGAGCCACGCCGGGGATGCGCTTCTTCTCCACCACGTAGAAGCCGCCCGAGTGGACCATCCAGACCTGCCGCTTGGAGACGTCCTCGCCCTCGGCAGGCGGCGCATGGAATTCCATGTCGAGCCAGCCGAAGAGGTGGGTCTGCCCGATCCACAGGATGCCCAGGAAGATGTGCACCCACCGAAGGACCAGTTGCGTCGCCTGCAGGATCTGTGCGCTGTCCATCCGGGTTCCCCTCGCTCGCCGTCCGCACTGTACACGTCTCTGGTACCCTCGCTCGGCAAGCGAGGGGAGACGCGACCATGGCCCCCGGGCGGGTTCCCGACGAGACCCTGCTGGCCCGCGGCCTCCTCGCCCTGCTCGCCGCCGGGGAGGTCGGTCTCCCCGAGTCCGGCTTCCTGACGGCCTGCCGCAGGTCCGGCTCTTCGCGGGCGCTCCGGACCGGGCTCGACCGGCTGGTCGCGTCCGGCGCGGTGGTGCGTCGCATCGCGGGTCGGGGGGCCCGCCTGATCGCCTCGGGGGAAGGCCGGGACGCGCTCCTGACGCTCGCGGCCCGGGGGCTCGGCGATCGGGCCCGCATCCCGGGTCGCTGGGTGAAGGTCCTGCTCGGCGCGGCCGCGACCCGCCAGGTCGGCTCGCCTCCCCGCGGTCCGGAGGCCGAGGTCCCCCGCGAAGCCGCGCCCTCGGCCCAGGAACCGTCGCGAGTGCTCTCCGCCCTGCGCCGGCTGGGCGGCGATCGCAGGCTGGTCGAGATCCATGCCCTGGCCACCGACCTGGGCTTGGCCGGTCCCGCGGCGCTGGCCGGCGAACTGCGGCGCCTGCGGGCCCAGGGAAGGGTGCGGCTCGAGCCCCTGGCCGATCCCCAGCTCCTGGGCCGGGATCGCCGCGGCGAGGGGATCGAGGACCCCGTGAAGGGACTCCTCTACTTCGTGGCCCTGGTCGAGGCGGGAGGGATCGGGCCATGAGTTCGGTGCCGAGGGATCCCTTCGAACTCTCGATCTGCGAGGCGGGCGAGCGGGTGGATCCGGCCGCCGACCTGCCCGGGTTGAATGCCTCGGTGGCCGAGGAGATCCTGGCCGCCACCCGCCGGGTGGCCGGCGACCATCGGTCCCGCTGTTCCCTGATCCTGGGCCAGCCGGGCATCGGGAAGACCCATCTCCTGTCGCGGATCCGGGACCAGGCGAGGGGCGAGGCGCGGGTGGTGCTGGTCCAGGTCTACCAGCGACCCGAGGCCTGCTACCGGGGAATCCTGAAGCAGGTCGTGCACGGGTTGCGCCGGCCCTCGGCCGACGAGAGCTGGAGCGCGCTGCATGATCTGGTGATGCCGGCCATCGAAGCGTCCCGCAAGCGGGCGCACGAGCTGCGGCGACCTTCCGATGCGGGGCATGTCTCGACCCGGCTCCCCGGACTCGACCTTTCGGCGGTCGACGGCGTCGACAAGCGGGCCGAACTCGCCACCCTGGCCTCGCTCTTCGACCTGGCCCTCTCCGATCTCGAAGGCGTGCCGACCGCCATCCCCTATCTGGGCGACGCGGTGCGGGCCTGCTTCCTGCTCTTCCACGCCCCTTCCCGGGCCGCCGCGCTGGCCTGGCTCTCGGGCGACGACCTCGACGAGCGGGAACTCGAGACCCTCGGCTTCCACCATTCGCTCGACGAGGAGGGGCGGGCCCAGGAGGCGCTGGCCACCCTCGCCTACCTGGCCTGCTTCTCGCGTCCGCTCCTCCTCTGCTTCGACCAGACCGAGCGGCTCCCGTCCTCGCCCCACCGCAGCGGCATCGATGCCCTGGGCGAGGCACTCGCCTACCTGCGGAGTCTCCCCTCGGTCTCCCTGGTGGTCTCCTGCCTGCGGGACAAGTGGGAGACCGACTACGCCCGCCAGCTCGCGAAGAGCTACCTCGACCGGATCACCGAGGGCGGGTCCCGGACCTTCGTGCTGGCCTATCCGGATCCCGGGGAGGTGGAGGCCCTGCTGCGCTTGCGCCTGGGCGGCGCGATCGAGCCGTTCGCGGCCCGGGAGGTCCGGGCCTGGGGGGAGCAGTTCTGTCCCTCGCCGCGGGAGCTCTACCAGAACGCCTCCCGAGCCTGGCGGCGTTGGCAGGAGGCCGGGAGTACCGGGGTCGCCCGGCTCCCCACCGAGGCCGCACCCATGGGGGCGGGACTCGAAGTGGTGCAGAGCCGGAGCCAGCTCTCGGAACGCTGGGCCCGCCTGCTGGCCCAGACGCCGAAGCCCGAGACCCTCGATGCCGAGGGCCTCGCCGAGATCGTGGCGGCGGTGCTCGGGGACCTCGATCTCCGTGCCTCGGGACGGTCCCTCCACGAACTCCCGATCCCTCGCGAGTCCCGGCTCGCTCTCCTGGTGGGGGGGAGCGGGACCCGCCTGGGAGTGGTGTTCGACGACACGGAGCATCCCCGCTCGGCCTCCAGCCTCTACGAGAAGCTGCTGGCGGGGCTCGACCGGGGCGAGTGCGACCGCCTGGTGGTCTGGCGTCCGGCCCCGCCCCCTCCCACCTGGAAGAAGACCCGCGAGTCGTGGGACAAGCTGGCGGCCCGTCCCGAGGTCTCCCTGGAGGCCCCCGACCCGGAGGCCCTGCAGCGCCTCGATGCCTTCCGCACCCTGCTCCGGGAGCTCGCCAGCGAAGGTCGGGACGAGAAGGTCCTGGCCCGCGAGCTCTACCCGGAGGCGCTGGGAGGGATCGAGGAACTGTCGCGGCTGCTGGCCGAGGCCGGGGTCGGTGGTGGGGGCGCCGCCGAGGCCGCGGAGCGGGCTCCGGTTCCGGGCGAGGATCCGCACGGGGGCGTGCCCGGCCCCGGACGCGACCTCCGCAGCACCCTTCGCATGCTGGTGCGGGAGTTGAAGGTGGTGCACGCGGCGCGTCTCGCGGAACTCGCGGCCGAGCGGTTGGGCGGCCCGGTGGAGGGCGCGGTACTGGACCGTCTCGTGCTGGATCTGGTCGACCAGCAGCTCGTCTGGAGGCTGCGCAGCGGGAAGTCGGACTATGTCGTCGCCCTCCGCTGACTCCGACCCGGTCCGGTTCACCGCCACCGAGGTCGCCACCAGCCTGCTCTGTCCGCGGCTGTTCTGGTTCGGTCGGGTACGCGGCAAGTCGACGCTGGGCCGGAGCGAGGGGGCGGCCGGCGTCGGGACCGAGGTCCACCGGATCCTCGAGGAGCTGGGGCGTCTGGGTCCGGCTCCCGAGACGCTGCGTCATGCCCTGAAGCCGCGGGCCCGGGTGCGCCGCGAGGCCGAGGTGCGTCGGGTCCTGGAGGACCTGGTGTACCGGGATCTGGTGCGACCGCGGCTCGAGGCCGATCTCGAGAGCGCCGACGGGGACCGTTGGCTGGAAGTCTGGGAGCGGACCCGGGTCTGCCTGGGGGTGGTGACCCGCCAGCTGGTCGCCAACGCCGCGGCCGGGGTCCCGGTCGAGGAGCTGGTGCGGCGCACCCTGGTCGCCGAGGAGGTGGCCATGGTCCTCGACCTCCCGGCCTCCGGGGATCGCCCTGCCATCCGCCTCTCGGGCTCCGCCGACGCGGTCTGGCACGACCACGGCAGGGACCGGACCTTCGTGGTCGAGTACAAGACCCGGCCTCCCGACCGGAGCGCCCACGACGTTGCCCAGGGCGCCATCTACCACTGGATGCTGGAGGCGACCCGGGGAGTGCCGAGCTATGCGCTGCTGCTCCACGCCGGCGAGGAACGCCCGGAGACGCTGGTGGTCCCGAGCGATCTCTCGGAAGTGGTCGCGCACCTCGAGGACGAGCACCTCGCCTCGATGGTGGAGTGGCTCGACTGGACTCCCGAGAGCGGGGTGGCGTTGCCCGGTCCGGCAGGACCGGAGACCTGCACGCGCTGCGCGGTCCGGGCCGAGTGCCATCGCTGGCTGGGGCCGCCGGGCGGATCGGGAGCCGAGGCCGCTCGCCCGGACCCGGCTCCCGAACCCGGATCCGCACCGGCGCCCGGTGCCGTCCGGCGCCGTCGTCCCTCCCCGGACCCGACCGGGTTCCCGGAGTGGATCGTCCCCGCGGCCCGGAGGATCGCCGAAGTGCTCCGGGCGCGGGGGATCCGGGTCCGGGCCGTGAACTCCGGGCAGGCCCAGATCGGGCCTTCGGTGGTGCGGTTCGCGATCGAGCTGGAGATCGGCGAGAAGGTCTCCCGGCTCCAGGGCGCGGCCGGGGACCTCCAGAGGGAACTCGCCCTGGCCTCGCCCCCATGGATCGACAACCTGCCCGGGACCGGCCTGGTGGGGCTCGACTGGCCGCGGCCCGACCCCGAGCCCGTCGAGCTCGTCCCTCGGCTCCCCGCCAGGGACCAGGGGGAACCGGGGACGCTCCCCTTCCCGGTCGGCGTCGATCCCGCGGGAGCGCTCTGCGAGACCGATCTGGCCGCCGCGCCCCACCTGCTGGTCGCCGGCGCCACCCGCAGCGGCAAGACCGTCTTCCTGCTGGCCCTGGCGCTCTCGTTGGCGGAGGCCCGCCCGCCGCGCCGCCTGCAGCTCGACCTGGTCGATCCCAAGGCCACCGACCTGGTGGTGCTCGAGGGGCTGCCCCACCTCTCCAGTCCTCCCCGCACCGAGCTGGACGAGGCCATGGAACTCCTCGGGCACCTGGTCGAGGAGGAGATGCCTGCCCGCACCGCGCTGCTCAAGGAAGCCGGCTGCCGCGACCTCGGAGAGCTCTTGAGGATCGACCCGGTCCACGCTCCGGCCCACCGGGTGGTGCTGATCGACGAGTACTTCGACCTGGTCGAATCGGCGGGCAAGCGGCGCAAGCAGCTCGAGGGCCTGGTCGGTCGGCTCCTGGCGCGGGCCCGCAGCGTGGGCATCCACCTGGTGCTCGCCACCCAGCGTCCCGACCGGCGGGTCGTCACCGGGACCTTGAAGAACAACCTGCCGGTGCGGGTGGCCTTCCGGGTACCGAGCTGGCACGACTCGACGACCATCCTGGGTTGCCAGGGCGCCGAGACCCTGGTCGGGTGCGGCGACATGCTGTTCTCGGAGCACGGGATCCTGCGCCGGCTCCAGGGCCTGTGGATCCCGACCGACCAGCTCAGGCGCCGGGTGGCGGCGCTGGCGGCGGCGGGATCCGGATCCGGGGTCCGCCCCGGGAAGGGATGATCGTGGGTCTGATGGATGCGCTGTTCGGTGGGGCCAAGCTCAGTCCCGAGGCCGAGAAGATCGTGGCCCAGAAGTGGCCGGGGGCCACCATGACCTCGACCGGTCTCCGCTTCGTGGTGAAGAAGCCCGGGGGCGGCGGCGCCAAGCCTGCCAAGGGGGCCAAGGTGAAGGCCCACTCCCCGGGCACGCTCCTCGACGGGAAGAAGTTCGACAGCTCGGTCGACCGCGGCAAGCCCTTCGAGTTCC
>CAYOHP010000084.1:0-28772 GCA_964403795.1 uncultured bacterium | reverse complement strand
ATCACGAGGGGCGATTTTTTCTGGGGGGCCAACAGCTGCAACTCGACGAGCTGGAGCGGGCCCTGAGGCAGAACTGGACCAACAATCCCGGCCGGCAGGAAATAGTGATCCGAGGTGACAAACGAACGTCATGGGCATCGATCGCCGCCGACACCCCGGTGGGGGCGGTCCAGGTCCTGGCCAAGGGTCTGCCCGAGGACCATCCTTCGCTGGTCGGATCCCTCGCCTACCTCGGGGCCCTGCGCCTGGCGGCAGGCCGGATCGCCGAGGCCGCCGACAGCTACCGGGACGTGCTGCTCCGGCGGGAACGCTCGCTGGGGGACGAGAACCTCGAAGTGGCCTGGGCCCGTCACGACCTGGCGACGGTGCTCGCCCGGACCGATGCCACCGATGCCGTCGACGAGGCCCTCGGTCTGGCCCGCCAGGCCCACGCCCGGATCGAGGCGGCGCTGGGGCGCGAGGACGACGACACGATCTACGTCCTGGGGACCGTAGGCGTCCTCCTGCAGCAGAAGGGCGAGTTCGCCGAGGCCGAGGCGGTGCTCCGGGAGGCACTGGCCCGCGACGAATCCGACGGCGACGTCGACCCGGACCTGCTCAGGGACCTCGCCGACCTGCTCCGGGAGCGGGGCAAGCCGGAGGAGTCCCGGACCCTCGAGGATCGGGCCACCCGGATCGAGGGCGAAAGCCGGTAACCGGCCTGCAGCCCGCCCCGAGGGGCTCGCCGGCGGCTACCGACCCAGGAACCCGGCGATCTCGTCCCAGTACTCCGGGGTGGGCGTCCCCTTCAGGTCCTTGCCCAGGGCGATCCCCAGGTGGCCGGTGGGCACGATGCGGGTCTTGCAGGGAACCCCGGTGGGCAAGAGGTCGCGGATCCGCTCGCAGGACGCGCCCGGCGCCACGTGGTCGTAGCCGGCGGCCATGGCGAAAACCGGCACCTTCACGTCGGAGAGCCTGGCCGGACCGCCGTCCAGCGGCCACTCCCGGCGCTCCACCAGCACGTTCTCCTGGTACCCGTGGCGGATCACCTCGCGATAGCACTGGCCGGGGAACGCCACGTTGTCGGTGAGCCAGACATCGAGGGCCAGGAACCGGAGCAGGAAGTCCCGGTCGTCCTTCTTCTCGTAGACGGTGCGGGCCTTGCGCAGGTTGCCGGTGGGGACCAGCCACGGGAAGCTTGAGGCGAAGAACTCGGAGGGCACGTTCCCGTAGGCGTCGACCACCCGGTCCACATCGAAGTGTTCCTTGCGCGCCCACCACGAGAGCAGGCCGTGGTCGTGGAAGTCGACCGGGGAGACCATCGAGACCAGGGCCGAGACGGTCCGGCCGTGGTCGATCGCGGTGTAGAGGAGCGCCAGGGTGCCGCCCAGGCAATAGCCGGCCAGGGCCAGCGAGTCGGCACCCGAGTCCCGGAGGACCCGCTTCACCGCCCGCCCCAGGTAGCCGCGTACGTAGCGGTCCAGCGACAGGTGCTTCTGGCCCGGGTTGGGCTCGCCCCACTCCAGCATGTAGACGGCGAAGCCGCGGGCCTGCATGGCCCGGACGAAGCTCTCGTCCTCCAGCAGGTCCATGATCCAGGGACGGTTCACCAGCGAGGGCACGACCAGCATCGGTCGCGCCTCCCGGGCCGGCCGCTTTGCGCGGTAGCGGTAGAGCGAGACCGAGTGCTCGTGGAAGAGCAGGTCCCGGGGGGTGGGTCCGATCCTGGTCCGGGCCTCTTCCCGAAGCTTCGCCAGGGCCGGGGTGGCCGCCAGGAACTCGGAGAACCGCCGGTACTCGGCGAGCGCCGCCGCGATCTCGGCGTCCTCGAGCGGACCTGCCCCCGAGGGCGTCACCGGGTGGCCTTGCGGGACCGGGTGGTCCGGGTCCTGGCAGCGGACTTCGCAGGGGTCTTGGCGGCGGGCCTGGCGGCGGGCTTGGCGGCGGGCTTGGCGGAGACCTTGGAGGCCGGCTCGGCGGGGACCTCGGGGGCAGCCTCGGCGGCGGGCTTGGCCTGTGCCTTGGGAGCGGGCTTGACGGCGGCCCGATCGCGCAGGTCTTCGAGCGCCTCCTCGAGGTCGAGCACCTTGGTCTCGAGCTGGTTCACGGTCCGGTAGAGACCCTCGAGCTCGGCCTCGGTCGGGATCGCCAGGGTCTTCAGGGCCTTCTGCAGGTGGCCCTTCACGGCGCCCTGGAGGTCCAGGGTGGCCTCGAGGTTCCGGCCCACGAGCTTCATGAACTCGGGCTGCCGCATGGTCGACTCGAGGTACTTGCCGAGGTTCTTCTCCCACTCCTCGTACATCTTCTTCTGCATCTCGAAGGGGTTCATCGGAATCGTGCTCGCCTCTCCGGACGTTGCCGGGTTCCCGGTCGGGGACCCGGTCGGAACCGGCGGCGCAGTCTACCCCTTGCCATTTTGCATCCGCAACACTAGGGTTGCATTTGCAGAACCGTCGCTACCGAGAGGGGACCCGTGAAGGGCATCCTGGTGATCCGCAAGTACAAGAACCGGCGCCTCTACGACACCGAGCGCTCCTGCCATGTCACCCAGGAGGAACTGCTCGACCTGGTTCGCTCGGGCCGGGACATCCGGGTCCAGGAAGTCGACACCTCCGAGGACGTGACCGTCGAGACCCTGCTCCTGCTGATCCAGAGCGAGCGGGGCCTGGCCGCCTCGATCCTGACCGCCGATTTCCTGCACTTCCTGGTGCGGGCCGACGCCGGGCTCTCCACCCGGTTCCTGAAGGAGTACTTCCCGCTCGCCATCCAGCAGTTCCAGGCCATGGTGGCTGGCATGGAACGCCAGCGCCAGATGGCCCTCTCGATGGGTCCCTTCGGCGCCTTCGCCTCGCCCTGGGGGTTCGGGATGCCGGGTGCCGCGCCCCCTTCCCCGGCTCCCTCGGCTCCTCCGCCTCCGTCGGAACCGGCTGCCGAGCCGGCCGCCACCTCCGGCGACGACGACGCCGAAGCCCTGAAGGAGGAACTCCGGGCCCTCCGTCGCGAGCTCGACGCCCGGAAGTCCGCTCAGGGGAAGGCTGCCAAGCGCTCCCCCCGCCGCAAGTGAAGGCCTACTCCACCGGCCGCTTGCGCAGCTCTTCCTTGGCGATCTTGCCCGAGGCCGTGAGCGGCATGGCGGGGAGCACCTCGAAGCGCTTGGGGACCTTGTAGCGGGCCAGGGCCGCCCGGCAGTGCTCCTCGAGCTCGGAGGTGGGGAGTTCGCCGCCCTCCACCACCAGGAAGGCCCGGCCCACCTCGCCCCACTTGGGGTGGGGCATGGCGACCACCGCTGCCGACTTCACCTTGGGATGGGTGAGCAGCACCCGCTCGATCTCGGCGGGATAGACGTTCTCCCCCCCCGAGATGAACATCTCCTTGGAGCGCCCGACGATCGAGACCCGGCCCTCCGGGTCCTGGCGGACCAGGTCCCCGGTGTGGAGCCAGCCGTCCTTCAGGGTCTTGGCGGTGGCGCCGGGATCCTTCCAGTAGCCCGAGAAGACGTGGGGGCCGCGCAGCAGGAGCTCGCCGACCTCGCCGCGGGGCGCGTCCTTGCCCTCCCCGTCGACCACCCGGATCCGCACCCCGTGGATCGGGAAGCCGACGCTGGCCGGCCACTTGGCGGCATCCGCCAGCGAGATGGCGAAGCAATTCGGCCCCGCCTCGGTCAAGCCGTAGCCCTGCTTGAAGCGGACGCCCCGTTCCAGGAAGGCCCGGCTCACCCCCTCGGGGCACGGTGCCCCGCCGCTGATCGCGAACCGGAGGCTGCCGAGATCGGCGGTGGCGAAGCGGGGCGACTCGCGCATCATCTCGAACATGGTCGGGACCGCGAACAGGAGGGTCAGCCGGTCGCTGGCGATCAAGTCCAGGGTCCGGGTGGCATCGAAGTTCCGGGCCAGGACCATGCGTCCGCCCCGGTGCAGCAGCGGGGTGGTGAGCACGTGCCAGCCGCCGGCATGGAAGAAGGGCGCATGGGTCAGCGTCGAGTCCGAGCCCGAGAGGTCCCAGGACAGGCTCGTCTGCACCGAGTTGGCGTGGACCGAGCCGTGGGTGAGGACCGCCCCCTTGGGGCGACCGGTGGTGCCCGAGGTGTAGAGGATCATGAGGGCCAGGTCGTCGGCCGCCTCGGCCAGGTCCCGGCCGGCTTCGCCGGCCCGCCCCAGCCAGGGTCCTCCCTCGGCCGGCAGGCCCACCCGGGTGGCTCCGGTCGCCGCCACGAGCGGAGCCAGATCGCCCTCCTCCACCAGGAGGCGCGGCTCGGAGTGGCCCATCACGAACCCGACCTCGTCGGCCGAAAGGCGCCAGTTGAGCGGGACCATGATGGCGCCCAGCCGGGCGCAGGCGAAGAACAGATCCAGGAACTCGACCCGGTTGCGTGCCAGCACCGCCACCCGGTCGCCGAGTCCGACCCCGTGATCCTCGCGCAGCCAGGCCTCGGCCGAGAGGATCCGTTCCGACAGCCGGCCGTAGGAGATCTTCTCCCCGGTCTCGTCGATCCGGACGGCTTCCCGCCCGGGCTCGAGCCGGGCGATGCGTTCGACCCAGTCGCCTACGTACATGCGAAGGTTCCTCTCCCGCCGGGCGAGAGAGTACTTCGGCAGATCTACAAAACCAGACCGCCGTCGACTCCCAGGACCTGGCCGGTGACGTAGCCGGCGTCGTCCGAGAGCAGGAAGGCGACCGCCGCGGCGATCTCGGAGGTCCGGCCCAGGCGCTTCATCGGCGTCTTGTCCCGGATCCCGGCCAGCACCTTCTCGGGCACCGTGGCCATCATCTCGGTCTCGGTATACCCGGGGGCCACCGCGTTGACGCGCACGCCCTTGCCGGCGAGCTCCTTGGACCAGGTGCGGGTCATCCCGATCACCCCGGCCTTGCTGGCGGCGTAGTTCGACTGGCCGACGTTGCCGTGGACGCCGACCACCGAGGAGATGTTCACGATCGCCCCGTTGCCCTGCTCGCGCATCCGGCGGGCGGCCTCGCGGCCCACCAGGAACACGCCCCGGAGATTCACGTTGATCACCAGGTCGAAGTCGGCGACCTCCATCTTGTGGAGCATGGAGTCCCGGGTGATCCCGGCGTTGTTCACGACCCCGTGGATCCCGCCCAGGTTCCGCTCGATCGCAACCATCCCCTCGGCCACCGAGGCCTCGTCGGTCACGTCGACCACCGCGGCGTGGGTCTTGGCGCCGAGCGCCCGGAGATCCTCGGCCGCCTCCTCGAGCTCGCCTTCCCGGAGGTCCCAGATGGCGACCTTGGCCCCTTCGCGGGCGAGGCGCCGGGCCGTTTCCCGACCGATCCCGCGTCCCGCACCGGTGACCAGGCAGACCTTGTCGTCGAGTCTCACGAGATGCTCCCGTCGCCGAGGCCGGCGGCCTCGGGTCCTTCGCCCGGGACCACCGGGCGGGCTTTCAACCATTCGGTAAGCGCTGGCCATAGGCCGCGCCTGGCGGCCGATCCGACCACCACGCCGATGTGTCCCCCCGGGAAGTCGAGATGGGTCACATCCCGGCTGCCCACCCGCTCGGCCAGGACCGAGGCCGAAGGGTCGGGGACGATGTGGTCCTTGGCCGAGGTCGCCACCAGCACCGGTGCCTCGATGCGGGAGAGGTCCACCCGCTCGCCGTCGAGCTCCATCTCGCCCGAGAGCAGCTTGTCGCCCTCGTAGAGATCCCGGATCAGCGAACGGTAGGTGTCGCCGGGCACGTCGACGTTGTCGGTCACCCAGGCCTCGAGGGCCATGTACCGCTCGACGAAGCCGTCGTCCCACAGGTTCTCCGCCAACGACCGGAGCTTCCCGGCCTGGGCTCCGGGCTGGAGCAGCAGGAAGCTCCCCTGGAGGAACTCGCCGCTCACGTTGCCCCAGGCCCGCCGGAAATGGTCGGCCGGCACGTCGCCGCGGTTGGCCCAGCAGGCCAGGATCCCGTCGTCCCGGAACCCGATCGGGGCGGTCAGGGCCACCAGGCCGGCGACCCGCTCGGGGCGGAGCGCCGCGTACATGGTGGCGAGCGTGCCCCCGATGCAGTAGCCCAGCAGGTGGACCCGATCGACCCCGGCGTCCCGGCAGGTCTTCCGCACCGCATGATGCAAGTGCCGGAGCACGTGGTCGGCCATGGTCATGAACCGGTCCTGGGGGTTGGGGCGCCCCCAGTCGATCAGGTAGACCGGGATGCCCTGCCCGGTCAGATGCTCGACCAGGCTGGCTCCCGGCCGCAGGTCGAGCACGTAGTGCCGGTTGATGATGGAGGGCACCAGGAGGAGGGGCGCCCGGACCGGCTCGCCCACCGGAGCGTAGGCGAGGAGCCGGATCCGTCCCCATCGGGCCACTTCCCGGCTCGGGGTCGGCTCGAGAACGGGCTCGAATTCGCCCTTGGCGACCCGGATCAGGTTGTGGATCCGGCGCGGGGCCTTCCAGAGCTCGTCCAACCCCCCGGTCGGGTCGATGGGGAACATGGCGCTACCCTCCTCGGTTCCTGGCGATCTCAGTTGGCCGACGCCGCCGGGACGGAAGCCTTGGCCTTCTGGGCCATCTCCTCGATGCCCTGCTTGGCGAGCTTGCGGCCGGCCTCCAGGTTGGACCGGACCATGCGGAACATCTCCCGCTGGTTGTCCAGGGCGAAGCGCAGGCTCTCCTGCACCAGGTCCATCTGCTTCTCGGCCAGCGCCAGGAACTCGTCCTGCATCCGCACACCGAGAGCCCAGCTCTCCTCGCCGGCCTTCTCGAACACTTCGCCGGCCTTCTCGGCCATCTTGCGGAACTCGTCGTTGCCCTTGACCTGTGCCTTCATGATCGACTCCCTCGTCTTGCCCGTGGTCTGTGACTGCCTGCCGGGGACCTCCCCCGGACGAGGGAACTGTACCACCCCACGTTTTGCGTTCGCAAAACATTTTCTCAATATCGCACAAAGAATCGCGGTGAACCGCACAGGGAGCGGGCTTCGGAGGAACCCAGGCAGGGAAGGGTCAGGCCCGGATCAGCGGACCGGGACTTCGACCGCGGCGGCGCCCATGCGGCCCGCCAGCGAGCTCGAGACGCGGCTGTCCCGGAATCCGCCCAGCGGGAGCAGGACCACCAGCAGCAGGAAGAGGACGACCAGCCCGGCCAGCCAGGCCCGGCACTCAGGACGGGTCCGGTCCTCCAGGACCGAAGGCTTCACCCGCAGTCCCGGATGGGTCTGCGGCACCCGGTCGCGCCGACGCGCTTCGCTCCCCAATGGAGCCTCCTCGACCCCCAGGATCGATCCGTCCCTCAGCAACGAATACCCCCGGGACACGTCCCCGGCAAGTCGGGAGGGCACTTCTCACCGAGTTGACACCCTTCGGCGAAGGAAGCGTCAGGAACCCCGGGTCCAGGGGACTAGGAACAGCCGGTGGTGGATCCGCAGCTCACGCACTTCAGGCAGGTGCCGTTGCGCACCAGCGTGAACTGCAGGCACTCGGGGCAGGCATCGCCCTCGTAGCCCTTGGCCTTGGCCTCCTGCATAGAGCGTCCCCGGGAGGCTCCCAGCGAGATGGCCGCCGCCGGCGCTCCGCCCCCCGCGCCCTGGGCCCGGGACGAGGAGACCAGGGTGAGGCCCCGGGAGAAACCGAAGCCGTCCTGGCCGACCGCGGCCTCGGCCTGCTCGTCGATCGCCTCCTCGCCGTCGGCCCCCGCCTCGGCGTACTCGTCGCGGACGTTCTTGGTGCCGTCGAGGTCCACCTGCTCGGCGGCCACGTGGGCCAGGTCGGTCCGACCCAGGTAGGACACGGCCAGTTCCCGGAAGATGTAGTCGATGACCGACGTGGCCATCTTGATCCGGTCGTTGCCGGTGACGATCCCGTTGGGCTCGAAGCGCACGAAGGTGAAGGCGTCGACGTACTCCTCGAGCGGCACCCCATGCTGGAGCCCGAGAGAAATGGCGATCGCGAAGCAGTTCATCAGGCTCCGGAAGGCCGCTCCTTCCCGGTGCATGTCGACGAAGATCTCGCCCACCGAGCCGTCCTCGTACTCGCCGGTCCGGAGGTAGACTTTGTGGCCGCCGACCCGGGCCTTCTGGGTGTAGCCGCGGCGGCGGTCGGGGAGCTTGCGCCGCTGCGAGAGGTAGCGCACCACCAGCCGCTCGGCGAGCTTCTCGACCTTGGCCGCCGGGGTCTCCGCCTCCTCCACCTCGGCGAGATCGAGATCCGAGAGGGCCGAGAGCGGCTGGCTCAGCTTGGAGCCGTCCCGGTACAGGGCCACCGCCTTGAGCATGGCCCGCCACGACGAGTAGTAGGCGTCCCCGACCTCGGAGACGCTGGCCTCGCTCGGCATGTTGATCGTCTTCGAGATGGCGCCCGAGAGGAAGGGCTGGGCCGCCGCCATCATCTCGATGTGGCCACCCACCGCGATGAAGCGGGTGCCCCGCTTGCCGCACCGGTTGGCGCAGTCGAACACCGGGAGGTGCTCGGCCTTCAGGTGGGGAGCGCCCTCGACGGTCATGGTCCCGCAGCAATAGTCGTTGGCGGCGTCGATCTCGGCCGGGCTGAAGCCGATCTCCTTCAGGACCGAGAGGCCCGGGTCCTCGAGCCGGTCCCGGGCGATCCCCAGGGTCCCGGTCAGGAATTCGTCGCCGAGCACGAAGCGGCTGAAGGCGTAGCGGATGTCGAAGGCATCCTCCAGGGCCTTCTCCACCCGGCGCAGCACGTCGGGTCCGAAACCCTTGGCGGCCAGGGTCTCGTGGTTCACCCCGGGAGCGCCCTTCAGGGTGGCGCGTCCCCTGAGCCAGGCCACCACGTCCTCGGCCTGGTCACGGCGGTAGCCGAGGGTACGCAGGGCGTCGGAGACCGAGCCATTGGCGATCTTGAAGTAGCCCCCGCCGGCGAGCTTCTTGAACTTGACCAGCGCGTAATCGGGCTCGATCCCGGTGGTGTCGCAGTCCATCACCAGGCCGATGGTGCCGGTGGGCGCCAACACCGTGACCTGGGCATTGCGGAAGCCGTTCCTGGTGCCGAGTTCGAGGGCCCGGTCCCAGTCGGCCCGGGCGGCCTCCACGAGGTACGCCGGACAGCGTCGGGCGTCGATCCCATGGGGACGGATCGTCAGGCCCTCATACTCCCCGGCCGGGGCATCGTAGGCGGCCCGCCGGTGGTTGCGGATCACCCGCAGCATCGCCTCCCGGTTCCTGGGGAAGGCGTTGAAGGGTCCGAGTTCACCGGCCATCTCGGCCGAGGTGGCGTAGGCGGTCCCGGTCATCACCGCAGTGATGGCGGCGCAGATCGCCCGCCCCTCCTCGGAGTCGTAGGGCAGGCCCATCCGCATCAGCACGGTGCCGAGGTTGGCGTAGCCGAGGCCCAGGGTCCGGTAGTCCCAGCTCCGCCGGGCGATCTCCTCGGAGGGGTAGGCGGCCATCAACACCGAGATCTCGAGCACCACGGTCCACAGCCGGCAGGCGTGGCGGAAGCCCTCGACGTCGAACCGGCCGTCGTCGCCCAGGAACAGCGCCAGGTTGATCGACGCCAGGTTGCAGGCGGTGTCGTCCAGGAACATGTACTCGGAGCACGGGTTGGAGGCCCGGATCGCTCCGTCCACCGGGCAGGTGTGCCACTCGTTGATGGTGGTGTCGTACTGGACCCCGGGGTCGGCCGAGGCCCAGGCGGCCCGGGAGATCCGCTCCCAGACCTCGCGAGCGGGCTTCTTGGCGGCGATCTTGCCGTCGGTGCGGCGCACGAAGTTCCACTCGCCGTCCCGCTCCATCACCTCGAAGAAGCGGTTGGGGATGCGGACCGAGTTGTTCGAGTTCTGGCCCGAGACGGTGTAGTAGGCGTCGCTGCCCCAGTCGGTGTCGAACTCGGGGAATTCCATCGGGCCGTGGCCCTGGCGCGCCCAGTCGAGGACCTTCTGGATGTAGGCCTCGGGGACCGCCGACTTGCGGGCCGCCCGGATCGCCTCCGCCAGCTTCTTGTTCTTCTTGGGGTCGGCCTCGACCTTGGAGCCGTCGACCGGCGCCAACGCTGCCTCGAGACCGGCAACGGCCTTCTTGCAGGCCTTGGAACCGGCCACCAGG
Source organism: uncultured bacterium (assembly GCA_964403795.1). Classification (GTDB taxonomy): domain Bacteria; phylum Muiribacteriota; class UBA6191; order CAZXTJ01; family CAYOHP01; genus CAYOHP01. Next base: position 18,780 of record CAYOHP010000084.1, on the reverse strand, counting down.
GCCGCCACCTTCTGCTCCTCGACGACCTTCCAGTCGATGAAGGAGAGGGCATCGGGGTGGTCGAGGTCGAGGCAGACCATCTTGGCCGCCCGCCGGGTGGTGCCGCCCGACTTGATGGCGCCGGCGGCCCGGTCGCCGATCTTCAGGAACGACATCAGGCCCGAGGAACGGCCGCCGCCGGAGAGGGGCTCGCCCTCGCCCCGGAGCTCGGAGAAGTTGGTGCCGGTGCCGGAGCCGTACTTGAAGAGCAGGGCCTCCCGGCGCCAGAGGTCCATGATGCCGCCGCCGCCCACCAGGTCGTCCTTGACCGACTGGATGAAGCAGGCGTGGGGCTGGGGCCGCTCGTAGGCGGTGGCGGAGCGCTCCAGCGCCCCGGTCACCGGGTTCACGTAGCTGTGACCCTGGGCCGGCCCGGTGATGCCGTAGGCGTGGTGCAGCCCGGTGTTGAACCACTGGGGCGAGTTGGGGGCCGCCACCTGCTTCGCCAGCATGTGGACCAGCTCGTCCTTGAAGGTCTGGGCGTCGTCGGCGCTCTCGAAGTAGCCGTACTCGTGGCCCCAGTGGGTCCAGCACCCGGCCATGCGCTCGAACACCTGGCGAGCGTCGGTCTCGCCCCCGGTGCCGGGCACCCCCGTCTTGCGGAAGTACTTCTGGGCCAGGATGTCGGTGGCCACCTGGGACCAGTGGGAGGGCACCCGGATGCCCACCTGCTGGAAGACCACCGACCCGTCGGGGTTACGGATCTCGGACGAACGTTCCTCGAACGGGATGTTCGCGAGCGGATCCTTGCCGGCAACGGTGAAACGGCGGTCGATCTTCACTGGAGGCCCCTGCCCTTCGTCTCCTGAACCCTGACAAATCCCCGGTCCATTGGGGCTGTCTTGTGTATAGCCCCGGATCCCGACCCGTCAAGGTCCTACCCGCAAATGTTGTGGTCGTTCGCCCCAACTCCCTGCTGACACCACTATCGGTAGTGGTGCCACAGAAAGTTTAGAGGGAACAGGACACCACGGCGAACTCCGTCGTGGAATCCCCCTCCCCCGGGGCTGCCACCGGCGAACCGGCGGTCCGGGAAGCCTACCGGAATGCCAAAATCAGGGGCAATAGTGTCGGACAGATTTTATTCGGGCGACAGTGGGTGATCGGCTCAGGGAGCCACGGCCAGGACCCCGAAGTAGAGCGCCGCGGCCAGGTAAGCCCGGATCGGCTCCCGCTCCCAGAGCCCACCACCACCGACAGTCGTCGCCTCGGACACGATTCCCAGCCACTCGCCCGGAACCGATACCGAGACCAGCAAGGCCAGGAGCAGGGAAACGCCTCCCCGGATTGCCTGACGCTGCATGCAGAGCCCGCTCCGGGCTGGATCCGGCTCCGAGAGCGACTCCCAGAGCCGGGTCACGGCGGGCCCCACCGTGAGGAGCAGCCAGATCGAGGGTTTCGCCCCCCGGGCGAACCAGGCACCCGGCACCAGCATCGCCATCCCCAGCCCGAGCCGGACTTCGAACCCGCTCCCGGTGCGCCAGCTGCGCCGCTTCCCGGCGCTCTCGCCCGCCAGCAGCGAAAGAGGTATCCAGAGCACCTCGGCCGTCAGGATCCAGGCCCAGACCTGGGGCCAGGGGGCGGAACGCATCCCGGCCCAGGCCACGCCGGCCAGGAGTGCCGCGACCAGCCTTCCCCCGGAGACGAAAGAACCCCTCGGAGGGCCCCCGGGCTGGACCGGTGGCACCTCCGAGGGGGAAGGCACGTCTCGGAAGGAAGGAGACCCGTCGGGCGCCATCAAGGCGATGGCCGCTCGCCCTGGACCGGCTCCCAGTCCTCGCTCTCGTCCCAGTCGTCGGCGCCGTGCGCCCCGGTGGCCCCGACCATCAGCCGCACCGCCCGACGGAACTTCTCCAGGGTCTCGGCGTCGGCGGTGTCCTTGGGCACGGCCACCACCGGGACCTCCCAGCCGGCCGCCTCGATGGCCTGGGTCAGGGCGTCGAGGAACACGCCGCGGCCGACCTCCTTGACGATCGGAGGCGGCTCCCAGGGCCCCCCATCGGCAGCCGGGTCGAAGCAGCCACCCCAGTCCTCGCCCTTGGCCACCTGGTAGGCACCGCACGAGGGCGAACCCCCGACCCCGATCACGCCCACTACCTCGGTGCCATCCCGGACGTACTCGACGAGCTGCTCCATGACCGGCGCCACCAGCTCGTCGCAGTGGCGACGGTAGAAGGCGTTGTCGTACTGCTCAAAGCTCTTGGCCCACCGGTTGGGGCCTTCCCAGGTGAACTCGGGGCAGGGCAGCTGCAGCAGCCCGACCCCGGCCTCGACCGCCGCCGCCACCGCGTACCGGGCCGTGTCCTTGGGGGTTCGCCGCCCCTTCACCGCGCTGAACGGGTTGAGCAGGCAGTGCGAGACCAGGAGCACCCTGGCCCGGACGCCGTCATCCACGGAAGGCGACCTCCAGGGCCTTGGCGTGCGCCTCCACGGTCCGCTCCACGTCGGTCTCGCTGTGGGCCAGCGACACGAAGCCGGCCTCGAAGGCGCTGGCCGCCAGGTAGATCCCCTGCTCGAGCATCGAGTGGAAGTACTTCTTGAAGCGGGGCACGTCGGCGTCCTTGGCCTGCCGGAAGTCCTTGGGCGGCTCGGGGCGGAAGAACGTGGTCCACATCGAGCCGATCCGGGCATAGGACAGGGGAAGGCCTCTAGCTCGGGTCTCGGCCTCCAGGCCGTCGACCAGGGCCTTGGAGCGCTTCTCCAGTGCGGGGTAGGCATCGATCCGATCGAGTTCCTCGAGGGTGGCGAGCCCCGCCGCCATGGCCACCGGATTCCCGGAGAGGGTGCCGGCCTGGTAGACCGGCCCCACCGGGGCGAGATGGTCCATGATGTCCCGCCGGCCCCCGTAGGCTCCCACCGGGTAGCCGCCGCCGATCACCTTGCCGAAGGTCGAGAGGTCGGGCTCGATCGGGTAGAGCGCCTGGGCGCCACCCCGGTGGAGACGGAACCCGGTCATCACCTCGTCGCAGATCAGCAGGGTCCCTTGGGCGCGGGTGACCCGGCGCAGGGTCTCCAGGTACCCGGGCAGCGGCGGGATCAGGCCCATGTTGCCGGGGACCGGCTCGAAGATCACTGCTGCGATGGTCCCACCGCTCTTCTCGAAAAGCGCCTCGAAGGCCTCGGCATCGTTCCACGGCAGGGTGAGGGTGTCCTTGACCGCGCCCTCGGGCACACCGGGGCAACCCGGTATCCCCAGGGTCGCCACACCGGAGCCGGCCGAAGCCAGCAGGCAGTCGGCGTGCCCATGGTAGTGGCCCTCGAACTTCACGATGCGATCCCGTTTGGTGAAGCCCCGGGCCAGCCGGATCGCCGACATGCATGCCTCGGTGCCGGAACTCACCATGCGGACCTTCTCGACCGAGGCGACCCGCTCGATCACCGCCTCGGCCATGGCGAGTTCGAGCTCGGTGGGAGCGCCGAAGGAAGAGCCCAGGGCGGCAGCCTTCCCGGCGGCCTCCACGATCCGGGGATGGGCATGCCCCAGGATCGCGGGACCCCAGGAACCCACGTAGTCGATGTACTCCCGGCCTTCCACATCGGTGATGCGGGAGCCCTTCCCCTGGCGGATCACGGGAGGGGTTCCACCCACCGACCCGAAGGCCCGGACCGGACTGTTCACGCCGCCCGGCAGCTTCTGCCGGGACCGCTCGAAGACTTCCTGGTTGGTGGTCATGGTTGGCTCCTCGCCCCGAAAGTAGCAGGTCGGCGAAGAGCCCGGTCCGGCCATCCGCCGGGAGCGATCGGGTACGCTTGGCCCATGCAGCAGGGCGACCGGCTGGTGGGCAGCGAGCTCGGCCGCTACCGGCTCGAGGAGCGGATCGGCTCGGGACGTCTCGGGGACGTCTATCGGGCGACCCAGGTGGGTCTCGATCGCATGGTCGCGGTCAAGGTGATGCCTCCCGAGAAGGCGGCCGACCCCCAGCTCGCCCGCCGGTTCCGGATCCAGGGACAGGCACTGGCCAAGCTCTCCCACCCCAACGTGCTCACCATCTTCGATTCCGGAGTCGTCGACGGATACGCCTACTACGTGATGGAGCTGCTGGCGCCCGAGGACCTCGAGGCCAAGCTGCGCTCCGGGGCCCTGCCCCTGGAGGAAGCCCTCTCCATCGCCACCGAAGTGGCCAAGGCGCTGGCCTTCATGCACGAGAAGACGATCGTGCACGGTGCCCTCTTCCCGGCCGCGGTGCGATTCGGGACGCGGGGCAGCGCGGTGCTGGCCGACATCGGCTCCCAGGAACTCGCCAAGGCGCCCGGCAATGCCCTGCGCCTCTCGCCGGAGCAGGCCCTGGGCGAGGCGGTGGGCTCGGCCAGCGACGTGTACCAGCTCGGCGCGCTGGTCTACGAGATGGTGACCGGCCAGCTCCCCCACCCCGGTACCCTGCCCTTCGTGGTGGGCGGGAGCGGCGACGAGGCCCGGATCCGGCCGGCCTCCTCGCTCCAGCCGAAGGCCACCGCCGAACTCGACCGGTTCCTGGTCCGCCTCCTGGCCACCGCCTCCGACGCCCGGCCGTCGGCCAGCGAAGCGTTCAAGGAGCTCCAGAAGCTCCAGCGGCGCCAGCAGATCCGCGGGCTGGCCACCGGGACCTCGAGCGGTTCGGCCGCCACCACCTCCTCGGGTCCGTTGCGGACCGTCCCGATGGGGCCTACCCGGACCGACGCCACCCGGACCCTCGAAGCTCCCGCCGAGGCCCCGGCCTGGTACCAGAGCCCGGCGCTGGTGCGGGCCCTGGCCACCCTGACCGGAGGCCACGGGAACCTCGCCGAGCGGGAGACCCAGGTGCGCCTGTTGGCGGTGCTGGGACCGGTCTTCCTGCTGGTGCTGCTGGCCGCCCTGGCAGCCCGGGGACGGGGCGTGTTCGCGGCCGCGCCCCGGCTGGTCGAGCACTCCAAGCAGGCCACCAGCAGGGGAGCCACCTTCGCCTGGCGACTGGACCGACCCGGCTGGGTCTTCGTCGAGGTGCGGCCTTCCGGAGGAGGCGACGCCGTGATCGGCACCCCGGTCGACGGGCCCGTCACCGAGGGACGTACCCCGGTCGAGGGCTTGGCCCCGTCCAGCCGCTACCTGTACCGGCTGGGGGTGGCCTCGTCGGCGGATCCCTCCGGCGCCAGCTTCGGAGCCGAGTACCCCCTCGAGACCTCGGCGGGGATCGAGTTCCGCGAGGTCCGCCTGGTGAAGCGCGAGGAGGACCGGGCGACGATCCGGTGGACGACGACCTCCGAGAGCGACACCCGGATGCGGATCGAGGAGCCTTCCGGGGCGGTCTGGCTGGTCGAGAACGCGGAGCAGGAGAGGGAGCGGGACCACCTGCTGGTGCTCCGGGGCCTGAAGCCCGATACCGTCTACCGGTTCCGGTTGCTGGCCCGGGACCCCTCGGATCCCTCCCGCGACTTCACCGGGGAGGAGTCCAGCTTCCAGACGGCCTCCCCGGATCCGGGCGTGAAGCGACGACCCTGGGCGGACCTGGCCGGGCTCTACCTCGGCAAGCTCCAGCGGCTCGAGCCCAGGGCCAGGGCCGAACTCGAGAGTGCCCTGTACGAAGCCCTGCCGTCGCTCAAGACGCTGACCAAGGAGCGCAAACAGGAGATCGCCTCCGGTCGCACCACCCCCGAGACCTTCCCGACCCGTCGTCGCAGCCTGGCCCAGTGGGTCGAGCAGCTGGTGGCCCTGGGAGTGGCGCTGCCCACCGTCGAGGGCGGCCGCCGGCTGGACGAGGAGGCGAGCTACCTGCGCAGCCTCTTCGAGGTCTCCCCCGACCGGGCGGTCGCCCGCCTCGACCAGGCGCTCCAGGCCGCATGGGCGGCGGAAGGCGGATAGTCCTACCGGTCTGGGCTCCCGAGCAGACGTCCGGCGAGACCGCCCGCGACCACCAGGACGAACAGGGCCTCGGCGGTGCGGCGCCGGTTCTCCCGGCGGGCCTCCCGGGTCGGCTCCCAGGCGGCCTTCGGGACCCGGCCCCGCAGCTGCGAGAGGCTGGCGAGCAGGCCGCGATCGGCGGCGATCCCGGCTCCGAGGACCGTCAGGGCTCCCAGGCCGAGGAGGAGCCCGAGCACCCGGCGACCCTGCAGATACAGACCCAGGCCCGGGAGGATCCAGGCGAAGCGGCTCATCGATCCGGCGTCCCGGCTCCGGTGGGGAACCTCAAATGTCCGAGTAGCCCCGGGCCCGGGAGCGGACGTCGTAGACGTCGACCGGGTCCTCGTCCACCAGTCCGTCGTTGTCGTCGTCGTTGGCGACGAAGTTCTGGGGATCCACCACCCCGGTGGTCAGGCCCCGGACCACCCCCGAGAGCCGGTGGGTGCTGGTGGTCACCTCGATCGAGTCCTCGTTGAAGGCATCGTCCCCGTCGTTGTCGACCCCGACCAGCTTCCAGTCCTTGAGGCCGGTGATGGGGTCCACCGGAATCGCCTCCATGTAGATGCGACGCCCCGGGGCGTACTTGCCGAAGGCGTTGTGGACGCCGTTGGTGAGCTCGGAGAAGCGGTTGTCCAGGAAGTCGGTGGAGTTCCCGTACTGGTCCGAGAGCTGGAAGGGAAAGCGCCCGTTCTCCTGCTGGAAGACCGTGAGGCTGCGGCGGAACTGCCCGATGCGGCTGCGCAGCGACTCCTCCTTGGAGTCCTCCAGGAAGGCGTCGTAGAGCGGGATCACCTGGGGGATGATGATGAGCAGGATCACCAGCGCCAGGATCAACTCGGTCAGGCTGAAGCCGCGGTTGGCAGGCGCAGGGGCCGGGGCCTTCCGGGGGACGTAGGGATGCCGGCGGTTCGCCATTCTCCTGCCTCAGAGCTCCTGGTACTCGGGGTTGGTGCTCTTCACGTTCTTCACGTCGGGGGGATCCTCGTCGAACTGGCCGTCGCCGTCCAGATCGCCACCGCCGAAGGGATCCTCGTCGTAGGCCGGCTCGCCGGTCAACGGCGAGACGTCGTCGTCGTTGTTGAAGGGCTCGATCGACCAGATCGGGAGGGGGTCGGTCAGGGTCGGGTCCCCGGGGATGCTCTGGAGGTAACGGGTGCGCTTCGAGGGGAAGCGGCCCAGGCCGTCATGGACCCCGTTCACGACCTCGGAGGTGTTGGGATCGAGGAAGGCCACGACGTTCCCGTACTCGTCCTGGCCGTTGTAGGGGTAGCGGCCGTGGTCGTTGTAGAAGTCCCGGAGGGCTCTGCGCATGGCCCGCAGGTTGGAGTGCAGCACCATCTCCCGGGCCTGGTTCACGGGCGCCTGGAAGATCCCGGAGACGAGCTGGGTGAGCACCAGGACGAGCGCCAGGGCGACCAGGAGTTCGACCAGCGAGAAGCCGCGGCAGCCCCTCCGGGGCCGGGCGCATGCCGGCTCCCGCCAGGGACCTCTCCGGGAACGGATCATCGCCGGTACCTCACAGATGCATGAAGTCCCGGTTCGAGGACACCACGTCCTTGACGTTGGGGGGGTCGGTCCCGCTGTTGGGGTTGCCGTTCACCCAGGGATCCTCGTCCACCCTGGGCTCGCCCCGGGTGGGCTTGCCGTCGCCCCTGCCGTAGCGGTCGCTGACGGGATCGGGCCCGAGGAGATCGTTGGGGTTTCCGGTGTCGTCCTTCAGGTCCTCGACGGCGTCCCAGATGCCGTTGCCTTCGCCGGCCGAGAAGTCGTTGGGAGCGGCCAGGACTCCGCTGTCCTCGAAGGTCACCCAGTCCTCGTCGTCGTCGTGGGGAAGGACCCGCCAGTTGATCTGGTTGGTGGTAGGGTCGACCGGGATCTCCATGAGGTAGCGGGTGCGTTCCGTGGGGAACTGATTGCCGGATCCGGCCCGCACCCCCTGGGTGAGCTCGCTCGAGGCGGTGTCGAGGAAGCCGATCACGTTGGCGGGACCCGGATCCACGAACTGGTCGAGACCGTCGAAGGGGTAGCGCCCGTGGTCGGCGTAGAACTGCTGGATGGCAGCCCGGATCTGCACCAGGTTGTTGCGCAGGGTGGCTTCGACCGAGTCCCGCATGTAGATGACGTAGGTGGCCTGGGCCATCAGCACCAAGCCACCCATGATCGCCACCGCCACCAGCAGCTCGATCAGGGTGAAGCCGCTCCGGGTCCTCACATGGGCCGCCTTCCTGATCTCAGAGTACGTCGAACCGACGGGTCGGCCAAGTGGACCCGGGCCGGAAGGACCTCCCGGCGGGACGGCGGCCTGATTTGGTTTGGCGGAGGGGGAGCCTCGAGCGCCTACGGGTCAGGGAGGTCCGCCAGCGTGGGACCGGGCCGGTCCAGTTTCTCCCCCATGAAGGGGTGCAGGTCGACGCCGAGGTCGTAGTCGGCCCGGATCCCGAGCTTCCGACGGCTCTGGTGCTTCAGGTAGAGCTCGAGGAAGACCTCCTTCTGCTCCACGTCCCAGCGCAGCTTGGCCTCCCAGGCATGGAGATCCCGGGTCAGGGCCACGGCCAGCCGGGTCCGCTCCAGGTCGCCGCCCGGGCCACCCCGGCCGTAGTTGGTGGCGAGCTGGACCCGCCACTTCTCGTCGAGCTTGAAGTCGTGTCCGGTCGAGAAGGAGGCCAGCTGTCCGGTGCGATGGTCGAGGTTGGTGATCAGCTGGTGGCGCCAGTCGCCCCGGCCGAACCGGAAGTTGGTGCTGACGGTGGCGAGTTCGAGATCCGAGAGCTCTTTCTCCCCGGGGAAGTCGTAGTTCAAGGTCAGGCCGAGCCCCCAGGGGGTTCGCACCCCGTCCCGGGAGTGGAGGAAGAAGCTGGAGGCGCCCCGTCGGATCTGACCGGCGTCCAGGTCCCGGGAGAGTTCCAGCCAGGTGGCGTGGAACCGCTTCCCCCGGCGCTGACGCAGGAACATGGTGGCGATCTGCTGGTCGAAGAGGGTGTCCAGCGTGGTGAACGGGCTCTCCCCATGTTCCCGCTGCAGGGTGTAGTTGAAGGAGAGTTCGAACTCCTTGCCCAGCGGCGTGGTCGAGTTGACGCCCAGCGACATGAAGTCCCGGTCGAGACCTCCCGAGTACCAGTTCAGCTTCTCCTGGAGGGTCCACTGCAGCCGGGTGCTCCCGAGTTCGGCGGCGGGACCGGTGAGCTGGAAGTTGAGCTCGCCCTTGTTGGTGTCCCGGGACACCCCCGCGGTGCTGCGCTCCTGGTAGACGCCGTAAGAGCCGTCCATCCGGAGCTGGAGCCCCCCTCCGAGCGCGAACGGCGTGGACTTGGAGAACGTGAACAGGGGCGCCAGCCCCAGGAACGGGATCTGGTTGTCCCCCAGGTAGGCGTCCCCGTCCCGGTCCAGCCGACGCGAGACCTGGAGCCCGAGCTGGAAATCGGGCAGGGTCTGGGAGAGCTGGAGGTTGAGGGTGAGTTCCTCGTTGACGCCTTCGAAGAGGGGATTGAGGCCGACCCGCGGGATGTCGTTCCGGGTCATCGCCGCGTTCACGTTGATGGCCCCCCGGGAGGAGAGCTTGTGACGGTGCGAGAGGGTGGCCGAGGAAGCGGCCTGGTCGAGGAACTGGGAGCCGAGCGCTCCCTGGCCCCGCAGCCGGGTCTCGGAGTGGAACAGCCGGAGGTCCCCGCCACTGGGCTCCCCGGCCCCGTACCGGAACGCCACCCCTCCGCTGCCCCCCGCCTCCGAGGTCCCCTGGTAGAGCGCCCGGCCCATCTGGTTGCCCGAGAAGAAGAAGTCGTAGGAGGCGTCGACCGTGAACCCCTTGGCCTGCGACCAGCCCGGCCTGAGGAAGAAGGTGCTCGAGTTCTCCCGGAGGCCCGCCTTGTAGCGGCCGATCCCGAACAGGCGCCGGTCCCCGACCATGAGCGCCGCCTTGTCGAGGATCAGCTTGTCGCCGGGGTAGAGGGTCCCGGTCCGGGCCTTCACCCGGTAGTGGGGCGGATCGTGGTCGCAGGCGGTGGTGTAGACGTCGTGGCCGACCAGCTTCACCGGGGCGATCACGATCTTTCGGGCGACCACCTTGTTCGGCCCCCGCCAGGTGACCACGTCCTCCATCTCGCCCTCCCGGAGGCGATAGCTGTACTCGAGCCCGTCCCCGGTCAGGTCGTCGGGCCCCCTGAGGAAGCGCACCTTGCCGGCTGCGTGGACACGGCCGGCGCCGATCTCGAGCTCGACCCCCTCCGCCCAGAGCTGCATCTCCTTGTCCCGGGCGTAGGCCCCGCCCTTCATGACCACCCGGCCGTGCTTGCGGTCGTACTCCAGGTAATCGGCCGTCAGGTGCATGACGCCCGCCGAAGTCTCGAGCCAGGTGGCGGCCGCCGAGCCCAGGGGGAGTTCGCCCTCGACTTCGGGCGCCCCCGCGGTCGGCCCCCTGGACCCGGCCCCGCTCTCCGTCGCCCCCGGGGCCGACCCGGCACCGGTGGTGGTGGCCGCGGCTTCCATGGAGCCGGCACCTTCCGGCGCCCATGGATCCGGCGAGGCGAACAGCTCGTCCCAGCTCTGGCCGAGCGCAGTGCCCGCGACCAGCACCCATGCCAGCCCGATGGGCAGCACGAACCGCGAGCGACCGTTTGCGAGCAGGCGCACCGGGCCATCTTACAGGGGGCGCGGTGCCGGAAGCACAGATCCCGTGCGGGGCTGCGAGGTTTTGTACGGATTTCGGGGTGGCGAGTTCGCTCCGGGGTGGATCGAGGCCCATCCCGGCCCTCCCGGGATCGCCGCGACCGACCGGGCCGGGAGTCCTACTCCTGCCGGGACTTCTGCTCGATCCGCCGTTCCAGGGACTTGGCGATCTCCTCGGCGCTGTTGATGCCGAGGTTCCGGAGGTGCTGGTTCTTGGCCGCCACTTCGACCAGGATCGCCATGTTCTTGCCTTCCCGGATGGGGATCACCAGGTAGGGGAGTTCCACCCCGCAGATCCGGGTGGCCTGCTGCTCGATCCCCAGCCGCTCGTAGCGACGCTCCGGGCTCGGCAGCTCGAAGCGGACCACCAGCTCGATCTGCTTGCGGTCGCAGATCGCCTCCATGCCGAAGAGACTGCGCACGTCGATCAGGCCGATCCCGCGGAGTTCCATGGCATGGCGGAAGCCGTCCGGGGCCTCCGCCACCGCCACCTCGTCGGAGATCCGCTTCACCCGGACCGCGTCGTCGGCGACCAGTCGGTGTCCGTGGCGGATCAGCTCCAGGGCGCACTCCGACTTGCCGATCCCGCTCTCCCCCAGGATCAGGACACCCATGCCCGAGACGTCGACCATGACGCCGTGCATGGTCTCGACCGGGGCCAGCCAGTCCCGGAGGGCCTCGGTCACGGTGGGCTGGACCGAAGCCGGAGGGAAGGGCGAGCGGTACACCGCCACCTCGGCCAGGGTCGCCTCCTGGAGGACGTAGCCGGGGACCTCGTCCTCGGTGGCCACGATCAGGCAGGCGACCCGCTGGGTGAAGAGCGCCGCCATGGCACCCCGGGCCGCCGCCTCGCTGAGGCTCGCCAGGTACCCGAACTCGCTGGGTCCGAGCAGGATGACCCGCCCCGGCCGGGAGTTCCCCTGGTAGCCCGCCAAGCCCAGCCCGGCATAGGCCACCGAGGCTCCCTCGAGCACGCCCTTGTCCTCGAAGCCGGCGTTCAGGCGCAGCAGCGAGAGCCGACGGGCCAGGTCGAGGCTGGGCAGCGTCCTCAGCACGGAGCGACCCCCGACGCACAGGCCCGAGGCCGGTCCTTCCCAGACCCCGGGACGCCCCCCACCATCAGTAGGTCAGCAGGGACTGGACGGCCACGCCCTCGAGCTTCTTCCGTCCGTCGAGGAAGCCGAGTTCCATCAGGAAGGCCAGGCCCACCACGTCGGCCCCCGCCTTCTGGCAGAGTCTCCAGGCCGCTTGGGCGGTCCCCCCGGTGGCCAGCACGTCGTCGACGATGACCACCCGGGCGGCATTGGGGAAGGCGTCCTCGTGGACCTCCAGGGTGTCGGTCCCGTACTCGAGCGCGTAGGTCTCCGAGAGGGTCTTCCTGGGGAGCTTCTTCGGCTTCCGGACCGGGACGAACCCGAGCCCCATGACCCCGGCCAGGGCGGCGCCGAGGATGAAGCCGCGGGATTCGATGCCCACCACGTAGTCGAGGCTTTCCCCCGACCAGCGGGCCGCCATCTGGAGGGTGACCCAGCGGAACAGATCCGGCTGGTCCAGGACCGGGGTGATGTCCTTGAAGACGATCCCCTTCTTGGGGAAGTCGGGGACGTCGAGGATCGCCTTGCGGACGCTGTCCAGGTTGACGCGGGCCATGGTCGGAGGACCTCCTCGGGGGTGTCCGGTCGGCTACTCGTCGCCGGACGAGGAGGCGCCGCAGGCCGGGCAGAACCGCCAACCGGGCTGGATCGCGAAGCCGCACTCGCCGCAGCCCCCGGAGGCGGGGTCGGACTTCTTGTCCTTGATCTTCTCCAGGCTCTCGGCGGCGTAGCGCCGGACCCACTCGCTCTTGTCCCCGAGCGCTGCCTCGCTGGAACGGATCGCCTTGGCATCGCCGATCTGCCCCAGGGCGATCACCACGTTCTTGCGGACGATCTCGTTGGGGTCCTCGAGGTGCTTGAGCAGGGCCTCGCCGGCCCGCTCGTCGCCCATCTCGCCGAGTGCGTAGGCGGCGCCCGAACGGATCGACCACTCCTTGTCGTCGAGCAGCTCGATGATCGGGAGCACGGCCTCGCTGGCCTGCATCTCGCCGAGCACCTTGCAGGCCCAGTAGCGGACGTCGACGTTCTTGCTGGCGAGTCCCTTGACGAGCTTGGGCACCGCCGCGGGACCGACGGTCCACAGCGCCTCGCCGGCCGCCCGGCGGACGAACCAGCTCTTCTGTCCGAGTTCCCCGATCAGGGTGTCGGTGGCCTTGGGATCGGCGATCTCGCCCATGGCCTTGATGATGTTGATCCGCTCTTCCTCGGACTCGGACGCCTTGAGCTTCTTGACCAGGGCCGGCACGGCCCGGGCGTCGGCGATCTCGCCCAGCGCCTGGATCGACCAGAACTGGACGTCGGAGCTGGCGTCGTCGAGGGCCTCGATCAGCGACGGCACCGCCGGCTCGCCGATCTCCCACAGGGCGTCGGACGCCGCCCGGCGCACCGCCCAGGCCTCGTGCCCGAGCTGCTGGACCAGCGCCGGCACCGCCCGCACCGACCCGATCTTGCCGAGCGCCGAGATGGCGCAGAGCCGGTTGGCCTGGCTGCCCTTCTCGAGGATCTCGAGGAAGCGGTCGAGGCCTTCCTCGCCGAACTCGGCGAGCACCTCGGAGGCCCAGAACTGCACGTCCTCGTCGTCGGAGTACATGGCCTCGACGATGGCGTCCAGGCTGCGGCGCCCCATCCGCACCAGGGCCTTGGCGGCGTTGCGGCGGACCGCCCACGACTTGTTGCGCAGCGCCTCGATCAACGAGGGGATGGCGGCCTCGCCCAGTTCGCCGAGCGACTGGAGGGCGACCATGACGACGTCCTCGTTCTTGTCCTTGAGCGCCTCGAGCAGGCCGGGGATGGTATCGGAGCCACCCGAGGAGGCGATCTCCTTGACCGCCTTCAGGCGGATCCCGGTGTCCTCGCTCTCCAACTGCTTGGCGAGCTTCGCCAGTTTGGGACTCGCCTTGGGGGCGGGCGCCGACGCCTTGCGGGGCGAAGGTCCCGAGCTCTTCTTGGCCTTGCCGGCCTCGCTGCCGGCTCTCGTCTTCCTCGCCACGATGGATGTTCTCCCGGTATCAGAGATTGATAGGCATCACAATGTACGTGTAGGTGTCGCCTTCTCCAAGCGGTTCCAGGCGGGCGGGATGAACCGCCGAAGTCGCCTGGAAACTCACCCTTTCGGTCGCCACCACACCCAGGAAATCGAGCAGGAAACGGGCATTGAATGCAAGCTCCAGCGGCTTGCCCTCGATCTTGACCGGCAGGGTCCGCCGGGCCTTCCCGATGTCGGGGGAGACGCAGAGCACCTCGAGTTCGTCCTCGGCGAACTTGAGGTGGACCTTCTGCTTGGTCTCGCGGGCCAGCGGCAGGGTGCCCTTCAGGGCATCGGAGAAGGCCTTGGCGTCGACCTCGACCCGCATGGCGGAGGACTTGGGAAGGATCTGCTTGTAGTTGGGGAAGGGCCGATCCGAGAGCCGGGACCGGAACTCGGTGCCCCCGAAGTGGAAGGCTATGGCGTCCTCGCCCACCTGCATGGTGGTGTCGCCCTCGCCGGAGAGGACCTTGCCGAGCTCCTGGAGGGCGTGGATCGGGACCCTGAGGTCGAGCGCCGGGACCTCGGTGCCTTCGGGCGGGGTCCAGCGCCGGATCGCCAGCCGCACGCTATCGGTCGAGACCATCACCAGGCGGCCCTGCTCGACCCCGATCGAGACCTCCTCGAAGGTCTGTCCGGTGAGCCCGCCGCCGGCCACCACCGCCACCTGGCGGAGCATCCCCCGGAGCTCGGGGGTGGGGAGGTTGAGCGTGGCCCCGCCCTGGAACGGGGGCACGAAGGGGAAGCCCTTGGGATCGTCGCCGCCGATGTCGTAGGAGGCGCCGCCCGAGAGGATCGAGAGGCGGTTGCGCTCGTCGGTGACGATCTCGACCTGCTGGGCGTTGGTGGAGGCGAGGCCCTGGAGCAGCTCGTTGAAGAGGCCGCCCCGCACCGCCACCGAACCGGGCTCCTGGATCTGGGCCGGGAGCTTGTGCCGGATCGAGATCCGGTTGTTGGTGGCGAACACCTGGAGGGCGCCGTCCCGGGCCTCGAGCAGCACGTCGAGCAGCATGGCCTCGGCACTGGTGGTCGGCAGGGCCTTGCTGGCGACCTGGACCCCGTGGAGCAGCTCGTCCTTGGGAGCGGTGAAACGCACCGATGACCCCCGTCATCTCACTGGAGAACCGCTCCTGGAGCGGATCGCCCCGACCGGGAGCCGGGACCGCCCGACTATAGCATGGGCCGGCCGCGCCCCGGCAATGGCCTGCCTCCGGCACTCCGGCACGCGCTTTGCGGCCTTCCCCCCTGCCCCGACCCGACCGTCTCGATCCGGGACCCCACGCCAGATCCCGGGCCCATCTCCGAGGAGGACCGACTTGCCCCGTGAACCCAGGTATCCGCAGTGCGTGAACTCCAGTGGCCGCAGGGGGAAGGCGGGGAGCCGCGCCCCGGACCTGCCGCGAGGAGCCGTCGGGGCCGCCACCTTCCTGGCCGCCTGGGCCTTGGCCACCGGGTGCGTCTCGGCGGCCGAACCGGCCTTCCGGTACCGGTTCACCGCCGGGGACATCTTCACCTACCGGGTGGTCCAGGAGTCCCGACCCGCCCAGGGTCCGAGCGTGAGCCGAGGGGACCTGGAGTACCGCTTCTCGGTGGCCGAGGCGGATGCCCGGGGGGCGCGGCTCACCGCCGTGATCCGGGGCCGGGGCACCCGGGGACCCGACGCCGCCTCCGGCTACGAGGAGGCCCGGGCCGGACGGGTAGCTGATCTCGAGGAGGTGCGGGTCTCGTTCCGGATCGGGGAGCGCGGTCTCCCGGTCGGCGCCGACGGCCGCCTCGACGAGACCGCCCTGGGTCTCGCTCCGGGACGGGAGTACCCGGAAGGCAGTCCGGAATGGGCCATGGCCTGGAACGTGGCGCAGTTCTTCCCCGTGATCGGGGAAGGCGCCGCGGCCCGCTTCCAGGGGACCGTCTTCGGCCCCGATCTGTTCCGCCGCTACCCGGACGACCGACCCGAACTGACCGGCCTGATGTGGACCCGCGAGCCGATCACCTATGCGATGCAGGTGCCCCGCTCCCTGGGAACCGGCAAGCTCCTGCGGGTCGACTTCGCGGGCGGGTTCACCAAGCAGACCACCCACCGGGGAGTGCAGTTCCGGGGCACCTATGCCGCCAACGGCTTCGCGGTCCTGGACCCCGACCTCGGACGTCCGGTGGCGTTCCTCATGGACGATGCCGCCAGCCACTACAAGATCGAGGTGACGGGCGGGAGCTTCCTCGCTCGCAAGGTGGCCGAGGGACGCCTGCGGTCGGCCAATGGGGGCGTGACGCCGATCCGCCTGGAGGCCGTCGACCCCGGATACCTGGAGCAGCTCTCCGGTCCCATGGGGCTCCGGCTGCTGGCGACGCCCGAGGTCAGCCTGGCCCTGCCCGCGGAGGGCGGTGCGAGTCCCCAGGTGGCGATGGAGCCGGACGGGAGCCTGCTCGGGATGTAGTCAGACCCGGTGGAAGCGGCCTTCCCGGAGGACCTCGATCTCGCTCGCCTCCACATCGAACGAGTCGGGATAGTGGATCAGGCGCATCTTGTCCCGGATCCAAGCCGGCTGCTGCATCAGTTTCTCGTAGGGCGTATGGAGCGGCGGACCGACCTCGTGGATCACCAGATCGGCCTCCGCCAGCCAGGCGATCAGCCCGGGGTCGTAGGCCGTGTCGGCGCTGATCCCCAAGGTGCGGCCACCGGCCTTGATCCGGAAGGCGGTGCACGGGATGGGATGGAGGGTGAACCGGCACTCCACCGAGAACGGCCCGTACTCCACGCTCCGTTCCAGCGAGAGGTCGATCAGGTCGAGATAGTCCTCGGCCCGGGTCTTCCCGGAGTCGGCGTCCGGACAGGGCCGGGTCGGCTCCATGCTTCCCTTCAGATGGTGTTCCCAGAGCCGCTCCGAGACGTCGGGATGGGCGAGCAGGGGGACCCGCTTGCCCAGCACGAAGACCGACCAGAAGGCGAGGTCCTCGAGGCCCGAGGCGTGGTCGGCATGGAGGTGGGTGAGGGCCACCCCGGAGAGGTCGGCGATGTCGAGGCCGAGCCCCGCCTTGCCGGCGCCCTCGGACATGATCTTCCGGATGGGGTGCGGGCAGTCGACCAGCAGCCAGCGCCCTTCGGCGAAGAGCGCCAGGCAGAAGGTGTAGTTCCTCGCCGAGAAGGCGTTGCCGACCCCCAGGGTGAGGAACGAGAAAGCCGGGTCGCTGGGCTGGACCAAGATGGAGCCGAGCGTACCGGGCGACGGGAAGCTCCCGAAGCCGCTCCCCAGACCCGACGCGACCCGGCCCGGGAGGGCCCGTCCGGTGCGGATGGAGCGCGGTCGACCGGCCTCGCTCCGGTCGGGCCGACCGGGGCCCGCGGCCCGATCAGATCCCCCGGCGGCCTTCCAGGGCCCTGGCCAGGGTGACCGGATCGGCGAACTCGAGCTCGGCCCCGACCGGCAGGCCGTAGGCGATCCGGGTGACCGAGACCGGACTCCCCTCGAGTTCCAGCGCCAGGAGTGCCCCGGTGGCCTCGCCTTCGGTCGAGGGCGGGAGCGCCAACACCAGCTCGGTGATTCCCTCCCCGGCCCGCGCCATCAGCTCGGCGAGGTGGAGGTCCTCGGGACCGATCCCGTCGAGCGGCGAGAGCAGGCCGCCGAGCACGTGGTAGAGGCCCCGCCAGGCGCCCGAGCGCTCCAGGACGAAGACGTCGCGAGGGCCCTCCACCACGCAGACCCGGGAGCGATCGCGGCGGGGGTCGTCGCAGATCCCGCAGCGGTCCTCTTCCGCCAGGCAGAAGCACCGGGGGCAGGGGCGGACCTCGGCGACGCAGGCCGTCAGCGCCCGGGAGAAGGCCTCGACCTCGGCCGGAGGTCGCTTCAGACTGAAGAAGGCCAGGCGTTCCGCCGACTTGGCCCCGATCCCGGGTAGCCGCCGGAACTCGTCGATGAGTCGGGCCAGGGCTCCCGGGTAGGCCGACGCCACGGCTCTCCCGCGCTCCTCAGAACCCGAAGCCGGGCATCCCGGAGGTCAGGCTCTTCATCAGGCTCTCCTGCTCGTCGCGGGCGGCCTGGATGGCGGAGTTGACCGCCATCTGGACCATCTCCTCGAGCTCGGAGACGTCGTCGGGATCGACGGCGGCCGGGTCGATCGTGATCTTCCGGAGTTCGAACTTGCCCGAGACCACGGCCTTGACCACTCCGCCGGCCGACCCCTCGTACTCCTTGCCCTCGAGTTCGCCCTGCTTCGAGAGCATCTCGTTCTGGAGCTTCTGGGCCTGCTTCATCATCTTCTCGAGGTCTTTCATGCCGCCGCCGCCGCCGAACTTCATGGCGCTGTTCCCTTCCCGGCGGAACCCCCGCCGCGGCTCTTGTGGTCCCGGTAGGACTCGAAGGCGCCCAGCCTCGCCTCGGCCTGGAGCTTGTCCCGGACGAAGCGGTCGGTGGCCGCCGCGGTTCCCTGCTCCAGCTCCCGCTTGGCCTCGGCCAGCTCGGCCTTGGCCCGCTCGGCGTCGATGTCCTTGGGATGCTCGGCCTCCTCGGCCAGGATCAGCACCCGGTCCTTGGAGACCTGCATGACCCCGCCGTGGACCGCCACCGAATAGGAGAGGTCATGGCCGAAGCAGAGCTTCACCAGCCCGATGTCGAGCACCGCGATCATGTCGGCATGTCCCGGCAGGACCTCGGCCCGCCCCACCAGGGTCTTGGCCTCGATCCAGGCCGCATCCCCGCGGAAGGCGGTCTTGGTCGCCGTCAGGATCTCGATGTGCAGGGTCTCGGACATCGGTTCACGAAGCCTTCTTGGCCTTCTCGGCCGCTTCCAGCACCTCTTCGATCCCGCCCTTCATGTAGAAGCACTGCTCGGGGACGCCGTCGTGCACCCCGGCCAGCACCTCCTTGAAGCCGCGGATCGTCTCGCTGAGCGGGACGTAGCGGCCGGCCAGACCGGTGAACTGCTCGGCCACGAAGAACGGCTGGGACAGGAAGCGCTGGATCTTCCGGGCCCGCTCCACCGTGAGCTTGTCCTCCTCGGAAAGCTCTTCCATCCCCAGGATGGCGATGATGTCCTGGAGGTCCTTGTACTTCTGGAGGACCTCCTGAACGCCCTTGGAGACCGCGTAGTGCTCGCTCCCGACGACCAGTGGA